>JBBJOI010000051.1:0-18134 GCA_037721555.1 Gaiellaceae bacterium | reverse complement strand
GACGGCGGCCTCCACCCCGGCTACGCGTTCCCGCTCTGGCACGGCTTCCTCGCGCTCGTCGCCCGCGTCGGCTTTCTCGACCCGGCCGACGTCGTCCTCCACGAGGCCTCCGTGCTCGCGCCGCTCGCACTCCTCCTCGCCTACGAGACCGGCTGGGCGCTCTTCCGGCGCGTCGGGCCGGCCGTTGCCGTCACCTGCGCGGCCGTCGCAATCACCGCGCTGGCGCCGCAGGGTGGCGGCGCCTACACCGCGCTCGGCCTGCCGGCGACCGCGTCGCGCCAGCTGCTCGTGCCCGCGGCGCTCGCGCTGGCGCTGGCGGCTTGTGACACAGCGCCACAAGGACCCCTCCGCACGCGCGCCCTCCTCGCCTCGACGGCCGCCGCCAGCCTCGCGCTCGCGGTCGTCCACCCCACCTACGCGATCTTCCTCTGGCTCCCGTTCGTCGGCTTCCTCCTCGTCCGCTCGCTCGCCACTCGAGACGAGGCGAAGCCGATCGCGGCCGCGCTCGCGGCGCTCGTCGTTCCGGCGGCGGCCTTTCTGGCCTGGCTGACGCCGGTCGTGCGGAGCACCGCCTCGCACGCGCCGGACCGGCAGGAGCTGCTGCGCGCATTCGAGCAGTACGAGGGCCAGCTGGACGTCTTCTCCGAGTCGAGCTACCGGCTCGCGCCGGACGTCTTCGGCCGCAGCGGTGCCGTTGCGATCGCGGCACTGCTCTCGATCCCGCTCGCCGGCCTGGCGCTGCGGCAGCGGTGGTCAGCCTTCGTGCTCGGCGGCTCGCTTGCCGTACTCGGGGTGCTGCTCCTGCCCGCGCTCTTCGTTCCCTTCTCCGACCTCGTCTCGCTGTCCCAGTCGCGGCGCGCGGCCGGCTTCCTCCCCTACGCCGTCGCGTTCGCAGGTGGCCTCGTCGTGCTGGCGCGGCTGACGTGGCTCGCGCTGCTACCACTGGCGCTCGTTGCCGGGATCGCGCTGCAGCTCGCCTTCCCCGGCGACTTCGGCTACCGCCTGAGCGACGGCGGACCCGCCGCCGCGACGTGGATCGCAGTGGCCGGCGGCCTCGCAGCGCTCGCGGTCGGCCTCTGGCGCAAGCCCGCGCGGGAGGATCGCGGGCTACTCGTGGGTGCCGCGGCGGCGCTCTTCGTCCTGCCGGTGGCGGTACATGCAGCCGGTAACTGGAGCCCGTCGGACGCCCGCGCACCGAGCCCGCTCACCAGCGGGCTCGTCGCCGCGCTCCGAGAGCGCGTGCCGGAACGGGCGGTCGTCTACTCGGATCTCGAGACGAGCTACCGAATCGCGGCGGCGGCACCCGTCTACATCGCCGCGGCCCCGCCGAGCCACGTCGCGGACACGAAGGAGAACCGCCCGTACGCGCGGCGGGACGACAACATGGCCTTCTTCGCACGCGGGGACCTGGCGATCCCCCGCCGCTACGGCGCCGACTGGCTCGTGCTCGACCGCTCCCGCTTCAGCGTGCGCCCCGAGCTTCCCGTCGTCCACCGGGACGGCCGCTACACGCTCTACCGGCTGCCGTAGCATCGAGTCGGTGAAGCTCTTGCTCGTCTCGCTCTATTTCCCGCCGGCGGGCGGCGGCGGTGTGCAGCGGCCGCTCAAGTTCGCGCAGTACCTTCCGGCTCTCGGAATCGAGACCCACGTGCTCGCACCGGACGGACTGAAGTGGATCCACGAGGACGAGGAGCTGCGGGCTCCCACACAGGCGTGGGTGCACCGCGCCCGCTACCTCGGTCCGCGGGGACGCAGGCCAGCGGAGGAGCTGCACGGGACCGAGGGAGTCTCGCGCGCGCTCGTCCACGCGAAGCTGGCCTCGCGCCGGCTGCTCCTGCCCGACGAGGCCGTCAGCTGGAATCTGACGGCAATTCCGGCCGCGATCCGGATCGCGCGGCAGGAGGGGATCGACGCCGTGCTGACGACGTCGCCGCCGGGATCGGTGCACCTGGTAGGGGCCGCCGTCAAGCGGGCCACGGGCGCCACGTGGGTCGCCGACCTCCGCGACTCCCTCGTCGCCCACCCGCACCGGCGCAGCGACAGCCTCGCCGCCCGCGTCAAGGGGAAGGCGAGCCACGGCGTCGCGCAGCTCGTCGCCCGCTCCGCGGACGCGATCACCTGTGTCTCGGACGCGATTGCCGAGGAAGCCCGCGGCTTCGGTCCTCGCGGCCGCGTCGTCACGATCTCGAACGGTTGCGACTTCGACGATTTCGCCGGGCTCGAGTACACGCCCGGGCGCCGCTTCCGGATCACCCACACCGGCAGCTTCTTCGGCAAGCGCGACCCTCGCCCGTTCCTGACAGCCCTCGCGAAGACGGGCCTCGACATCGTCGCGCGCTTCGTCGGCGACTTCCGCTCCTCCGACTTCGAGTTCGCCGAGCGGCTCGGCCTCGGAGACCGGCTCGAGCTGATCCCCTACGCGCCACGGCAGCGCGCACTCGAGCTGCAGCGCGACTCGGACGCACTCCTGCTGCTGATCCCCGAGGCGGGCGGACGCGGCCGGGGCGTGTTGTCCGGCAAGGTCTTCGAGTACCTCGCCGCGGAGCGGCCGATCCTGGCGGCAGTGCCACCCGACGGGGCTGCGGCAAAGCTGATCCGGGAGACGGGCGCCGGCGTCGTGGCCGCACCGGATGACGTCGAGGCGCTCGGGGAGGCGTTGACCGGCCTCGTCAAGCGGTTTCGAGACGGCGGGCTACCGCCGGTCGAGCTGCCGCCGGACACGCGCCACCGCCTCTCCCGCCGCGCGCGCGCCGAGGAGCTTGCGGAGCTCCTGCGCTCGCTATGACGACACGTCCAACGAGCGCCACCGACGTTCTCTTCTTTGCGACGCTCTTCACCGTCACCTTCGCGAAGCTGCAGTGGGAGGTGGCCGGGACTCTCAGCCTCTCGGACGTCCTCACCGCCCTCTTCCTTGTTGTCTTTTTAGCCAACAGACTCGTGGCGGGAGACCGCAGGCTGGCGACGAGCTCCGCCGTGGCCGCCGCGTTCTTCTGCCTCTTCCTGCTCGTCTACCTGGTCGGGTTCTTCAACCTGAGCACGGAGCAGGCGCTCGAGCAGTGGAGCAAGGGGATGATCAAGTTCTTGCTCCACTTCCTCTTCGTCGTCGCCGGCGTCGCCTACCTGGCACGGCGAAGCGAGGGCTTCTACTGGCGCACCCTGACGGTCTTCATGGCCGGCATCGCCGCCAACGCCGTCTACGGGATCCTCCAGCTCGGCGTCGCCGAGGTCGCGGATGTCAACCTCGATCAGTCGCTGCTGCAGCCGATCACGGGCGGGGCGAGCTCGATCAACGTCTTCGGCGCGATCGAGGGTCGCAGCGTCTACCGGCCGAACGCGCTCACGGGCGACCCCAACCACCTCGGGATCGAGCTGATCCTGCCGCTGCTCGTGCTCACACCGATCTACCTGCGGCTCGAGCGCGGGCACCGGCTGCGCGTCCCGCTCGCCTTCCTCCTCTCGTTCCTGCTCGTGGTCGAGCTCGCGACGCTGTCGCGCTCGGGCCTCCTCGGCCTGGGCGTCGGCCTGCTCGTGCTCGCGCTCCCGTACCGCCGCAGGCTCGTCTCGCGGGAGCTGCTCCTACCCCTCGCTTCCGTGGCCCTGCTCCTCGGGGCGGTCGTCGCCGCGCAGTGGGACTTCTTCCGCACCGTCTTCCGCGCCCGTCTCAACACGGGAGGCTCGGGCGCCTCGACGCACTTCGACGTCTACGGGTTCGTCCCGGACGTGCTCACGTCACATCCGCTCTTCGGCCTCGGTCTGAACAACTTCTCCATCTACTACGAGTTCATCACGGGCCGGTCGAACTTCGGGCCGCACTCGTTCTACGTGGCGCTGCTCGTGGAGACGGGGGTCGTCGGCGCCGCCCTCTTCGCCGCCTTCCTCGTCTACCTGTTCAGGAGGATCGGCAAGACGCGCGCAATCGGACGTGCGCTCGCTGCAGCCCGCGATCCGGCCGCCGCCCGAGTGCGCCCGCTCGCGTGGGGGCTCACAGCGGCGCTCGCTGGCACGATCGCGGCGAACGCCTTCTACCTGACCATGTCCTTCTACTACTTCTTTGCCTTCGCGACGATCGCGCTGGCTGCGCCGATCGTCTTCGCGCGCCGACTGCGGTGACGCCGACGGAGCTGCACGAACGAGCGCAAGCCGCGCTCTCGCCCGAGGTGTACGACTTCTTCGCGGGCGGAGCAGGCGACGAGATCTCGCTGAACGACAACTGCAGAGCCTGGAGCCGGCACCCCGTGGCGTCACGGGTGCTTCGGGGGCCACCCGAGAGCGAGAGATCGATCGAGCTGCTCGGGCTCCCGCTCGCGCACCCGATCGGGATCGCCCCGATCGCCTACCAGGGTCTCTTGCACCCGGAGGCAGAGGCCGCGATGGCCCGCGGCGCCGCTGCCACCGGTGCGCTCAACATCGTCTCGACGCGAGCGTCGCTCAGCCTCGAGGAGGTTGCAGCCGCAGCGCCGGAGGCTCCGCGCTGGTTCCAGGTCTACGTCCTTCGCGACCGTGAGCTGACGGGGGAGCTCGCGCGACGGGCGGCCGAGAGCGGCTACCGGGCGCTCGTCCTGACCGGCGACACGCCGGTGCTCGGGCGAAAGGAGCGCGACGCGCGGAACGGATTCAGGATCCCCGAGGACCACGCCCGAGGCAACCTGCGCGGCGGCTTGCGACACGCACCGGAGTCGGCGCAGGATCCGGGTGCGTCGCTCGACGACATCGGCTGGTTGCACGAGCTGAGCGGGCTGCCGGTGCTCGTCAAGGGCGTGCTGCGCGCGGACGACGCACGGTGCTGCATCGAGGCGGGGGCGGCCGGCCTGATCGTGTCGAACCACGGCGGCCGCCAGCTCGACGGCGCTGTCTCAACAGCGGAGGCACTGCCGGAGGTCGTTGCCGCCGCGGCCGCGGAGGTGCCGGTGCTCGTGGACGGCGGGATCGACTCGGGTGCCGACGTCGGCCGCGCCCTCACGTGCGGCGCCGACGCAGTCCTGATCGGCCGCCTCGCCGCCTGGGCGCTCGCGGCCGGTGGAGCCGAGGCGGTCACCGAGCTCCTCCAGCGCCTGTGCGAGGAGCTGCCGTGAAGGTAGTCGTCCTGACGACGTCCTACCCTCGGCACGAGGACGACGTCGCGGGCCTGTTCGTCGCGGACGCGGTCGCGCACGTGCGCGCGGCCGGCGTGGTCGTCGCGGTCGTCTCGCCCTCGTCGTTTCGGCACTTCGGCATCGCCTACGGGCACGGGATCGTGGGAAACCTGCGCCGTCAGCCCTGGCTTGCGCTGCTCCTGCCGGTGTTCCTGCTCTCGTTCGCTCGCGCGGCCCGACAGGCGGCAGCCGACGCCGACCTCGTGCACGCGCACTGGTTACCGGCGGGTCTCGTCGCTCGTGCGACGGGCAAGCCGTACGTCGTCCAGCTCTGGGGAACCGACGTCGAGCTCGCGCGCCGCGCCCGACCGCTCGCACGCTGGATCCTTCGGCGCGCCCGGCTCGCCATCGTGGCCTCGGAGAGCCTGGCAGCGGCCGCGCGCGAGCTCGGTGTGCGCGAGGTTCGGGTGATCCCGAGCGGTGTCGATCTCCCGAGCGACGTCGGGGAGCCGGAGGACCCCGCGCACGTCCTCTTCCTCGGCCGGCTCTCGGCGGAGAAGGGGATCCTCGAGTTCCTTCAAGCGACCGAGGGCCTGCCGCGCGTGATCGTCGGCGACGGCCCCTTGCGAGACCGCGTTCCGGAGGCACTGGGCTTCGTCCCCCGCTCCGAGCTCGGCGGCTACTACGAGCGGGCGGCCGTCGTGTGCGTTCCGTCGCGGCGGGAGGGGTACGGCGTCGTCGCCCGCGAGGCGATGGCCCACGGCCGTCCGGTGGTGGCAACGCCGGTGGGCGGGCTCGTCGACGCGATCGAGGACGGCGTCACTGGCCTCCTCGTCGAACGCGCCGGCCTCCGCAAGGCGCTCACCCGCCTGCTCGCCGATGTCGGCCAGCGCCGGCAGCTCGGTGCGGCTGCCCGCGAGCGCGCGAGGGAGCACCTCGGCTGGGGCGCGGCGACCGCGGCGCTGCTCGACGCGTATGTCTCAGCGGCGAACGTAGATCCGGAGGCCCAGCGGCGCCGGCACGGTGGAATAGCGCGAGGAGAGCCCGCGGAGTAGCTCCGGCTGGTCTGCGAACGCACGACCGACCACGACGGCGCGAACCTCGCTCCGGTCGAGCTCCCGCAACACCTCCCGGGAGGTCAGTGAGCCGGTCTGGAACCGGAGCGCTGCGGTATCCACGAGCGCCCCGGGAACCCGCCGGTCGGCGAGAAACGGAACGATCGAGTGGTCGGAGACGACGAGGTCGTCCGGCCGCGTCATCCGTCGCAGGGTCTCCGCGGCCGCTACGAGCGCGGGTTCCTCGTCCACCTGGTCGAGGCTGACCCGACGCTGCTGCTGCACGTAGCCCGCCGCAAGAGCAAGTGCCACGACGCCTGCCGCGACCGCGGGGAAGCGCGAGCGCCCGGCCGCAACGGCCAGCGCGATCCCGGCCGGCACCGCCAGCACGACCGGGAGCAGGAGGAGGTGGTTCTCGTGCAGGGGCCGGTGGTAGATGAGGAACGCAACCGAGACGGCCGCCCAGAGCCACAGCGCCGCGACGGCAGGCGCGACGCGGCTCCTCCAGAGCCAGAACGAGGCCACGGCTCCGGCAACGACGAGCCAGGTGAAAGGCGTCCGGAAGTTGAGGAACGTGACGAGCTCGTGCGTCTTGTCGATCACGGCCGGCGTGTCGCGGGCGGCCCGGTGGTAGGTGACGACGCTCGCCCACAGCTCACCGACGACGTCGCGATAGACGACGAGGGAGGCGAGCGCTACCACGGCCGCCCCCGCGAGCGCTCCTGCCGCCAAGCGGCCGCGAACTTGCCTCCCCCACAGCAGGAGGAGCAGGAACGTCGGCAGGGCGATCACAGCGGTCGGCTTCAGCGTGAGCGTGAGCGCGACCGTCGCACCCGCGGCAGCCACAAGCGCGATCGAGCCACGCTCGCGCGCCTCCCAGGCGAGCCAGAACGCGAGGAGCGCCAACCCGAGCGGAGGGATGTCCGCAAGTACGCGGTGCGCGTAGAGCGGGAACGGAGGCGCGACGGCGAGCAAGGCCGAGGCGGTCAGGCCGGCCCAAGGCCCGGCGATCGCCCGCCCCAGTCCATACGCCGCGAGGCAGGTCGCGATCGCTACGACGACCATCCCGACGTGGAAGCCGCGCACCGAGTCGGCGCCGGCGACCGAGAACAGGCGCAGGAGGAGGTACCAGCCGGGCGGCTGCGGCGCGAAGACGTCCGCTCCGAGCCGCTGGCCGTGCTCCAGCGCGTCGAGGCTCGTCAGGTAGACGCCCTCGTCGAAATCCGTGTCCGTGCCGACAAGCCGGCCGAACAGGAGCGCCTGCGCGGCCACGAGAACCGTGAGCGCAGAACCCTCCCATACGATTGGTCGCCGGTGCGCGAACACGAGGAAGACAATGACTGACGCCGCAGCCGTCGCCGTGAAAGGACTGTTCTGGGGGTCACTCGGCGCTCTCGCGTGGACGCACGCCCTCTACCCGCCGGCCGCGGCCGCGCTCGCGCGCCTGCGTGAGCAGCGCGTTGCCAAACGCGACATCGAGCCGACCGTGACCGTGATCGTCCCCGCCTACAACGAGGAGGACGTGATCGAGCGCCGGCTCGACAACCTGCGCGCGCTCGACTACCCGGCCGAGAAGCTGGAGCTCGTCGTCACCTCGGACGCCTCCGGCGACCGGACGGAGGAACTGGCCGAGGCGATGGGTGCGCACGTGATCCGCAACCCGCGCGGCGGCAAGGTGGCCGCGCAGGATCGGGCCGTGCGCGAGACGACCGGCGAGATCGTCGCCTTCTCGGACGCGAACGCGACCTGGGCTCCCGATGCGCTACGCAAGCTCGTACGGAACTTCGCAGATCCGCAGGTCGCATACGTCTGTGGGCGCTTGCGGCTCGAGCAGGCCGACGGCTCGAACCGCGAAGGTGCCTACTGGCGCTACGAGCTGTGGCTGCGCGAGAGCGAGTCGCGACTCGCTTCCGTCACCGGTGGCAACGGGTCGATCTACGCCCTCCGCCGCACCGACTACGTGGAGGTCGATCCGCGCTTCGGCCACGATCTCGCGTTCCCGTACCTGCTGGTGCAGCGCGGCCGCCGGGCCGTCTATGAGCCGGACGCACTCGCCTTCGAGAAGCCGACCCCGTCGAACGAGACCGAGTACCGCCGCAAGGTCCGCATGTTCGAGCACTGCTGGCTGATCACGCTGCGGGGCCGGATGCTGCGCGGCCTGCCGCCGCTCTACCGGCTCCAGATCGTGTCGCATCGCGTGCTCCGCTACGGCAGCGGGGTGCTGCACGTCGTGCTGCTCGCCACGTCGGTCGGGCTCGCGGGAGCGGGAACGGCGTACCTCCTCGTGCTGGCAGTGCAGCTCGGGCTCCTCGCCGCGGCCGCAGGAGGCGTTGGACTCGCCCGCTACTACGTCCTCGTCACGTGGGCGACGCTTGTGTCGCTGTGTCACTACCTCCGGCGCGGCGTGCCGGCGACTTGGGAGGCGGCCGAGGGCACGCGGTAGACGTGGCTCCTCGGGCGGATATCCAAACCGGGTCGCTCCAGATATATTGGCAGCATGAAGACATCGATCTCCATCGATCGCGAAGCAGCCGCCGAGGCAGCTTCGATTCTCGGAACGACGACGCTCAGGGACACGGTCGACGCGGCTCTGCGGGAGGTCGTCAGTGCGGAGTTGCGCCGCCAGCTCGCCGAGGAGGTACTCGCCGGCTTGCTGTCTGTGCCCACACCGGAAGAAGTCGTCCGATCCAAGGAGCCCAAGCTCCCCCTTCGGGCATCGGGCGAGTCCTTTACCGGTGCGTAACCTCGTTCTGGCCGATACCAGCGTCTGGGCACGGGAGACGCAGCCCCGCGTCGCAGCGTTGATCCACGCAGCAATCCGTGCGAACGTGCTCGCAACGATCACGCCACTGACGCTCGAGCTCCTACGGTCAGCACCGACGGTCGCGAGGCTTCTCTTCGAGGCTCGGCGTTACGACGAGTTGCGACAGCTCCAGCTCGCGCCCGCGGTCGAAAGGCGCGCACGCGTCGTGCAAGAGCGCCTGGCCGAACGTGGCCTTCACCGCGGGCCGTCCCCCGTCGATCTGCTCATTGCAGCCGCGGCCGAGTCGGCCGACGCCGAGCTTTGGCACTGCGATCGCAACTTCGAGCTGATCGCTGAGGTCACGGGCCAGCCGATGCGCCGCGTCGGCCAGTGAATCGCGTGGGCCAGTGAATCGCGCCCTCGACGTCGCGCTCGCTGGTGCCGGTCTCGCGGTGGCGAGCCCGCTGCTCGCTGCAGCCGCGGTCGCGATCAAGCTCGCGGACGGCGGCCCCGTGCTCTACCGGCAGACCCGGGTCGGTAAGGACGGCGGGGACTTCGAGCTGCTGAAGCTCCGCACGATGATCGTCGGCGCCGAGCAGCAGGGTGCAGGCTTCGCGGTCGACCGCGGCGACTCGCGGATCACGCGCGTCGGTCGCCTCCTGCGCCGCACCTCACTCGACGAGCTGCCCCAACTCCTGAACGTCGTCCGC
Organism: Gaiellaceae bacterium; assembly: GCA_037721555.1. Taxonomy (GTDB): domain Bacteria; phylum Actinomycetota; class Thermoleophilia; order Gaiellales; family Gaiellaceae; genus Gaiellasilicea. The sequence goes on along the minus strand of JBBJOI010000051.1, from coordinate 8,554 downwards.
GGCGAGATGAGCCTGATCGGCCCGAGGCCCACGCTCCGCTATCAGGTCGAGCGCTACAGCGACCAAGAGCGCCGCCGGCTCGACGTCCTCCCCGGTATCACCGGCTGGGCGCAGATTCACGGCCGCGCCAGCCTCGCCTGGGCCGAGCGGATCGAGCTCGACGTCTGGTACGTCGAGCACCGCTCCCCCCTCACAGACCTGCTGATCCTGCTGCGCACCCCGCTCGCCCTCTTCGGCGGCACGTACAAGGGCGCGACCGGCGGCTGGCGCCCGCCATCTGATTAGGCTGACCTACGGCTTCGGCAAGTGTCCGGGGCGGCCGTCCTGGATCGTGACGACGACAACGCGATCGTCCTCTGCGAGGAAGACGTAGACCAAGATCATCCAACGCCACGGGCCGAGCAGGAAGCGGAAGCCTTCCCACCGGCCGGAGAGCGGGGGCCGAGGAGCGGGAAGCGCTCGAGGTGGCGGAGCGACCGCTTCACGCGCTCAACGTGTGTCCGCGGGGAGGCTGTGACTCGAGATCAGGTCTTCGAGATCTGCGCGCGCGGCGGCACTGACCTCGACCCGCGCCATGTTCTAGAGGTCGTCGAGCGTGGCCGTCTCGCCGGTGAGTGCCTGAACGAGCCCGAGCTAGGCCCGTTCAGGCGCGCCCGGAAGCGTGTCGAGCAGGTCGGCGACGTGGCGTGGATCGGCCTCCGCCTCGTCGAGCGCGTACGCGATCAGCGAACGTGCGAGCGTGCCTTCCTGAACGTGCGTCTGCTCCGCGAGTCGCGTGAGCTTGGCGGAGTGGGCTTCGTCGAGCGTGATGTTGAGGCAGAAGGCCACCCGCTCGGATGTAAACGAACAGCACGACTTGTGCGTGCAGCGGCTGACGTTAGGCTCAACAACCGTGACCGCAGTTCTCTTCACGTGCGCGGGGCAGCGCGTCGACATCATCTCCGCGTTCGGGCGAGCGGGGGCGACTACGGTCGCGACCGACGTCGATCCGCTCGCGCCCGCGCTCTACCACGCCGACCACCACGCGTTCGTGCCTCGCGTCGACGACCCCGGCTACGTGCTTGCCCTGGCGCGCCTCGTTGACGAGCACGACGTGCGTCTCGTCGTCCCGCTCACGGATCTCGATCAGGTGCTCCTCGCCCGCTCCCGTGCAGCGCTCGAGCCGGCCCTGACACTCGTGCCGGAGCCGGAGGTCTGCGAGCGCATGGGCGACAAGTACCTCGCCCACCTCTTCTTCGAAGAGCACGGGATCCCCAGCCCACGCAGCTGGCTGCCCGACAACGTGCCGCCGGATGCCCGCTACCCGTTGCTCGTCAAGGTGCGCGAGGGATTCGGGTCGCGCCACATCTATCGGGCCCGCGACCCGGCCGAGCTCGAGTTCTTCCTCGGCTACACGGGGGTGGAATCGTTCGTCCAGGAGTGCTGCCGGGGAGAGGAGTTCTCGATCGACGTCTTCTGCGACCTCGAGGGCCGCTGCCTGAACGCCATCCCCCGGACGATGATCCAGTCTAAGGGCGGCGAGTCGATCAAGGGCGCCTCGATCCAGGATCCCGGGCTGATCGAGCACGCCTGTCGCGTGTCCGAGACCGCGGGGATCATCGGCCCGGCGAACGTCCAGTGCTTCCGCGAGCCCGACGGATCGCTTCCCGTGACAGATGTAAATCCTCGGTTTGGAGGCGCTTTTCCGCTCCCGCTGGCCGCGGGCAGCCGTTACCCTGAGCTCGCCCTCGCCCTTGCTGCAGGCGAGCGGCCCGAGCCCCGGCTCGGCGAGTTCCGCGCCGGCGTGGTCATGACGCGCTTCTTCTCACATCTCTGCCTGACCTCCGGTGACGACGGTAGCCTCGAGCCGTTCGCCGAGGAGCTACCCGAACCGATCGCCAGCGAGCCCGGCGAGGCATGATCCGGCCGCTGGGAGCAGCCTCGGTCACGGTCGTGATCGTGGCTCTCGCTTCGGCGTGCTCGCTCGAGCGGAGCCTGCCCACCGCCGAGCCGGCGCCCGAGGCCGCGCGCGAGCCCGTCCGGGAGGCCAGGCGGACGAACGCGCTCGTAACCGTCGTCGACGGCGACACCCACCGGCGTGTGCGCGGCGCCCGCGTGGTCATCGGACGGCGTGCCGACTACGCGAACACCCGAGGGCTCGCCGCCGTCGGCCTCGCGCGGCGCACCTCGCTGGAGGTGCGCGTGTCGAAGCCGGGGTACCTCGCCCGCACCGTGCGGATGCCGTTCGGGCGGCGCAACCGGGTGACGGTCAGGCTGTACCAGCCGGCGCTGCAGTGGACGATGTTCGGCGCCAACGCACGGCGGACGAGCGCGCACGTGGGCATCCGGCTGCGGCCTCCGTTCCGGGTCGCCTGGTCGCAGGGGATCGGCTCCCTCGTCGAGTTCCCGGCGGTCGTTTCCGAAGGTGTTGCCTACATAGGCAACTTCCAGGGTCACATCTACGCGCTCCGCATGCGCGACGGGAAGATCGTCTGGCGCTACCAGCCTGCCGGCTCGAAGATGGCCTCGTCGCCGGCCGTCGTCGGACGTGACGTCGTCGTGCACGGGATGGACGGCCTCGTGCGCGTACTCGACCGCCGGAACGGACGTCTGCGCTGGACCTACCGCGTGGGCTCGCCGATCGAGTCGTCGCCGGTCGTGGTCGGTGGCGTCGACTTCTTCGGCGCCTGGGACGGGCGTGTCTACGCGCTCGACCTGACCCGCCGCAAGCTGCGTTGGACGTACCCCGGTGGCTACAAGATCACCTCGAGCGCGGCCGTCAGCGGCGGCACGCTCTACATCGGCGACTACGGCGGCCGGCTCCTCGCGATCGGCACGCGCAGCGGCCGGCTCCGGTTCGCGGGCACGGTCGACGGCCGCGTCTACGGCACGCCGGCCGTGGCAGGCGGTCGCGTCTTCGTCCCGTCGTCGACCGGCGGAAGCATCACCGCGTTCACGACCGCCGGCCGCTACCTTTGGCGCGTCAACACCGGCTCGTACGTCTACTCGTCCCCCGCGGTCTGGGCCGGTCGCGTCTTCTTCGGCTCCTACAACGGCAGCTTCTACTCGGTCTCGGCGAGCTCGGGCCGTGTGCTCTGGAGCGTCGGCGCGGGCGGGCCGGTCTCGGGTGCGGCAGTGGTCGTCTCGGGAGTTGCCTATGCAGGCAGCACCTTGGGTCGGATCATCGGTGTCGACGCGAAGAGCGGCCGCATCCTCCTCAGCTTCCCGCACGGCGAGTACGTGCCTGTCTCCGGGAACGGCCAGCGCCTTCTGCTCCATGGCTATTCGCGCATCTGGGCCGTCGAGCCCAAGCGGTAGGCGGATCGGTGAGCGCGCCCTCGGACAACCTTCGCGACGCCTACGAGCGGCGTGGGGAGCTCGAGTACGCAGCGCCACCGGGGCCGCCGCCGCCGTGGGACCGCAAGTTCGCCGTGTTCTCCGCCGCGCTCGCCCGCTACCTCCCCTGCGAGGCCTTCCTCGACGCCGGCTGCGGCGACGGGCGCTACCTCGCGGCGCTGCCGTCGCTCGGCCCCGTCCCGGCTCGCACTATCGGGACGGACATCGCCGACTCGATTCTTCGAACGGCCGCGACAACGGCGGAGCGCGCCGGCGTCGAGGTCGAGCTCGTACGCGCCAACCTCGAGGCGCTGCCGTTCCCGAACGATTCCTTCGACCTCGTGCTGTGCGTACAGGTGATCGAGCACCTGCTCGACCCGGCGCGCGGCATCGCCGAGCTCGGGCGGGTGCTCCGGCCCGGCGGTGTTCTGATCCTCTCGACCGATCACAACCGGAACCTCGTCTCGCAGGTCCTGAACGTGCCGCGCCGCGTCGTCGTCGGAGCGCTCGGCTGGCGCGGGCGCAGACGGAGCGTCGCGTTTCCACACCGCACCTTCCGCCGGCAGGAGCTCGTCGAGCTCGCCCGTGACGGGGGCCTCACCGTGCGCCGGCTGGAGACCTTCCGCTTCCACTGTCAGGGCGCGCCCGCGGGCTTCCAGCTCCTGCTGAACCGAATCGAGGCGCGTCTGCCCGCGCACCGGCTCGGCGACATCGTCTGGATCGAGGCGACCGCTTGAGGCGGCTGGCGCTCGCGCTGGCGGCGGTCCTGCTCCTCGCCGGCGGCATCTTCACTGTCTACGTCTGGGACAAGCGCGAGGCGTCGCGCGACGTCCGCGGCTCCTCGACGGTCGAGTTCATCGTGACCGACGAGCCGGAGGAGGAGCCGCCGCCCCCGCCGCCCCCGCAGCAGCCGGGCAAGGCAGCGGCGCCCGGGATCCTCTGGCCGACGTACGGCTACGACAACGAGCGCCAGCGCGTTGCACCCTCGAGGCTGCGGCCGCCGTTCCGCCGCATCTGGACCTTCGGAGCACGCAAGCTGCTGGAGTTCCCGCCCGCCATCGGCTACGGCCGGCTCTACTTCACGAACAACTCCGGCGTTCTCTACGCCGTCAACGCGAAGTCGGGGAAGCGGGCGTGGCGCTTCACGTCCGGACGCTGCGTCGCCGCGTCGCCGGCGGTCGCCAACGGAACCGTCTTCCAGGCCTTCCTGAACAAGCCCCCGTGCAACAGCAAGCGCAACCCCGGCCGGCTCGAGGGCGAGGTGGTCGCCTTCGCGTCCGGGTTCGGCCGGATCCGCTGGCGGACGCGGCTCGGGCCGACCGAGTCGTCGCCACTCGTCGCGAACGGCTCCGTCTACGTCGGTGACTGGCGCGGGCGCGTGTACGCCCTCGCCGAGCGGACGGGGCGGGTGCGCTGGACGTTCGAGGCCAAGGGCCGGATCAAGGGCGCGCTGACGCTCTCGGGCAACCGGCTCTACGTCGGCAGCTACGGGGGCCACCTCTACGCGCTGAACGCGACCACCGGCAAGCAGATCTGGCGGGCGTCCTCCCAGGACCGCTTCGGCGGCCGGGGCCAGTTCTACTCCACTCCGGCAGCGGCCTACGGCCGCGTCTACCTCGGCTCGACGGACGGCAAGGTCTACTCGTTCGGCGCTACGAGCGGCGAGCTCCGCTGGTCGCAGGGAACGGGCGACTTCGTCTATTCGTCACCGGCCGTCTGGCGGCAGAAGGTGTACGCCGGCTCCTACAGCGGCCGCTTCTACGCTTTCGACGCCGCCACCGGCGACATCGTCTGGGAGTTCAAGGCGAACGGTGAGATCTCCGGCTCCGCCACGATCCTCGACGGCGTGGTCTACTTCGCGACCCTGAAGGAGCGGACGTACGCCCTCGACGCGCGCAACGGCAAGCTCCTCTGGACGTTCGACGACGGCAAGTACACCCCGGTCGTGGCCGACGCCGACCGGCTCTACCTGGTCGGGCACGCGCGCATCTATGGAATGGTTGAGCGATGAGATATGTCGTCACGGGGAGCGCGGGGTTCATCGGCTCGCACCTCGCGGAGGTGTTGCTCGCAGGCGGGCACCAGATGGTCGGGATCGACGCCTTCACGGACTACTACGACCCCTCGATCAAGGAGCGAAATGCGCAGCTCCTGATCGAGCAGGGGCTCGAGCTGCAGCGCCTCGACCTCGCCACCGACGAGCTCGACTTCGACGGGTTCGACGGCGTCTTCCACCTGGCAGGACAGCCCGGGGTGCGGAGCTTCGGTGACGTCTTCCCGCTCTACGTCCGGCACAACGTGCTCGCGAGTCAGCGCGTGTTCGAGGCCGCAGCCGCCGCGGGCACCCGCGTGGTCTTCGCCTCGTCCTCGTCGATCTACGGCGAAGCCGAGCGCTACCCGACCAACGAGGATGTGCCGCCACGCCCGATTTCCCCGTACGGGATCACCAAGCTGACCTGCGAGCAGCTGGCGCGCGCGTACGAGCGCAGCTTCGGCCTGGACGTCGTCGTGCTGCGCTACTTCAACGCCTACGGCCCCCGGCAGCGGCCGGACATGGCCTTCCCGCGCATCGTCGACGCGCTCGCGGACGACCGGCCGTTCAGGCTCTTCGGCGACGGCGAGCAGAGCCGGAGCTTCACCTACGTCGGCGACGTCGTCGAGGCGACGGTGCTCGCGATGGCGCACGCATCGCCGGGCTCGATCCTCAACGTCGGCGGCGGCGAGGAGGCAACGATGAACGAGACGATCGCGCTGCTCGAGGAGATCTCCGGCAAGCGGCTCGAGGTGAAGCGCGAGGCGGCGGTTCAGGGCGACCAGCGCCGGACGAAAGCGGACACGAGCAGGATCCGCAGCGAGCTCGGCTGGGCGCCGCGTACGACGCTCGAGGAAGGCCTGCGCGCCCAGTGGATCTGGGCCGGCAAGAAATGGGCCGGGGTAAGCTCGCCCACGTGAGCCAGACACGCGTGCAGCGAAGCTACGAGCCCGACCTCGACGCCGAGCAGGAGGTCGACCTCCGCTCGCTCTGGAACAGGATCGCCGCGCGCTGGTGGCTGCTCGTCCTCGGGATCGTGCTCGGTGCCGTGGCCGGCTACCTGCTCGCGCTCGGCGGCGGCCAGGTGTACCGGGCGACCGCGCTCATGGTGCTTGCGCAGCCGTTCTCGCCGGGCGGCGGCTCACCGGTGCTCGCGTTCCTGACGAACCCGCGCGCCGTCAGCGAGATCATCAACTCCGAGGCGGCGCTGCGCCAGGCAGCGAATACGAGCAAGATCCCTGTTAGCGCGCTGCGCAACAACGTCTCGACCGCCGCCGTGGGCGCCTCGGGTGCTGGCGCACGCACGGTCGGCGCACCCCTCGTCACGATCACGGTGCTCGGCTCCCAGCCGCGGAAGGTCGAGCTCGCGGCGAACCGACTTGCGCGCATCGTCGTCGCGCGAACGACGACGGATTACGTCGAGACGAAGATCCGGACGTTCAAGCAGCAGCTCGAGAGCGCCCAGGAGCAGCTCGACACGCTCGTGCCGCGCATCAGCGCGCTCGAGGCTGCGATTCGCCAGCCCAACCTCGAGCCGCTCGAGGCGCTCGTGCTCGTGAGCTCGCTAGACAACCAGCAGCAGCGACGTGGACAGCTGCAGAATCTGCAGGCCGGCCTCCAGCAGCAGCTGGCGCTCGCAGAGAACGTCGAGCGGGCCCAGATCATCCAGCCCGCCGTGGCCGCGAAGACGACCGCACAGAGCACGCGAAACGCGGCGCTCGTCGGCGCCCTCGTGGGTCTCCTGCTCGCGGTCGCCGCCGCGCTCGCCGCAGACCCGTTCCTCGCGCGCCGGCGCGGCGCGCCCGCCTGACCTGCCTCCGTGGTCGACGGGAAGAGTGTTGCGGTCGTCGTCCCGGCCCACAACGAGGAGCGGCTGATCGGCGACACGCTCGCGGGCATCCCCCCTTTTGTCGACCGCGTCTTCGTCGTCGACGACGCCTCCACCGACGAGACGGCCGCGCGCGTGCGCGGGTCGACCGACGCCCGCGTCCGGCTCCTCAGCCGCGAGCGGAACGGCGGGGTCGGCGCCGCGATCGTGACCGGCTACCAGGAGGCCCTCGCCGAGGAGGTCGACGTCACCTGCGTGATGGCGGCGGACAACCAGATGGACCCCGCCGACCTGCTGACGCTCGTCGAGCCGGTCGCGCGCGGCGAGGTCGATTACGCGAAGGCGAACCGGCTCGTCTCGGGCGAGGCCTGGAACCTGATGCCGCGCACGCGCTACCTCGGCAACGCGATCCTCTCGCTGCTGACCAAGATCGCCTCGGGCTACTGGCACGTCGCCGACTCCCAGACGGGCTACACGGCGATCACGCGCCCCCTGCTCGCCCAGCTCGACCTCGACCGCGTCTACCCCGGCTACGGCTTCCCCAACGACCTGCTCGTGCACCTGAACGTGTGGAACGCACGCGTGCGCGACTTCCCGTCACGGCCCGTCTACGGTGTCGGCGAGAGGTCGGGGATCAGGCTGCGGAAGGTGATCCCGCGCATCTCGTGGCTGCTCCTGAAGGGGTTCTTCTGGCGGCTGCGGGAGAAGTACGTGATCCGCGACTTCCACCCGCTCGTCTTCTTCTATGGGTTAGGGCTCCTGATGACCCTCGTCGGACTCGCGCTGGGCGTCGTCGAGGTGGTGCTGCGCCTCGCGGGCAACGAGATCACGACGCCGACGATCGTGCTGGTCGCGTTGCTCCTCATCTCCGGCAGCCAGTTCACGCTCTTCGCGATGTGGTTCGACATGGAGTCGAACAAGGACTTGCGATAGGAAACGCAGCTTGAACCTCATGGTTGAGGCAAAAATGTCTTTGCAACGTGCTACTTATCGTCGTCGGAGGAGGCAACATCCCGCCCGATCTGGAGACGATGGGCATGTCGGCGTACTAGACCTTGTCAGCAGGCCCCGGGCACTCCATTAGCGAGTCCGCAGACACAACCCAACTGGTTTCGCGCCCCACGGCCGGATAGAGTCCTCCTCGCGAACGGCGAACGTTTTGGGGGAACGCATGGAACCAGCTGACAGAACACGCGGCGGGCCTCCCGCGGACGGGCCGCGGCGCCGCTGGGCGAGCAGGATCCTGAGCGTTATCGGCATGATCATCGTCGCGGGGCTGCTCGGCGGGATTGGGCTGATTGGCTTCGCCTATCTCGAGCAGTCGGACAAGGTCGAGGTGCTCGAGCGAAAGAACGAGAAGATCCTCGCCGACCACGGCG
>JBBJOI010000002.1:0-183748 GCA_037721555.1 Gaiellaceae bacterium | reverse complement strand
CAGCCCGCGGCTCGACGCTCGTCGTCCGGTTCACGCGCGAGGTGCGCGACTTCGCCGCCTGGACGACGATGCCGTTCTTCTGCGCCGTCCCACCCACACTCCCGCCCGACGCAGAGGGCGTCCGCAGGTTCCCGGGAGCGGGGCCCTACTACATCAAGGAGTACCGCCCCAACGAGCGCGTCATCATCCGCCGCAACCGCCACTACGGCGGCAAGCGCGTACATCACGTCGACGGCTTCGACGTCGACCTCAGCGCCAGCTCGCCCCAGGAGGTGCTCGATCGGATCGAGGCCGGCAAGGCCGACTGGGGATACGCGCTGCCCGCGATCCACCTCGAGCCCGGCCGCGCCTTGATCTCGAAGTACGGCATCAACTTCTCGCGATTCTTCGTCGTACGAGGTCTCACCCTGTCGCTGTACGTCCTCAACTCGTCCCGTCCGCTGTTCCGAGACAACCCGAAGCTGCGGCGCGCGGTGAACTTCGCGCTCAACCGGACAGAGCTCGTGCTGCGAGGAGTGGAACAGGCGACAGACCAGTACCTGCCGAAACACGTCCAGGGATTCAAGGATCATCGGATCTACCCACCCCAAGGCGACCCACGCCGCGCGAAGGCGCTCGCGGAAGGGAACCTGCGTGGCGGCAAGGCCGTCTTCTACGTGCCCGACTTCCCGCAGAAGCTTGGCACCGCGCAGGTCCTCCAGCAGCAACTGGCGGAGATCGGGCTCGAGGTCGAGATCCGGAAGATCGCCGAGTACGCCGCCGCCGCCGCGTATCTCGGCAGGCTGGGCAACGCAGACGAGCCGTGGGATCTGGCGATCGTCATCTGGACACCCGACTTCGTCGATCCTTCCGGCTACGTCAACCGTCTGCTGGATGCGCAGTCGGCGGGCGGAACGAACCTGGCGCGATTCGACGAGGGTCCGTTCATCGACCTGATGCGCCGGGCCGCCCGCCGGCAAGGAACCGCACGCAGCAGCGCATACACCATGCTCGACCTGCAACTCGGCCGCAACGCCGCCCCGCTCGTACCCCTCGCCGTCCTCAACGAGGCAACCCTCGTCTCAGGGCGCGTCGGCTGCATGCTGCTGCGGCCCGGGCTCCTCCTGACGAGGGTTTGCCTGAAGCGATAGCTCAGGGTTCCTGCACCGTCGTCCAGACGAACCCGTCAGCCACGACGATCCCGGAAGGGGCGTGTCCGACGTCGATCGTGGCGACTGTCTCTCTCGTTGCCGGATCGATGCGCGAGACGGTTCCATCGCCGGCGTTCGCGACCCACACGGCGTCGGCGCCGACGGCGACAGCCGCCGGCTCCTTCCCGACCGTGATCTGGAGCGTGGAGTTGGCGCCCGGATCGATCCGGGTCACGACGTCGTCTCCCCGGCTGGCGACCCAGACGGCGCGGTGGCCGTAGGCAATGCCGGTCGAGCGCCGGCCCACGTTGCTCCGGCCCAGCGGCCCCTGTCGGAAGGTTCCCGGGTTGAACCGGTAGACGGTGGAGTCTCCGGAGCTCAAGATCCAGACTGAGCCACCGCCAACGACGACCGCCGTCGGCCTCGAACCGGCGAACGTCGTCTCCACTCGCTCGGACGCCGGATCGACGCGACCGAGAGTCGCGTCGGCGTAAACCGTCCAGACTGCGCCGGCACCGACCGCAACCGCACTCGAAGCCGATCGGATGGACGTGCGCGCAACATCGAGCGTCGTCACGCCCCCGAGCTCGGGATCCACTCGCGAGAGCTGCCCTGTCAGGCCGTGGGCGACCCAGACCGCACGCGCACCGAACGCCACACCCGTCGGCGTGGCCGCGAGCGAGATCGTGTCGGCAACTCCCCTCGCGGCGGGATCGATGCGCGTGAGGGACCTGCCGTCGAGGTTCCCGACCCAGATCGAGCCCCCGCCAGAGGCGATCGGACCCGGCCGGATCCCGGCGGGAACGGTCGCGATGACCTCGTTCGTCGCCGGATCGATGACCGCGACGGAGTTCGGCGGGACTGCGATCGGTGCCGGCTCGTCCCGGAGCAGGAGCACGACGGCCGCTGCGGCCAGGCCGAGCAGCCCGAGCAGCGCGGCCGCTACCCCCGGGCGCCGCGACCGTCGGGGAGCCACCTCGGCGGGTTCGAGAGGCGGCGGTGCGGGCGGCGTGGCAAGGGCCGGATCCTGATCGAGCACCGCCCGCTCGAGCGCCTTCAACTCAGCCCCCGGCTCGAGCCCGAGCTCGTTCATGAAGGCCTCGCGCGCGGCGCGGTACGCCGCCAGCGCGTCTGCCTGGCGGCCGGCACGGTAGAGCGCGAGCATCAGCTGCACGCGGAAGGGCTCGTGGTGTGGATGCTCCGCGACAAGGCCGTCCAGTTCGTCGATCAGCTCGGCCTGCCGCCCGAGTGCGAGCTCGGCGTTGATCCGCTCCTCGAGCGCTCCGCGGCGCAGCTGGTTGAGCTGCACCACCGCCGTCGCCGCGAACGGCTCGTTGCCGAGCTCCGCGAGCGGCACGCCCCGCCAGAGCGCGAGGGCGTCGTGGAGGTGCTCGGCCTTGCGTGCGTTGTCCGTCGCGGCGCGCGCCTCGGCGCGGAGCGAGGCGAAGCGCTCCAGATCGAGTGAGCCGGGCTGAAGCTCGAGTACGTAGCCCGGCGCGGTCGTCCGTAGGGCGGCACCGTCGTCCCCGAGCGCCTTGCGTAGCCCGGCGACGTAGACCTGCAACGCGGCGCGCGCGGTCTCCGGCGGCGAGTCGCCCCACAGATCGTCGATCAGCCGCTCGGTCGGAACCACGCGGTTGGCATGCAGCAGGAGCAGCGCAAGGACTGCGCGCTGCTTGCGGGGCCCGAGGTCGACCTCGAGACCATCGCGGTGAGCCTCCAACGGCCCGAGCAGGTTGAAGCGAAGCACGCTCATTTGGACGCAGTTTGGCGTTCCTTTGGCGTCTTTTCAGCGGCGCCTCGCACGGTGGGACTCGTCAACCCGACCAGGAGGTAAGGAACATGGGCAAGGCCGTACGACTCGTCCTCGTCGCAGCGGCGCTGGTCGTCGCAGCGAGCGGGCTCGCACTGAGCTCGGCCGCCGGGACGCGCAGCGACTCAGAGCGGTTCGACTCAATGCGGTTCGAGGCGACCTTCAACGAGGCGAACGTGTCGATTACGAATCGCGTAGCCGACCTCGGCATCTTCCAGCTCATCAACACGCTTAGCGGCACGGTGAAAGGCCATGGCCCTGCCACGGGGGTGCTCGCGATGAGCCAGGATCGCTCGGTCGAGCCGTGCGGTCCAGGCAGCTGGACAAACGCCGGAATCCGGCGGATCGTCCTAGCCGAAGGTGTGCTGATCCTCCGCGAGGTGGCGTACCTCTGCCAGACCGCGGCCGGTCCCATTGGCTCCGGCACATGGACGGTCGACGGGGCTTCGAGCACCGGCGTCTTCGCCGACGCTCGCGGACACGGCTCCATCACCGTGAGCCTCGCGACCCGGACTTCGACGCTCGAGGGACGGCTCTTCCTGGGGCAGCGCCACTGCTTGCACGGGTTCTGCCTGGGCGAGGAGGGGTGATGCTGTTGCTCCGAACAACTGCAGTCGCGCTGCTCGCCGGCGCCGTGGTGGCCGCCTTCGCGCCGAGTCTCTCGCGAGCGCAAAGACAGGCAGAGAGACCGTCGCGAACGGCGGGCCTACAAGTTGTGTCCATGATTGAGGTCGGGGGTTCTCCGTCGAGCATCATCGCGACCCCCGAGGCCATCTGGGTGTCACTGGGCATGGATGGTGTTGCTCGGATCGACCCGACGACGAGTGCGATCGTCGCGCGGATCGAGCCGGGTGGCGCTGTGATTGGACTTGCCGCCGGCTTCGGGGCAATCTGGGCAGTCGACGTCTTTGGTGACCGGCTGCTGCGGATCGACCCAGCCACGAATCAGGTCACGCAGGAGATCCGGGTCGGCGGACTGCCGAACGGCCTGACGGTCGGCCACGGCTCGGTCTGGGTGCAGAACCAGCTCGACTCGACGGTACAGCGGGTGGAGCCGCGCACCGGCCGCGTGACGGCGACGATCCGGCTTTCACGTGGGGATCTCTGGCCCGGCGCGATCGTGACCGACCGAGACGGGGTGTGGATCGTAATGGCGCACGGCAACGGCGTTGGCCGGATCGACCCCGAGACCTCTCGCCTGGACACCCGGATTCCCGTCCTCGGCGCACGATCCCTCGCGGTGACGCGAGGCTCCGTCTGGGTCGGACGCGCGAACGCCGCCTCGCTCGCGCGGATCGCGAAGAACCGGATTCTCCACGTCAACGTCCCTGGCCATCGGTTCGACGGCTACGGCCCCACTCTTGCCGGCGGAAAAACGCTCTGGCTCGCCACGCGGGGAAGCCTCGTGCAGGTCGACCCGACACCCACCGATCGCCGGGTTGGATTCGCTCTCCCAAAGGTTCATGATGCGAGCTCGATCGTGGTCACCAGCGACGTGTGGGTCGCAGACCAGACCGCGGGCCGCATCGTGCGGCTCCGTGAGAAGCGCTCGCGGTGATGCGAGCGAGAGGAAAGGGGACACGAATGGTTCGCACAGGAGCAGCGGCACTGGCCACGTTGACAGCGCTCCTCGTTTTCGGCGCGGTTAGTGCAGCCGGCGCCACCGTAACGCCCGTCATGACCGGGCTCGACAATCCGCGCGGCCTCGCGTTCGGCCCCGACGGCGCGCTCTACGTCACGGAGGGCGGCCGAGGAGGCCCCGGCCCGCCCTTCCGAGTCGTGCGCGGGGAGACGCAGGGCTTCGGAGCTACAGGCGCGATCAGCCGTCTGCGTGACGGTGTGCAGGAAAAGTGGCTGACGGGTCTGCCGTCGCTCGCGCGCCCGAGCGGAGCCGAGGCGGAAGGCGGGCCGCAGGACATCGCCTTTGCGTTCCGCACGATCCCGTTCTTCGGGCGCAACGACGCGTACGTCACGATTGGCCTCGGCGGCACCCCGCCAACGTCCCGTGTGCCGCTGGGGCCGGCGGGGACGTTGATGGGCAAGTTGATCAAGGTGTCCGCGGCCCGTCAGATCACCGAAATCGCCGACATCGCGGCCTACGAGGAGGCGGTCAATCCAGCCGGAGGGCCGATCGACTCGAACCCATACGGGCTGCTGGCGCTCTCGCGTCAACAGATCGTCGCCGACGCCGGCGCCAACGCCGTCTTCTCGGTCGCGGGCGGCGCCGTCGAGACGCTCGCCGTGTTCCCCGGTCGTCCGAACCCGACCCCGATCGGGCCGCCGTTCATCGACTCGGTGCCGACGGCTACGGCACTCGGGCCCGACGGGGCGCTGTACGTCTCCGAGCTGACCGGCGTCCCCTTCCTGACCGGTTTCGCCCGGATCCATCGGATCGCGCCAAACGGCTCGACGAGCGTCTACGCGACCGGCCTCACCACCGTCGTCGACCTCGCGTTCGGGGACGACGGCGCGCTCTACGCACTCCAGCACGCCTCGTGCGGGCCATTCTTCACCTGCCCGGGGAGCATCGTCCAGGTCGCTGCGTCGGCACCTCACCCGGTCGTCTACGGCGGCCTCAGCCGCCCGGCCGGCATGACCATCGGCCGCGACGACGCGTTCTACGTCTCCAACCGAGGCGCCAGCGCCGCGGTCGGAGAGGTGCTGCGGATAGCCCCGTAGCCGGCGGCGCGGCCCGGCGGCGGCGTCCGCGCCGCCGCCGGGCGAGCCGTGCATAGTCGGGAACGTCTGCCTCGACCCCGCCGCCCGCATGCAGGCTTCAGGCTGCGGCACACGCGTCGCGACGGTTGCCTGACTGTCGGAGCGCGCTTCGTCTGCCGATCTATGCTCGGTTTGTGCGCTCGTGGCTCGAGCGGGTCGCTGACGATGCGTTCGTCGTCGTCACGGTGGCGGCCGGAGCAGTCGCCGTGCTCGCGGCGGTGCTCCTGCCGGGACTCGTCCTCGGCGGCTCTGCGTGCGGCGGTGGGGGGAACGCCCAGCGGTGCACCGGAATCGCGAGGCAGCTCTCCCTCGTGGGCGTCTCGCCCCACGCCTGGGCGTATGTTGCGGGAGGGACGGTATGCATCCTGCTCGGCGCGGCTGCTCTCCTCCTGACACGACATCGGGTTGCTCGGATCGTCCTCTCGCTCGCAGTCCTCACCGTCGCGTTCATCGGTCTCGTTCAGACGACACGGGTCGACGCGAAGCTTGGCCCGAGCGGCGGCGGCACCTACGGTCGCCAACTGGAGGATTGGGGAGCCTTCCTCTCGCCTGCTCTGCGCGAACTGCGCCAGGACGCACTTCGGCGGTACGGGGGCAGGCAAACGGAACCGGGCGGACCGCGGTACGACCGGGAGCAGATCCTCGCCTCGTTCTCGGTGCGTGAGCAAGACGGCTGGCGCTTCTTGTACACCGCAGTTGTCGTTGTCTTCTTCGCTGCCGGCCTGGAGACCGTCCGTCGTGTCGTTCGCCGCCCAACTCTTCCCCATCGTGACGACTTCGACTGCCGGCTTGGTTGTCTGGGCGATGATCGTCGACAGGGCAACCCCGTGCGATCCCGGTGCGTCCGAGTGCTATCGCGGGCTCACGACGATCCTGGCCGTGGCGGCCGCTGTGCTCGGCTGGGGCGCGTATCTCGCGGGCACCCTCGTCGGTCGTGGCGTCGACCGCCCGGACTCACGCACGAGGCGCCAGCGAAAGGTCCGCGAGCCGCCTGACGCGTCGGGATAGCGGGCGCCAGACCGGAGCGCCGCTGGACAGATCTGAGGGGCCGACGCTGTGGCTAGGATCGGCGGGTGACGATCGAGGCATGGGTCGAGCGTTACGCACGCGCCTGGGAGACCGCAGACGCTGACGCGGTCGTCGGGCTCTTTACCCCCGACGCGTCCTACCGCTCGAGCGTCTTTCGCGAGCCGCCCGTCGGGAGCGACGCGATCCGCGGCTACTGGCAACAGGCAGCCGGCACGCAGCGCGAGGTCGTCGTGCGGACCGGCCGTCCGATCGTGACGGACGAACGGGTCGCGGTCGAGTGGTGGACGACGCTGATCGACCCCGAGGAGGGTGACCTCACGTTGCCCGGCTGCCTCCTACTCCGTTTCGACCCGGACGGGCGCTGCACCGCTCTCTGGGAGTACTGGCAGATCGAGGCGGGGCGCAGCGAGCCTCCGCTCGGCTGGGGCGAATAGGCGCAACGCTCAGCGCGGGGCGTGCGGGAACTGCGGGTCGAGTCGGCGCAGCGCCTCGACGAGCACGGTCGCGACCGCGAGGTTGCGGACCCAGTTGCGGTCCGCGGGGACGACGTACCAGGGTGCCCACTCCGTCGAGGTCGCGGTGATCGCCTCGGCGTACGCAGCCGTGAACTCACCGAACCGCCGACTCGTCTCCTCGTCCTTCGGATTGTGCTTCCAGCGCTTGCTCGGATCGGAGAGGCGCTCGGCGAACCGCTCTCGCTGCTCCTCGATCGAGACGTGCAGGAAGCACTTGAGCACCATCGTCCCCTCGTCGGCGAGCAGCCGCTCGAACTCGACGATCCGCTCCGGGCGTCGCCGCCACACCGCCTCCGGTGCCAGCCCGAGCACCCCCACCGTGACGACGTCCTCGTAGTGAGAACGGTTGAAGATGCCGATCAGCCCGCGCGCCGGGCACTGCGCGTGCACGCGCCAGAGGAAGTCGTGCGCGAGCTCGACCGGGGACGGCGCCTTGAACGAGGTGACGTAGCAGCCCTGCGGGTTGACCCCGGTGAAGACGCGGCGGATCGTCCCGTCCTTGCCGGACGCATCGAGCCCCTGCAGAACGAGCAGAACGCTCCGCGTTCCCTCGGCGTAGAGCCGTTCCTGCAGCGCCGAGAGCTCTTCGAGCAGCTCCGCAAGCATCTCCGCGGCGTCCTCCTTCTCCGGTAGCCCGAGCTTGTCGCGCGGATCTCGCCGCTCGAGTTCTGCGGCCGAGCCGGGACGGACGACGAGCGCATCCAGCATCGGCGCAGCGTACTCGGGCCGCCGTGCGCTTGAGGTTCGACGACTCTGTTGTCAAACTGCCGGAGAGCGATGTCGTCGGACCTTCGCCCCGAGACGGTGGTCGCAGGCTTCCGTGTGGATTCCCTCATCGGGCAGCGAGCAATGGGCGCCGTCCACCTGGCCGAGGACACAGAGACGGGGCGTCGTGTCGCTCTGAAACTCCTCGTCCCGGAACTGACCGAGGGACGCTCGTTTCCGCCTGCGATTCACGGGGGAAGCCAAGCTCGCCGCGAGCCTCGACCACCCCCACATCGTCCAGACGCTGACCTTTGGGGAGGAAAACGGCCGCCTGGTGGACGCACAAGATCAGGGGCCTGCACCGCAACGACTTCATCATGGCGGCCAAGACCGACGAGCTCGCAGGGGTCTGAACCGGTGAGGCGCTCGCCGCCGGCGGATCAGCCGGTGCCGAACGCAGCCAGCAGTACCTCCCGCGAGACGGCGCCCTCGACGTAACGCGACGTTCCCGCGGTGCGCAGCTCCTCGGCGGCAGCGACGAGCGCACCGTACGCCGCACCTGCGAGTGCACCGCCCGTCGAGACGCGCCGAACTCCCACGGAGGCCAGCTCTGCGACGCTCGGTCCGTGCGGGAGCGCGAGGACGTTCACCGGCACGCCGACCGCCTTGACGACCTCCACGATCTGCCCGAGGTCTCGCAGCCCCGGTGCGTAGACCGCGTCCCCGCCGGCGTCGCGATAGGCGAGCAGTCGGGCGATCGTGTCATCCAGGTCGTCGACACCGCGAATGTGGTTCTCCGCCCGCCCCGTGAGCACCATCCCGTGCGCCGCCTCAGCGGCCTCCGCGACCCGCTCCGCCGCGCGTCCGATGTCGTCGATGCGCTCGGTGACCGGGTCTTAATCCTCGATCGAGAATCCGGCCGCGCCGGCGTCCGCGAGCATCCGGACGGTCTCGGCGACACCGCCTGGATCGTCGGGGAAGCAGCGCTCGCTGTCGACGTTCAACGGCAGGTCGGCCGCGGCGACGAGGCTTCGCACGTGCGCGACAAGCTCGTCCCGCGTCACGTGCCCGTCGAGCTTCCCGAGCGACCAGGCGAACCCGGCGCTCGTCGTCGCGAGCGCCTGGAAGCCGGCGGCGGCGAGCAGCCGCGCGGAGCCGGCGTCCCATGGGTTCGGCATCACGAACAGCTCCCCTGCGGCATGCAGAGCCTTGAAGCGGGCCTGGCGGTCGTCGCTTGAGCTGCTCACTCCTCTAGTGTGACGTGACGTGGAGGCGCTGACAAAGATGACCTGCGTCGCCTGCCGGAGGGACGCACCAACCGTGTCGGCCGAGGAGATCGCCGAGCTGCAACCGCAGGTGCCCGACTGGGAGCTCGTGGAGCTCGACGGCATCAAGCGCCTGCGACGCGTCTTCTCGTCTGAGGACTTTGCCCAGGCGCTGGCGTTCACCACCGGAGTCGGTGCGCTCGCGGAAGCGGAGGGCCATCATCCCGCGCTGCTGACCGAGTGGGGCCGCACGACCGTCACCTGGTGGACGCACAAGATCAGGGGACTCCACCGCAACGACTTCATCATGGCTGCGAAAACCGACGAGATCGCTCGGACCTGACTCGGGCGTCTCGGCAGGTGGCGCGGGCGAGCGGGCGCCACGACCGTGATTGACTCAGGAGATGGGGCCTCGACGGTCGAACAGGCGTTCGGCGCCGAGGACAGCTCTACGTTGCGGGCGCTGCGCTTGCCTGGTCGAGCGCAGGCGTGCTGCAGCGGGAGCTCTCCGTCGACACGACGACGCAACTCGCGGGCCGCGCCGTCTTCGCGTTCCTCGCGCTCGGTGTCTTCGTCGTCGCCATCAGCGGCCGTCGCACGACCCACGCCTTCCGCTCGATGGGCCGGGCAGGTCTTGCCGTGGCGGTCTGCACGGCGGTGGCCTCGGGATCGTTCATCGTCGCGCTCAACCACGCCACCGTCGCGAACGTCTTCTTCATGCAAGCGGCGGCGCCGATCGGCGCCGCGCTGATCGCGTGGCTCGCGCTGCGTGAGGCGATCACGCGCCGTGCCTGCCTCGCGATGGTGGTCGCTCTCTTCGGCGTGGTGCTGATGGTCGGCGCTCCGGGCAGCAGCAGCCTGCTCGGCATCGGCGCCTCGCTCGTGATGACGCTTGCGTTCTCGGTCGGCATCGTGATCACCCGGCACCGCCGCGACGTCTCGATGGCGCCCGCCGTCTGCCTTTCGCAGCTCCTCCTCGTTCTCGCATTCGGCCCGTTCGCACAGCCTTCGAGCGTGACGGGGCCCGACCTCGGCCTGCTCGTCCTGCTGGGATTCGGTCAGATGGCGCTCGGCCTGGCGCTCCTGACGGTGGGAGCCCGGCTGATCCCGGCGTCCGAGGTTGCGCTGATCACGCTGCTCGAGGTCGTCCTCGGCCCACTTTGGGTGTGGCTCGCGCTGTCGGAGAGGCCGCCACAGCTGACGCTCCTCGGCGGAGGGGTCGTCATCCTCGCCGTCCTCCTGTTCGCGACCGAGCGGACGCGGGCGCCGGTCGAGTCGAGCGCGGTGGCGCCCGACGCGGCACGCTGACGTTCACCAGTCCCCCACGCTGCCGTCTGCGTAGTAGACGCGCTGGAGCAGCTCGGGCTCGAAGGGATGCCGCCGCACGACGTCGAGGTCGATCTCGACGCCGAGGCCGGGCAGCTCGCTCGGGAAGGCCCGCATCCCTGCGGGGTCGATCCGGTGCGACTCGGTGACCACCTCGGCCCGCCAAGGCACGTCACCCGTGACGGCCTCGCAGATCAGGTACGACGGAGTCGCCAGGCCGAGCTCGATCGACGCCGCGGTCGAGACTGGCCCCTGCGGGTTGTGAGGCGCGAGCGCGACGCGGTAGGCCTCCGCGAGCGCCGCGATCCGCCGCGCCTCCGTCAGCCCGCCGCAATGCGTGACGTCCGGCTGCAGGACGCTGCAGGCGCCTTTCTCGAGCAGCTCCCGGAAGCCGTGGATCCCGACGAGGCGCTCCCCCGTGGCGATGGGTGTCGAAACCGAACGCTGGATCGCCGCGATGTCATCGGCACGCTCGGGCCAGCAGGGCTCCTCGAGCCAGAGGAGGCCGAACGGCTCGAGGGCACGGGCGAAGAGGTGGCCCATCCGCGGGCTCGGCCGGGCGTGGCAGTCGACCATCAGGTCGATCCCCTCGCCGACCGCTTCGCGCATCGCGTCAACGCAGCGCTCGGCGTGGCGCACCGGCCCGAGCCCCTCGAGCGGCATCGTCGGCGGCACCGCCATCGCCTTGAACGCGGTGAACCCCTGCTCGACGAGCGCACGACCAAGCTCCGCGAACCGGGCCGGCTCGTCGCTCTCGTAGAAGTCCTCCATCAGGCCGCCGCCGAGGTGGCCGTAGAGGCGAATGTAGTCGCGCACCGGCCCGCCCCAGAGCCGGTGGCACGGCACGCCGTGCACCTTGCCGAGGATGTCCCAGAGCGCGATGTCGATTCCCGACAGAGCCGTTCCTCGGACGATGTCGTTGCCGTGCCAGAAGTGCTGCCGGAACATCGTCTGCCAGAGGTGCTCGATCCGCGTCGGATCCTCGCCGACGACGAGCTCGGCCAGGTCCTCGACCGCGCCGACGACGGCGCGGGTATGCCACTCGAGCGTCGCCTCGCCCCAGCCGTGCAAGCCCGGCTCGTCGGTCAGGACGCGCACGAAGACCCAGTTACGCATTCGCGCGTTGCAGACGTGAGTCTCGACCGCGGTGATCTTCACTTCACGTCACGCGAGCCTATGGAGCAGCGACACGCTCTCCTCGACGACGCGGTCGACCTCGCCACGATCGACGTTCGAGTTCGTGATCCCGTAGGCCCAGCGATACCGGTCCTGGTCGAGCAGGTCGTCGAGCGGGACGCCGTCGAGGAGGGCGAGATCGCCGTCACCCGGGAGATAGCCTCCGTAATCGTTCGTGTAGCCGAGCACGAACGTCGTCGCAAACGGGCTCCCCGCGCGAATCCGCTGCCCCTGCTCGTTGAAGAGCTCGAAGGGGTTGCCGGCGATTGCAGCGTCACCGATCCGCAATGCCTGCACCTCCGCGCGAACCGGAGTGTCGGCGCGCTCGATCATGTCGGCGTACATCGTCAGCGCACCCTGCTGGTAGGCAGCCGGGGCATCCTGCGCCGAGGTCGCCGTGTGCATGTCTTCCGGCCACACCTCAGGGAACTCCTCCGCCGGCTCGAGAGCGAGAGCGGCCTGTCGCGTGGCGATCTCCTCACGGTCCCATGGGATCCGGCGGCGGCGCAGCTCGACGAACGTAGAGGCCGCGCCGAGCGCGACGTCGTCCGTTGTCTCGATTCCCGGAAGGGCCTCGAGCACGGCAGCGGCGAGGGCGCGGCCGAAGTCGTCGCGGGTCTCGAAGCTGTGCCGGCGTGCGTCCCGGTTGCCGAACCAGAAGTCCCACGCTGCGACGTCGCCGGCGGTGCCGGAGAGGAACAGGCACTCGGCACCCGGCCTCGCAGCCTCGACCGCGTCGCGCAGCGGACCGGGGAAGTCCGAGTTCCACAGCGTCGTTTCGCCGCCGACAAGCGTTCCGTGGCAGGCGACGCTCGCCACAACCGCGATCGGTGCGCCGTCAGCGGCGTCGACGCGCAGCACCGGCACGGAGTCGTCCACCGGCCGCTCGTGTCGCACGCGATTGACGGTGATTCCCGGCGCGCGACCCATCGCCCAACCCGCGCGAGCCGGGCGCCGATTGCGCCAGGCGGCGTAGACGGCGCCTGCGAGCTGGTCGACGACGGCGTCCAGATAGCGCTCGAAAGCAGGCGCGTCGGCGAGGCCGGCCACCGACGAGCCGCGGGAGATGCTCGGAGCACTGTGGTTGTGAGACGCGTTGACGAGCACTGCCTCGGCGGGTATACCCGTCAGTTCCCGGCTCCGTTCGCGCACCGCCGCCGTCAGGTCGGCGCCGGCGAAGACGAGATCGACGGCGACGATTGCGACCGCGGAGGTGCCGTCGGCGAGAACGAGCGCCTGTCCACGCAGCGGATCGTGAACGCCGGTCGCGAGCGCCGTCCGGGCCGACCAGCAACCGTGCGGCAGTCCCGCCGGCGGCGTCACGTCAACGCGCGCCACGCCTGCGTTCAGCGTCATTCGAGCTCCGACCTCTCGATCTCGCGGGCCACAACGACGACATTGTCTCCCTGCTCGGTCGTCGCGATCGCGCGCACGACGCAGACGATCCCGTCGTTGCGCGCGACGATCGGCTCCGGCACGAGATCGGGTCGCTCGAGCGAGTGGATCCGGCCGACGAGGTCGCCCGAGCTGACCCGCTGACCAAGGTCGACGAGCGTCTCGAACAGGCCAGAGACCGGCGCGAGCAGGTAGTTGCCGGCGTCCGTCGCCATGAGCAGGGTCTGCGGAGGCAGCCCCAGTGACTCGCGGCTCGCGACGTCGCCCTTGAGAACCCCGACGTGACGGAGCACGTTCTCGAGGCCCGTGCGTGCGAGCCGGTGGATCGAAGCCGTGACGTGGCCGCCGCCGCCGAGCTCCGTCGAGACGACCACCTTCCCCTGCCGCTCCGCTTCGCCGACGAGGAGTCCCGTGCCGCCGATGTCGATGTAGACGCAGCACCAGTCGGTGTTCCACGCGAGCATGCCCTCGACCATCCGGCGCCGCTGGCGCGCGTCCTCGACCCAGTGCATCTCCGACCACGGCAGGCAGAGAGCCGTGCGCCCACCGCTGTGGATATCGACGATGACGTCGGCAAGCGGGAAGAGCTCCGTCGAGAGAAAGTGCGCCAACTGCTCATCCGCGGTTCCTGTGGCCGAGCCCGGAAACGAGCGGTTCAGGTTCGCGCCCGACGGCCAGAGTCGCGTGTAGGCCCGCGAGGCCTCCGGCGAGGCGCAGGGCAGCACGAGGACGCGGCCGTTTACCTGTGCCGGCTCCAGCTCGCGCGAGAGGTTGAGCGCCGCCACCTGCCCTTCCGGCTCGTCGCCGTGGACGCCGCCGATCACGAGCACCGTCGGCCCGGTGCCGTTTGCGACGCAGACGATCGGGATCCAGAGGTTCGACCAGCCGCTCAGATTCGAGGAGCGTGGCAGCCGCAAGGTACCTAGCTGCTTCCCGGCCGCCTCCAGATCGAGCGTGCAGTGGACGGGGGAAGTGCTCACGAGTCCGGACGATGGTAAGGGATTGTTGACAATTTCGCTATGATCGACAATCGCCGCCGTGGCCGTTTCGTGAAGATCACCGACGTGGAGGCCGTTGTCCTCCGGCAGCACTCGATCGATGAGGGCATTGCCGACGGGAGCCAAGACGATCTCGTCATCCTCGTCCACACCGACGAGGGGATCACAGGAGTCGGCGAGGTCGACTCGGCACCCGATGCAGTGCAGGCGCTCGTCCAGCAGCGCGGCTCCCACGCCGTCGCCACGAGCCTCCGCGACATCCTCGTCGGCCAGGATCCGCTCGACGTCGAGGGCCTGTGGGACCGGATGTACCGCGGCGTCATCTACGTCGGCCGTCGCGGGATCGCAATCCACGCGATCAGCGGGATCGACATCGCGCTCTGGGACGTCAAGGGCAAGGCGCTCGGCAAACCGGTCTGCGAGCTGCTCGGCGAGCCTGTGCGCGACCGAGTGCGCGCCTACGCCTCGATGCTCATGCCCGATACGACCGAGGAGACCGCCGAGCGCGTCGGCGCGCTGCGGGAGCAGGGCTTCACGGCGGTGAAGCTCGGCTGGGGGCCGCTCGGCCAGGATCCGGAGCACGACGTCCGTCTCGCAGCCTCGGCCAAGGAGGCGGGCGGCGACGGCGTCGAGATCATGATCGACGCCGGCCTCGGCTACGTGGCGGACGCCGCGACGGCGATCGGAGTCGCTCGCGAGCTCGAGCAGCTCGGCGTCTTCTGGCTCGAGGAGCCGTTCGAGCCGGACGAGTACGAGGCCTACGCGGAGCTCGCGGACGCGGTTGAGCTGCCGATCGCAGCGGGCGAGCAGGACGCGACGCGCTGGGGCTTCCGCGAGTTGATCGAGCGCGGTCACGTTGATCTGATCCAGCCCGACGTAACTCGCTGCGGCGGCATCACCGAAACGATGCGGATCGCGCAGCTCGCGCACGAGCGCGGTGTGGGGACCGTGCCGCACGCGTGGAAGAGCGGGATCATCAAGGCCGCGTCGCTACACGTGAACGCGGTACTCCCCGAGGCGCTGTTCCAGGAATACTGCGTCGCGGAGACGGAGATCAACACGAAGCTGACGCGCCAACGATTGCTCCTCGAGCCCGACGGCTGCGTCGCCGTGCCGACCGCCCCCGGCCTGGGGATCGATCTCGACGACGACGTCTTCGCCTCGCTGCGGGTGAGCGGGTGAGCCTCACCTCGTCCGAGGCGGCCGCCGCCCTCGCGGCGCGCGCGACGGCCGTCATCCCCGGCGGGGTCAACAGCGGTCAGCGGCGCGTGCCGGGCCTCGAGGAGCTCGTCGTCACGGCGACGAGCGGCTCGACCTTCACCGACGCCGACGGCCGCGTCTTCACCGATTACCACGCCGCCTTCGGACCGCCGCTCCTGGGACACAACGACCCCGACGTGGACGCCGCCGCGGCGCGCGCCGCCGGCCTGATGGGGGTCGGGGTGACACCGGTAGAGATCGAGCTGGCCGAGCGACTGGTGGACGCCGTGCCGTCGCTCGAAAAGGTGCTGCTGACCACCACCGGGAGCGAGGCGACCTTCCACGCGCTGCGGCTCGCGCGTACCGTCACCGGGCGCCGCCACGTCCTCAAGTTCCAGGGCTGCTACCACGGCTGGCACGACTCGGTCGCGCTGAACGTGATCTCGCCTGCCGAACGGGTGGGCGGCAAGGATCCGCTCTCGCAAGGGATCCTGCCGGAGGTGCTCGACGCGACGATCGTCTGCCCCTTCAACGATGCGGCCGCCGTCGAACGTGCGCTCGAGACCTACGACGTGGCGGCGATCATCCTGGAGCCGATCCCGCACAACATCGGGACAGTGCTGCCACAGCCTGGCTTCCTCGAACGGCTGCGCGAGCTCGCCTCGAAGCACGGGACGGTGCTGGTGTTCGACGAGGTGATCACCGGCTTCCGCCACGGGCTCGGCGGCTACCAGGCGATCGCGAGCGTCACGCCCGACCTGACGACGCTCGGGAAGGCGATGGCGAACGGCTGGCCGGTCTCCGCGCTCGGCGGCCGCGCCGACCTGATGGACCTCTTCTCCACCACGCCCGGACAGCCGGCCTTCTTCGCCGGTACCTTCAACGGCCACCCCGCGACGACGGCCGCCGCGCTCGCGACGATCGAGAAGCTCGGGCGCGAGCCCGTCCACGAGCACGTCTTCGCGCTCGGTGAGCGCGCGCGTTCCGGCCTGCGCGAGCTCTTCTCGCGGCTCGATGCGCCGGCGGTCGTCACCGGCTTCGGCTCGGTCTTCGTCACCTACTTCCTCGAAGGCCCCGTCGAGCGCTACGACGACCTGCTCCGGAACGACGTCGACCTCTTCGTCGGCTATCGCCGCGAGCTGATGAGCCACGGGATCTTCGAGTTGCCGCTCAACCTGAAGCGGAGCCACTTCTCCTACGCGCACACCGATGAGGACGTCGATCGTCTGCTCGAGGCGACCGAGGCGGCTGTCTCGCGCGTGCTCGACACGCGGGCGTGACCGACTCCCCGGTCTCCTGCACGATCGATCTCTCCGCCCCCGGCAAGCAACTGGGGCGCCTGCAGCTCCCGAAGATCACGAACACCGGGGGCTGGGCCTCGAGCTTCGTTCCGATCGCGTCTGTCGCGCACGGCAAGGGCCCGACGGTGCTCGTCCTCGCCGGGAACCACGGCGACGAGTACGAGGGGCAGGTGGCCGCGCTGCGGCTCGTGCAGGAGCTCGAGCCCGAGCAGGTGACGGGGCGTGTGGTCGTGATCCCGGTGCTGTCTGGCGCGGCCTCGAGGGCCTGCACGCGGATGTGGCCCTCAGGCGCCAACTTCAACCGCTCGTTCCCCGGCTCACCGGCCGGGCCGCCGAACGAGCAGCTGGCCGACTTCCTGACGCGCATGCTCTTCCCGCTCGCAGACGTCGTCATCGACATGCACTCGGGCGGCCGCACCGCCTGGTTTCTGCCCTGCTCGCACATGCACGTCGTCGACGACCCCGAGCAGCGCCGCGCCATGCTCGCGGGCATGCAGGCCTGGAACTCCGACTACCACTTCCTCTACATCGACGTCAACGGCTCCGGTCTGCTGCCGGTCGAGGCCGAGGATCAGGGCAAGCTCGTGATCACGACCGAGCTAGGTGGCGGCGGCCGCGTCCCGGCGCCGGTGCACCGCCTCGCCTGGAGCGGCCTCACGAACGTGCTTCGGCATGTGGGCGTGCTCGCGGGAGAGGTGCAGACCCGAGCGTCTCTGGGGCTGCCCGAGGCGGTCATCCTCGACGGCCGCGACCCGGCGAACTACGTGATCGCGGAGGAGGACGGGATCTTCGAGGGGTTGCTCGAGCCCGGCGAACCCGTGCGCGCGGGCGATCCGGTCGCCCGCCTTTGGTTCCCGGACCACCCCGCCCGAGCGCCGGAGGTGCTCCGGGCACCCCTCGACGGCATCCTCGCGTGCATCCGCGCCATCCCAGCGACCGAGGCAGGCGACGGCGCGTTCACCCTGGGGCAGCCGATCGGCGCGGAGGAGCTCGCCTGATCGACTCGGGGTCAGGTCTTGCATCCTCCCAAACCTACGCATTCCTCACGTCCCGCTCCTCGACCTGGGCGATGCTGAGTCGAGTTGCCGGCTGCTCGAGCCGGATGAGCGCACGGCTGACGGTCGCCGGGCTTACTCCCAGATGAGCGCCGATCTCCCGCAGGCGGTAGCCGAACGTTCTGTAGGCGACGAGGAGCCCGGCCGGGTCGTCGCAGAGCGCGTCAAGGCTCGGTCGGAGCGGCTGCCACTGGGCGCGGGGAACCTCCTCGACAGGTGCGTCGGGCATCAAGTGGCGGATGAACTCCTCGTTACCGAGATAGATCTCACCGACGAGACGCTCCTGCAGACTTGCCCCGATGCCGGCGGCGACGAATTCGACGTAATGACGCTGCGCGGAGGCGCGGTGTGCGCCGAACCGGCCGAGGATCCCGTCGATCGTGAGGAAGGGAGGACGAGGGACAAGCCCTGCGGTGGCGCCGTAGCTCGACCAGCGCCAATCAGCGAAACGGTGCGGGTTAACCGTGCGAATCGGGTTGAGGACGGTGTACCGAGACGCTTCGAGAAAGTGCTCGTCGGTCTCGACCGAGATCGACTTGAACCGCCCGCCGAACACGTGGCCGCACGCGTTGTGCCGACGGTTGAACCATTGCGCGTAGAGACCGTTCAGCTGCCGCATGCCGAGTGAGAGGTTGGGCAGAGGCGTCTCGAGGAGCAGGTGATAGTGGTTGTCCATCACGACGTAGGCATGGCAGATCCAGCTATAGCGCTCGACCACCCTCTGGATGACCGCGACGAGCCGGTCGCGATGCTCGGGCTCCGGGAAGATCGCCCGCCGGTTGTTGCCGCGAGCGCTCACATGCACTGTCCCACCGGGGACGTCGATCCGCAGCGGGCGTGCCACAGGTGGCACGGTAATGCGACGGGTGACGGGTCAACAAGACGGCACTTCACGACGCGGCCGACGCTGCCCTGTCTCAGGCGGACGGTGAGAATTGTCGCATTGCAAGACCTGACCCCGTATGTCCGCGAGCTACTCTTTCCCGTGAGGTGAGCCGAATCCCCCGAGACTCCGGCCTAGTCTTAGCCGTCGCAGGTTCGAGATGAGCTTCAGCTACATGGTTACGTCAACCCGCATGCGCTACCTGGCTGGCGCATGTATTTCCGGAACACTGCTCGCGGCCGCTGGTCTGAGCTACGCGGTAGGCGGGGCGAATCGTGCCGTCGATCCGCCAGACGCCTCCGAGCTTGCGACACTACGCCGGGAGACGGTCGAGTTCGCTGCCAGGAACGGAGAGCCCAGTCCTACCAAGCTCCGCCTCGTCACTGGTACCCGCCGACAAGTCGTCGCGGCGCTCATGGGTGGATCCATCGTCGACTCTGACCAGGATGTTTTTGCGGTCGCGATGGAGGGCGACTTCGTCGGATATGCGGCGTCTCGCTCGCCTCGACACTCAGAACCTCCTACAGGAAGGTACATGCTGATCGTCTACGACGCCACCACGTTGAAGAGGTGGGACTGGAGTCTCACAAGAGAACCTGCTCCGATTGGAGTGCTCGCACCGCTGATCTCAATCGGAACTTAGACCAAGAAAAGGGCGCTTCTGGCGGCCTTCACGTGTTATCGGCAGCGCAACGAGTCCACAATGATCACCTACGGCGGCCTTTGGAAATCCGGACCGCTGTGCGGGCGCGATCGCGCATGTCACGCGTGGAGCGCATCCGCGCAATCCACGCACGCATCTGGCAGCCCGAACGGGAAGGGACGCCTCGACCGCGGAGCAGGACACGGCCGGACAGTGAGATTTGTCGCATTGCAAGACCTGACCCCAGTGCGTTGCGGGCGGCTCAGCACGTCCCGGCTACCCGCTGCTCACCGCCTGGCGGTCGGTCCCGGTTGGTTTCAGGCCGGCGCTGGCGGGACACCAGAGCCGCTATGAGTGATGAGAGCATCGGGGCGACGGTTGGCCGCGGGTTTGCAGCGGGGCTCGCCGGAACCGCCGTGATGACCGCCTTCCAGCTGCTCGTCGAGATGCCGATCACCGGCCGGCCAGAGAGCTACGCGCCTGCCAGCTTCGCCGAGAAGGTGCTTCCGATTCGGCGGCGGGGCGGGAACGCCCGACGCACGGTCAACTACATCGCGCACTTCGGCATTGGAACCATGTGGGGTGTCGCCTTTGGCCTGGCCGAGCGGTCCGGCCTGCGGGGCCAGCGCGCGGTCGCGGGCGTCTTCGGCGCGGTCTACACCGGCGATGCCCTCCTCAACACGGCGCTCGGTCTGTACAAGCCCTGGCGCTGGTCGCCGCAGGACTGGGTCATCGATGTCGGCGAGAAGCTGATCCAGGCTGAGGCGACGATGCTCGTCTACGAGCGGTTGGGCGCAACCGAGAGCTAGAGGCTTGATGTGAAACTCGCGTATGTGCGGGGACGGGCCAGACCAAGCGTTTTCGCCGGGTCGGGCGCGGCGCGTAGCGGCACTACGGGCAAGCCCGAGCCGGCGAAACCGCGCCGTGTCTGGCACACCAGCCGTGCGTGCGTGAGTTTCACATCAAGCCTCTAGGCGTCGGGCGCCTACGCGCTCTTCGCAAGCACCGCCGCCACGATCTCGGCTGCGCGGACGACCTCGGAGTCGCCGATCAGCCGGTGGGTGACGAAGCGGACGCGGCTCGTGTCCCGCTCCAGCACGCGCACGCCAGCGTCGGCGAGGAGCGGCAGCAGCTCCTCCGGCGACAGTCCCGTCTCCCCCACGTCGACCAGCACGATGTTCGTCTCGACGCGCTCCGGATCGAGCCGTAAGCCCGGGATCTCGGCCAAGAGCCGCGCGAGCTCGCGCGCGCGCCGGTGATCGTGGGCGATCCGGTCGACCAGCGTGTCGAGCGCGACGAGGGCCGCGGCCGCCGGGATCCCCGCCTTGTGGACCGAGGCACCACCGAGCCGCCGGAGCGTCCGGCGAGCGAGCTCGATCACCTGCGCCCGGCCCGCAAGGATCGCGCCCATTGGTGCGCACAGCTCCTTGTTCAGGCTGAACGCGACCGTGTTCGCGGGTGCGGCCAGCTCGCGCAGCGGCACGCCCAGCGCAACCGCGGCGTTGACGAGGCGGGCACCGTCGAGGTGGACATACGTTCCGTGGCGGTGCGCGGCGGCTGCGAGCGCCGAAGTCAGCTCTGACGTCAGCACTGTGCCGCCAGCGCGCGTGTGCGTGTTCTCGAGCACCAACAGGGAGGCACCCGATTCCGCGATCAGCTCCTCGGTCTCGCCCGGGTCGAGCCGGCCGTCGGGCGCCCACAGCGAACGAGGCTCGAGCCCGGCGATCTCGGTGATCCCCATCGCCTCGGAGGTGAGGACGTGCGAGGCGGCCTCGAGCACGACGACGCCCCCACGCGGAACGATCGTGAGCAGAGCGACCAGGTTCGCCATCCCGCAGGTCGGTACCCAGAGGCCCGCCTCCTTCCCGAGCAGGTCGGCGACGGTGTCCTGCAGCCGGTTGACCGATGGATCCTCGCCGTAGGTCGCCCAGCCGAGCTCCGCCGACCGCATCGCCTCCCACATCTCCTCCGTCGGGAGGGCATGGAGGTCGGAGCGGAGGTCGATCAATGCCGCAGCAGGTGCCGGCCCGACCGCGCGCCCGTGTGCGACCCGTTCTCGACCACGGTCTCGCCGTTCACGAACACGTGCTCGACCCCCCGCGCGTAGGCGAGCGGTGCCTCCGTCGTCGAGACGTCGTCCAGCTCGCCGTAGTCAAACACGACAACATCGGCGCTGTATCCCGCCCGCAGCAGGCCGCGGTCCCAGAGGCCGAAGTGGGCCGCGGGCATGCTCGTCATCTTGCGGATTGCCTCCTCGAGCCGCAGCGTCCCGCGCTCCCGCACGTGGTGGGTGAGGTAGTGCACGTGACCGGCAAAGCCAAGCGGGTGGCGCATCAGCTTGGAGAGCGGGCCGTCGACGTCGACGGTAAAGGTGTCCACGCCGAGGCAGAACAGCGGGTGCCCGATCATCTCGGCGAGGTGCTCGTCCGTGAAGAGCGTGCCGATCTGGAGCACGCTCTCGTAGGCCTCACCGCTCGCGGCGAGGATGTCGAAGTAGCAGTCCCAAGGGCCTTTGCCGAGCCGCTCGGAGATCTCCCTGAAGTCGAGCCCGCCGAGCTCCGGATACGCGGCGCTCTCCTGCAACCGGACGCGCTCCCACTCACCCTTGTGGATGAACCGCCAGTAGCGGTCGCACTCCGTCCGCAAGCGCTCGCGGAGCGCGGGGTCGCGCAGCCGCTCGAGCGCCGCGTCGGTGCCGTCCGCCGCCACCCACGGCGGCAGAATCCCCGCCATCTGGCCGAGCCCCTCCCGAAATGGGGTCGTGTCGGCGAGCACGTCGAGTCCGCGCTCCCGGCTCGCCGCCATCGCCTCGACCGCGCGCTCCCAGCCGCGCTCCGGCGCACCCGTGTTGTGGCGAACGTTCAGATGCGAGATCTCGGCGCGCGTACCTCCCGCCCAGGCCACCTCGAGAAACTCGTCGATCGCGGGCAGCAGGCCCGCGTCGCGATTGCGGATGTGGCTCGTGTAGATGCCGTCGTACTCGCCGACGACCGCGCTCAGCCGCTTCAGCTCAGCGGTCGTCGCCTCACGACCGGGGTTGAACTCGAGGCCCGTCGACATCCCGAGCGCGCCCGATTGCATCGCGTCGTGCACGAAGCCGTCCATCAGCTTCAGCTGCTCCTCCGTCGGCTCAGGTCCCGACACCCCCGCAGCCAGGCGGACGGCGTTGTGGCCCACGAACCAGGCGAGGTTCTGCGAATGGCCCTGCGCCGAGAGAAACTCGAGGTGATCGCCGAACGTCGTCCACGGAATCGTCGGGCCGTCGTAGCCGAAGGTGTGCAGGCGCCCGCGCATGAACGGCTCCGAGGCAGGCGTCACCGGCGCGTAGCTCCAGCCGCAGTTCCCGACGACCTCGGTTGTGACGCCCTGCCGGATCGTGCTCTCGGCTGTCGGGTTCGCGAGGATCGAGAAGTCGCTGTGGCTGTGGGGGTCGACGAATCCGGGACAGACGACCTTTCCCGCGGCGTCGATCACGCGCGTCGCCGTCGCCGACTCGCCAAGGCGTCCGACCTCGACGACGCGGCCGTCCTCGATCGCGACGTCGCCGAGGAAGGGCGGGCTGCCCGTCCCGTCGGCGACCCAGCCGTCTCTGATCAGGACGTCCAGCACGGCGACCGTCCCTATTTCCGCAGCGGCACGTCGCCGACCTGTGCCCCGAGGCGCGGGTCGAGGATGTCCCGCAGCCCGTCGCCGAGGAAGTTGAAGCCGAGCACGACGATCATGATCGCGAGCCCGGGGAAGATCGAGAGCCACGGTGAGATGTCGACGTACACGCGAGCGCTGTTCAGCATCCCGCCCCACGAGGCCTCCGGCGGCTGTGTGCCGAGCCCGAGGAAGCTGAGGGCGGCTTCAGAGAGAATCGCGGTCGAGAGGTAGACCGTGACGAGGACGGTCAGCGGCGCGACGATGTTCGGGAAGAGGTGGCGCACCATCACGCGTAGCCCCGACGCGCCGAGCGCACGCGAGGACTCGATGTACGGGTACCCCATCACCTCGAGGACGGCGCCGCGGATGACCCGCGCGAACGCGGGCGTGATCACGATCCCAATCGCGATCATCGCGTTCCGCCGCGTCGGCCCGAGCAAACCGGCGATCACGATCGCGAGCACGAGGCCGGGCAGCGCGAACATCATGTCCACGACCCGCATCAGCAGCGCGTCGACGATCCCCTTGTAGTAGCCCGCCACGAGGCCGATCAGAGTTCCCGCAACGAGCGCGATCCCCACGGCGACGGCACCGACCTGGAGCGAGACCTGAGCACCGTGGATGATCCGCGCCAGCGTGTCGCGCCCGAGCTCGTCGGTACCGAGCGGATTGTCCCAGCTCGGCGGCAGCAGCCGATCGGCGAACTGCTCGTCGGGGCCGACGCGCCACACAAGGCCGCCGAAGAGGGCAACGAGCACGTTGAAGACGAGAATGCCGGCGCCGATCAGTCCGATCGGGTTGCGCCACTTGCCGAGGAAGGCCAGGCGGCTTCGCCGCGGCATCGCTCCCCAGGCGCTTACCGCCGCGCCGCCCTCCCCAGCGAGGACCGGCTCGGGCACGGGTCGTCTCACGGGACTCATCCCTGCGTGATCCTCGGGTCGAGGACGCCGTAGAGGAGGTCGACGATCAGGTTGAAGACAATAAAGGTGACGGCGAGGAGGAGCGTCGTCGCCTGAATCACGGGGTAGTCGCGGTTGGCGATCGCCTGCAGGAGCGTGTAGCCGACCCCGGGGATCCCGAAGACGATCTCGACGATCGCGGCCCCGCTCATGAGCACGCCAACCTCGAAGCCGACGACGGTGACCACCGGTATGAGCGCATTGCGAAGCGCGTGCCGGTAGACGACCTTCGACCGCGACACGCCCTTGGCACGGGCTGTGCGGACGTAGTCCTGCCCGAGCACCTCGAGCATCGTCGCGCGCACCATTCGCATCACGATCGCCATCGTGAAGACGGAGATCGAGAGCGCCGGCAAGATGAACTGGGCGAGGTTGGCGCCGAGGTCGTCGAAAGGTGAGACGTACGAGAGCGACGGCACCCAACCGAAGACGCGTGAGGTGAAGAGGAGCAGCAGGGTGGCGAGCCAGAAGCTCGGGATGCTGACGCCCACGAGACCGCCGACGCGGGCCGCGTAGTCGCGCGTGCCGTCGCGACGCGTCGCGGAAATGACGCCGAGCGGGATCCCGACGACGACGGCGATCAGGAGCGCGAGGAAGATGAGCTCGAGGGTGATCGGGAGCGAGTCGCGCAGGATCGCCGACACAGGCTCGGTGTTCCTGAGGGAGTCGCCGAAGTCGCCCTGGAACGCGCGCGAGATCCAGCGCCAGTACTGCTCCGGATAGGAGCCGGTCAACCCCAGCTGCTCGCGGGCGCGCTGCTTGACCTCCTCGTCGGCGGTGACGTCGCCGCCAAAGAGGATGTCGATCACGTCGCCCGGCAGCAGCCGCACCATCGCGAAGATCACCACGGAGATCCCGAACAGCGTCGGGATGACCAGCAGCGACCTCTTGGCGATGTACCCGATCACGCGTTCACCGTTCCTCCGACCGCCTTCGGCGCGACGTCGGAGGGAGCGCCCTCCACAGGGGCGCTCCCTCCCGGGGGGGACTCAGAGCTCTTACCTACTTCACGTACACGGACGTGTGCAGGCCCGTGTTGAAGTCGGTGAAGGCGACGTACATGTTGTTGATCCGCCGGTTGACGACCTGGAACTTCGTCACCGCGACGAGCGGCACCTGAACGAGATCCGTGAGGAGCCGCTGCTGAGCGTCCTTGTAGAGCGGCAGCCGCTTCTTCTGGTCGAGCGTGATCCGCCCGTTGCCGATGGCGCGCCAGACCTTCACGTTCCGGTACTTCGGGTACCAGATGCGGTAGATCGCGGCGCTCGGGTTGAACTCGGCCAGGTAGCCGTCGACGTCGCCGCGCATGCCGCGAGCGGTCAGATCCCACTCGAAAGCGCCACGTCCGTTCGCAGCCGCGAAGGTGCCCGGCTCCTGCGCGACGATGTTGACGTTGATGTTGATCTTCTGCAACTGCTGCTTGATCACCGCGGCGACCTGCCCGAAGTCGAGTGGCGTCGAGAAGGTGGTCAGCGTGACCGAGAATCCTCGCTGCTGGCCCGCCGCCTTCATCAGCGCGCGTGCCTTCGGCAGGTCGAACTTCTCGTACTTGTTCCGCAGCTCGGCCCGGCTGAGCGGCCAAGGGCCGTAACCCGGAGGAACGTGGCCGCTGTACTCGCCATTACCGCTGTAGACCTTGTCGATGATCTCCTGCCGGTTGATCGCGTGGTTGACGGCCTGCCGCACCCGGACGTCGTGCCACGGCTTGTCCTCGCCCTCCTTGAGCGTGAACTGCAGCTCCCGGAACGCCGCCGTCAGGCCCTTCAGGACCTTCAGGTTGCGATCTCCGGCGAGTGCTTTCGCACTGTCCGCCGAGAGCGTCGCGCCGTCGACCGCCCGAGCGCGCAGGGCCGCGACGCGGGCCTGCTCGTCGGGGAGCGTCTTCAACGTCAGCGCGTCCAGGTACGGAAGCCCCTGCTTCCAGTAGTTCTGGTTCCGGACGTACTCGACCTTGTCGTTCGGCGTGAAGTCGACGAGCCGGAACGGCCCGGTGCC
Source organism: Gaiellaceae bacterium (assembly GCA_037721555.1). GTDB lineage: Bacteria > Actinomycetota > Thermoleophilia > Gaiellales > Gaiellaceae > Gaiellasilicea. The sequence goes on along the minus strand of JBBJOI010000002.1, from coordinate 157,997 downwards.
GATGCCCTCGCGACCTGCGTTGACCTGCTGGTACATGCCCTGCGGGACGATGGGCGAGTAGCGGTTCCAGGCCAGGAAGCCGTAGATGCGTGCATCCGGCGCCTTGAGCCGCAGACGCGCAGTGTACTTGCCGCGGACCGAGACTCCCTCGATGGCCGGTACCTGGCCGACAGTGGAGATGCTCCCGGGCAGGGGCGGGTTCAGCATCTGCTCGACGGAGTACTTGACGTCGGCGGCCGTGAGCTCCTTGCCGTTGTGAAACTTGACGCCCTTGCGCAGGAAGAAGTCGATCGTCTTGTTGTCGACGACCTTCCAGCTGACGGCGAGCGCCGCCCGCTCGTTCAGCTTCGAGTCCCACTCGAGCAGCGACTCGTACATCGGCGCCTTGCCCCAGTGGTTCGAGGTCAGGATGGCGCCGAAGGGCGCGATGTGAACCGGATCCTGCTCGAGCGCCCAGGTCACCTTGCCGCCGCGCGCCGGCCGCTTCTGGCCGATCCGCCTCGGTGCTGCCTTCGCGGTTCCGCCGAGCGCTCCCACCGCAAGCACCCCTGCCCCGACCTGACCGGCCTTCTTAAGCAGGTCGCGACGGTTGAGATCGCCCTCAGCCGGCGGCTCAGGCACGGAATTCACGAGTCCTCGGTTCTCGTGGTCCGGATTGTCCGACACAGGCTTATCTGACACAGCGTCTGCCTCCCTCTCTCCCTCGCGGTCGTCAGAGGATCTGACCGACCCTTGGTGCCTCACCTTGGATGTCGTCATAGAAGACGGATTCTCGAACGTCAAAGTTGGCGAGCCGCTGCACCGCCTCGGCGTCGAGCTCCACGCCGAGACCGGGCGCTCGGGGCACCTCGATCAAGCCGTCGCTCAGCTCGAGCGGCTCCGCGAGCACGTCGAACTCCTGAAGCGGGTAGTGCGTGTCGCTCGCAAACGGGAAGTTCGACGAGGACGCGACCACATGTGCGTTGCCTATAGTGGCAACGCCCAGCTCGGCCCAGCTGCCGATCGTGCACCACTTGCCGGCTGCGTCGGCGAGGGCACCGATCTGATGGGCACGCCGCAGCCCTCCGGCCTCGGACGGGTAGACGACGAGGACGTCGCAGGCGTCGGCCTTGATCAGCTCGAGCGCCGACCGCACGTCGGTGCAGGCCTCGTCCGCGGCGATCGGAACCGAGACGGCGCGCCGCACTTGCGCCAGGCCCTGAACGTCGAAATCCGGCACCGGCTGCTCCACGTACTGAAGGTCGAAGCGCTCCAGGCCGTTGATCCACTTGATCGCCGCCGGCACGCTCCAGATCATGTTCGCGTCGATTCGGATCTTGATCTCGGTCCCGACCCGATCCCGGATCGCCGCGATCGTGTCGTGATCCTGCTCGAAGTTCCGGCCGACCTTCAGCTTGAGCTCGGTGTAGCCCGCATCCACGAACGCGCCCGCCTTGCGGGCGTTGGCCTCCGGCTCGTCGATGAAGAGGTAGCCGACGACCGGGACCCGATCGCGGCAGAAGCCACCGAGCAGCTCCGCGACAGGAACGGCGAGCGCCTTCCCCTTCAGGTCGAGCAGCGCGATCTCGATGCCCGCGATCGCGTAGGCGCTGATCGCGCTCCAGTTGCGCGAGAACTCCTCCATCCGGTGCACGAGCCACTCGACGCGCAACGGATCCTGCCCGACGAGGAACTGCTGGAGCTCGGCGTCGATGATCGTCCGAATCGTCGGCAGCGTCGGACCGGGCGCCTCCCCAATCCCTACGATTCCCTCGTCAGTGTGGATCTGGACGATCAACCCCGACGCCGACAGCCGCGTCCCTCCAGGCCAGACGAGGGGCTCCCGCATCGGCGTCCTGACGATGGTTGTATCGATTTTGGTGATTCGCACCGACGCCGTTAGACTACGCCGCGTGCTCGCGGATTGTCAACCATTCTGAGATTGTCGACATGACCCCGCAACCGCCACCGACGATTCCAGGCCCCGAGCTCGCTCACCTCGGTGCCGGGACGAAGGCCGGGCCGCGCGGCCAGCAGATCGTCGAGCTCCTCCGCACCGCCATCATCGCCGGCCACTACGAGCCGGGCGAGCGCCTCGTCGAGACGGTGCTCGCGAGCGAGCTCGGGACGAGCCGCGGCCCCGTGCGGGAAGCGCTGCGCCAGCTCGAGAACGAGGGGCTCGTCGTCTCTCTCCCCTATCGCGGCGCAGTCGTCCTCGGCGTCTCGGACGAAGAAGTGCAGGAGGTCTTGATCCCGATCAGGCTCACAGTCGAGCGCTATAGCTTCGCCAAGGCACTCGGGCTGATGACCGAGGACGACTTCGGCGAGCTTGCGAAGCAGGTGTGGCTGATGGAGCAGGCGGCTGCGGCCGCCGACCTCACGAAGTCGGTGGAAGCCGACCTGCGCTTCCACGACGTCGTCATCTCGGCCTCCGGCCAGACGCACACGCTGCAGATCTGGCGCAGCATCTGGCCCAGGATCCGGGCCTACTTCTACCGCTACGGGCGCAGCTCGAGCCTCCAGCAGATGGCCGAGGATCACCGCCTGCTCCTCGCAGCAATGCAGACGCGGGATCCCGAGCCGGTGCTCGACCTGCTCGAGCGGCACATCGCGGTACCCGTGCCGCCGCCAGCGGGGCTCAAGCCCACCCGAGGGCGAGAAGGGTGACGCCGCTCCTCGAGGTCGAGGGCCTACGGACGGGCTTCGATACTCGCGAGGGCTTCCTGCGCGCGGTCGACGGCGTCAGCTTCGAGATCGCTCCCGGCGGCACGCTCGGAGTCGTTGGGGAGTCGGGCAGCGGCAAGTCCGTGACCGCACTCTCGGTGATGCGTCTCATCGACCGACCCGGCCGGATCGCGGAGGGATCGCGGATCCTCCTCGAGGGCCGCGACCTCGCCGCGCTTGGAGAGCGAGAGCTGGGCGCGATCCGCGGCAACGAGATCGCGATGATCTTCCAGGAGCCGATGACGTCGCTCAACCCGGTCTTCACCGTCGGCAACCAGATCGCCGAATCCGTGCGGCTGCACCAGGGTCTGGGCTCCAAGGAAGCGCTCGACCGCGCGGTCGAGATGATGCGCCTCGTCGGCATCCCCTCGGCCGAGCAGCGGGTCCAGGACTACCCGCACCAGATGTCAGGCGGCATGCGGCAGCGGGTGATGATCGCGATGGCGCTGAGTTGCAACCCGAAGCTCCTGATCGCCGACGAGCCGACGACGGCGCTCGACGTGACCGTCCAGGCGCAGATCCTCGAGTTGATGAAGGAGCTCCGCGAACGACTCGGTATGGCAATCCTGCTGATCACGCACGACCTGGGCGTGATCGCGGAGATGGTCGACGAGGTCGTCGTCATGTACGCGGGTCGGGTCGTCGAGCGCGGCCCGGTGGCCGATGTCTTCGCGAGCCCGCAGCACCCGTACACCGAGGCGCTGCTGGACTCGATCCCGCTGCTCGGCATGCGCTACTCGACACCGCTGCGCGCAATCCGCGGCGTCGTCCCGAGCCCGCTCGAGTGGCCGACGGGGTGCCGGTTCGCGCCGCGCTGCGACTACGCCTTCGATCGCTGCGTCACGGAGGATCCGCCGCTCCTGCCCGTGCCGCCGCAGGAGTCGGCGTGCTGGCTGTGCGAGCACGGTCGCCGCGTGCCGCAGGTGCGTCGGGTGGTGGCGTGACCACCGAGGTCTCGACGATCCCCGAGGACGGCGGCCAGGGCCCGGGCCCGGAGCCCGCGGACGTCCTCCTCAGTGCGCGTGGGGTCAAGAAGTACTTCCCCGTGCGCACGGGCATCCTCAAACGCACGGTCGGGCAACTGCAGGCGGTCGACGGGGTCGACCTCGACATCTTCCGCGGCGAGACCGTCGGGCTCGTCGGCGAGTCGGGGTGCGGCAAGTCGACGCTCGGCAGGACCCTGCTGCGCCTGCTCGAGCCGACCGCCGGGGAGATCGAGTTCGACGGCGTCGACGTGCGGCGGCTCGGAGGGCGCGACCTCAAGGCCATGCGGCGCCACATGCAGATCGTCTTCCAGGACTCGGTCGGCTCGCTCGACCCGCGAATGACCGTGCGCGACCTCGTCGGCGAGGGCCTCCGCATCCACCGGCTGGAGCGCAAGCACCGCGACGCGGCAGTGCTCGACGTGCTGGAGCGCGTCGGCCTGAGCGCCGAGGCGGCAGGCCGGTACCCGCATCAGTTCAGCGGCGGCCAACGGCAGCGGATCGGGCTCGCCCGCGCCCTCGTGCTGCGCCCGAAGTTCATCGTCGCGGACGAGCCGGTCTCCGCGCTCGACGTCTCCATCCAGTCGCAGGTGCTGAACCTGCTCGTCGAGCTGAAGCAGGAGTTCGACCTGACGTACTTGTTCGTCGCCCACGACCTCGCCGTTGTCGGCTACATCTCCGACCGCGTCGCAGTCATGTACCTCGGCAAGGTCGTCGAGCTCGCCACCTCCGAAGAGCTCTTCCGACGGCCCCTCCACCCGTACACGATGGCTCTGCTCTCCGCGAACCCCGAGCCCATACCGGGACGCAAGCACCAACGGGTCGTCCTCACGGGAGACGTTCCCAGCCCGATCGACCCCCCGTCCGGCTGCCGTTTCCGCACCCGTTGTCCGATCGCGCAGCCGATCTGCGCCGAGGTCGAGCCGCTCCTCGTCCCGCATGACGAGGGCCCAGACCACGTCGCGGCCTGCCACTTCGCGGGCACGCCGATCCAGGTCGGTGCGCAGCACGCAGACGTTGCCTAGCGCAGCGCGACTCGACGTCCGCCTCCTGCACGACCGGCGCGTGCCGATGCGGGACGGGATCGAGCTCTCGGCCGACGTCTATCTGCCGCTCTCAGGCGGCCCGCACCCGACGATCGTCCAGTGGACGCCGTACGAGTCGACGCGCGAGCGGTTCGTCGCCTGGGGCGTCTGGTTCGCCCAGCGCGGCTACGCCGCCGTCGTCCTCGACGTGCGTGGCCGATACGAGTCCGAGGGCGAGTTCGACGCCTGGATCCACGACGGCCCCGACGCACAGGACTCGCTCACCTGGGCGGCAGACGAGGCCTGGTGCAACGGGCGCATCGGCACCTGGGGTCGCAGCTACGGAGCGCTCGTGCAGTGGCAGCTGATGCACCTCGGGCACCCGAACCTCGAGTGCATCGCGCCGCAGGTGATCCATGACGACTACTTCTGGGACGGCTACTGGACGGGCGGAGCCTTCCAGCTCGCGCTGACGCTCGGGGCCGCTGCCCTCTGGACGAGCGCGATCAGCCTCATCACCAGCCCGAGCGCCGGCGAGCTGATGCTGAACGACCGAGTCTGGCGCCACCTGCCGCTGATCGAGCTCGACGAGGTCGCGATCGGGCGGAAGGTCGGCTACTGGCGCAGGTGGTGGGAGCATCAGGAAAACGACGAGTACTGGCACGGGTTCCACCACCGGCCCGATACGGTGACCGTGCCGATCTTCCAGCAGGGCGGCTGGTTCGACCCCTACTCGGGCTCGCACCTGCGCACGTTCGCGGCGATCGGGAACCGCGTGCCGAACCGGGTGCTGATGGGACCATGGTCGCACGAGGAGGACGTCGAGACCTTCCGGGGCGACGTCGAGCTCGCCGCCGGCGTGACCGTGATCCGCGACCACGAGCTCGCCTTCTACGACCGCTACCTCCGCGACGAGGGCAACGGCTGGGACGAGCGGCCGCCACTCGAGCTCTTCGTCCTCGGCCGGAACGAGTGGCGCGGTGCAGGCGAGTGGCCGCTCGCTGGGACGGAGTTCACGCCGTGGTTCCTGCGCAGCGGCGCGCGGCTCGACCGCGACGTGCCGCAATCCGACGAGCCGGCCGACCGCTATAGCTACGACCCGGAGGATCCGGTGCCGACGATCGGCGGCGTCAACTCGGTGCTGACGATGACGCAGGGGGCGGCGCAGCCGATCCTCCCAGGCCCGTGGGACCAGCGCGAGCTCGAGGCTCGCGACGACGTCCTCACCTACACGAGCGACGAGCTCGACGCGGACGTCGAGGTGATCGGGCCCGCTGAGATAACGCTCTTCGCTGCGTCCAGCGCGAAGGACACGGACTTCATCGTCCGCATCTGCGACGTCTATCCGGACGGCCGCTCGATCTTCCTCACGGAAGGAATCCTCCGAGCGCGCTATCGAGGTTCCGAGGCAGGCGAGCGCACCGAGCTCCTGGAGCCGGGCGAGGTCGCGGAGTACAGGATCCGCCTCTACCCGCTGGCGAACCTCTTCGCCAAGGGTCACCGGATCCGCCTGGACGTGACGAGCTCGAGCTTCCCTCGCTTCAGCCGCAACCTCAACAACGGCGAGGACGTCGGCACGAGCACTCGGATCGAGGTCGCGCGCCAGACGATCCTGCACACGGATGTCTACCCGTCGCACGTCAGCTTGCCGGTCGTCGGGTGAGCTTCGACCTCTCGGGGAAGACGGCGCTCGTCACAGGCTCCACGCGCGGGATCGGGCTCGCCCTCACAAAGGCGCTCGCGGCAGCGGGCGCGCGGGTGGCGATCAACGGGCGAACGATGCAGGCCGTGGAGGCGGTGGCGGCCAGAATCGAGAGTGCGGTCGGGGCGCCCTTCGACGTCACGGACGAGGCGGCGGTCGCGCGCGCCGTTGCCGCTCTCGGCCCCGTCGACATCCTCGTCAACAACACGGGGATGGCGCTACGTCGGCCACTCGTCGATCTCGAGCTCGACGAGTGGCGGCAGGTGCTCGACGTCAACCTGACGAGCGCCTTCCTCGTCTCCCGTGCGGTTGTGCCGGGCATGATCGAGCGCGGCCGCGGCAAGGTCGTCAACGTGTGCTCGGTGATGAGCGAGCTCGCGCGGCCGACGACCGCCGCATACGCGGCGACGAAGGGCGCGCTCAAGATGCTCACACGCTCGATGTGCGCCGAGTGGGCCGCCCACGGGATCCAGGCGAACGGGATCGCGCCCGGTTACTTCCGCACCGATCTGAACGAGAAGTTGTTGGCCGACGCGGAGTTCGACGGCTGGCTGCGTGCGCGGGTGCCGGCGGGACGCTGGGGCGAGCCGGACGAGCTCGGCGGCGCAGTCGTCTTCCTCGCCTCGGCGGCCTCCGATTTCGTCAACGGCCAGCTGCTCGTCGTCGACGGCGGGCTCTCGGCGGTCGTCTAGTCATGGAGGTGATCCGCGGAGCGACGGTCTACTCCGGCGACGGACCGTCGCGCGGCGTTGACGTCGGTGTGGCCGACGGAACGATCGCGGCGATCGGTGGTGAGCTCTACGGCGATGTCGTCGACGCGGACGGACTCTGGCTCTGCCCGGGGTTCATCGACGTGCATGCGCACACGGCGCTCCGCTCGTACGAGGATCCGTTCCTGACGGAGGTGCTCTCGCAGGGCGTGACGACGCAGGTGATCTGTCCCGACGGGCTCGCGCCGGCGCCGGTCGCGGCGCGGCGCTGGGAGGAGCGGCGCGACTACCTGCGCGCGCTCGAGGGGACAGGCCCCGGGACCTGGCCGTGGACGACGTTCGCGGAGTACCTGGACGAGCTCGACGCGACGCAGCCTGCGATCTCGCTCGTTCCCTCGATCGGCCACGGCGCCGTCCGCGATGCGGTGATCGGCGGCGAGCGGCGGCCGCCGACGGCCGCGGAGGTCGACTCGATGCGGCGCGAGGTGCGCGACGGCTTCGAGGCCGGCGCGACGAATCTCTCCTTCGGCCTCGTCTATCTCCCCGGTGCGCACGCTGATACGGACGAGCTCGTCGCACTCGCGGAGGTCGCCGCGGCGTTCGGCGCGCCGATCGTCCCGCACGTCCGGAACGAGGGTGCGGGCCTGCTCGAGGCGGTCGACGAGATGCTGGAGGTCTCGCGCCGCTCCGGCGCCTCGCTCCACATCTCGCACCTGAAGTCGCTCGCCGACGAGTCGCTGATCGAGTCGCTCCTCGGGCGTCTCGACTCGGCCGACGGCGTCACCTTCGACCAGTACCCCTACGGCGCGGGCTGCACCCTGCTCGCAAGCCTCCTGCCTGCGTGGGCGCAGGAGGGCGGCGCGGCCGCAACGCTCGAGCGCCTGCGCGATCCGACCGCGGTCGCACGGATCGCCCACGACGTCGAGCGCGGCCTGCCCGGCTGGGAGAACCTCCTCGGCACGCTCGGCCCTGAGCGGATCGTGGTCGCTGGAGTGAGCATCGCCGACCGCGGCGGCGAGCCGGTCGAGACGGTGGCGGAACTGCTCGTCGAGTCGGAGCTCGGGGTGCAGATGATCATGCACTACGCCTCCGAGGAGGCCGTTCGAGAGATCGCCGCGCACCCGCTGATGCTGCTGGGCTCGGACGGGATCTTCGGCGACCGCCCGCACCCGCGGGTCGCGGGAAGCGCAGCGCGGTTTCTCGGCCGCCTCTCCCTGCGCGAGGGCCTGCTCGAGCCGGAGGAGGCGATCGCGCGCCTCACGGCGCGGGCGGCCGACCGTTTCGGACTCGGCGACCGAGGCCGGATCGAGGTGGGCAAGCGCGCCGACCTCGTGTTGCTGGATCCTGCGGCTTATCTGGACGCGGCGACCTACGAGGAACCGCTGAACCTGGCCGAGGGCGTTGCGGGTGTGTGGGTCGCGGGCGAGCGCGCCTGGGCCGACGGCGCCCCGACCGGAGCGCGAGCAGGGGGCGTCGTCCGGTGAGGCACGACGAGATGCCGTCGATCGCGTCCGAGCGGGCGCTCGCCGGCGCCGTCAAGGACATGCTGCCGCTGAAGGGCACGATCGCGGCCCCGATGCCGCCGCACGTACGCGAAGCAGTCATGGCCGCGCTCGACGAGCACGCTGTGACACCGTCCTCGCGGGGGCACCCGGCTCTGCGGGAAGCGATCGCGCGCAGCCTGCCCGCGCCCGCCGATCCTGAGCGCGAGATCCTGGTCACGAACGGCGCCATGCACGCGCTCAGCCTCACCTTCCGCGCGCTGCTGGAGCCCGGCGACGAGGTGATCGTCCCGACGCCCTGCTACTTCTTCGCCGGCCTGATCGAGCGAGCGGGCGGCGTCTTCGTGTCGGTTCCGGGTCGTGAGGAGGACGGCTGGCGCTGGGACCCGGCCGCGATCGAGCGAGCAGTCACGCCGAGGTCGCGCGTGCTCGTCCTGACGAACCCGAACAACCCGACCGGCTACCTACCGACGCGGGCGGAGATCGATGAGCTCCTCGCCGTCGCCTCCCGCCACGGCTTGAAGGTGATCGCAGACGAGGCGTACGAGCGCTGCCTCCACGAGGGCGAGCTCGCGAGCGCGTGGGGCGCGCCGAACGTGATCCTGATCCGCAGCCTGGGCAAGAGCCTCGCGATGCCGGCCTGGCGCCTCGGCTTCGTCGCAGGCGAGGCGTCGGTCGTCGACGCGTGCCTGCAAGAGCTCGAGTGGGACGTGATCCGCATCAACTACGTCGGCCAGAGAGCCGCAACGGCCGCCCTCGAGGGCCCGGAAGACTGGCTGAACAAACTGGCGGAGCGCTACCGCCGAGACCGCGACGCCGCCCATGCGGTCATCGCCGAGCACTCAATCCTGAGCGCTGCTCTCCCGGCTGCCACGCCGTTCCTGTGGCTCAACCTGGGCGGGCTCCCGGCAGAGAACCTCCTCGCCGCCGGCGTCGCCGTCGTCGACGGCGCTGCATTCGGCGCCCGTGGCTATGCCCGATTACCTTTCGCGGGCGCGGCCGAAGTCGCCCAGGAGCTCTGCCGTCGGCTCGCCCTCCCGGCGTCCTGATCCGGCCGCGAGCTGGTCAGGTCTTGCGTTCCAGCAACCGTGCACGCGGTAGGTTTGCGCGATTGCAAGACCTGACCCTGGTCGTCCGGCTCACCGTCCGATCGCCGAAACGAGGAGTCGCGCATGTCACTTGAACGGCCGCAGATCGACAAGCCCGGGGGCGACATCCCCTTCAAGCTCGGCATCGAGGACATCACGGTCGGCGACGGAGACGAGGCCACCAAGGGCAAGAAGGTGTCGGTGCACTACGTCGGAGTCGCGTTCTCCTCGGGCGAGGAGTTCGACGCATCGTGGAACCGTGGTCAGCCGTTCGAGTTCAAGCTCGGCAAGGGCCAGGTGATCCCCGGCTGGGACGCCGGCGTCCAGGGCATGAAGGTCGGTGGCCGGCGCAAGCTCACGATCCCGTCCGCCATGGCCTACGGTGCGAGAGGAGCGGGCGGCGTCATCGAGCCGCATGAGCCACTCGTGTTCGTGGTCGATCTGCTCTCGGTGGACTGAGACCCCGTCCTAGTCCTCCGGCTGATCCGCGCGTGGCCGCTCGTAGGATGAGCCATGGCGATCAATGAGGTGCAGGCCTCGGGTCTCGAGTACCTGGCTCTCGCGACGGAACTCCTGCAGCGCGCTCGCCTGGCGGATGCGGAGGCGGGGGTATGGGAGGCGGCTGACCTTGGTGGTGGCGCACGCCTCGGCGCTCGGACGCGATCGACCAGCTCTTCTGGGTCGATGACGAGGGGCCTGTTGCCGGCGTCGTGCTGACGGACTGGGGTCGAGCCTGGGGGTGCGATCCGATCCTCGTGCCCGGTGTCTCGAACGTTCCGCTCTCCACCGTCTGGGCGCGCGCCGTCGAAGCCATCGGCGCCTTGGGGCTCGAAGCGGTCGAGGTGCTGGTACGTGACGACGACTTCGAGCTGCTGGCCCTGCTGGCCGGCTCCGGCTTCGTGGCCGACGACACCGATCTGATCGCCTGGATGGATGGCCAGGACCGGCCCGACGTGGCCGCCCTGCCGGACGGGTTCGCGCTCGTCGACCGCGCCCGGGAGACGACCGGCCCGCATCCGATGCGGCGACGAAGCGGCGAAGGGGTCGAGGCCCGCCTCGGGCAGTGCTCGCTCTACGACCCGGCACTCGACCTCGCCGTCGAGGCTGCTGACGGCCAGGCCGCCGGTTACGCGCTCTTCTGGTTCGACCCCGTGACCGAGGTTGGGCTCGTGGAGCCGATGCGGGTCGAGGATGCCTACCAGCGGCGCGGGCTTGCCCGTGCACTGCTCACCGCCGGTGTCGATCGGCTGGCGAAGCGAGGGGCACGCCGCCTCAAGGTCGGCTTCGGCACCGACGTGGCACGCAGGCTCTACGTCGGCGCCGGCTTCCAGGTCACCTCTACGAGCCGGTCCTGCAGTTGGAGGAGTCCTGTTGCGACGGACTGACCACCCGGATCTCGCGGCGTACGAACAGGCGCGGCAAGACCCAAGCGGGATGCAACGGCTGGTTCAGTGCGAGACGAGTCCTCGTGCTGCCCAGGCCCGCGCCGTCAGGACGAACCGTGCTGCCGGCAACCTCGCGCGGCAGAGTTCGCGCAGCCGGGCTTGCCGGGTCGCGTCGAGACGAGCCGCGTAACCGCCAGCGGGGCCGACGCCGAGCATGAACGGCTCCCACCAATCCTCGAAGCTCTGCTGCTCGACGCTGACCGAAAGAGCGCTCTCCTCGATTTCGCGCAGCCCGCCGAATAGCTGCGCAAGGTGACCGCGCCGGGCACCCGCCAGGTGGGACTCATCCTCGACGTCGGGATCGAGCTCCCGCGCCGCCTCCCAGAACAAGCTGAGCGGCCCCTGGCCGCCGGCATGATCCCAGACACACGCTGCCACGACACCATCCTGGCGCGTCACGCGTACCAGCTCACGAAGACCCACAACAGGGTTTGCCATGAAGTGAACGACGAGTTGTGCCAGGGCGGCGTCGAACTCCCGAGCTTCAAACGGCAACTGCTCCGCCGCAGCGCGTTGCACACTGACTCCGGGGTAGCGCTCTCGAGCTGCTGCAACGAAGGGTTCTGAAGGATCGACGGCCGACACGGCGGCAGGCCCCAGCCTCCTGACGAGCTCACCCGTGAGTGCGCCTGGGCCGCAGCCGACGTCGAGCACTCGCTGGCCAGCGACAATCGCCGCGAAGTCGGCCAGCTGAGGGGCAAGCGGCACTGAATACCTGCCCATGAAGCGGTCGTACGCATCAGCCCCAACGTTGAAGCTCACCGGCGGAATCTACGTTTCCGCCTGCCGTGACGCCGCGGCCGCCAAACACTCGAGCCGTCGTAGCTCGTTGCGGCGGATCTTCCCCGATGTCGTCAATGGCAACTCGTCGACGAACTCGATCTGGCGCGGCACCTCGTAGGCGGCCAGGCGCTCGCGGACGAGCGCCTTCAGCTCGGCGGCCAACTCGTCCGACGGCGATGTGGCGACGACGAACGCCTTGATCGCCTCGCCACGGATCTTGTCCGCGACACCGATCACGGCCGCCAGCGCCACCGACGGATGGCGCACGAGACACTCCTCGATCTCGCCCGGGCCGATGCGGTGCCCGGCGCTCGAGATCAGGTCGTCGGTGCGGCCCACAAAACGGAAGTACCCGTCTTCGTCGACCTCGGCCAGGTCACCTGTGTGCAGCCGCCCATCCCGCACCTTCTCCGCTGTCGCCGCCTCATTCCGCCAGTAGCCGAGGAAGACGACCGGGTCGTCCTCGACCCCTACCGTCACCTCGCCGTCGACGAGCCTCACGTCGTGGCCGGGGTACGCCCTCCCCATCGAGCCCGGCTTCGCCGGCCACGCGGCACAGTTGCCGATGAGCAGGTTCGCCTCCGTCTGGCCGTAGAACTCGTTCAGCCGAGCGCCGAGACGCTCCTGACACCAGGCTGCGGTCTCCTCCCCCACCATCTCGCCGCCGCTCGCCACCGTGCGGAGCGCCAGCCGGGGGCCGTCGACGGCAGCCATCAGCCGTAGCGCCGTCGCCGGCATGAACACGTTCCGAATCCGTAGCCGCTCGATCAGGTCGTACGCGCCCTCGGGGTCGAACTTCGTGGTCTGGAAGGCCACGACCGGCCGGCCGTGGAGGAGGCTTGGCAGCAGCACGTCGAAGAGGCCGCCCATCCACGCCCAGTCCGCGGGCGACCAGATCACGTCGCCGGGCTGCGGGAAGAAGTCGTGCGAGAGCTCGAAACCCGGCAGGTGGCCGTGGAGGACACGGTGGGCAAGCATCGCGCCCTTGGGCGGGCCGGTCGTGCCGGACGTGTAGACGATCAACGCCGGTGTGTCGGGGCCCGTCTTCACGGGCTCGAAGCGGTCAGAGGCGGCGGCAAGAAGCGCCGGCAGCTCGCAGTCGACGTCAATCGTCTCGACACCCTCGAGCTCTCGGTCGGCGAGCACGAGCGCCGGATCGGAATCCCCCAACCGCACCGCCATCGCGTCCGGGCCGAAGCGGGTCGAGAGCGGCACGGCGATCGCGCCCAGCTTGAGGACGGCGATGTGCGCTACGGCCGTCTCCGGCCGCTGCGGCAGTGCGATCCCCACGCGGTCCCCGGCCCCCACCCCGCGCGCGCGGAGCGCGTTCGCGAGCCGGTTCGAGTCGTCCGAGAGCTCGCCGAAGGTGACGCGCCGCGTCAGCTCGCGTCCGTCCGTGACGAGAAGCGCCGTCGCCGCGCGCGAGTGGCGCTCGCAGACCTCGACACCCAGGTTGAGCTTCGGCGGCAGCTGCCAGCGAAAGCTGCCGTAGAGCTCCTCGTAGGTCACGCCCACAGCCGCTCGAGGAGTGTGAGATAGACCTCCGTCGCACGCACGAGCTCGGGCACCTCGATCGACTCCACGTCCGCGTGCGCGCCGGTGCCAATGGGGCCGTGGTAGACGGTCGCGATCCCGGCCTGGTGGAAGACCGCACCGTCGGCGACGACCTTCATCCCGATCAAAGGCTGTTCGTTCCCCGTCACCTCGTGGTAGGCCTCGCGGAGCGCGACCGCCAGCTTGTCGTCGGGATCGATCCGGTAGCTGTCGCGCACGAGCCTGAGGTCGAGCTCGATCGTACAGCCGGTCTCCTCGGCGATCGGCGCGAGCAACGCGCGGTATTCCTCCTCGACCTCCGCGAGGGTCCGCCCCGGCGGCCAGCGGCGCGTGCCGACGAGGCGGCACGTCGTCGGAAAGCGGTTGTAGAAGTCGCCGCCGTGCAGCTCGCCGAGGAAGTACGTCTCCGCTCCCACCCACGGGTATTCGGTCTCGGCGAGCTCGGCGTTTCTCGCCTCGACAGCGGCGATCACTTTGCCCGCGGCCAGCAGCGGGTGCGGCGTTCCCGGCGGCGTTTGCAGCTCATGCGTCGGCATGCCCGGCCGCGATACCTCGACCGTCACGGTCGCCGAGCCCATGTGCGCTGCGCAGAACGAGTCGCCCGCTAGCTCGCAGACGACGGCGTAGTCGGCCGTGAAGCCGGCCTCGCTCAAGAGCCAGTTCAGATCCTCGCCGCGGCCACCCGGTGCCTCGTGGAGCCCGATCGCGACGATCACGAGCTCACCCGGGAACGATCCTCGTTCGGCCAGGACCCGCGCCACCTCGGCCGCGCATGCGAGCGCGCCTTTCATGTCCGCGCTGCCGCGCCCGTGGATCGTCTGGGCCTCCACTCGCGGCGACTCGTGCGGGATCGGCACCGTGTCGAGATGGCCGTTGAGGACGATCGTTGGCCCAGGCCGGTCGCCCCGCAGCCTCCCCACCACGATCGGCGTCCTCGGAAACGGCTCGTCGAGCAGCTCGACGTCCATTCCGATCTCCGCCAGCCGGCGCGCGTAGAGCCGGGCCACTTCGGCCGTGTCGCCGGTCGGGCTCTCGACCTCGACGAGCTCGAGGGTCAGGTCGCGCAGGCGGTCGGCGTCGACGGTCACATGGTGATAATGACCTTCCCGCGGGCGTGCCCCTCACCCAGGTAGCGGAGAGCGTCGGCCGTCTCGCTCAGCTCGAAGCGTCTGTCGATGACGGATCTCACCTTCCCGGCTTCGAGCAGCTCGCCCAGGAAGCCGAGATCCTCCTCGTTGATCTTGGCGACGAAGAACTTGGCGGTCTGGCTTCTGCCCAGCGAGGCGAGGAGCGTTCCGAGCACGTGAGACAGTGGTCCGATCCCCCCTTTCGAGGGGAACTTCGCTCCGACGACCACGACGGTTGCCTTGGGCGTCAGCACCCGCCTGAACTGTCTGAACGGGCGGCTCCCGGCGATGTCGAGCATCAGGTCGTGACGCTCCGCGAGCCGGGTGAAGTCCTCCTTGGTGTAGTCGACAACGCGGTCGGCACCGAGCGACCGAGCCACGTCCACGTTCCTCGTGCTGCAGACGGCGGTCACGTCGGCTCCGAGCGCCTTGGCGAGCTGGACGGCGTAGGTGCCGACGCCGCCGGAGGCGCCGTTGATCAGCACCTTCTGCCCCGGCCGGACGCGCCCCTTGTCGCGCAGAGCCTGCAGGGCAGTGAGCGCCGCGATCGGTACGGCCGCCGCTTCCTCGAACGAGACGTTGGCCGGCTTCCGCGCGAGGCGAACCTCGCGGGCAGCAGCGTATTCGGCCCAGGAGCCGGCCGCCGTGCCGAACACCTCGTCACCGGGTCGAAACTCCTTGACGTCTTTGCCGACGGATTCGACCCGGCCCGCGAGGTCGGCTCCCACGGCCGCGCTCTTGGGGTTGCGCAGCCCTCCGCCGAAGAGTCGCGCGAAGAAGGGGCCGGTCACCCCGTACCACTCGGCCGGGTTGACGGAGGACGCGTGCACGCGGATCAGCAGCTGGTGATCCTCGAGAACCGGCTTGTCGACGTCGCGGAGCTCGAGCGCGTCGAGGCCGTACTTGCCGTAGACGACGGCCCTCATCGTGGGCTTCTGATCCGTCATCGTTCCGCCCTGACTCATGGCTGTAATTGACATTCCCCCTGCCCCTCTCTACGTTGTAAGCTTATGGCGTAAGTTAAACGTACGATGTAAGTCTGTCAAGCGATGGCGACACGACCTAGACCGCGCTCACAGCCGCGAGCTCCCCTGACCAGGGAACGGGTGCTGCGCGCCGCCATCACGCTCGCCGACGAAGGCGGGATCGACGCACTCAGCATGCGCAAGCTCGGTCAGGAGCTCGGTGTCGAGGCGATGTCGCTCTACAACCATGTGACGAACAAGGACGACCTCCTCGCCGGCATCGTCGAGCTGGTTGCGAGCGAGATCGAGGCGCCGTCAGACGCCGTCGACTGGAAGACGGCGATCAGTCAGAGCGCGATGTCGGCGCACTCCGTTCTCCTGCGCCACCGCTGGGCGGCCGGACTGACGATGCGCGTTACGAGCGTCAGTTCCGCCCGACTGCGATGGCATGAGTGCGTACTCCGAACGCTTCGGGAAGCGGGCTTCTCCGCCGACCTGACGCATCACGCGTATCACGCCCTCGAAAGCCACATCATGGGATTCACGCTCTGGCAGGTGAGCTTGCCCTTCGAGACCCGGGCGGAACTCCAAGACATGGCCAAGGGCTTCCTCCGCGACTTCCCCGCCGACGACCACCCCTACCTCCTCGAGCACATCCAGCAGCACCTTGGAGAGTCCAACCCCGATGGCCGAACAGAGTTCGAGTTCGGGCTCGACCTGATCCTCGACGGCCTCGAGCGGCTCCGCGATACGGCCTGAGCGCGCTCTAGCCGGCATCTTTCGCCCGGTCACACGGCTTCTTCCGCCAGCGCGTAGTCGAGCGACTCGTCGAACGACATCGCGCCTCCCTGCGCCCAGGCCTCGGCGAACGCCTTCTCGCCGAGCTCGGACCGCAAGTCGTCGACGTGCCGCGCGTGATTTGGCCAGCCGACCTCCGACGGGTGATCGCCCACCGACCCGCGGAGCGCGCTCGCGCACGCGTGGAGACGGACGGCCCGTCTGCGGCGACCCTCCGCAGCCGCCAGCCCTGCGCAAACCTCGAAGTTGAACACGAGCCCCGGCCGGTCGCCCGACTTCAGCTCGAGCGCGACGCTCTCGGCGACCGGGCGCCGCGACGCCTGCGTGTCCTGCGCTGCCAGCATCACGAACGCAAGTCTCGTGAGCGTGTGCGAGATGCCCCACGTGTCGCCGAGCATGCGATGAAGGGCGAGGCTCTCCTCGAAGAGCAGCCGCGCCCGGGAGTGATCCCCGCGAGCCAGCGCGATCCCGCCCAGCGATCTGCTCCAGCTCGCGACGCTGCGGACGTTCCCGACCTGACGCGCCAAGCGCACGCTTTCCTCGATCAGGCGCTCGGCCTCGTCGAGCTCCCCGCGCCAGGCAAACACGACACCGGCGGTGTAGCACGTGTACGACTCGGTCATCGGGTCGCCCGAGCGCCGCCCGACCTCGACTGCCTCCTCGGTGAGCGCCCTCGCCCGATCGAGGTCGCCCAGCGACAGGGCCGAGTTGCCCATGAGGCCGAGCGTGCCTGCAAGCACCACGTTGTCTCCCAGCCGGCGAAGGACTGGCAGGCTCGCATCGCCGTAGCGACGGACGGCCTCGTGATCGCCCTTCACGAATGCAAGCGATGCGGTCCGCGAGAGGGCCTGCGCGCGCGCCTCTCCCGAGCCGGAGCGGAGGGCCAGCAGCCGCTCCAGGCGCTCGCGGCCCTCCGAGTCGGATCCTCGCAGCTGCCAGTAGCGCCAGAGCGCGGCGCCGATCCGCAGGCCGACGTCGGCCTCGTCTTCCTCGGTGGCCCAGGTCAGCGCGGCGCGCAGGTTGTCGAGCTCGGCGTCGAGCCGTCGGAGCCAGCGCAGCTGCTGCGGGCCGAGCAGCGCCGGCTCGGCCTCCTCCGCGAGCGGGAGGTAGAAGCCGGCGTGACGGCGCCGCACGGCCGGGCCGTCGCCGCGCTCGGCCAGCCGCTCGAGTGCGTACTCGCGGATCGTCTCGAGCAGCCCGAAGCGGGGCTCGCCGCCGGCCATTGGCTCGGTCCGGAGCAGGCTGTGGTTCAGGAGAGATTCGACGCCAGTGACGACGTCGAGCTCGAGGTCGCCGGCAGCCGCCCTCGCGCCGTCCAGCGTGAAGCCCCCTACGAAGACGCCGAGGCTCGTGAAGAGAGCCTGCTCCTCCGCGCCCAGGAGGTCGTAGCTCCACTCGATCGCGGCGCGCAGCGTCTGGTGCCGCTTGGGCAGGCCTGCGCCGGGCTCGGCCTTCAGAACCTCGAGCTTCGCTCCGAGACGCTCGACGATGTCGCGCGGCGCGAGCAGCTTGATTCGGGCGGCGGCGAGCTCGAGCGCGAGCGGGAGCCCGTCGAGTCGCAGGCAGAGCTCTGCGACCGCGTCGACGTTCAGCTCGGAGAGCTCGAAGTCGGCCCTCGCGTGGCGTGCGCGGTCGACGAACAGCCGTACCGCCTCCGTCCGCCGGAGACGGCCGACGTCGAGCGGGCGAGACGAGTCGGGAAGCTGGAGCGCGGGGACCGGGTAGATCCGCTCGTCGAGGACGTCGAGGGGCGCGCGGCTGGTGACGAGGAGCGTCACGCCGGGCGCACCCGCGAGCAGCTCGGTGAGCATCGGTGCCGCTTCGAGCACCTGCTCGAAGTTGTCGAGCACGAGCAGCGCCCGCCGGCCGCGCAGGGAGGCGACCAGCGCGTCGAGCGACCCGCGTCCCGGCCTCTCGGTCAGGCCGAGCGCGCCGGCGATCGTTGTCGCGACGAGGTCGGCGTCGCCGATCGGGGCGAGCTCGACCAGCACCACGCCACCCGGGAACTCAGCGTCGAGGCCGATTGTGGCCTCGACCGCGAGCCGCGTCTTCCCCGTTCCGGCCGGTCCAGTCAGAGTCAGGAGACGCAAATCTGCCCGGCTCAGCAGCGCGCGGATCTCCCGCTGCTCCCGGCCACGGCCGACGAAGGAGGTCGATCGCGCTCGCAGCCGAGGTACCGGCCGGGCGTCCGGAGCCACCGACGCCGCGTCCAGCTCAGGATCCTGATCGAGGATCGCACGCTCGAGGTGGCGCAACGCCGACCCCGGCTCGATCGCGAGCTGCTCGACCAGCGTGGCCCTCGCCGAACGGTAGGCGTCCAGAGCCTCCGCCTGTCTGCCCGAGCGGTAGAGAGCGAGCATGAGCTGACCGCGGAGCCGCTCCGCCAGCGGGTGCTCGGCCACCAGGCGCTCGAGCTCGCCGACGAGCTCGCCGTGGCTGCCGAGCGCGAGATCCGCGTCGATCCGATCCTGGAGCGCAGAGAGGTGAAGCTTCTCGAGCCGACCGATCTCGCCCTGCGCCCACGGTTCGTACGCGAACTCGACGAGTGCCGGGCCGCGCCAGAGCGCGAGCGCCTGACGCAGCTGGCGCGCCGCGTCCGGTGGGGCTGCACCTCTTGCCTCGGTCACGAGACGCTCGAACCGGTGCACGTCCAGGCCGCCTGTCTCGACGCAAAGCTCGTAGCCGGCCGGTCGCGTCGCGATCGTGTCTCTGCCGAGCGCCCGCCGGAGCTGGGAGATGTACGCCTGCAGGACCTTCGCCGCCGTGGCCGGCGGCTGGTTGGCCCAGAGATCCTCGATCAAACGGTCGCTCGAGACCGGCTCGTTCACGTGGAGCAGCAGGATCGCGAGGAGCGCCCGCGGCTTCGCCGCGCCCAGCGAGACCGCGCCGCCTTCGGCGACAGCTTCGAGCGGTCCGAGGATGCTGAATTCCATCGCGACAGTCGCGTTCGAACGTAGCACCCCCGACGCACCGACCCCAAGGAGCGGCTGCACCCGCGTTCTACCGCGTCTCGACCGGCAGCGCCCATTCTGGGTGGCGGGTCACGCAGCGAAGGGAGCAGGATGAGTACGAGTGTCGGTCACAGGATCCCCGGGACGCAGCTGCGGCGATGGAGTGCCGGTCGGCGTTCTCTCCTGGTCGCTGCGATCGTCATCCTGCCTGCCTGGGTGGTCTCCGGGACCAGCTCCGGCACGCGAACCGTTGTCACCGGGTTCGACTTCACGGGAGCCCCGCAGGCCTATTTCGTGCCGGCGGGTGTGTGCCGGATCCGGATCGAGGCTGTCGGAGCAGCCGGCGGCGAGAGCGGCACTGCCGGTACACCTGGACTCGGTGCTCGGGCGCTCGCCACTCTCCGGGTGACACCCGGTGAGCCGTTGCACGTGCATGTCGGCGGCTGGGGCGGCACCGCGGTGGGTAGGGCTCCGGGTCGGGGCGGCTGGAACGGCGGCGGCGACGGCGGCGCAGCCTCCGAGGGCCGGCGCGGGGAAGCCGGGAAGGCGGGCTCCGGTGGTGGCGGTGCCACGGATGTCCGCCAGGGAGGAGGCGGCCTCGAGCACCGCATCATCGTCGGCGGAGGCGGATCGGGCGGAGCAGGTGGCGGGATCGGCGGCCCAATCGGTTACGGCGGCGGCGGCGGTGGCGGCGTGACCGGGGGCGAGGGCTTTGCCCTCCTCGGCTCGGTGAACGCTGCGACGGGCGGCGAGGGCGGGACTCACAACGAGGGAGGCGCCCCCGGCCGGAACGCCTCCGATCTCTCGGTCACGGCGACGGCCGGCTCGCTCGGATCCGGCGGCAGCGGCGCCTCAGGTGGCGCCAGCGGCGGCGGCGGTGGAGGAGGCGGATTCTACGGCGGGGGAGGAGGCGGTTCCAGCCGGTTCTTCAGCGGCGGCCACGGTGGGGGCGGTTCGGGGTATGGCCCAGCAGAGACGGTCTTCATGACCGGCGTCGGCGGTGGCTTCGGGCACGCGAGGATCAGCTACGACCCCGACCGCGACGCGTGCGACAACGCCCGGGGCACGCCCTGATCGGCGGCCTTCGCGATCCGGAAGCCGATGTGTGCCTGACGCCGTCCCGGCCGGCTGTGACTCCGCATCGTGCAGCGCGCCCACGCCAGGCCCGGGCTCGCGAACGAGCCGCCGCGGAGCACGCGCTCGCCAGGTGGATACTCGGTCGATGTCCATTCCCAGACATTCCCGGCCATGTCCAGCAGGCCGTAGGGGCTGACCCCGTCCAGGTGCGAGCCGACGGGCGCGGTGGAGCCGTTCCTGAGTCCGGCCCCGAGCACGGCGCGGCTCTCGTCCTCCTCGTCGCCCCACGGATAGGCGCGCCCGTCGGTGCCGCGGGCCGCCTTCTCCCATTCGGTCTCGGCCGGCAGCCGGCCGCCGGCCCAGGCGCAGTACGCGAACGCCTCGTGCCAGTCGACGAAGGTGACGGGGTGATCGCCGGGCGCGGGCCAGTGAGGCGGCGCGACCGCGCCTCCAGCGGCGACGAAACGCTCGTACAGCGCGTTCGTGACGGGAGTTCGCGAGAGCTCGAACGCGTCGACGTCGACAAGCCGTTGTCGTGACTCGCCCGCGTCGCAGCCGATCACGTAGTCGCCGTCGGGCACCTCGACCCAGTCGAAATCCTGGTGCGGCTCGACCGCGACGACCCGAAAGCCGACGTAGGGATCACGCGCCGCCGGGTGCACGGGCAGGCGCGCCGAGCAGCGCAGCTCGCCAGGCCCGCTGAGGTAGGAGCCACCACGGGCCGAGCCGTCAGCCGTCCATTCGTAGACGTTGCCGGCCAGGTCGAGAGCTCCGCAGGTTGCTGCTCCCGCCGGATGCAGCCCGGTGGCGACGGCCCGCCGATGCCCTGCCCGAATGTTGCGCGCGTCCTGTCGGGCAGCTCGTCGCCCCAGGGCCAGAGCCGGTCGTCACCACCACGGGCGGCGGCCTCCCACTCGATCTCGGTCGGCAGCCGCACCCCGTTCGCAGCGCAGAACGACTCCGCGTCCCCGCGCGAGACATACGTCAGCGGCAGGCCGTCGCCGCCGGTCACGGGCACGCGGCCGATCCGGAAGCCTTCCACCCGGACGACCCGCCGCGGCGTCTCGTCCTCATCCGGCGGATAGAGGCGAGCGGGATCTGTCCCCATCGTGAACCGGCCCGCGGGAACGGACACGAAGTCGAGCTCCGCCATCTACGCGGGGATCAACGGCAGCACGACGTGGGACGGGTGCTCCGCGTCGGCGAAGACCGTCTGCTCGGCGATGACGTGGTGAGTGTGTCGGCCGATCGGCTCGCCCGTGTTCGGGTTGCGCTCGAGCCGCGGGAAGTTCGAAGAGGAGACGTCTACGCGGATGCGATGCCCGCGCGCGAACAGGTTCGAGGTGGGCGGCAGGAGCATCGTCACCCTGTACGGCGTGCCGGGCTCCATGAAGACCTCGCGGTCGAAGCCCTCGCGGAACCGCGTGCGGACGATCGTGTCGTTCAGGATCAGGTCGTACCCTTCCGGGTAGTCCTCGTTCGGCGGGTAGACGTCGACGAGCTTCGCCGTGAAGTCCGTGTCGACCGCGCTCGAGGCGATCCAGAGCTCGACCGCGACGCGACCGGTCACCTCCAGGGGCTCCTGGAGCGGCTCCGTTCGGTACACGAGCACGTCGGGCCGCTCCGACAGCCGTTGGTACGGCTCTCGAGCCGTGAAGAAGTCGGCGGACTCCTTCTGGTCGGCGGGGCCCGGACTCATGATGTTCCGCAAGAGAAGGGCCGGGTTGAGGAGGCGCGCCCACATCGGCTCGATCTCCCCCTCTCCGGACGGGAGCTCTCCGACCGCGCAGAAGAGGCCGCCGATCGTCGGCACGGGATCGTCGGGGTCGTAGGTGAAGCGCCGAGGCTCGGCCTTGGCGGGCGCAGGCTCGGTGCGCAGCGACCCATCGCCGTGGAGGTGAAGCGTCGTCGGCCGGGTACGCGCGAGCGGCCACTCGTGCTCCTCACGCCATCTCCCTCCGTGGTCGAGCTTGCCGAGCTCCGTCGTGCGGCCACTCGCACCACCCATCACGAAAAGCCGGATCGGGGCCTCGTCAGCAGCCGCGCCGCCGCCGTCATCCCTCAGCCAGCGGTCGAAGAAGGCGAGCTGCTCCTCGAAGTACCGTTGCACGCCCCAGACCGAGTCCGGCCCGAAGTCGACGTCGAGCGTCCAGCTCGCGTCCCCGCGCATCCCGACGTGACTCCAGGGGCCGACGATCAGCCGCTGGGGCGATCTGTTCTGCGCCGTCATCGCCGCGAAGTACTCGCTGTCTGCGTGTGAGAACGGGTCGTACCAGCCGGTCGACGTCGTCACGGGGATGTCGGCGTGCTCGTGCCAGAAGCGGGTGAAGTCGTTCTCCTTTCTCGCCCAGTACTCGTCGTAGGCGCCGCGCGTGCAGTAGTCCTCGAGCGTCTGGGCAAGCGTGGGCACGTGGCGGAGCGCGAGGTCGTCGCGCAGGAGCGGCGAGTTCCAGAAGAGCTGCCGCAGGTTGCGCAGGTCGTCGAAGACGTCGCGCTGCTTCTCCCAGTCGTCCTTCACTCCCTGAGCGTCCGCTGCGTGAATGTAGAGCGCCCAGAACATGTGCAGCTGCATCGCGCCACCCTCGCGCGTCTGGTTCTCGAACGTGTTCGTCGGCGAGACGTCCGGCCAGATCGCGGTCAGGTGCGGGGGACGCTCGAGCGCCGTCCGGATCTGGGTGATCCCGGCATAGGAGCTGCCGACCATGCCCGTTCGGCCGTTGCTCCAGCCTTGCGCCGCGATCCACTCGATCGTGTCGTAGCCGTCCTCGCCCGTGTGCGGGGTGACGCTGTGGAAGTACTCATCCGTCCCCTCCGAGCGGTGGCGGTCGCGCAGGTCCTGGAGGACGACGGCGTAGCCGTGCGGGACGAAGAAGTCTGCGATCTCCGTGTAGCGGCGCTCGCCCTTGTCGTACGGCGTCAGGCAGACGACCGTCGGGTACCGGCCCGAAACGAGCTCTCCGTCGCGAGCCGGGCGGTAGAGGTCGGTGGCGAGCCGGATCCCGTCCCGCGTCGTCACCATCACGTCCTTCGAGACGACGATGCCGTAGTTCACGCGAGCTCCTTCTCGATGACGAGGTTGCCGAGGTCATCGACCCGGAGGGTGAAGCCGGGATGGACGACGGTGGTCGAGTCGAACTCCTCTACGACGGCCGGGCCGGGAAAGGTCGCGCCGGCCGGCAGGGCGTAGCGGTCGTAGATCGGGCACTCCACGTAACCGCTCGACTCGCCGAAGTACACCTGCCGAGTCTCCTTCGCGGCGACGCTGCCGCCCGCTTCGAGCGGTCGCGCCGGCGGCTTTACGATCTTCCCGACGCTCGTCAGCCGCAGGCTCACGACCTCGACGGACTCGGCCGGCGCAGCGAAGCCATACACGCGCTCGTGCTCGTCGTGGAAGCGCGCGAGCAAGTCCTCACCCGCCGCGATCGTCAACTCGTAGCTCTGGCCGACGTAGCGGAGATCGATCTGGCGGACCGATTCGATCGCGTCGGCTGCCAACCCCTCCCGCTCCAGCTCTCTGCATCCGGCTGCTTCCATCTCGACGAACGCCCGCTCCGCCTCTCCCTGCTCGAGCTCGTCGAGCCGGCGCACCAGCGTGACAGCGGCGTCGCGCTTCAGGTCGGTCGTCAGGAGGCCGGTCGCCGAGAAGATCCCCGGGCTGCGCGGAATCACGAGCGTCGGCATCTCGGCGTCGCGTGCGAGCGCGTTGGCGTGCACAGGCCCGGCGCCGCCGAAGCCGACGAGAGTGAAATCGCGCGGGTCGTAGCCGCGCTGCACCGAGATCAGGTGGAGCGCGTTCACCATCGCCGCGTTCGCGATCTCGACGATCCCGTTGGCCGCGTCCGTGACCGAGATCCCAAGCGGCGTCGCCAGGCACCTCTCGATCGCAGCTCCCGCGCTCTCCCCATCGAGCCCCATCTCGCCGCCGAGGAAGTAGGCCGGGTTCAGGCG
Organism: Gaiellaceae bacterium; assembly: GCA_037721555.1. Taxonomy (GTDB): domain Bacteria; phylum Actinomycetota; class Thermoleophilia; order Gaiellales; family Gaiellaceae; genus Gaiellasilicea. The sequence continues at coordinate 133,636 of JBBJOI010000002.1, read as the reverse complement.
GCCGAGCACGACGTTGGCGTCGGTGACCGTCGGCTCGGTGCCCCCACGCCGGTAGCAGACCGGTCCCGGGTCGGCACCCGCGCTCTGCGGCCCGACGCGCAGCAGGCCGCCCGAGTCGATCCAGGCGATCGAGCCGCCGCCGGCCCCGATCTCGACGAGGTCGACGACGGGCGTCCGCACCGGGTAGCCGGAGAGCGACGTCGCGCCGATCCCCGCAGTCGCGTGTCCGCCGACGCTGTAGTCCTTCGTCACCGTTGGCTGTCCATCCCGGATCAGGCCGACCTTCGCGGTCGTGCCGCCCATGTCGAAGGAGAGAATGTCCGGTTGCCCGAGCGTCTCGCCCAGGTGTGCCGAGGCGATCACGCCCGCTGCCGGGCCGGACTCGACCATGAACACCGGGCGGCGGGCAGCCGCCTCGGAGCCGAAGACGCCGCCGCTCGACTGCATCACGAGCAGCTTTGCCTCGACGCCGGCCTCGGCGAGCCGGCTCTCGATCCCTTCCAGGTAACGCTGAACAACCGGCCGGATCACCGCGTTGATCACGGTCGTCGAGGCGCGCAGGTACTCGCGGAACTCGGGGGCGACCTCCGCTGAGAGCGAGATCGGGATGCCCGGTAGCTCCTCGGCGAGGATGGCCCCGATCCGCTGCTCGTGCTCCGGATTGACGTAGGAGTGGAGCAGGCAGACCGCGACCGACTCGACCTCCTCGCGGCGCATCAACGCAGCGGCCTCGCGCACCGACGCGTCCTCGAGCGGGATCAGGACTTCCCCCGCCGGTCCGAGGCGCTCGCGCACCCCGACGGCGCGGTCGCGCGGGACGAGCGGCTTCGGCTTCTCGAACAGGGTGTCGTAGAGGCTCGGGCGCACCTGGCGCGCGATCTCGAGGAGGTCGCGGAAGCCTTCCGTCGTGATGAAGCCGCTCCGCGCCACCTTGCCCTCGATGATCGCGTTCGTCGCGACCGTGGTCGCGTGCACGACCGAGCCCACCTGCCCGGCACCGACACTCCCCTCCGCGAGTGCGCGCTCGACGGCGTGCATGAAGCCCTCGGACGGATCGGACGGGGTCGTGAGCACCTTCGCGATCGCGACGCTGCCCGTCCGCTCGTCGATCAGCGTCGCGTCGGTGAACGTGCCGCCGATGTCGACGGCGAGGCGCACGGTCTGGCTCATGCGCGCAACGCCTCCGTCGCCCCCACGTCCAGGCGTCGTCCGTCGACCGCGACCTTGTAGATCTCCCGAGCCCGCCGGGCGTCGACCTTGCCCTCCAGGACGTCGCGAAGCACCCGCTCCGGCTCTCGCTCCTCGGGCGGGCCGTAACCGCCACCGCCGCACGTGCGGACGCTGATCACGTCGCCCGGCACGAGCTCGACGGTCGTCTTCGAGCCGAGGCGTGTCTCAGTGCCCCCGCGGACGTGCAGGTACTCGGCCACCCGGCCGGCGTGACCGCCGAAGGCGCCCCAGGGGCCTGCCCGATCGCGGTCGGCGAGAACGGTGAAGGTCGTGTGCAGGTCGAAGCGGTAGTCCTTTCGGAGGCCGAGACCGCCACGGAAGCGGCCGGGCCCCTCCGAGTCCTCGACGAGGGCCAGCCGGTCGATCCGCACCGGGTAGTTGAGCTCGGTCTCCTCGACAGGAGCGTTCTCGGTGTTCTGCCCGTGCGTCTGCACGGCGTCAGGGCCGTCGCTTCCCGCGCGGCCGCCGTAGCCGCCGGCGAAGGTGTCGTAGAAGCAGATGTAGCTGCCGGCGGCGACGTCCAGCGAGCCGAAGCCGGCCTGGCACATCATCGCCTTCGTGCCCGCCGGCAGCCGCTCGGGGAAAGCCGGCAGGAGCGCGCGGAACATGACGTCGACGAGACGTGTCTGCGTCTCCCAGCCGCCGACGACCGGCGCCGGCCAGGTGCAGTTCGTGACTGTACCCGGGGGAGCGTCCAGGTGGACGAGCCGATAGAAGCCGTCGTTCACGGGTAGGTCGGGGTCGATCAGGCACTTCAGCGCGTAGGCGCAGGCGGAGAAGGTCATCGCCCAGGTCGAGTTGACGGGCGCGCGCCGCTGCGTGTCCGACCCCGACGTATCGAAGCGAGCGCCGTCGGGCCCGAGCTCGATCCGCACGCGCAGCCGCACGGGCTCGTCCGTGTACCCGTCGTTGTCGACCGAGCCCTCCGCCTCGTAGACGCCGTGCGGCAGGGCGGCTAACTCCGCCCGGGTGCGCCGCTCGGTGTACAGGAGCAGGTCGGCCATCGTCTCGACGATCGTCTCGCGGCCGTGGCGGGCGACGAGCGCCTGCACACGCCGCACCCCCGTCGCGTTCGCCGCAATCTGCGCGCGGAAGTCGCCGGCGGTCTCATGCTTCGACCGGATCTGCGCGAGGATCAGCCGGAACACGTCCGGGACGATCGCGCCGCCGTCGACGAGCTTGACCGGCGGGATGATCACGCCCTCCTGGAACACCTCGCGAAAGGCGCCGATCGAGGCGGGCGCGCCGCCGCCGACGTCGACATGGTGCGCCAGGTTGGCGACGTAGCCGAGCAACACGCCCTCCACGTGGACGGGCGAGATCAGGCTGACGTCGTTCAGGTGCACGCCACTCGGGTACGGGTCGTTCGTGACGATAACGTCGCCTGGCCCGAGCCGCTCCGCCCCGTAGCTCCGCACCGCCTTCGGCACCTGCTCGACCATCGAGCCGAGATGGACGGGCTGGGTAAAACCCTGCGCGACCGGCCGTAGCTCGGCGTCGAAGAAGGCGCACGAGAAGTCCGAGCGCGTCTTGATGTTCGTCGAGTAGGCGCTCCGACGCAGCGTCACCACCATCTCTTCGGTCGCGGCAACCAGCGCGTTCCGGATCACCTCGAAGGAGATGGGATCGCTGTTCATTGCTCCCGCGCCGGCAAAGCCGGCACCTCCGGCAGCGGCTCCGTCGAGCCTACGCCGCCCTGCCATGCGTACACGTCCCGCGCCCGCACTGCACTGACCTTGCCCTCGCGGACGTCCTGCGCGACGAGCTCGGCGTCACGCTCCTCCGGCGGCCCGTAGCCGCCGCCGCCGCAGGTGCGGTAGCTGACGGTGTCGCCGGGTAGGACGTCGAAGGTCGTCTTGGCACTCAGCCTGGTCTCGATGCCGTCACGAATCAGGACGTACTCCGCAGGACTGCTGTCGTGCCCGCCGAGCACGCCCCCCGCCCCTCGGGTCGTCCGGTCGGCGAGGACGGTGAACGTCGTCGCGCGGTCGAAGACGAAGTCCTTGCGGAGGCCGAGGCCGCCGCGGAAGCGCCCCGGCCCCTCCGAGTCGTCGACGAGCGAGAGGCGCGCGATCCGGACGGGATAGTTGAGCTCCGTCTCCTCGACGGGAGCGTTCTCCGTGTTCTGCCCGTGGGTCTGGACTGCGTCCGGCCCGTCGCTCCCGGCGCGGCCGCCGTAGCCGCCGGCGAAGGTCTCGAGGAAGCAGGTGTACTCGTTCGTCACCGGGTCGACGCCGCCGAAGCCCGCATGGCACATCATCGCCTTCGTCCCCGCGGGGAGCCGCTCGGGCAGCGCGGGCAGGAGCGCCCGGAAGATGACGTCGACGAGCCGGGTCTGCGTCTCCCAGCCGCCCACCACGGGCGAAGGCCAGGTGCAGTTCGTGACGCTGCCGAGCGGCGCGTCCAGGGTGACCAGTCGGTAGAAGCCGTCGTTGACCGGCAGATCCGGGTCGATCAGGCACTTCAGCGCGTAGGCGCAGGCCGAGAAGGTCTGCGCATAGGTGGAGTTGACCGGTGCGCGCCGCTGGGGGTCGGAGCCCGCGAGATCGAACGCGACGCCGTCGGAGGAGATCTCCACCCGTGCCCGCAGCCGCACCGGCTCGTCCGAGTAGCCGTCGCTGTCGACCGAGCCCTCGGCCTCGTAGACGCCGCGCGGAAGGACGGCGAGCTCGGCTCGCGTCCGCCGTTCCGTGTAGCGGAGGAGCTCCTCCATCGTAGACCGGATCAGGCCACGCCCGTGCCTCGCGACGAGCGCTTGCAACCGGCGCACCCCTGTCGCGTTGGCGGCAATCTGCGCGCGGAGGTCGCCAGCGGTCTCGTGCTTCGAGCGGATCTGCGCCAGGATCAGGTCGAAGATGTCCGGCACGATCGCGCCGGCCTCGACCACCTTCACGGGCGGGATGATCACCCCCTCCTGGAACACCTCACGGAAGGCGCCGATCGAAGCGGGCGCACCGCCGCCGACGTCCACGTGATGAGCCAGGTTCGCGACGTAGCCGAGCAGCCCGTCGTCCCCGTGCACCGGTGAGATCAGGCTGATGTCGTTCAGGTGCACACCGCTAGGGAAGGGGTCGTTCGTGATCAATGCGTCGCCCGGCCCGAGGTTGTCAGGACCGTAGTCGCGAACGGCGCGGGGTACCTGCTCCACCATCGAGCCGAGATGAACGGGCTGGGTGAACCCCTGCGCGATCGACCTGAGCTCGGCATCGAAGAAAGCGCACGAGAAGTCGGAGCGGGTCTTGATGTTCGTCGAGTACGCGCTGCGTTTGAGGGTGAGCACCATCTCGTCCGTGGCCGCGACGAGCGCGTTCCGGATCACCTCGAAGGTGATGGGATCCATCAGCGGACGGTCAGCCGCTCCACGGCGTCGTGGTCGAGCTCGAAGCCCAAGCCCGGCTCGTCCGGAACCGCGACGCGGCCGGCGGTCGAGTCGAGCGGCGTCGAGACGAGCTGGTCGGTCAGAAGGTGGTGCATGACCTGATTCCCGACGGTCAGGTTCGGCACGCATGCCATCACCTGCAACGCCGCAAACGTCGAGATCGAGCTCTCGACGCACGCGTGCCGGTTGACCGGGATCCCGTGCGTCTCCGCGAGGTGGGCGAGCTGACGCAGGCGCCAGATGCCGCCGGTCTCGTGACTGCCGATCACGATCGCGTCGGCAGCCTCCTGCTCGAGGACGGCGCGGAGCTCGGCAGCGGTGAACACGGCCTGGTCGGCAGCCACCTTCGTGCCGACCGAGCGGCGTACCCAAGCCAGGCCGCTCACGTTCCCGGCCGCGACCGGCTGCTCGACCCAGTCGAGGTCGTACCCCTCGAGGCGCCGGATCGCGTCGACCGCCGTCGGCACGTCCCACGCCTCGTTGGCGTCGACGCGCAGGAGCGGCCCAGCCCGATCGCGCCCCGCACGGCCGCCACAATCTCCTCGTCGTCGCGGTTGGCGCGCCCGACCTTGAGATAGACGACGCGGTACCCCTCGGCCGCCAGGCGGCCGGCATCCGCCGCGAGCTCGTCGGCCGTGTCGCCCTGCGGGAAGGCCATGAAATCGACCTCGTCCGTCACGCGCCCGCCGAGGAAGGTCGACGCCGGCACACCGAGCGCCTTTCCGAGCGCGTCCCAGCAGGCGACCTCGATCCCGCTCGCGATCTGCTGCGACCAGTGCGGGTAGAAGCGCCAGCGCCCGTCGCGCCAGAGCTCGCCCAGAATCGCCTCCACGTCACCCGGCGCGCGGCCGACGAACGCCTTCGCCATCAGGTTCCCGTAGGCCACAACCGCGGCCGAGTCCTCGCAGATCGACTCGCCATAGCCTGTGGCGCCGGCGTCCGTCTCGACCGCGAAGAGGACGAGGTTGGCCCTCTCCTGCACGCCCGAGCGCCAGCGGAACGGCCGCTCGAGCGGGATCGCCAGTGGAGTCGCCGTGACAGCGGTGATCCTCATGCGCGGTTGCCCGGCCCCCACACAGAGCCGAAGGTTCGCCCGGTGGAGAAGCGCTCCCCGGAGAGGCTCGAGATGTCGATCGGCGGCTCCTGCCCGGCGATCACGTGCGCCAGCGACTCCCCTAGGGCGGGCGCGAGCTTGAAGCAGTGGCCGCTGCCGCCAAAGGCGGAGTAGTAGCCACCGACCTCCTCCTCGCCGACGATCGGATACCAGTCCTCGGTGATGTCGTAGACGCCGGAGTAACCGGTCACGAAGGTGCCGCCGAAGTCTGCGCTCCCGAGGGTCGGTCGCAGCGAGGGCAGCCGGTTGAGCAGCTTCGGCACCATCCGGCCAAGGTGCTCGGCGTCGGTGCCGTCGTCGTAGTCCTCCGGATCGACCGGCTCCCTGCTCTTCGGCCAACCCTCGCCGACAAGCACCTTTCCTTCGCCGTAGCGGCGAAAGTAGAGCCGCTGGGTCGCGTCGGACAGAACCGGGATCTCGCCGACGCCGCCGGGCGCCTCGAAGACGGCCTCGTGCTCACGGCTGAAGGTGAGCGGGTAGTCGACGCCCACCAGTCGGCCAACACGGTCGCCCCATGGCCCGCACGCGTTGACGACGACACCCGTTGAGATCGTGCCGTCCCCCGTGACGACGCCGCTGACCCGGCCGTTCTCGACGGTGATGTCGAGGGCGGTACAACGCTCGTAGACGTTCAAGCCGCCCGCACGCGCCGAGTCGACGAGCGACCGCGTCGTCCCCACGGGATCCGCGTAGCCGGACGTGGGCTCGAAGCACGCGAGCGCGACGCCGTCGAGGTTCAGCTCCGGCCAGCGGCCGGCGACCTCTATCGGCGTCAGGATCTCCGTCTCGACGCCGAAGCTCCGCTGTACCGGGACGACGTCTCGGATCGCCTGCGCCTGCTCGTCCGGCGCGATCACCATGTAACCGTGCTGGACGAAGCCGGCCGGCCCGCCGAGCCGCTCCTCCGCGTTCGCGAACATCTCGGCACCGCGAACGGCGAGCCGGATCGCCACCTCGTTCGAGTAGTGCTGCCGAACATGGGCGGCGGAGTACTGCGTCGAGCCGCTGCAGATCCTCCCTTTCTCGACGAGCGCGACCTGGCCGAGACCAAGCTCGGTCAGGAAGTGCGCAGTGCTGGCGCCGATGATCCCGCCGCCGATCACGACCGCGTCCGCATGAGCGATCACCCGGCTCCTCCTCTCTCGCTCATAGACTGGGCTCGAAGGGCCGTCGTCGCCTCTGGGTCGACGTCGCCGACGGCGTCCAATACGACGGCGTAGAGCCTCCGCGCTGCCTCGGCGGTCACCTTCTCGTTCGCGACGTCGTCCGCGACAGCTGCCGGATCGCGCGTGAGTGGATCTCCCCAACCTCCGCCTCCTGCCGTTCGGTGTCGAAGGCGGTCTCCGGCCTGGATCTCGATCGAGAACATCGGTGGCAGCACATCTTCGCGGCCGTCCGGGTGGACGAGCAGGTTGCTCGAGATGGCGCCGGGCGCGCCTCCGGCGAGACCGTAGGGTGGGTGTTGCGCCCGGTCCGACCTGACGATCAGCGACGTGTCCGGGGTCAGACAGCGCCAGGTGCGCTCCACAGCGAGGCCGCCGCGATGGAGCCCGGCGCCGCCCGAGTCGGGCACGAGCCCGTAGTGCTCGACCACGATCGGATACTCCTGTTCGGCCACCTCGACCGGGATGTTCGCCGCGAGGCTCGCGGGGTTCGTCAGTCCGTCGTTGCCGTCGGCCTCCGGTGTGCCGCCCCAGGTGCCGACGACGAGCTCGTAGAAGACGAAACGGCCGCCCTCGGGCCGTTCGGAGCCGAAGATCGCGAGCGTGTTGCCACCCTCGCCCGCGGCCGGCACTCGGCTCGGAATCAGCTGCGCGAGCGCACCGTTGACGGCATCGAGGACACGGAAGCCGGTGACGCCGCGCATCGAGGACGCCCCTGGCATCACGACCTCGGCGACCGTGCCGGGCTTCGTCAGCACGTGGATCGGCCGGAAGGCGCCGGCGGTGTTGGGTACCTCAACCGTCAGCGCTGCCCGCACGGCCTGGTAGACGCACGCCTGGACGAACGACCGGGTGCTGTTCAACGAGCCGCGCACCATCGGCGCCGACTCGGTCAGGTCGGCCGTCACCTCGTCGCCGGCGATCGTGACGTGGGCCGTGATCGGCACGTCGACGACGTCGATCCCGTCGGAGCCGAGGTAATCGGTGAAGGAGGCGCTCCCGTCCGGCCAGGTCGAGATCTCCTGCCGGACGAGCCGCTCGGTGTGGTCGATCAGCGCGTCGAGCAGCGCCGCGAGCCGCTCTCGGCCGTGGCGCTCGGCGAGCGAGATCAGCGCGCGCTCGGCGACCGCGCACGCTGCGACCTGCGCGCCAAGGTCGCCGAAGGTCATGCGCGGGATGCGGACATTGGCCTCCAGGATCTTGAAGACGTCCTCGACCGCACGGCCCTCGTCGTAGAGCTTGAGCCACGGCAGCCGAATGCCCTCCTGGAAGATCTCCGTGTTGTCGCAGGCGCTCGAGCCGGGTAGGCGCCCGCCGACGTCGCCGTGGTGCGCAGTCGTGCACGTGAACCCGATCGGGCCGCCCTCGTGAAAGACCGGCTTGAAGACGAACAGGTCCTGCAGGTGGATGCCGCCGTCGAAGGGGTCGTTCATCAGGTAGACGTCACCCGGCCGGAAGCGCTCGCCGTAGTGCTCGAGCAGCGTCTCCATCGCCGCGGGGACCGAGCCGAGGTGGAAAGGGACGCTGACCGCCTGCGAGACGGTGCGCCCCTGCGCGTCGCAGACCGATGCGGAGAAGTCCATCCCGTCCCGCACGACCGTCGAGTGCGCGGTGCGGAAGATCGTCGTCGCCATCTCGTCAGCGATCGAGGCAAGGGCGTTCGCGACGATCTGAAGCGTCACGGGGTCGACGGCGCGCTCGGCCGCTTTAGAACCCGAATCAAGGTGAAGCCTTGTGTCGCCGGAACGGCCTGGGCGGCACGCTGCAGCGTCCTCGGTCACGCCCAGATGTCCCATCTGGGCGCTCCCTGCGTCCTCGCATCGCACTCGCCCAGACCGCCCCGCCGACGAAGCGTCATCCTGATTCGGGATCTCAGCCACCGTCGCTCCGTTCGAGCACGAGCGTCCCAGTCTCGGCCACCTGCCTCGCCGTCCAGCCGGGCGGAACGACCACGGTCGTGTCGTACTCGTCCACGAGCATCGGCCCGCGTTCAGGCGCGACACCGATCGAGGCCCGAGTGCGAACCCGTGCCTCGACGAGCTCTTCGCCCGCGAGGATGGGACGACCGGCTCCCTCAGCGGCCTCGCTCCCTTCGACGAGGAAGCTTCGCGTCGGGACCGGCGGCCCCAGAGCGGTCAGCCGCACGGCGCGGATCTCCACCGGTGAGCCCGGCTGGTCACGCACCCCGTACAGCCGCTCGTGCTCGACCTCGAACCGCTCGCGCAGCTCGGCGAGCGCCGCCCGGTCGACGACGCCGCCGGACAGCGCCGTTTCCACCTCCCAGCTCTGGCCGCCGTAGCGGAGATCCGCAGTCCGGCTCCACTCGGTGCCGTCGCGTCCCTCGAGCGCGGCCGCGAGGGGAGTCTCCATCTCCGCAAGCAACGTCGCGACGGCCGCCGGCTCGCAGGCGTCGACATCGAGGTGACACGTACGCACCTCGTGGAACTCGGGTCGCGCGAAGAGCAGGCCGACGGCGCTGAAGAGACCGGCCACCGCGGGGACGAGCACGGTGCGCACTCCGAGATCCTCCGCGAGCCCGGCGGCGTGGATCGGCCCGGATCCCCCGTAGGCGACCAGCGCGAACTCGCGCGGATCGCGGCCCTTCTCCGAGGAAACCGAGCGAAGCGCGCGCGTCATGCGTGCGTTGGCGATCCGATGAATCCCGCTCGCTGCCTCGAGCAGCGAGAGCCCGAGCGGACGTGCAACCCGACCGACGGCTTGCTCGGCAGCCGCGAGCGAGATCGTGATCTCGCCATCGGCGACGGTTCGCGCGGGCATGTAGCCGAGCAGGACGTTGGCGTCGGTCACGGTCGGCTCGAGGCCGCCCCGTCCGTAGCAGGCGGGGCCCGGGTCGGCGCCGGCGCTCCGCGGACCGACCTGCAGGCCTCCGGCGGGGTCGATCCAGGCGATGCTGCCGCCGCCCGCGCCCACCTCGGCGATGTCGATCGTGGGGATCCGCAGCAGCTCGCCGGCACCTCGGATCAGGCGACTTCCCGCCGACATCGAGCCGCCCACCTCGTACTCGCGCCCGCGGGAGATCGCGCCGCCCTCGATCAGCGACGCCTTCGCGGTGGTGCCACCCATGTCGAAGGCGATCACGTTCTCGATCCCGAGCTGCTGGGCCATCCCGCGCGCGGCAACGACGCCCGCCGCCGGTCCCGACTCGAGCGCAAAAACGGGTCGCGCCTTCGCGTCGTCCGAGGTCATCACGCCCCCGGAGGACTGCATGATCTGCAGCGGCCCGTGCAATCCGATGCGGTCGAGCCCGGCTCGAATCCGGTCGATGTAGGAGGACATCAGCGGCCGCACGTAGGCGTTGACGACCGTCGTTGCCGAGCGCTCGTACTCGCGCTGCTCGCGCAGGATCTCGCTCGAGAGGGAGACGTTCGCCTCCGGCAGCTCCTCCGCGAGGATGGCGCCGAACCGGCGTTCGTGCTCGGGGTAGAGGTAGGAGTGGAGGAAGCAGATCGCGACCGACTCGATCCCGGCCGCCCCCAGCCGGCCGGCGAGGACACGGCACTCGGTCTCGTCGAGCTCTCGTAGGACGGCGCCGTGGGCGTTCACGCGCTCGTTCACCTCGAACCGGAGCCGCCGTTCGACGAGCGGCGGCGGCTTGCGCCAGAACAGGTCGTACATGTGCGGGATGCGCAGCCGCCGGAGCTCGAGCACGTCGCGGAAGCCCGCCGTCGTCACGAGGGCCGTACGGCTACCGCGCCGCTCGAGCACAGCGTTCGTCGCCACCGTCGTGCCGTGCACGACCTCGTCGACCTCGCCGCCGGCGGCGAGCGCGCCGACGGCTTCCACGACGGCACGATCGTAGGCCGGTGGAGTCGACAGGAGCTTCCGCACCGCGACGCGGCCGTCCGCTCCGTGCAGGACGACGTCCGTGAAGGTGCCTCCGACGTCGACGCCGATTCGAGCCGCGCCACCGTTCATGAAATTTGAAATTTCATGTTGCGTCGGGGTCGAGCGTAAACCACACTGAACCCAGATGGAAGGGACCGCCACCGTTGACTTCCCGTTGGCGCCACTCGAGGAACGCGAGTCGATCGAGGAGCGCGTCGCGCAGTCGCTGCGCGCGCTGATCGTCTCCGGGCGCCTGGCGGAGGGAACCCAACTCGTGCAGCGAGAGCTGGCGTCCCGGCTCGGCGTCTCGCAGACTCCGGTTCGGGCGGGGCTCGGCCGCCTCGAGCAGGAGGGCCTCGTCGCGATGGGGCCGACAGGTCGCGCATTCGTCAGCCGCCTGACCCGGGAGGACTTCGAGGAGATCTACGCGGCCCGCCTCGGGCTGGAGGGCCTGGCGGCGCGGCTCGGTGCCGCGGCCGTGGGGACGACCGAGACCGACCGGATGGCGGACCTCCTCGTCCGGCTGCGCAAGGCCGCCTCGAAGCAGGACGTCGACGCGTACCTCACGCTCCGCTGGGAGTTCTACGGCACCTGCTACCGCGCGAGCGGCCGGCGGCGACTGGTGGCGGAGGTCGAGCGGCTGTACCGGCGCTCGGAGCGCTACAACCGCCTCGTGCTCTCCTCGCCCAAGCGCTTCCGGGAGTCGCTCGACCGCTACAAGGCCTTCCACGGTGCCTGCCGCCGCAACGACGCCGACGCGGCGGAGCGGATCGTGCAGGAGAGCCTACGGTGGGCCGTCGACAGCGTTGCGGGCGGCCTCGCCTCGGAGACGGGGCCGTGAGCGTCGCCGCGCGGGAGCTGAAGGAGGCTCTCCTCGACGTGCTCGGCCACGAGGCGCGTGTCTCGGACGGCGCCTCCGAGCTCGACCTCCACGCCGGCGACATCTCCTTCCACCGGCCGCGGCGCCCCGACCTCGTCGTCTACCCCTCTTCGACGGAGGAGGTCTCGCGCGTGCTCGCGCTCGCCGACGAGCGCCGCGTCCCGGTGACGCCTTTCGGCGCCGGCTCCAGCCTCGAGGGACACGTGATCCCCGAGCGTGGAGGCATCAGCCTGGACCTCTCGCGCCTCGACCGGATCGTGGAGCTCTCGCCCGGCGACCTCAGCGCGACCGTCCAGGCCGGCGTCACCCGGAGCGCGCTCGAGCGGGCCGCAGGCGTCCACGGCCTCTTCTTCCCCGTCGACCCCGGCGCGGACGCGACGCTCGGAGGCATGGCAGCGACCAATGCGGCCGGAACGACGACGATCCGCTACGGCAAGATGCGAGCGAACGTGCTCGCGCTCGAGGCTGTGCTCGCCGACGGCACCGTCATCCGCACGGGCAGCCGGGCACCGAAGACCTCGGCCGGCTACGACCTCACCTCGCTCCTCGTCGGCTCGGAAGGCACGCTCGCGGTGATCACCGAGCTACGGCTCCGGCTCTACGGCATCCCGGAGCACGTCCTGGCGCAGAGGATCTCCTTCCCGACGGTCGAGGCAGCATGTCGTACCGCTGCGGCGGTCGTCGCCGCGGGCTCGGCGGTCACACGGCTGGAGTTGCTGGACGCCTGGACGGTCGGCGCGATCAACGCCCACCTCGGCACCGCGTACGCCGAGGGGCCGTGCCTCCTGGTCGAGGCAGCCGGAACCCCGGCGACGGTCGAAGCCGACCTGGCGCTCGTCCGCGATCTCGCCGAGGCGGAGGGGGCCACCGAGGTCGACGAGGAGCGCGAGCCCGAAGGACGCGCCCGCCTCTGGGCGGCCCGTCATGCGGCGGCGTACGCAGCGGCCGCCGCCTCGCCCGGCCGCCGAGAGCGCTCGACCGACACCTGCGTCCCCGTCTCGGAGCTCGCAGGAGCGGTCGAGTTCGCCCGCTCGGAGGCCGAGCGCCTCGGCCTCGCAGCGGCGATCCTGGGTCACGCGGGCGACGGCAACATCCACGTCAGCCTTCAGGTCGACGTCGACGATCCGGACGAGCTGGCGCGTGCCGACGAGCTCGTGGAGCGGCTCGTGGTCGACGCGCTCGCCCGCGGCGGCACCTGCACGGGCGAGCACGGGATCGGCCGGGGCAAGCTGCGGGCGCTCGAGCTGGAGCACGGCGACCTGATCCCTCTACTACGCGGGATCAAGCGGCTGTTCGACCCGAACGGCATTCTCAACCCCGGCAAGGTGCTCAGGGAGGATTAGTTCTCGGCGAGCGGCTCGACACCGAGGTAGCGGCGCTGCGCGTCGGCGTCGTCGATGAGCGCGGCTGCCGTCGTCTCGGCCGCGATGCGGCCGCCGACCATGACGAGCTGGCGCTCGGCGAGGGAGGTCGCGACGCCGAGGTTCTGCTCGATCAGCAGGATCGAGAGACCCTCCTGCTCGAGCGCCTTGAACGTCGCGATGAGACCCTCCACGATCGTCGGCGCCAGACCCTCGGACGGCTCGTCCATGATCAGCAGCTCGGGATTCGTGAGCAGCGCGCGGCCGATCGCGAGCATCTGCTGCTCGCCGCCCGAGAGCTGCGCGCCGCCGTTTCGCTTCCGCTCGGCGAGCCGCGGAAAGAGCTCGTAGACCTTGGCAGGAGTCCAGCGGCGCGAATCGCCCCGCTTCGCGAGCATCTTCAGGTGCTCGTCGACGGAGAGCGACGGGAACAGGCGCCGTCCCTGCGGCACGTAGGCGAGCCCCGAGCGCGCGATCTTGTACGACGGCCGGCCGAGCAGCTCGCGACCGCGGAAGCGCACCGAGCCTCTCGCCTGGGGCGGTGACAACCCCATGATCGCGGCGCAGAGCGTCGTCTTGCCCATGCCGTTGCGGCCGATCACGGCGACCGGCTCCCCACCCGAGACGAACGAGACGTCGTGGAGCACGTGGGCCCGTCCGTAGAACGCGTTCAACCCCTCCACCTCCAGCAGCGGGCGGCCGTTACTCGACGCCATGGCCTGTCCCGAGGTACAGGGCGTGCACCTGCTCGTTCGCCCGGATCTCGGCCGGCGTGCCCTCGACGATCACACGCCCGTCGTGCATCATCGTCACCCGCTCGGCGACGGTCAGGGCGATGTCCATGTCGTGCTCGATCAGGATCAACGTGATCTCACGGTCGAGGCCGAGCAGGAGCTCCGTGAGCAGCTGCCGCTCACCCCGCGCGAGACCGGAGGCGGGCTCGTCGAGCATCACGATGGTGGGCTCCGTGGCGAACGCCATTGCCAACGCGACCTGGCGGTGCTCGCCGTGTGAGAGCGACCCGACGAGCTCGGAGAGCTTGCCGTCGATCGCCGCCCGGCCGGCTGCGCGCCGCGCGCGCACACGCAACTCCTCGTCGGCCGGGAGGATCACCGGCCGCAGATGGCCACCCGAGACGCCGCGGAGCGCGAGGTAGATGTTGTCCTCGACGGTGAGGCCGAGGAAGAGCCGCGATTGCTGGTAGCTCCGCGCAAGACCGAGCTTTGCCCGGCGCCGCGCCGGGAGCGGCGTGACGTCGCGTCCGAAGAGCTCGACGCATCCCGATGTCGGCGGCAGGTCCCCCGCGATGACGTTGAAGAGCGTCGTCTTGCCCGCTCCATTGGGGCCGAGGATGGCGCGCCGCTCACCGGGCGCGATGTCGAGGTCGACATCGCGCACCGCGTGCAGGCCGCCGAAGCGCCGGCCGACCCCCCGCAAGCGGAGGATCGGCCCGGCGCTAGTTACAACCGGTGCTTCGGTCAACCGACCTACTTGATCAGCTGGTTTGTGACCTTGCCGCCCTTGACGACGCGGATCTTTCCCTGCCACGGCGTCTTGCGCTTCACGCACGCGGGCTGCGTGCGACCGGGCGGCGGGCTCGAGCGCTTGAACAGACCGCCGAACGACTGATCCACGTTCGGCACCTGCCCGATCACTGACACCGTCGGCTTGCCGTCGGGCCCGCGCACGATCTGGAGTGGGTACTGATCCTGGATCGCCTGGCGGTTGGAGTCGAGGACGACGTTGCCGCCGTCCGTGACCTCGTAGCCCGACTTGAGCCGCTTAGGCATGTTGCTCTGCAGCTTCGACACGTCGCCGCCCGCCTGCTTGAGGCCGATCACGGTCGCCCAGGCTGCGTTGTAGTAGTTGTAGACGAAGCCGTCCGCAGCGGGCAGCTTCGGGTGCCAGTTCTTCATGATCTTCTCGTATGCGAGCGACTGGCCCGTCTTCAGCCCAGGGCCGGTGCCGAAGCCGCCGACGTAGGCCCCCACGAGCCGCGGTGCGACCTCCTCGAAGTTGCCGAGGAACGCGAAGAACAGGTTCCCGATGAACTTCTTCGGCTGAACCGGCCCGTAGGCCTGCTCGAACGCCCTTAGCGAGGCGCCCGTACCGGTTCCACCTACAGTCCAGAAGTAGCCGTCGACCTGCTGAGGCCGCGGCAGTTGCCGGATGTACGACGCGTAGTCGGTCGTGTTCAGGGGCGGGAAGACGCGCTTCGTGATCTTGCCACCCACTCCGCAGAAGTCGGCGATGATGCCGGCCGCCGACGTCCAGCCGAAGCTGTAGTCGTCCATGATGATCGCGGCATTCCGCCAGCCGAGCTTCTTGTAGGCAATCTCGCCGATCCCCGCGTTCCACTGCGCACCGTCTCCGTGGTAGCGGAACGTGTTCTTCGGGGCGATCTGGAGCGTTGGATCCTGCGATCCGGCCGTCCCGATCACGAAGGTCTTCGTCGGATGCGACTTGGCGTAGTTGGCGACCGCGACCGCTTCGTCACCCGAGAGCGGGCCGATCATGATGTCCGCACGGAGACGCTCCATCAGCCGGCGGGTCTCCTTGAGAGCGGTGGCCGCCGTGTCATCGCCGCAGCCGTAGCCGACGATCTTGATCGGGCGGCCGGCGATCGTCCCGCCGGTCATGCCCGCCGACGGCTTGTTCTTGCTCTTCGGCCGCGCGCCGGCGTACTGGTAGAGCGCTGCCTGGGCGCCGCCGATGTCGAGCTCATAGCCGAAGCCGAATGCGCCCTTGCAGTCGGTCATGATGGCGATCCGGATCTCTCCCTGGCCACCGCCGCCCGTCGCAGCGAATGCCACGGACACGATCGACGCAGCGACCGCGAGCGCAGCGAGCGGAAGCAGGAGCTTCCGACGTCGCAGCTTCACCCTCATTTACCCTCCTTCGATTGACTGACAAGCTTGCTGCGGAGAACCTACGGCATCCCGTCGTCCGGTTCCAGGCTTGGTTAGTCGGCGCGTGATTCGGCGACCGGTCGGTCGCCTCCGCCCCGCCCGCCCAGCTGCGTCGAGACGATGCGATCCCAGATTCCCATCAGGCCGCTCGGCGAGATCACGACCACCGCGAGGAAGATGAGGCCGACGATCGTGTTGAAGCTGCCGCCCACGAGCGGCACCTCGATGTCCCGGACGTAGTTGTTGATGAGGATGAAGACGAAAGCACCGAGCCACGCGCCCTCGATCCGGCCGAGCCCGCCGATGACCGCCACGACGAGGAGGTCGATGGTCGCCTGCAGTCCGATCGTCTGGGGGTCGATCTGGCCGTTCCACCAGACGTAGAGAACGCCGGCCAGCGAGGCGATGAAGGCGCCGAACGCGAACGCGAGGGCCCGGTGGAGAGGCACGTTGTACCCCAGGGAGCTCATCCGCACCGGCTCGTCGCGAACCCCCTGGAGCGCGAGCCCGAACGGAGTCCGACGCACGTAGCGGATGAGCAGGTAGACGGCGAGCGCCACGACGAGCGCGACGTAGTAGAGACGGTTCGGATGGTCGACGACGTTGCCGATGAAGCCCGGCGTGTAGCGATCGATGCCCGAGATCCCGGAGAAGCCCGAGACGAGGGTGACCTGGCCGAAGAAGTAGTTGCCGATCACCGCGAAGGTGAGCGTGAGCATCAGGAAGTAGATGCCGACGCTCCGCGCGGCGAGCAGGCCGAAGACAAGGCCGAGCGCCGTTGTCAGCAGGATCGCGAGCACGACTGCGAGCGTCGGATCCCAGCCGAGGTTGAGCCCTTTCGTCTCGCCCTGCGTGACCATGTTGCCGACGATGAAGCCCGCCACGCCGTACAGGGCGGTCTGCGCGAGCGAGACCATGCCACCATAGGCGGAGAGGAAGATGAGGCTCGCAGCCGCGATCCCGACGAGAAACGTCTGGGTGAGGATGCTGTTCACCCAGTAGTCGTTGAGGAAGAGCGGCCCGACGGCCGCGAAGACGAGGATCGCGAGACCGACCGAGCGCTCGGCGACGGTCCTCGCCGGCAGAGCGGTCTTCGCCGGTAAAGCGGTCGTCATCCGGGCCTCCCGAAGAGCCCCCGTGGGCGGAAGGAGAGCACGAGCGCGAGCAGGATGAACGTGAAGACGATCGAGTACTGGGTGCAGCAGTTCTCGCCGGTCGTCGGCAGGTACGTCGCCGAGAAGGAGAAGACGAGGCCGTAAAGGAGCGATCCGGCGGCCGCGCCCAGCAGTGAGCCGAGGCCGCCGATGATCACGACGACCAGCGAGTTGAGCAGCCACTGACCGTCCTGGCCCGAGGCGACCGCGCCCTGCGACGCCCCGACGACGCCGCCGAAGGCGGCGAGTGCGGAACCGACGACGAACGCGATCGCGAACGCCCGTTGGATGTTGATCCCGAGCGCGGAGGTCATCTGCTCGTCGTCCACCCCGGCGCGGATGACGACCCCCGTCTTCGTCCGGTACAGCCACAGGTAGAGCGCGACGCCGACGGCGACGCCGAGCGCCAGGACGGTCAGGCGGGCAAGCGAGTACTGCACGTCGAGGATCCGGAGATCGACCAGCCGGTTGACCTTGCCCGGCCACGTGACGCTCACCGCGTTGCCTCCCTCGAAGTGGGCGATCACCTGGTCGGCGGCGATCACCGAGATCGCGATCGTGATCAGCGCCTGCCGCAGATCCTGGCCCTGGTTCCAGCGCAGCAGGGACTGCTGCACGAGCAGGCCGATGCCGGCGATACACGCCGCCGCCAGGAGCACGGGCGCAATCCACTCCCACGTGTTGACCTCCTCGCCCGGGATCGCGAAACCCTGTCCCGTCATCTTCTGCTGCAGCTCGTAGGCGATGTAGCCGCCGAGCAGGAAGAAGGTGCCGTGGGCCATGTTGACGACGCGCATCAGCCCGAAGATCAGCGTGAACCCGCTGGCGACGATGAAGAGCAGCCCGGCGAACGTCACGGCATCGAGCAGGGTGTAGAGAAAGCTCGTCGGGTCGTCGATCGCGGATCCGAACGTCGTGCTGCGCCACCCCGGGCTGCCCTCGATCGGCGGCGGCTGGGCGATCACGGCCACCCAGAGGACCGCGAATCCGAGCGCACCACCTGCGATGATCGCCGGGAGAAGCCGGTACACGCGAGCCGACACGGGCGAGGAACCTAACAGACCGTTTCCGCAGCCGGAGAGAGCCCGCCGTGCGCCGAAATCGGCGGAGAGGAGTGATCAGCCCGTCGGGCTTGGTGCCGTGCGTCGGCCGAGGAAGAGCGAGGCGGAGCGGGCGTCCGCGAGCTGTGGGACGTCGTCCTCGAGCCGCTTCAGATCCGTGACGATCGAGCGGTCGAGCGTCGACGCGTCCGGCCAGTCGATCTCGACGAGATTCCCTGCAGGGTCACGAAGGTAGAGCTGAACCGAGCCGTCCGGCAGCTCGCGGGCCGAGGACGACCACGCCTCTCCCTCCTGGATCTCGAGCTCGCGTGTCTTGGCGTAGACGGCCTCGAAGTCGTCGACCTCGAAAGCGACGTGATGAAACGACGGCGCCTCGGTGTCACGCTCGAACAGGTGCAGCTGCTGGTCGCCGAGCCGAAGCCACTCCACACGGTGTTGAAAGGTAGGGCTCGGGATGCGCTCGAGCCCAAGCAGCTCGGTGTAGAAGCGCAGCGACGCCTCCATGTCGACCGCGTGGATGCTGACGTGGTTGAGACGGGTGGCCCGCACGGCGCGATTCTAGAGGCTTGATGTGCAACTCGGGTGCCTGCGGGGATGGGTAGACCAAGCGGTTTCGCCGGGTCGGGTGCGGCGCGTAGTTGGTGCTACGGGCAAGCCCGAGCCGGCGAAACCGCACCGTGTCTGGCACATCCAGCCGCGCGTGCGCGAGTTGCACATCAAGCCGAGTTGCACATCGAGCCTCTGGGCTCGGATGGGCTATGCCGGTGCGGGCACGCCGAGCGCGTCCGCGACGGCGCGACAGCTCGTCACCGCCGCGACGTTCTGAAGTGCGTAGTTGATCGAGGCGTTGTGCCAGTCGGCGTTCATCGTCGAGCAGCCGTCCTCGGGCACGACCATGCGGTAGCCCAGGTCGGCGCCCGTGCGCGAGGTGTGCTCGATCGACATGTTCGTCCACGCGCCGGTGACGACGATCGTCTCGGTGCCGAAGCCGCGCAGCAGGTTCTCGAGGCGCGTCCCCTGCCAGGCGCTCATGCGCATCTTCTCGACGACGAAGTCGCCGTCCTGCGGCTCGAGTCCCTCGGCTGGGGCTGCACCCCACGTCCCGCGAACGAGGGCGTTCCCGTCCTTCACGCCCTGGAAGAGCGGCGCGTTCAGCTTCAGCCCCGCTGCACCCTCCTCGACGACATACCACACGTGGATCACCGGCACGCCTGCCCCGCGGCACGCGGCGGCGAGCTCCTTGACGTTCTCGACCACGTTCTGCTCCTCCGCGTGCCCCGGCGCGCCGGACTCCGCGAAGGCTCCGCCGTCGATCATCACGTCGTTCTGAAGATCCTGGATGATGAGCACCGACGTCTTGGCGTCGAGCTCGAGCGGCGTCTCGTTCTCGCTCACTGCGTGCTCCCTTCTCAGCTCATGTACGGCAGCCGGTTCCCGGCGACCTTGGTGCGGATCCGATAGAGCGACGTGGAGCTCGGGATGTAGAGCGTCTGCCAGTCGTCCCCGCCCCACGTCATGTTGCCCGTGTTCTCCGGCACCTCGACGATGCCCAGGTGCTCGCCGCGGGGATTGATCACCCAGACGCCGCCCGGGCCGGTGACCCAGATGTTCCCGCGCTCGTCGCACTTCATCCCGTCCGGGATGCCCTCCTCGACCACGCCCGAGCCGACGCCGTCGAAGAAGGCGCGGCCGTTCGAGAGCGAGCCGTCCGCGGCCGCGTCGAAGACCTTGATGTGGGCCCGCGAGGTGTCGTTGATGTAGAGCAGCGACTCGTCGGGCGAGAAGCAGAGGCCGTTCGGCATGTCGAACTCGTCCCGGTCACACACGAGCTCGGGCTCCCCGCCTCCAGAGGCGATCCGGTAGACCCCCTGGAAGCCGAGCTCGCGCTCGCGCTCGACGCCGAACACCGGCATGCGCCCGTACCACGGATCGGAGAAGAGGATCGTCCCGTCGGAGCTCGTGATGACGTCGTTCGGGCTGTTCAGCTCCTTGCCCTCGAAGTGCGAGGCGATCGTCTCCCGGCCGCCGTCGGGCGACTCACGGACGAGCGAGCTCGTGACGTGCTCGCACACGAGCAGGTTTCCGTCGGCGTCATAGACCATCCCGTTGCACTTGTTGCTCGGATTGCGCACCTCGGCGACGCCGTCCTCCTCGCTCCAGCGGCGCCGGATGTCGGCGGGCATGTCGCTGAAGAAGAGGCAGCGCTCGCTCGCGTTCCAGATCGGGCCCTCCGTGAAGGTGAACCCGGTGGCGACGCGCTCGACCTCCGCCCCCTCCTCGACGAGCTCGAGCAGCTCGTCCGATCGCACGTTCACACCCACGCTGCCCTCCTTTCCCGTCACCTTGCGAGAGCGCGAACCTACCACTCGGGGGGCGGTGGAGTTAAGACTTGATGTGGAACTCACGCACGTGCGGCTGGTGTGCCACACGGAGCGGTTTCGCCGGCTCGGGCTTGCCTGTAGCACCACCACGCGCCGCGCCCGACCCAGCAAACCGCTCCGTCTGGCCCATCCCCGCACGCACGCGAGTCCCACGTCAAGCCTCTAGGCGGGCTGAGCCTCCTCGACGTGAATTCGCCCCTTCGCGTGGCGCAGGAAACCACCGTCCCGGCGAGCGCGCACGGCGAGGATCTCGCCGAGGATGGAGAGCGCCGTCTCGGCGGGCGAGTCTGCGCCCACATCGAGGCCGCACGGGCCGAAGATGCGCTCCAGCTCCGCCGCCGGGACGCCCACCTCGAGCAGCCGCTCACGCCGGAGTGCCTGGTTACGGCGCGAGCCGAGCGCACCCACGTAGAACGCGTCGGTGTCGAGCGCCCCCTTGATCGCGGGGACGTCGAACTTGTCGTCGTGCGTCAGGACGACGACGGCGGTCTGGTAGTCGGGCCGTACGCGCTCGAGGGCCTCCTCCGGCCAGCCGACGATGAGCTCGTCCGCACTCGGGATCCTCTCGGGGGTCGCGAACTTGGCACGCGCGTCGGCGAGGATGGTGCGCCAACCGATGGCCTTCGCCGCGCGACAGAGCGCCTCGCCGGTGTCAACCGCTCCGTAGACGAAGAGCCGCGGCGGCGGGCCGAACACCTCGGCGAAGACCTTCGTCCCGTCACCGAGTGAGAGCAGCTGGCTGCGCCCTCCACGCAAGAGCTCGTGGGTCTGGTCGGACGCCTCGGAGAGCCCCTCGCCCACCTGCTCGCCGTCCTCGAGCACCAGCAGCTCACGGCCGATGCTCTCCCCCTCGACGACGGTGAAGAGGACGGCGCGCTCCTGGCGCTCGACGACGCCGACGAGCCGATCGACCAGCGTGTTCGGGACCTCCTCGACGAAGACGTCGATCTCGCCACCGCAGGGGAGCCCGACGGTGAAGGCCTGGTCGTCGGAGATGCCGTAGGAGAGCAGCTGCGGGGCGTCACCTTCGAGGATGCGACACGCATGGTCGTAGACGTCGCTCTCGACGCAACCACCCGACACGGATCCGGCGAATTCCCCGCTCGCCGAGATGGCGAGCTTCGACCCGATCGGCCGCGGCGCCGACTTCCGGGTCGCGACGACGGTCGCGAGGGCAATCCGGTCTCCGCGGGCCCGCCACCGCTCGATGTCCCCGAGTACCTCTTTCACGCCGTGTGTCTCCTCTCGATGCCGGCAAGGACGGTGGCCAGCTCCTCCAGACTGCGGACATTATGTCCGGCGAGGAAGCGGTCGACGAAGGGCAACGCCGCGCGCATGCCACCGGCGAGGGGCTGGTACTCGGGGCTGCCCTTGAGCGGGTTCACCCAGACGACGGCGTAGGCGGCTCGGGCTAGCCTGGCCATCTCCCGGCCGAGCGTCGAGTTTTCCTGGCGCTCCCAACCGTCGGAGACGATCACGATCACGGCCCCGCGGGAGAGGGCGCGCCGGCCGTGGACGTCGTTGAACTCCTTCAGCGACGCGCCGATCCGCGTGCCGCTGCCCCAGTCGTTGACGGCGGCCGCCGCCCGCTCGAGCGCGCGCTCGGGGTTTCGCGTCGTGAGGTCGCCGGTGAGGCAGCTCAGGCGCGTACCGAACGCGAACGCCTCGACTCCCGGCCCCGTTCCGAGCACTGCGTGGACGAAGAGGAGCAGCGCGCGCGTGTACGCCTCCATCGAGCCCGAGACGTCGCAGAGGAGCACGAGCCTGCGCGGCACGTCGCGGCGGCGGCGAAACGCGCGCTCCACCGGGTCGCCACCCGTCGCGAGCGACTCGCGCATCAGCCTGCGCAGGTCGAGCCGGTCGCCGCGCGGGTGCGCGCGCAGGCGGCGGGAACGGCGCAGTGGCCGGGTCGCCGCGATCTGGGCGATCAACGCGCGCGCCCGGTCGAACTCGTCTGGCGTCATCGCGGCGAAGTCCTTTTCCCGCAGGAGCTCGTGCGGGCTCGACCCGAGCTCGTGGCGACTCCCCTCCCCGTCGTGCTCAGGCGCGGACGGCGCTGCCTCGTTCGAGGGCCGGGCGAGCTGCTGGCGGCTGCGTGGCGGCGGAGGCAGAGCGCGCCCCGGCGGCCGGACGGGTGCGCGCAGAAACCAGGCGGCGAAGGCGCGGTCGAAGAGCTCGAGCTCGTCGTGGCGGGCGACGAGCGTCTGACGCAGCGTGTAGTAGACGTCGTCCGCCGACGCGAGCTCGACGCGGTCGAGGCCCGCAAGCGCGTCGCTGATCCTGCCCGGGCCTGCCTCGATGCCGACCTCGCGCAGGACGCGGCCGAATGTCACCACGTGCCGGACGAGCGCGTCAGCGGCCAGCGCGTGCCTCGGCGACGAGCGCCAGGAGGACACCGTCACGCACGGCCTCGAAGTCCTCCCGGTACTTGAGCACGGAGCCGAGCGTCGACTCGACGACCTCGGCGTCGAGCTCCTCGCGGCCGAGGGCGGCGAGCGCCTGCGCCCAGTCGATCGTCTCTGCGACGCCTGGTGGTTTTGCGAGGTCGAGCGCCCGCAGGCCGCGCACGAACGTCGCTGCCTCGGCCGCGAGCCGCTCGGGCACACCCGGCACGCGCAGTCTCACGATCGCGATCTCGCGTTCGATCGTGGGATGCCCGATCCAGTGGAAGAGACAGCGACGCTTGAGCGCGTCGTGCAGCTCGCGCGTCCTGTTCGAGGTGAGCACGACGCTGGGGCGCCGGCGCGCGCGCACCGTTCCGAGCTCGGGAATCGTGATCTGGAAGTCCGAGAGCATCTCGAGGAGAAATGCCTCGAACTCCTCGTCGGCGCGGTCGATCTCGTCGATCAGGAGGACGACCGGCTCGTCCGCCTCGAGCGCCTCGAGCAGCGGCCGGCGGATCAGGAACTCGCGCCCGAAGAGCTCGGCGTCGGAGACCGTGCCTTCCTGCGCTGCACGGATGTGGAGGAGCTGGCGCGGGTAGTTCCACTCGTAGACCGCGTGGGCGACATCGAGGCCCTCGTAGCACTGGAGGCGGATCAGCCGCGCACCGCGGGCGCGGGCGAGCGCCTTGGCTGCCTCGGTCTTGCCCACCCCGGCCTCGCCCTCGAGCAGCACCGGCTTCTCGAGCGCGAGCGAGAGGAAGAGCGCGGTCGAGAGTCCCCGCTCGGGCAGGTACGACGCCTCCCGAAGAGCCGCCTCGAGCTCGTCGATCGTGGCGAATGCGTTCACGGTTTCAAGTCTAGGGCCGGGCGAATACACTCGGGCGCAACTCTCGACCGGAAGGTGATCGATGACTGCGTCCTCCCTTGAGGTCCTCCTGCCCGAGTCGCGCGAGGAGGCCGTCCAGGCCTTCGGCGACGGCTCGGGTGTGACCGTCGTAGCCGGAGGCACGATCGTGCTGCCGGAGCTCTCATACGGGCGCCTCCGGCCAGGCCGCGCGCTCCTTCTCACCCGCTCCGGGCTCGCAGGCATCGCCCGCAACGGCTCGACGACCACAATTGGAGCGATGACCCCGGTGAGCGAGCTTGCCGACCTCCCCGCACCGCTCGGGCCTGCGGCCGCGCGGGTCGCCGATGTCGAGATCCGGGCCCAAGCGACTGTCGGCGGCAATCTGTGCGCGGTTGCCGACGAGGCACCGCGCGGAGAGCTGCAGGCCGCGCTGCTCGCCCTCGGCGCCACCGTGCGCTCGGCCGGCTCGGGCGGGGAGCGCGACGAGCCGCTCGAGGCATTCCTCGACGGCCAGCGCGACCGGCTCCTGCTCGAGGTCTCCTTCGACGAGCCCGCCGGGGGTGCCTTCGAGCAGCTCCGACGCGCGCACACGCACGCCTACGCCACGCTGTCGGTCGCCGCCTCGCGCGCAACCGACGGCACTGTGCGGATCGCGGCGACCGGGGTCGGCCCGTACGGCCGCCGCCTCGCCTCCGCCGAGGCCAGAGCCGATGATCCGACCGCCGCCGGCGAAGCCGCGCTCGGCGACGTGACCCTGACCGACGACGCGCTCGCATCGGCCTGGTACCGCCGGCGAACGCTGCCGGTACTCGTCCAGCGCGTCCTGACCCGACTCGAGGAGGTTGCATGAACCTGACCGTCAACGGCCTTGCCCGCGAGGTCGAGAGCGCGCCGCTGACGCCGCTCCTCACCGTGCTGCGCGAGGAGCTGGGGGTGCTCAGCCCCAAGGCCGGGTGCCTGCAGGGCGGCTGCGGCGCCTGCACCGTGCTCGTCGACGGGGAGCCTCGGCGATCGTGCCTGCTGCCGCTCGCGGCACTCGACGGCTCCGACGTCACGACGGCCGAGGGTCTCGGCACGGCAGCGGCGCTCTCACCGTTGCAGCAGTCGTTCCACCGGCACTACGCGGCTCAGTGCGGCTTCTGCACCTCTGGGATGCTGCTCGCGGCCCACGCCTACGTCGAGCGGGACGGCAGCGACGAGCGCGAGGCAATTCAGGAGGCGCTCGCGGGCCACGTCTGCCGCTGCACCGGCTATACGAAGATCATCGACGCCGTCCAGGCCGTCGCTCGCGGCGAGATCGAGGGCGGCCAGCCGTGGACGCTCGAGACGGGCGAGGGCATCGACGTCGAGATTCCGGGGAGCCCGGCATGAAGGCCGTCGGCGCACGTCTCCCCCGCTACGACGGCGTGGCACACGTCACGGGCCGCACCGTCTACGTCGACGACGTCCGCGTGCCCGGCACGCTCTGGGTCAAGGCGCTCCGCTCGCCGTCGCACCACGCGGCGATCACCCGTCTCGACACGAGCGCGGCCGAGCGGATGAAGGGCGTGCAGGCGATTGTCACGCACGCAGACGTCCCGACTCTCGTCTACGGCCATCTCTCCGCACTCGGGATCCCGGGCGACGAGCCTCTCCTGGCCAGGGACGAGGTGCGGTACAAAGGCCAGCCGATCGCGGTCGTCGCTGCCGAGGACGAGGAGACCGCCCAGGCCGCCGTCGACGCGATCGTGCTCGAGCTCGAGGAGCGACCGACGCTCTTCGACGTCCGCCAGGCGTTCGATCCGGACGCTCCTACCATCCACGAGTGGGGCAACTGGTACCCGCACTTCGAAGGAGAGATGGATCGCCGGCAGATCCGGAAAGGAGACATCGACCGGGCGTTCGAGCAGGCTGATCTCATCCTCCAGGGTGTCTACCGCCCCGCCGCGATCGAGCACGCGCCGATCGAGACGCAGGTGTGCCTCGTCGTCCCGGAACCGAGTGGTCGACTGACGATCTACTCGTGCACGCAGGCGCTCTACTTCTCGATGGGTGTCGTCGCAGCGCACCTCGAGGTGCCGCTGAACAGGCTCAAGTTCGTCGGCGGTACGGTCGGCGGTGGCTTCGGCGGCAAGGTCGACACGGCCACCGAGACGATCTGCTCGCTGCTCGCCCTCAAGTGCGGCCGGCCGGTCAAGTGGCGCTGGACACGTGAGGAGGAGTTCCTCTGCTCGTCCACGCGAGCTCCGTGGCACATGGAGGTCGCCGACGCGGTTACGAGCGACGGCTGGCTACTCGGCCGCAAGATGATCACGCTGCACGACGCGGGCGCCTACGCACGGTTCTCCCCGTACGGGCTCACGAAGCACTCCTTCCACCACACGGGCGCGTACACGATCCCGAACCTGCACTTCGACGGCTACGTCGTCTTCACCAACCGGGTGCCGACGACTGCGATGCGCGGCTTCGGCGTCACCTCCGTGTCCTTCGCGGTCGAGACGCAGATGAGCCGGATCGCCCACGAGCTCGACCTAGACCCGTACGAGCTGCGGCTGAAGAACGCCAACCGCATCGGTGACACGTCCCCGAATGGCGTCGCCTACACCGATCCGTCCACCGTGGCCACGATCCAGGCGATCGCGGAGGCCACGGGGCACGAGCTGACGGCCGAGTACCGGACGATGACCGGCGACCACCGCGAGGGCGATTGGCTGCCCGAGCACCTGGTCGGCCAGATCCGCGACCCCGAGGAGCAGCACTGATGGCGAAGAAGACCGGCCGCGGCTTCGCGGCGATCGAGTACCCGACCGGGATGAACCAGAACGGTGACCCGTCACAGGCGTGGATCAAGCTGAAGCCGGACGGGCGCGTGGACGTCTTCTCCGGCACAGCCGACATCGGCAACGGGTCGAAGACGATCCAGTCGCAGATCGTCGCCGACACGATCGGCGTGCCGTACGACTGGATCACCTACGACAACTCGAACACCGACTCCTCGCCCGTCTGCACCGGCACGTTCGCCTCGCGCGCGACCTTCGTAGCGGGCAAGGCGGTGCTCAACGCGGCGGCGAAGGTGCGCGAGCGGATCCTCGACATCGCAGGCAAGGAGCTGGAGATCGACCCCTCCGACCTCGAGGTCGTGGACGGAGAGGTGATCGCGAAGGGCGCGCCCGACCGCAAGCTCTCGGTTGCGGACGTCGCTGTGGCGGCGACGTGGACGCACGGCGAGCTGATCACCGGAACGGGCGCGCAACTCAACCCATACGCCGAGATCGTGGATCCTGAGACGGGGCAGGTAGACCTGCCGCCCCACGCCGCGATCTCCTACGCGGCCTGCGCGGCCGAGGTGGAGGTGGACGACGAGACGGGCGACCTGCGCGTCACCCGGCTGACGCAGTGCTACGACGTCGGCCGCGCAATCAACCCCATGCTCGTCGAGGGGCAGATCGAGGGCGGCGCGATCATGGGGCTCGGGCTAGGCGTGCTGGAGGAGTGCTATCCGTACTACCCGAGCGTCGAGAACCGGGGTTCGCAGTTCGGCTCGTACCTCGCTCCTGGGATGGCGGACATGCCGAAGATGGACACGATCATCATCGAGAACCCGTCTGCCGACGGACCCTACGGGGCGAAGGGCATCGGCGAGATGGCAAACAACTCGCAGCCGCCCGCAATCGCGGCCGCGGTCTTCGATGCGCTCGGCGTGTGGATCACGGAGCTGCCGATCACGCCCGAGCGAGTCCTGCGCGCGCTCGATGCGAAGGCCGCACCGCGCCGCGCCGGAAAGGTCGTCAGCTTCGACGAGGAGCTTTCGCTCGCGAGCGTGGCGCACGCGGATGCACCCGTCAAGCTCGTCGTCGAGGCGTGACGGAGCCGTTTGGGAGCTGGAACGACGTAGAGCCGTTCGCCATCTTCCCGGGCGTCCGGCTCCACGCGTTCGGCGGCGAGCAGGTGCTGCTCTGCCGGGTCTCCTACGAACCGGGTACAACGGTGCGGCGGCACGCGCACGAGCACACCGAGCAGGTGATGTTCGTCCTCGAGGGCGACCTGACGATGACGATCGGGAATCAGACGGGCACCCTAGGCGCTGGCGACGTCGTCGTCGTCAACCGCGGCGTCGAGCACGAGCTCGAGTCCGAGGGAGGCTGCACCTTCTTCGAGGCACTCGCGCCCGTCCCGCTCGACCACGTCAGCGATCGCGAGCGCGATCTCGTGCTTGGCTCACATGGCGGCAGCGGGCACGTCGAGCGTTAGGCCGCTCGCCGGTCGCGCCGCGGTCGTGACGGGGGCGAGCCGTGGCATCGGTCGCGCCATCGCAGAGCGCCGCAGGATGGATATCCGCTACCGGGGCTACCAATCGCGCGAAAGCCCCTGAAGACGGCCGCCCGCGGCCCGAAGAACCCTTTCGTCAAGCGTTCGGGGTAGCAGGCAACAGCTCCAGGTCGACCGCCGGTGCGCCCGAGACGACCGCCTGCGTCTCGCGCGCGTGCAGGAGTGTCGTCAGCACGATCAGCTTCGCGCGGGCAAAGTTGTCGAGCGTCGTCGGGACTGGGCCAACCCGCTGGCCGAGCGCGTAGCCGGCGGCATTGCGGCCGATCGCGCGGTAGGAGTCGAGGGTGAGCAGCGGCGCCATCCCGAAGAGCTCGAGGTTGTCGAGCGGCTGCAGGTCGGCGCGGTGGATCAGCGTCGTCCCCTTGGACTGCAGCCCGATTGCCACCTGCGACCCGGACAGCTTCGCGCCCGCGTGGCCGATAGAGGCGACGTCGGCTGAATGCCGCACACGCACGAGCCGCGGCCGCGCACCGGCCTCTTCCGCGCCCTCGATCAGCGCCCGCAGCACCTGCCCGTGCGGAATCCCGGCGAT
Organism: Gaiellaceae bacterium; assembly: GCA_037721555.1. Lineage (GTDB taxonomy): Bacteria > Actinomycetota > Thermoleophilia > Gaiellales > Gaiellaceae > Gaiellasilicea. The sequence goes on along the minus strand of JBBJOI010000002.1, from coordinate 105,087 downwards.
CGTCGCGCGCAGGCCGTCTCCGAACGCAGGCCCGAGCGCGATCACGACCTCGTCGGAGCGGTCGCCGGCCAGAGCCCTGCCGAGCTCCCGCACGACCTCCGCACCGACCGGGTTGTCGCTCTCGACGAGCGTGCCGGCGTCGAGCACGTGCGGGAGCGCCTGCAGGAGCTCCCACCGCTCGCCCTCGAGCCGGTAGCCGGTGCCGGGACCGCTGTAGCGATTCGGCTCGTTCACGGCCGAGCGTACGGTTCCGTCAGGACCGATCACAGCCGACGTCTGCAGGTAGTCGGCGGACATCCGCTGGCGCTGCATCTCGAGCACGGCCTCCGCGACGTCCGTGAAACCCGCCCGATCGAGCTCGCGGGCCACGTCGAGACCCGACAGCCCCTCGCTGAGCACGCGATCGGCGGCGAGCACGTCCTCGGCGCGGTCGCGGTCGGGGAGGTCACGGCTGTCGTAGCCGCTCGTCGCCGAAGCGACCTCCTCGTCGGTGACGGGCGGGAAGCCAAAGGCGGCGAACACAGCCTGGATCGCTCGGGCGCCGCGCTCGCGCACCGCCAGCACGTCGTCCTCGGCCAGGGGCTCAATCCCCGCGTCGACCTGCCAGTCGCGCTGTAGGGTCAGCCACTCGTCGAGGTCGTCGGCGTCGTAGTTGCCGCCACCGAACATGTTGTCGCGGCGCGGCATGACGCTGTAGCCGGAGGTCACGAAATCGGTTCCTGGCAGGAACTGCCCCATCAGCTTCCCGGTTCGGCGGGTCGGCGAATGCGAAGCGATCGCGTCGTTACCCGACGCAACCTCGAGATCCAGCCAGGCAGCGAGCACGTTCTCGGCCAGGATGCCGCGCGTACCGGCCGGCAGCGAGATCGCGAGCGCGACACACGAGATGGAGCCGTTCTGGACGCCCTGCGAGCCGGCAGCGCGGATCGTCGCCAGGCAGCGTGCCTCGAGGTAGAGGAGCGAGCAGCCCTCCGCGTGCCCCATCAACGCCTCCGACCCCCCACCCGACGTGAAGCGCACCTTCACGCCCCGGGAGGCGTAGGCCGAGGCGAGAAACGCCTTCGACCAGGGCGTGTCGTCACCGTCGGCGAAGACCGCCTCCGTGCCGTACACCGAGAGCGTCTCGGCATAGGTGACGAGGCCCAGGATCGCGAGCTGCAGGTTCCGCCGCTCCTCCACGGCGCATTGCGTCATGGCGCCGCGCCTCCCGGTCTGCGAGCCGACAAGCAGCGCGATCGCATTCAGCGGCGCGTAGCGGGCGACACCCACCGTGGTCTCCAGCTCCGCGAAACCGCGCGCGGCCGCCTCCGCGGCGTCGGCGGCGAGCAGTGCGGGATTCTCCTTCAGGTTCGTGACGTGCGCCTGGTTCGCGGGCTGCCGCCGCGCGCGCAGCTTCTTCAGCGCGAACATCAGCTCGACCGGGTCGAGCAGGCCGACGACGCGCGCGAGACGGGCGGGCGTGAGCCCGCGCGAGAGGCGGACGAGCTCAGCGCGGCCCACAGCGATGTCGACGAGCCGGCGCGCGATCTCGTCGTCGTCGAGCTCGGCCGCCTCAGCCGCGACCGCCACATCGATCCCGTGCCGCGCGAGAAAGTGGTCGATCACGTCGAACTCCTGCTCGGACCGGCCGTCGATTGCGACGACGCGACCATCCGCGAGCTCGAGCTGCGGCTCTGGATCGTTCGGCCCGCCGATCGCCACCAGCCCGAGCTCGGCGAGCGGCTCGATCAGGAGCTCGCGCCGGAGCGCACGTTCCGCCCGCACCTCGAAGCGGCGCGAGCGTGGCTTAGAACCCGAATCAAAATGAAGCCTTGTGTCGCCGGAACGGTCTGGGCGGCACGCTGCAGCGTCCTCGGTCGCGCCCAGATGTCCCATCTGGGCGGTCCCTGCGTCCTCGCATCGCACTCGCCCAGACCGCCCCGCCGACGAAGCGTCATCCTGACTCGGGTTCTCAGTCATCTGCGAGCAGACCGCGAAGCGCTCCAACCGCCGCTGCTTCGCGGACGAACGCAGCCGCACGGGGAGCGTCGTACTCCTGCTCGAGCCGTTCGGCCCAACCTCCAAGCTCGGCGACGCTCGACCGGCGCGGCCGCAGCGCCGTGTAGATCTCGAGTAGTACGTCCGCCGGAACGCCCGCGAGCTCGGCTGCGCGCTCGAGGTTCTCCGCCAGCTGTGGGCGGCCGGCGGCAGCCGCGACGGCGGCCTGACGGCGCAGCGTCTCCGGCGTGGCGCGGATGTCGTTCGCGTCGAGGCTGCCGGCGCGCAGGCGCTCGATCGTCACCTCTGCGAGCGGAACCCCGCTCGGTGTCGTCACAAGGTCTGGTCGGTGGACTCCAAGCGGATAGTCCGTTGCCGGATCGAAGGACATCCCGCTAGCGCCGTCCGAGCGCCTCCTCCAGCGCCCGCCGGCCGATCACCCGCGCGAGATGACCTCTGAATTCCGCGCTCGCAAATCCGTCGTCGGACGGCTCGGTACCCTCGGCGATCACCTGCGCGGCGGCCCCGGCATGGTCCGCCGACGTGAACGCCGCTTCGGCGGCGGAGGCCCTGAGCGGGGTGCCGCCCATCGAGGCAAGGACGATCCGCGGATTGCGCACGGAGCCGTTATCGCGGGTCAGGACCACCGCCACACCGACCGCTGCCCAGTCGAGCGCCCGGCGCGTGAACTTCTGGTACGCCCAGCCGCTCGCCGCTCCAAGCTTCGGGACGCGAATCTCCGTCAGCAGCTCGCCCCGTCCGATCGCCGTCTCCCAGACGCCGCGGAAGAACTCGTCGGCCGCCACCGTTCGCTTCCCGCTGTCACCCACGATCGTCAACTCCGCCCCGAGGGCAACGATCACGGCCGGCAGATCACCGGATGGATCTGCGTGCGCGAGCGACCCCCCGATCGTGCCCCGATGGCGCACCTGCGGATCCCCCACCATGCCGGCCGCGTGTGAGAGGACGGCGCAGTGCGCCTGAACGAGCGGGTCGCGCTCGAGCTCCGCGTGACGTGTGAGCGCACCAATCGCCAGCTGCTCGCCCTCGTCGCGGACGTACGCGAGCTCACCGCGAAGCCGGCCGATGTCGACGAGGAGCGAGGGCCGTGACGCTCGCAGCTTCATCGCCGGAATGAGCGAGTGGCCGCCGGCGAGCACCTTGGCATCCTCGTCGCCGGCACGCAGTAGCTCGCGCGCCTGCTCGACCGAGGAGGCGGCCTCGTACTCGAATCGGACGGGAATCACTGCCGGGCCTCCTGAATAGTGCGCCACACCCGCTCGGGCGTGGCCGGCATCTGGACGTCCGTCACGCCGAGGTGCGAGAGCGCGTCGACGACGGCGTTGATCACGGCCGGCGCCGATGCGATCGTGCCCGTCTCCCCCACCCCCTTCACCCCGAGCGGATTCGTCGGGCTTGGACTCTCCGTCCGGGCAAGCTCGTACGACGGCAGGTCGGCCGCCGACGGGATCCCGTAGGAGACCATCGTCGACGTGACGAGATTGCCGTCCTCGTCATAGATCCCCTCCTCGTACAAGGCGGCCGCGATCCCCTGGGTGATGCCGCCATGCACCTGCCCGTCGACGATCTGGGGATTGACGACCGAGCCCACGTCGTCCACTGCGACGTAGCGGATCAGCCGAGTGTCGCCTGTCTCCGTGTCGACCTCGACGACGGCTGCGTGCGCACCGCCGGGCCAGGAGAAGTTCGGCGGATCGTAGGTCGCCGTCGCCTCCAGCCCCGGCTCCATGCCGTCCGGCAGGTTGTGCGCCGTGTGCGCCGCGAACGAGGCCTCCTTGATCGTCATCGAGTGGTCGGCCGAGCCCTTGACACTGAAGGTTCCAGCGTCGAACTCGAGATCCTCGCCGGCGACCTCGAGCTGATGGGCGACGATCTCGCGTGCCTTCGCGATCACCTTCTCGGCCGCGTGCACGAGCGCGATGCCGCCGACCGGCAGGGAGCGGCTGCCGTAGGTATCCATGCCGAGCTGCGACACGGCCGTATCGCCGTGCAGAACCTCCACTTCGTCGAAGTCGACGCCGAGGGAGTCCGCGACGATCTGCGACCACGCCGTCTCGTGACCCTGACCGTGCGGCGAGGTGCCCGAGACGACCTGCACCGAGCCGAGCGGCTGGAATCGGACGGTGGCGCTGTCCCAACCTCCGACCGCGTAGCGGATGGCGCCGAGGATGCGCGACGGAGCGAGCCCGCACATCTCGTTGTAGGTAGAGAAGCCGACGCCGAGCTGCTTCACCGCACCGGCCTCGCGCCGCCTGCGCTGCTCCGACAGGAGCGAGTCCAGATCGAGCCGCTTGACCAGCTCGTCGAGCGATGCGTGGTAGTCGCCCGAGTCGATCGTCAGGCCGGACGCGATCGTGCTCGGGAACTCGGAGATGAAGTTCTGCCGCCGTAGCTCGAGCCGATCCATGCCGAGCTCGACCGCGAGCGCGTCCATCGTCCGCTCGAGCACGTAGGTCGCCTCCGGACGGCCGGCGCCGCGGTAGGCGTCGGTCGGCGTCGTGTTCGTGAAGACACCGGTGAACGTGACGGAGTAGTTGCGGATGTCGTACGGACCCGCATAGATCCAGGCGCCCAGGAGTGGCACCCCGGGCGTGACAAGCTGGAGGTACGCGCCCATCGCGGCGGTCACGTCGGCCTTGACCGCCGTGATCGTGCCGTCCCTCGTCGCCGCGAGCGTCAGCTCGGTATCGAAGTCGCGGCCGTGGATCGTGGCGACGGAGTTCTCCGACCGCTCCTCGATCCACTTCACCGGCCGGTCGAGCCGGCGGGCGAGAGCGATCGCGAGGGCCTCCTCCGCGTAGACGTCGAGCTTCGACCCGAAGCCACCGCCGACGTCGGGAGCGATGACGCGGATCTTCGACTCCGGGATCCCCAAAACGAGCTGGAGCGCGAAGCGGAGGATGTGCGGCACCTGCGTCGAGGACCACAGCGTCACCTCGCTGGTAGGCCCGATCTGCGCGAGGACGCCGCGCGGCTCGATCGCGTTCGGGATGAGCGGCGGCTGGTAGTAGCGCCGCGTCACGACGACGTCGGCGACCTCGATCGCCGCCTCGACGTCATCCGTAGCGAGCTTCCAGACATAGCACTCGTTGGTGCCGAGCTCGTCGTGGACGAGCGGCGCTCCGTCGTCCAGCGAGGCGGCGAGTCCGACGGTCGCGTCGAGCGGCTCATAGTCGACTTCGACGAGCTCGGCGGCATCCTTCGCGAGCGCCCGGCTCTCCGCGACGACAACCGCCACGCCGTCGCCCTGGTAGCGCGCCTTGTCTGTCGCGAGCGGGAAGTGCGGCGGCATCTTGATGTCCTCGGTCACCGGCCAGGCGCAGGGCAGCGAGCCCAGCCAGTCCTCGGCCAGCTCCGCGCCCGTGAACACGGCGACCACGCCTTCTGCGGCCCTCGCCGCCACCACGTCGATGCCGTTGATCTTCGCGTGCCCGTACGGGCTGCGGACGACGGCCATGAAAACCTGCCCAGGCAACGTCAGGTCGTCGAGGTAGCGCCCGCGACCGGTGAGGAGCGCGCGATCCTCCTTGCGCTTGACGGGCGCTCCCACGTAGCGGCCGGTCCGTGTCTCCGTGGTCGTCATCAGACCCTCCCCGCGACCGCAGCAACGGCGCGAACGATGTTGTGGTAGCCGGTGCAGCGGCAGAGGTTGCCCTCGAGCCCCTCACGGATCTCGTCCTCGCTGCCGGCGCGGCCGCTTTCGACCAGGCCGACGGCGGCCATGACCATTCCGGGTGTGCAGTAGCCGCACTGCAGGGCATGGTGCTCGTGGAACGCCGCCTGCATCGGGTGCAGCTCGCCGTTCTCGCCCGCGAGCCCCTCGATCGTCGTGATCTCTGCTCCGTCCGCCTGGACGCCCAGCACCGTGCAGGACTTGACCGACTCGCCATCGATCAGCACCGTGCACGCGCCGCACGACGTCGTGTCGCAGCCGACATTCGTGCCGGTGAGTCCAAGACGCTCGCGCAGGACGTACACGAGGAGCTCCCGTGGCTCCAGCTCGAGCCTGTGCTCGGAGTGGTTGACGGTGAGCGCAACGTGTCTCACTGCGGCCTCCTTCCGTGATCCGGTGACGACGGCCGAGCGAGCCTATCCGCTGGCACCGCCTCCCGTCCGCAGGCGGCGGCGCGCGAGGGGGCGGCGCGGTATAAGAGGGCGTGCCCACGGACACGCGCTACAGCTTCGACGGCCGCGTCGCCCTCGTCACAGGCGGCGCCAGCGGCATCGGCGCGGCGACCGCGGCGCGGCTGCGGGAGAGCGGCGCCGAGGTCGCGATTTTCGACCTGGACGCCCGAACAGGCGCTGGGCTCTCGTTGTCGGGCGACGTCACGCGCTCGGCCGATCTCGACGCGGCCGTGGCACGGGTCGAGTCGGAGCTCGGCCGCCTGGACGTGCTCGTCTGCTGCGCGGGCGTGAGCGGCGAGTCCCTGCACACCGTCGACGTGTCCGATCGCGAATGGGAGCGGGTGCTGGCGATCAACGCGTCGGGGACGTTCTATGCCAACCGCGCGGTTCTCCGGGGCATGACCGAGCGGGGCTACGGCCGCATCGTCAACGTCGCCTCGATCGCGGGGAAGGAGGGCAACCCGATGGCGGGCGCGTACTCGGCGAGCAAGGCGGCCGTGATCGCGCTCACGAAGGCGATCGGCAAGGACGTGGCCGGCACGGGCGTCCTCGTCAACTGCATCGCACCCGCCGTCATCGAGACGCCGATGCTCGGCGACATGACCGACGAGCACGTGGAGTACATGGTCGCCCGCATCCCCCTCGGGCGGATGGGCCGTCCGGAGGAGGCCGCGAGCCTCGTCTGCTGGCTCGCGAGCGAGGAGCTGAGCTTCTCCACGGGGGCGTGCTTCGACCTCTCGGGCGGACGCGCCGTCTACTGATGGCCGACGTCGTCACGTTCGGCGAGGGCCTTCTACGTCTTTCGCCGCCACACCGCCAGCGCCTCGAACAGGCGCGCGAGCTCGAGCTCTGGCCGGCAGGCTCGGAGCTGAACGTCGCCGTCGGGCTGGCGCGGCTCGGGACCATCTCCGCCTGGGTGTCTCGGCTCCCGGACTCGCCGCTCGGCCGCCTCGTCGCGTCTCGGGCCCGAGCCGAGGGAGTCGACCTCGCGCACGTCGAGTGGGCGGAGGATGAGCGGCTCGGCCTCTTCTTCGTCGAGGTGGGCTCGCCGCCCCGGCCGACGAGCGCCCACTACGACCGTGCCGACTCGGCCTTCGCCCGCCTCGATCCCGGGAGCATCGACTGGGCGGCGATCCTCGTCGGCGCACGCGCCTTCCATGTGAGCGGCATCACGCCGGCGCTCGGCGACGCGTGCGCCCGCGCCACCGCCGATGCGCTGGCCGCTGCGCGCGGAGAGGGATGCACGACCTCCTACGACGTCAACCTCCGCCGGCGACTCGGCTCGCCGGAGCGTGCCCGAGAGCTGCTGGAGCAGTTTGCGCCCCAGCTCGATGTCGTCCTCTGCTCGGCTGAGGACGCTCAAGCCCTCTATGGCCGCTCGGACGGAGAGACCCTACGCGATGCGCTGGGAGTCGAGCTGCTCATTCTCGCCGAGTTCGACGCCGGCTCGCGTGTGTGGACGGCCTTCGGGGCGAGCCGCGACAGCGTGGCCTCGCCGCTCGTCGAGCCGGTGGATCCGATCGGCGCGGGCGACGCTTTCTGCGCAGGCTTCCTCCACGGGCTCCTGGGGGCGGGAGTGGCGCGCGGGCTCGCCGTCGGGCAGGCGATCTCTGCCCACAAGCTCAGCATCCCGGGCGACTGGGCGCTCGTCGTGCCGGTCGAACTCGAGTTGCCGGTCGAGGCGAGGCCGCTGCGATGAGCAGGCGCTTCGTTCGCTTCGCCGGCGAGGACGGGCGACCGCACGCCGGCGTCTGGGAGGACGGCCGTGTGCTCGAGCTTCCGGCTGACGACGTCCTCGCTCTGCTCGAGGCCGAGGAGCTGCCCGAGCCGGTTCGCGAGCACGACCTCGATGCGCTGCGCCTGCTCCTACCGATCGAGCCCCCGGAGGTCTGGTGCGCCGGCGTCACCTACGAGCGCAGCCGCGTGGCGCGGATGGAAGAGAGCGAGAGCCGCGACGTCTACGCCCTTGTCTACGACGCCGACCGGCCCGAGTTGTTCCTCAAGGATGCGGGGTGCCGGCGGACGGTCGGCCCCGGAGAACGGCTGGGCGTCCGTGCCGACAGCGCCTGGAACGTCCCCGAGCCGGAGCTCGGGCTCGTGCTCGGCGAGCGAGGCCGGCTGCTCGCGGCGACGATCGGCAACGATGTGTCCTCGCGCGACATCGAGGGCGCGAACCCGCTCTACATCCCACAGGCGAAGGTGTTCGCTGGCGCGTGCGCAGTCGGGCCGGCCGTGCTCGTGCCGGACGACTGGGCGGAACCGTTCGAGATCGAGCTGCGCATCCTCGACGGCGACGGCGAGACGCTCTACGCCGACACGACGTCGACGGGGCGGATGCGGAGGTCGTTTCAGGAGCTCGCCGACTACGCGGCCCGCGACAATCCGATCCCGCCCGGCAGCGTGCTCCTGACCGGAACCGGCCTCGTCCCGCCCGACGAGTTCAATCTGGCTCCCGGTCACACGGTCGAGATTCAGATCCCCCGGATCGGCACGCTCGTGAACCCGGTCGCGGCGGCGGGCGATCTCCTGTGAGCCGAGGCACCATCCCGGCCCTCCTGACGCCGTTCACGCACGGCGGTGCCGCCGTGCAGCTGGAGCTGGTGCTCGAGCACGTGTCCTGGCTCGCCGAGCGCGGCGTCCACACCGTCTCGGCCATGGGGACGACGGGTGAGGGAGCCTCGCTCTCGCTCGTCGAGCGCAAGCGCATGATTGACCTGCTCACCGGCCATCCGGCAGGGATCGAGTTGCAAGCGGCCACCGGCTGCACGGCCCTGCCCGAAACGATCGAGCTGACGCGGTACGCGGTCGAGCGAGAAGCGGGGAGCGTGCTCGTCGCACCCCCTTCGTACTACGAGGCCTCGGCGTCGGGTACGACGGCCTACTTCGCCGCGCTCTTCGAATCGCTCCCCCCCGAGGCGCGGGTCTTCCTCTACCACATCCCGAGCGTCACGGGCATCCCAATCGAGGACGAGACGTTCGGTGTGCTCGCCGACCGCTTCGGCCCGATGCTGGCCGGCGCGAAGGACTCGAGCGGCGACCTGGATCACGTCGAGCGCTGGCTGCACGACTTACCACAGCTGACCATCCTTCCCGGATCCGACGCGCTCGCCGCTCGCGCCTACGCCGCGGGTGCGCCAGGGACGATCACCCTGCTCGCCAACGTCTTCCCGGACGAGCTCGAGGGCATCCGTGCGGGCGACGACGTCGACCGGCGTCAACGGTTCGTCTCCGCCGTTCGGGAGCTCGTCGGCGCCTATCCGAGGCACGCCGCGGTCAAGCACCTGCTGCACGTCGTGTCCGGCCTACCCCGCTCGTCCGTGCGACCTCCGCTGGAGGAGCTGACGGACGAGCAGGCAGACGAGCTCGAGGCACGGTTCTCCGAGATCAGAAGGGAAGCTCATGTCTGACACGATCGAGGCGCCGGCCCGGCCGGCTGCGCGGAACTACGTCGGCGGCGAGTGGCGCCTGAGCGCCGGCGGGGAAACGTACGAGAAGCGCAACCCAGCGCGGCCGGACGAGCTCGTGGGCGAGTTCCCCGCCTCCGGTGAGGAGGACGTGAACACGGCCGTTGCGGCTGCCGCGGCCGCCTTCCCCGCCTGGTCGGCCCTGCCGGCCGCCGGCCGTGCTGCGATCCTCGCCGGGGCGGCGGACGCGATCGAGCGGCGGGTCGAGGAGATGGCGCAGGACATGACCCGGGAGATGGGCAAGCCGATTCGCGAGGCGCGGCTCGAATCCGCGCGCTGCGCCGCCATTCTGCGCTTCTACGCCGGCGAGGCCTGGCGACCGACCGGCGAGCTGTACGAGCAGTCGGCGACAGGGTCGACGCTGTACACGCTGCGCCGGCCGCTCGGAGTCGTGGCGTTGATCACGCCCTGGAACTTCCCTGCTGCGATCCCCGCCTGGAAGACCGCACCGGCGCTCGCCTACGGCAACACCGTCGTGCTGAAGCTCGCGCAGGAGGCGCCGCTTACCGGTCTGCACCTCGCGGCCTGTCTCGACGAGGCAGGCATCCCGGCGGGCGTCTTCAACGTCGTGATCGGCCGCGGCTCCGCGGTCGGGACGCCACTCGTCCTCCACCCCGACGTCCGTGCGATCTCCTTCACGGGCTCCGTCGCGGTCGGGCGACAGGTACGCGAGCAGGCGACGGCGCTCGGCAAACGCGTCCAGCTTGAGCTCGGCGGCCAGAACCCGATGATCGTGATGGCCGACGCGAAGCTGGACAAGGCGGTCGATGCCGCGTACGCGGGCGCCTTCTGGTCTGCGGGCCAGAAATGCACCGCAACCCGACGCATCTACGTCGAGGAGCCGGCCTATGACGAGTTTCGCGGCAGGCTGCTGGAGCGCATCGAGCGGGGCAAGGTCGGCGACCCGACCGACCCGGGGACGGAGGTCGGCCCGCTCGTGAACGAGAAGCAGCTGACCGACGTGCTCGAGGCGGTCGAGCGCGGGAGACGCGAGGGCGGAACGGTGATCGCCGGCGGCGAGCGGGTCGACGAGCGGTCCTACCTGCTCTCGCCGACGGTCTTCGAGAACGTCCGAGACGATGCCCTGCTGTCGTGCGAGGAGGTATTCGGGCCGGTCACCACGCTCTACCGCTTCAGGACGCTTGACGAGGCGCTCGAGCGCGCAAACGCGGTGGAGTACGGGCTCTCGGCCGCGATCTTCACGACCAACCTCGAGTCCGCGCAACGCTTCGTCAACGGGGCCGAAGCAGGCCTGCTGCACGTCAACTCGCAGACGGCGGGAGCCGACGTGCACGTGCCCTTCGGCGGGATCAAGAGCTCGGGCTTCGGCCCCCACGAGCAGGGCCGCGCAGCGCGGGAGTTCTACTCCGAGGTCGTCACGGTCTATCAAGACGTGTGAGCGAGCGCTTCCTGATCACGGGCGCGCTCGGTTGCATCGGCGCGTGGGCGACGCGACAGCTCCTCACCGAGGGCGTGCCCGTCGTCGCGTTCGACCTCGGGGCGAGCCGCCACCGGCTCGAGCTCGTGCTCTCGGAGGAGCAACTCGCCGACGTGACGTTCCTGCACGGCGACATCACAGACCCTGCCGCGCTCGACCGAGCGCTCGACGAGCATGGGATCACGCACGTGATCCACCTGGCCGCGCTGCTCGTGCCGCTGGCGAAAGCGGATCCACCGCGAGGAGCGCTCGTCAACGTTGTCGGAACTGTCAACGTATTCGAGGCCGTCAAGCGACGTGCGGGCATCCGCGGTCTCGCCTACGCGAGCTCGGCCGCCGTCTACGACGCGGCCGACGGGGCTCGCGTGGCCGAGGACGCCGACGGCCACCCCGTCACGTACTACGGCGTCCACAAGCAGGCGAACGAGGGCATGGCACGCGTGGCGTGGCTGGACGACGGCGTTGCGAGCGTGGGGCTGCGGCCGTACGTCGTCTACGGGCCGGGCCGCGACACCGGGCTGACGGCCGGTCCGACCCTGGCGATGCAGGCCGCTGCCGGCGGCGAGACCTATCGCATCCCGTTCGGCGGCCGGATGCAGCTGCAGTACGCGGCTGATGCGGCGGCTGCCTTCGTCGAGGCGAGCCGAACCGCGACGGAGGGCGCAATCCTGCGCAACCTCGGCGGCCCGTGCGTGCACGTGCGGGAGGTCGTCGCCGCGATCGAGGAGGTTGTGCCCGAGGCGGCCGGGACGATCTCGTGGGACGACGAGCGGAGCCTGCCTTTTCCGGAGGAGTTCGAGGCGCGGGCGCCCGTCTCGACACCGCTCGAGCGGGGAGTGCGCGAGACGATCGAGCTCTTCCGCCGAACCGGCGCGTGACCGAGCTCTACACCGCCGCCGTCGCGGACGTGCTCGACAGCCTCGGGCTCCGGCGGCAGACGCTCCGGCACGACATCGCTCCGCTCGCGCGCGGCATGCGGCTCGCCGGGCCTGCGTTCGCGATCGAGGGCCGGCCACGCGAGGATGCGCCGTACGATCCAACGATCCGGCTCGTGCTGAAGCTCCTCGGTGCCGTGCCGCCCGGCCACGTCGCCGTCTACGGGACCGGCGATCGTACGTGCGCACAGTTCGGCGAGCTCTCGGCGACCTCGCTGAAGGCGCGAGGTGTGGCCGGCGTCGTCCTCGACGGCGGCTGCCGCGATGTGGACTTCATCATCGGGGAGGACTTCCCGGTCTTTGCCGCGTTCACGACCCCACAGGACTCGGTACCGCGCTGGGAGCCGACAGGGTGGGGGCACACGATCGAGATCGAGGGCGTGACCGTCGTCACGGGGGATTACGTGCTCGGCGACGCGGACGGCGTCGTCGTCGTGCCGGCGGCCCTGCGCGATGAGGTGCTGACGCGGGCGGCAGAGGTGGCCGACACCGAGAACGCCGTGCGTGCCGCCGTGCGCGCCGGGATGGCCCCGCTCGCGGCGTACGAGCGGTTCCGCAAGTTCTGACTCCTAGTCGAGCGTCTCGTAGAACGTCCGCTCGCGGGCCTCGAGTCGCGGGATCGCATCCCCGACCCCGTGCCGCTGGAAGTGCTCCGAGCGTCCGTGCTCGTCGTAGGCGGCCGGTTCTGTGTACTGCTCGTAGATGAAGAACACCCGCGGGTTCTCGGGATCCCGGTGCGGTTGCCACATCAGGCAGCCAGATTCCGCCCGAGACGGTTCCGCCAGCGCCCGGATAGCCGCCAGCACGTTCTCCTCCTCACCCTCCTTCGCCACCCACTTCACTGCCAGCACGTAGGCCATTCGCTCCTCCTATTCGGTCGCGGCGACGACGGGGTTGACGAGCGCGCCGAGGCCGTCGATCTCGACGGTCACCTCGTCGCCCGGGCGCAGATAAACGGGCGGCTCGCGGGTGAAGCCGACCCCGGCGGGAGTCCCCGTCGCGATCAGGTCACCGGGCTCGAGCGTCAGCCAGGTGCTCACGAAGGCGACGATCTCTGCCACGGAGAAGACCATCTGTGCTGTCGACGAGTCCTGCAGCAGCTCACCGTTGACACGACAGCGAATCCCGAGCCGCTGGGGATCGGGCACCTCCGCAGCCGGGACGAGTCGTGGGCCGACGGGGCAGAACGTGTCCAATGACTTGCCGCGGGTCCACTGGCCATCGGCAAACTGAAGGTCGCGCGCGCTGACGTCGTTGACGCAGACGTAGCCGGCCACGGCATCCAGCGCGTCCTCGGTGCGGAGCCCACGCGCGCGGAGCCCGATGACGACGCCGAGCTCAGCCTCGTAATCGACCTGGCTCGGATCCGGCGGCAGCACAATCGCCTCTCCAGGTCCGATCAGCCCGTTGGGCCACTTGGCGAACAGCACCGGCTGCTCTGGCACTTCCATGCCGGCCTCGGCCGCGTGGTCGCGATAGTTCATGCCGACGCAGACGATCTTGCCCGGTCGCTCGATCGGTAGCCCGCTAGCCATGCTCTGATCTTAGGCGGATGTAGTTTCTCGGGATGCTTGAGCAGGCTCTCCGCGACCGCTTCGGCCCCGAGCTCGTGGTCGAGGGCGTGCCGGCGCTGTACCTGTCGGACGCGACGGAGTCGCGCGGCCTCAGCGGGAACGCCGAGGCGGTCGTCCTGCCCCGGACGGCAGCGGAGGTCGCAGAGGTCGTCTCCTGGTGCTACGAGCGCGGCGTGCCGATCACTCCGCGCGGCGGCGGGACGGGCTTTGCGGGCGGAGCGGTGCCGCTCGGCGGTGTCGTGCTCGGGCTGGAGCGGCTCCGCCGGATCCGCTCGCTCGAGCCGCTGCTCTGGCGGATGGAGGTCGAGGCCGGGGTGACGACCGCCGACGTCCGCCGCGTGGCGCGGGAGAACGGCCTGCTCTTCCCGCCCGACCCCGGCGCGGCCGAGCAGTCGCAGATCGGCGGCAACGTCGCCACGAACGCGGGCGGCCCGCACGCCTTCAAGTACGGCGTCACCGGCGACTGGGTGACCGGGCTCGAAGCCGTCGTCGCGCCCGGGGAGCTCATCAGCGTCGGCGGGGCGATCCGGAAGGATGTCGCGGGCTACGACCTGAAGAGCCTCCTCGTCGGCTCGGAGGGGACGCTCGGCGTCATCACCTCGGTCTGGCTGCGACTCGCTCCGGCACCGGAGGCCGTCGCGCCAGTCGTTTCCCTGCACCCGAACGCGGCAGCCGGCTGTGCGGCGCTCGCCCGCGTCCTCGGGAGCGGCCTCCCCGTTGCGGCGCTCGAGTACCTGGACCGGGAGACGTTGCGGCGCTCAGCAGCGGCATTCCCCGTTCCTCTCGCCGACGGCGGCTTCATGATCTTGACCGAGGTGGACGGCTCCACCGAGGAGGTGGAACGACTGCGGGAGGCCGCCGTCGAGACTCTCGGCGAGGAGGCGTTGTCGGTCTGGGCGCCCGCGACTGCCGCGGAGATCGCGGCGCTGTGGCGGTGGCGCGACGGCGTCTCGCTCGCCGTCCAGGCCGATCGCGGAGGCAAGGTGAGCGAAGACATCGTCGTGCCCTTCGAACGGCTCGAGGAGGCGATCGATCAGACCCTCGCGATCGGGGAGCGTCACGGCCTGGCCGCCTGCAGCTGGGGTCACGCAGGCGACGGCAACCTCCATTCGACGTTTCTGATCGACCCCGGGGACGAGGCGGAGCGGGAGCGAGCCGAGGCGGCGGCGGAAGAGCTCTTCGAGCTGGCCGCGCGACTCGGCGGCAGCATCTCCGGCGAGCACGGGCTCGGCCTCGTCAAAGGGGGTCAGCTCGGTCGTCAGTGGGGGCCGGGCGCGCTCGCCCTCCACGCGGCCGTCAAGGAGGCCTTCGACCCGGCGGGGCTGCTGAATCCGGGGAAAAAGCGCTGATGGGAAAGATCTTCGAGCAGATCGACGAGAAGCTTGCTGCCTGGATCGAGCGGCAGCACCTCTTCTTCGTCGCGACGGCGCCAAGTGAAGAGGGTCGGATCAACGTCTCACCCAAGGGACCGATCGGGACGCTCCGGGTCCTCGATCACCACACGGTCGAGTACGACGACCACGTCGGCAGCGGCGCCGAGACGGCAGCCCATCTCCGCGACAACGGCCGCATCTGCCTGATGCTGTGCGCGTTCGACGGCCCACCGCGGATCGTCCGCCTCCACGGCCGGGGCGAGGTGATCGCGAGCGACGACCCGGGCTCAGGCGTGCGGGCGGTCGTGCGCATCCGCGTCGAGCGGGTCTCGGACTCCTGCGGCTACGGCGTGCCGCTGCTGGAGTTCGTCGCGGAGCGTCCGCAACGGGAGCGCTGGCTCGAGCGCAAGGGCTCCGACGGCGTCCGCGACTACGTGCGCGATCGGAACGCCGTGTCGATCGACGGGTTGCCGGCGTTCGAGCCCGCTGACCCAGCCAAGGTTCGTGAGCCGCAGCAGCCCTAGGAGCCTGTCACTCAGGCGCTTCCGCCAGGAACTCCTCTCGGAAGGGCACCGGAACGTCCTGCGAGAAGCGCGCGTACGCCTTCCTGGGGTCACTTGTCTCCTCTTCCACGCCGGCGCCGTGCGCGATCGCGGTCTCGTCGACGGGGTAGGCGCCGCCGCCTTTGGGGCCGAGTCGGCTCCCGACGCCGAGCACGAGCGACGGCGTCGTGCCGGCTCCGACGATCACGTGCGCCACGTCCGCCGGACAATGGAAGAAGTCCCACTGCCGGAGCGGAACCTCCTCGCCCTCGACGATCAGCAGACACTCGCCGCGCAGCACGAGGAAGCCCTCCTGATGCGGCTCTCGGTGGTACATGCACATCGGCCGTCCCGGCTCGACGACGGTGAGGTTGATGCCCAGCTCGGGAAACCGAGCGCCGTCGTCCTCGAAGTTGCAGAACGAGCCCAGCTCGTTCGCCAGCCACCGTGCCTCACGGGCGTTGCGGACGAACCAGCTCACCCTGCCGTGGATCCCAAGCCGAACTCGCGATCGAGCCAACCGTTCTCGCCGCCGAACTGGCGCAGAGCCTCGTGCTCGATGACCGGGCGACCGAGCCAGGCTGCGCTGACCTCGCCGCCCTTCAACAACCGCTTCTGCGCTGCGCGCAGGCGCTGCTTCCGCTCCTCGTCGGGCAGAGCGTCGAAGCGGCCGCGGATCGCGCCCCAGATGCCGGGTTCGCTGGCCTCGATCGGCTCGGGCGCGGGCGCCCGTCGCTCGGTCGCAGCAACGACAGCCCTGGGCAAGTCACCCCGGCGGATGGCCTCGTCGCGGAGCTCGTCGAAGATCTTGACGAACTGCGAGCGGGTCGCCGTCGGAAGTTCCGAGGTCTTGATGTTGTACTCGCCGCCGAAGATCTCGGCGACGTAGCGGGTCAGCGGATGCCGTTCGCCAGACTCGAAGAGCGAGTGGAAGGCTTCGTGAGCGGTTGGCAATGCGAGCTCAGCCTCTGCGATCCGGCGCCGGATGTCGGCAACCGTCGGGAGGACGGTCGAGCTGCGGACCAGATCGGCCACGGCCACGGCCACCACCTCGGCCTTGAGCTCGGCGAGGAAGCGCACGTAGATCTCCTCGGTCTGCTCACGCAGCGTCGCCACCGGATATGCGGCGAAGAGGAAACGAGCGAACCGCTGAGCTTCTGCATCGAGCACCTACCCACGATGACAGCCCACCCAGATGGACTTGGCCGAGAAAGCCAAGTCACCGCCGTCATGGCACCCTGAGTCCGTGGCCTCCGGCGTCTCATTGCGCTCGGCACCCGGCTCGCCTCACGTTGGCGGAGTCGAGTTCACGGAGGGAGCCCGACGACGAGGCTACTTCGTGTGCACGGCGACTCTCCTGCTCGACGGCGAGGAGTGGTCTGTCGGTCTGGACATGATCACTCCATACCTGAACGACATGGTCGGGTTCTTTGAGGAGATCGCCGACGCGAGGGCCGGGTGGTCTGACAAGAAGTGGTGGGAGTCGGAGTTCGACGAGCTCACGATCTGGGCGAGCAACGAGGGCAACGGTCTCGTCGACCTTAGTTTCTTCATCCGCTGGCCTCCTCGCTACGAGGACGAGCAGCGGGGGTCGTTTGTGGCGCGCGCGGATGAGTTACCACGTGTAGCCGCGGAGATGCGCGAGTTCACCGGGTTGCCGCGTGGGTCGCGGTTCCAGCGGTTCGGGGGAGATCCGAAAGACGACGGTGGCTAACCCCGCGCACGTACGTCCACCCAGGAACGTGGCGGCGACATCGAGGTGCCGAAGGGAGCGGAGAATGGTCGAGGATCATTGGTTCGTCTCCCACGACGCGTTGGTGCGACCGGTAGCTCGTCGCGCAAGCTGCAGCATGTACTCCGCGCGGTTGAGCGGGTTGGCGGTCGTCCGCCGCCGGGTCGGCTGGTCGCCGCTCACCGGCTGGTAGCCGGCGAAGCTGGAGTCGAGCACACCCTCGCCGCCGGTCAGGCCGGGCAGTTGCCGCTGGAGGTCTTGCGTCCGCGCTGCGGGCAGGATCGCCTCGAGCGTCGAGAGCTGCGCCTGCAAGGACGGCGTCTCGATGGCAGCGCCGAGCCGCGCAAGTGCGGCTATGACCGCCCCGATCGCGACCGTCGGGAGCTCGACCCTCGCTCGGAGGATTGGCTCGCAAACCACTGTCCCGGCGTACTCGAGCGCCTGCATCAGGGCAAGCGGCGTCAGCTTTCGGAAGTCGGCCGCCGTGCTCAGCGGTCCCCGTCTTGATGGAGGACCGTCAGGGACGCTGTAGTTACACGTGCTCATCGTCACGACGCAGTCCGTCACCTGCCAACCGAAGAGGCCCTCCCGCAGCGTCTGGCGAACGTACAGCCCCATGTGCTCCGTGAAGCTTGCGAGCGTCTTGTAGAGGTAGAGCGGGACTGTGCGGGAGTCGACCTGCAGTCGGAAGTCAATCCCGCTGCCGTCAGGCGCCGGCTCGATGCGCAGCCCGATCGTGGCGAGAAACGGATTCGATTCCGCGTGGAGGAGCTCGATCGCCTCGCCGGTGCCGATCGCTCGCTCGATGTAGATCGGCGTCGTCTCGCTGAATGTGACGTCGAGGCCGAACTCGTTTGCGAGCATCGCCTGGATCACTTCCTTCTGCACCTCGCCGTAGAGCGAGACGGAGATCTCCTGGCGGGTGTCGTCCTGCCTGACGTTGATCAACGGGTCCTGCTCGGCGAGTTGCGCGAGCGCGACGCGGAGCCGTGCGCGGTCGTCGGGTTCGCCGACGACGACCGACTCGAGTGTCGGCGGGGGGAAGTGGTGGTCGGCTGCGTCGGTTCCGGCTTCGCCGATTCGGTCGCCGATCTGGATCTCGGGGAGACCCCAGAGCTTTGCAACCCCGCCTGCGGAGACCGATGGACGTTGGACGGCAGGCCCGCGGTCGAAGACGGTGATCGCGGTGACTTTGTCCTCGAGCTTGCGGCCGAAGCGCAGCCGGTCGCGCGTGTGAATCGTCCCTGTGAACATTCGGACGTACGCGATCTTCTCTCCGTTCGCGCCGCGTTCGATCTTGAAGACCGTTCCGGATACGGCGCCGTCGGGATCTCCTGCGGATGCCGGAAGCAGCTCGGTGATTCCGATCATCAATTCCTCCACGCCCGCACCCGTGACCGCGGAACCGAAGAAGACGGGGTGAACGAGTGCCCGCTTCGTTTGAGCCGCGAGTGCTTCACGAAGCAGGTGCTGCGGCACGTCCGCCTCTCCCTCGACGTAGGCGGCCATGATCCGCGCGTCGCGCTCCGCGAGCACCTCGGCCAGCCGAGCCCCGAAAGCGGGGTCTTCGGCGCCAGTGAGGGTGAAGTAGGCGGCGCGCGTGCCGAGCCCGCGCGGAACTCCCATAGGTACGACCGCCGTCGTCAGGCGTTCCGAGATGGCCTGCACTACGCGCTCGTTGCCGGCCCCCGGGCGATCGATCTTGTTGACGAACATCAGGGTCGGAATGCGCAGCCGCTGCAGCGCACGCATCAGGATGCGCGTCTGCGGCTGCACGCCCTCGACCCCAGACAGCACGAGTACTGCACCGTCGAGGACGCTCAGGACCCGTTCGATCTCGGCGATGAAGTCCGGGTGACCCGGCGTATCGATCAAGTTGACGTGGACGTCCTCGAGCGCGAAGGACGCAACGGCCGACTTGATCGTGATACCGCGCTGCCGCTCCAGCGTCAGCGAGTCGGTCTGCGTGGTGCCGGCATCGACGCTGCCGACCTCGTCGATGACACCGGCCTCGTAGAGCAGCCGCTCGGTGAGAGTTGTCTTACCGGCGTCTACGTGCGCCAGGATCCCCAAGTTGAGCGTTTTCTGCGACACCCGTCATACCCTCCGAATAGGTCGTAAAGCCCTTTTCGATTGACATGAACGCTGGGCGCATCTCAGCTCCTTGGTCCGGCGACGCCGTTTTACTCAAGGTGAATCATAGGCCGGGCGAGCGGCTGTGCACAGCTTCGGTGACAGCCGTTCAATTCCTCGCCACCCGCTGGCGGCCGGACTGCTTGTAGTGCTACGGACCTCAAGAACACCGCAAGGCCCGGTGGTGGACGGGCCTCGCGGTTGGTTACGACTCCTTGGTGGAGCTAGTCGGACTCGAACCGACGACCTCCTGGGTGCGATCCAGGCACTCTCCCAACTGAGCTATAGCCCCGCGCGCCTCGATTGTAGCGCGGCTCAGTTCAGCGCTCGGACGAGCCGCGCCAGCGTCTCCTGCTCCCAGCCGTTGATGAAATCCCCGTGGGCGCCGAATCGACCGGACGCCTGCAGCGGCCGGCCATGCTCGGTGGACGGGTACAGGAAGATCAGCACGATCGTCGGTATCGCGACCGGATGCGAGCCGGGGCAGCGCCCGCCCGCGGAGTACGTCACATGCCGCTTGTGGTCTGCGCTGTCGAGGTCGTCACCGTTCCAGCAGTTCGGGAACGTGACCCGGAAGTGCAGTGACCGGTCGGGACCGCAGCTGGGGATCGACGCGAAGCGCGGAGTCGCATCGAGGCCGCCACAGCCCCAACCGGCCACCCCGAGGCTCTGGAGCTTCCGCGCGCGCTGGTCGCCGGCGATCAGCTTCAGTCCGGCCGGAATCGACTGCACGGGCCCGGAGGTGCGACGCACGTAGTAGGCGACGCCGGCCAGCGGGCGGAGCGGTCGGCCGCCGGCGAAGAGCGTGGGCACCCAGTACGCGGAGGAGTCGCCGGAGTCGCCGCAGCTCGACGCCCCGACCAACAACGTCGTCGGCGTCGTGAAGGCGTCGACGACGCGGTTGCCGATGTACGTGTGGTTGTGGGCGCTGCCGGGCTTGCCGCCGAGGGCGATCGCGTCGTCGTTGTTCGCGTGGCTGAACCCGCAGCCGATGACGAAGTAGCGGCCACCGGGAAACGGGCGCGCCGGCTCGTCGGCGGCGGCCTGAGCCGCCACGGCGACCAGCGAGCTCACTCCAAAGGCCAGGAACAAGCCTATGACGAGTCGGGTTCGCAAGAACGGCCGCTGGAACCTCAAGCACCCTCCGGTTCGCTGGGCTCGATTGTCGCAGAGCACGGGTGGTCGTTCCAGGTCCAGGCGAACATTGCAGCTAGGGGAGTGCCGCCGCGCGGTCGTGTCCCGCCGGTGGGAGCAGCGACTCGAGCCGGTCGATGCGCGCCATCTGGGGGAAGAGGCGGGGCCAGACGAGTGCGGCGACGATCGTCAGGCAGCCGCCGACGACGACGGCCGGCACGGCGCCGACGAGCGCAGCGGCCGCGCCCGACTCGAAGGCACCGAGCTCGTTCGAGGCGCTGATGAACACCATCTCGACCGCGTTCACGCGGCCGCGGAGCGCATCCGGAGCCGAGAGCGCGGTGATCATCGAGCGGATGTTCATGCTGATCATGTCGACGAACCCGCCGAAACCGAGCGCGACGAAGGAGAGCGGGAACGAGCGTGAGAGCCCGAAGACGACCATGCACGCGCCGAACAGCGCGACGACGATCAGGAGCTTCCGGCCGGCCGAGCCGCGCAGCGGTCGCCGCGTCAGCATGATTCCCGCAACTAGCGCCCCGACCGCGGGCGCGCTCCTCAGCACACCGAGCCCGACGGGGCCGACTTCGAGGATGTCGCGCGCGAAGAGTGGCAGCAGCGCGACCGCGCCACCGAACAGCACCGCGACGAGGTCGAGCGAGATGGCGCCCAGCAACACCGGCGTCCTGCGGACGAACCGGAGCCCGGCGAGCAGCGAGGTCAGGCGCGAGCCGACGAGCTCGACCGGCCCCTGCTCGACCGCGCGCGGCCGGATCGGCAGTGCCAGGCCGGCGGCCACGAGCATGAGCGCGGCGCCCAACCCGTAGACGACCTCGGGGCCGATCGCGAAGAGCAGGCCCCCAATCGCAGGCCCGATCACGACGGTCGCCTGGAAGACGGTGGACCGCAGCGCCAGCGCGCTCGTCAGGAGCTCGAGCGGCACGAGGCTCGGCCACATCGAGCGAATGGCTGGATTCCCGAGTGCGGCCGAGGTTCCGCTTGCGAAGGCGAGCGCTAGAAACGGCCAGAGCGACTCGGCGCCGGAGAGGCTGACGACGAGCAACAACCCCGTGATGGCCGCGTCAGCGACGAGCGAGCCGATGAGGACGAGCTTGCGGGGCAGGCGGTCGGCGATCGCGCCGGCGGGCAGCGCGAAGAGAAGCAGGGGGAGGAATTCCGCCAGACCGACGAGTCCGAGGTGCAGCGGGTTCCGCGAGATGTCGTAGACCTGCCACCCGATCGCGACGAAGACCATCTCGCGCCCGAACCCGTAGGCGACGGACGAGCTGAGCAGGCGCCTGTAGTCGCGCTCGCCCAGCACGGGTGGAAGCCGCCGCCTCATCGGACGGCGAGGGTATCCCTACGATGCCGTCGTGCGCGCGGTGGTGCTCGACGGAGAGGGACGGCCCCGGCTCGCGGATGCGCCCGCGCCGACACCCTCGATGCCCGTGCTCGCGGTCGGGCTCTGCGGATCCGACGTGGAGAAGATCGGTGTCGCACGGGTCGGCACCGTGCTCGGGCACGAGGTCGTCGCGCGACGTGCAGACGGAACGCGAATCGCGCTGATCCACCACCTGCCGTGCGGAAGCTGCGCGCGCTGCGCGGCCGGCCACGAGTCGACGTGCGAGCGCTTCGCGGCACCGACGATCGTCCCAGGCGGGTTCGCCGAGAGAGTCGAGACAGCTGAAGGCATTGCGCTGCCCGAGAGCGTCGACGACGTAACCGGCACGTACCTCGAGCCTCTCGCCTGCGTTCTCCGCGGGGCGGAGCGGGTGCCGGCCGGCCGCACCCTCGTCGTCGGCCAGGGCTTCATCGGAAGGCTATTCGCGGAGGTGCTGCGCGCCCGCGGCGACGAGGTCTTCGCCATCGACGCGAACCCGGAGCGATCCGGCCGCGAGCCCGACGAGCCGGTCGACGCACTCGTGCTGTGTGCCCACGCTGCGCCGCTCGACCTCGTCGTTCCCGGTGGGACCGTGCTCGTCTTCTCCCCCGCGGGGCCGGTCGACCTCGACCTCGTCTACCGGAACGAGCTGACGCTGACGGGTTCGCGGTCGGCGACACCTCGGCACATGGAGCATGCCCTCGCGCTGCTCGATCACCTCGAGCTCCCGGAGCCGACGGTGCTGCCCCTCGACCGCTTCGACCAGGGGCTCGAGCTCTACCGCAGCGGGCGGGCGCTCAAGGTCGTCTTTCGGCCGTGAAGGCCTTGCGCTTCCACGGGATCGGCGACCTGCGTCTGGAGGACGTGCCGCGTCCGGACCCCAGCCCGGGCGAGGTGCTCGTGCAGGTCGAGGTGGCCCTGACCGACGGCACCGACCTGAAGACGTTCCAACGTGGCCACCCGGTGCTGCTCGGCTCGCTGCCGAGCCCGTTCGGGCACGAGTTCTGCGGGATCGACGTCGCCACCGGCCGCCGTGTCGTCGCGGCGAACTCGGCGGCCGGAGACGAGCGAAGCGAGCCACTGGAGCTCTTCAACGGTGCCTACGCCGAGTTCCTGCTCGTGCCGGAGCCGATCGCACGCACGAACCTCCTCCCCGTGCCTCGCGGCCTTGCACCGGACGTCGCCGCGATGGTCGAGCCGCTCGCCTGCTGCCTGCGCGGAGTCGACCGGGCCGAGCTCGAGGAGGGCCCCCGTGTGGCGGTTCTGGGCCCCGGGCCGATCGGCCTGATGCTGAGCGCGTGTGTCCGGGACGCAGGCGGCCGTCCGGAGATCGTCGGGGGACGAGCCGAGCGCCGGGCGCTCGCGCCGCTCTTCGGCGCCGAGCCGGGTGACGGCGAGGGTGCCGACGTCGTGATCGAGGCCGCCGGAACGGAGGAGGCGTGGCAGCGCGCGCTCGAGCTCGTCCGTCCGGGCGGAACGGTCCTGTACTTCGGCGGCCGCGAGCGAGGCTCCGAGTTGCGCGTCGACACCTATCGCCTGCACTACGAGGAGCTGACCCTGCGGGGCTCCTTCCACCACACGCCGCGTCACGTGCGGGCTGCGCTCACCTTCCTCGCGAGCGGCGCGTATCCGTGGGATCGGCTGATCACGCACCGGGTCGGGCTCGAGGGCGTCGCCCGCCTGTTCGCCGACCCGCCGCGCGAACTGCTCAAGGCGGCTGTCTATCCCTGAGGAAGAACGGATAGGCCCTCCGACGAGGCGGCTGCAGCCAGGCGAAGGTCCCATGTCAGCAGCGTTGCTCCGGTCTCGACCGCGGCGGCGAGGTGCACAGCGTCCGCACCCGAGATAGCGTGCTCGCATGCGAGCGCTGCCGCCCGCGTCTCGAGCGGCTCGTCCAGCTCGAGTGGCACCACCGCTCGCCAGATCGATTCGAGCTCGGCCTGTGCTCGCTGTTCTCCACTCGGTCGAATACGACGTGCACGCCGCGCACCCGCGACGGCTGCAGATGCCTCGACGCGCGCGAGCCGCGTTGCCTGAACAGCATCAGCCTCGAGCCACACTAACCGCGCCAGCTCTGAGCCTTCCTCGCCGAGAACGAGCTTGACCATCGCCGAGCTATCGGCCGCGACGAGCGTCCGCGTCCCCTTGCAGCTCGAAGAGGATGTCGGTGACCGTTCCGCCGACCGGGCGTGGCAAGCCTTGGGTGTTGATCGGACGCTTTGGTTCTCTTGGTGGCGTGGCGCGTCCCTGCGCGATCAGCTCCTCCAGCTTCGAGAGAGCGTCACCGGGCTGCGTGATCCTTGCAACCGGTCGGCCTCGTTCCGTCAGGACCACGTCTTCGCCGTTCTTGACGCGTTCGACGAACGCGCTCAGGTTGGCACGCAATTCCCGGATCCCGACCTCCACGGTCACGAGACTAGTGTACCTTTCGCAGGATCGAAAGTGTCCACTTCGGGCTAGCCGAACAGAGTCAACTCAGGCTCCCGCTCCCCGCGGAGCAGCTCGAGGTCGACCTCCACGCAGAGCAGACCGTGGCCGATTAGATTCCCTTCGATGGGGATCGCTAACTGGGATGACGTCGAGCACCACCGCCGCGCGAAGGGCGAGATGGACGCCACTGGCAGAGACTCGGGCAGGCAGCGGGCACGAAGGGCGTCGGCGTCAACCGGGTGCGCGTCGCGCCCGGCAAGCTGCCGACCCCTCCCCACTCGCACGGCGCCTCGGAGGAGGTCTACTTCGTCCTCTCGGGCTCCGGCCTTGCCTGGCAGGACGAGCAGGTGCACGAGGTGCGCTCCGGCGACTGCGTGATCCACCGCGCGGACGAGCTCGAGCACACGTTCGTCGCCGGCGCGGAGGGGCTCGAGTACCTGGTGTTCGGCACGAACTTCCCGACCGAGATCGGCTGGCTCCCTCGCTCGGGTGCGGTTCGGCTCGGCTGGCCGTGGGTGGAAGGGCGAATCGACGACCCGTGGGATCGCGAGGCCGAGGCGCCGCCACTCGCCTACGGCGAGCCGGCCGAGCGGCCATCGAACATCATCAACATCGACGAGGTCGAGCTCGAGCGCTGGGGAGGGTCGACCACGGCGCCGCTCGCGACCAAGGAGCGTTCCGACCAGGCCGGCTTCCACTGGGAGCGGCTCGACCCGGGCGCACGAGGCTCGGTACCCCATTGCCACTCCGAGGAAGAGGAGATCTTCGTCATCCTCGAGGGCGAGGGGACGCTCCACCTCTGGCCATCACCGTTCGGGGCAGGAGGCGGCGCGGAGCGCGAGGAGATTCCGATTCGGACCGGCCATGTGATCGCACGACCGCCTGGAACGCGTGTCAGCCACTGGTTCCGGGCCGGTCCACACGGGCTGACGATGCTGATCTACGGCACGCGTCGGCCGAACGACATGTGCTGGTATCCCCGCTCGAACAAGATCGCCTGGCGCGGGCTCGGCGTGATCGGCCGCATCGAGGCGCTCGAGTATTCCGACGGCGAGCCCGAGGACTAATCAGCCGAAGAGTGTCAGCTCGGGCTCGCGCTCGCCGCGCAGCAGCGCCAGATCGACCTCGACGCAACGGAGCCCGCGCGACTCGGCGAGCGTCACCGCCTGAGGCTTGAACGACTGCGCGGCGAGGATGCCGCGACAAGCCTCTTTCGCAGGATCGGCGCGAATGAAGTTGAGGTAGCGCGTCAGCTGCTCGACCGCCTCGATCGTCCCGACCCGCTTGATCTCGACCGCCACCCAGCCGTCGTCGCAATCGCGACACATGAGGTCGACGGGCCCGATCTCGGTCATCCACTCCCGCCGGGCGAGCCGAAGCTCCTGCTCGAGCTCCTCCGGCCGCTCGGCGAGCGCCTTCTGCAGGTCGCGCTCGACACCATCCTTGGCGAGCCCGACCAGCTCGTCGAGCTCGTGCTGCGCGTCGCTCAGCACTTCGAGCAGCCGGATCTCGAGCCGGTCCTCGGTCTTCCCCGCGCGCTTGCGCACGACGATCCGAGCGGGCTCCTCCTCGATCGCGGTTGGAGGCGTCATCCAGTTGAGCGGCTTGTAGCCGCCGCAGTCAGCATGGACGAGAACCGACCCGTCCGACTTCAGCATCAGCAGCCGCGTCGCCTCCGGGAGAAAAGCGTTCAGGCGGCCGGAGTACGTGACCTCGCAGCGAGCGACGAGCAGGCGCATGGGCGGGCACCCTACTGTCCGTTTCGGACAGTTCCCCGTCCGGCAGCGTTAGGAATGGCTCTCTGCGACTGGCGCAGCCCGAGCGGATCGCAACCTCAACCACACTCGGCGCTGCAACCAGAGCCCTACGAGTAGGAGGGCGGCGCTCACCACGAGAGCCCCGTACATGATCGAGTTTCGGTAGCTGTCGTCGCTCAACGCGAGGCCGATGCCTCTCACGAGAGCTGCCACG
Source organism: Gaiellaceae bacterium (assembly GCA_037721555.1). Classification (GTDB taxonomy): domain Bacteria; phylum Actinomycetota; class Thermoleophilia; order Gaiellales; family Gaiellaceae; genus Gaiellasilicea. The sequence goes on along the minus strand of JBBJOI010000002.1, from coordinate 78,857 downwards.
CTCCAAAGGTTGAAGAGCAAGAGCAGGAGGAAACGAATGTCCTTCAGCGCAGCCCGCACCTCTCGCGGAGATTCCCGCCGCAGTCGGTGTCAAAGCCATCCCGTGAAAATTACCTCCGTCCGCCTTCACCGATCAGCAGCCGCGTCGCCTCCGCGACCTCGCAGCGGGCGACGAGCGGGCGCACCGGCCGGACCGTACTGTGTCTTTCCGACGGACCCAGAGAGGTGCCAGAGACGAGTCTGATACCGGTTGTTCGCTCAGCGCCTACGAGCTAGCGTGACGCCGTCGCGCACCGTCAGCTGAACGCACACGACGCGCTCGTCGGCCACGAGCTTGTCGTTCAGCGCTGCGATCGCGCGGGAGTTATCGTCGGGAGGATCCAGCACCCTGCCGCTCCAGAGCGTGTTGTCGATCGCGATCAGGCCGCGCTCGCTCAGGCGCGGGAGCACGGCCTCGTAGTAGTTGTCGTAGTTCCCTTTGTCGGCGTCGATGAAGACGAAGTCGAACTCGCCCTCGAGCCCCGAGATCGTCTCGAGCGCCGGGCCGAGGTGAATCGTGATCTTCTCGGCATGTGGGCTCCGCGCGATGTACCGCCGCGCCACCTCGACGTGCGCAGGCTCGATGTCGCATGAGTCGATGTGCCCACCCTCGGGAAGCGCTTCCGCCATCGAGAGCGCCGAGTAACCCGTGAAGGTGCCGATCTCCAGCACCCGGCGAGCACCGATGCCGGAGACGAGGAGCTCGAGGAAGCGGCCCTCGATCGCGCCCGTCAACATCTGCGGCGAGCTCATCGTTGCTCGGGTCTCCGCCGCGAGCTCCTGGAGCAGCGCCGAGGCAGCGGTCGTGTGCGCCTCGGAGTACTGCTCGAGCTGCTCGTCGATCACGAACGCCAACCTACGCCTCCGCGCTCCGCTTCGCCGCCCTGAGCCAGCTCCGCCGGGTGAGGCCGCTGAAGGGCCGGATCACGAGCCAGTAGGCCCGAAACGCGCGGCGCGCGTCGCGGCTTGTCAGGAATACCCTGGTCTCAGTGACCAGGCGGCCGTCGATGTAGCGCAGGTCCATCGCCATCTTGGCGTAGCCCGGCTCGTCGAAGTCGGCGAAGTTCTCACCCTGGAGCATCGAGCCGCGGACGAGCCACGGTTTCCCGACCCCGACGAGCGTGTCCTCGTCATGCAGCCGAAATCCCTCCGCTCCCATGGCATCCCACAGCGAGCCGGTCGGCGCCTTCCGTAGGCCACGAAGGCGGAACAGCGCCCGCACAACCGGCAGATCCTGGAGACGGGTTTCGCGCGCAGCCGCGAGCGCCTCGTCGGGCGCCGCGGCGACTGCGATCGCGTGGCGCTCGTAGTGGTGGAACTCAGGCAGGGCGTCGGCGGCGCTCACTCGCCTGCGATTCTCCCACGAGTGAGGCGGCTCGTCGTCACCCTGGTCGTCGGCCCCCTGGTCGTCGGACTCGTGCTTGCGCCATCGGCGGGCGCCGGGATCCGGGTCGTGCCGCCGTTCGATCTCGAGCGTTATGCCGGGCGGGCTGCGGTCGGCCTGCTCGTCCCCGGCGCAGGCCCGACGGTGACCCGGGAGCATGCCCTGGCCGCACTCTTGCGCGGACGCGTCGAGCACGAGCTGCTCGGTGGGGTACCGGAGGGAGAGCCGCTCATCGAGCTGGGGTTGTCGGAAGGTCCCGAGATCCTCGTCTCCCTGCCGCCTCCCGGCCGCACCGAGAACGATCGCCGGTACCCGATCGCCGTCCTCGGAGAGCGCGGCCTCTTGACCTCGAGCTCGACGCGCATCGACGGGCTCGTCTCGATCACCGACGTCGCCACGGGGAGGCTGAGAAGCGCGCCAGCAGACGATCCGGTCGAGGCTCTCGAGCAGCTCGACGAACGGATCGAGCGGAACGACGCGCTGCGGCTGCCGCTGACGCTCCTCCTCGCGGCTGTCGTGCTCGCACTCGCCGTCGTGCGCCCCCCGCTCGCCGTTCGGGCAATTCTTGTTGCCCTAGTTGCCAACCTGTGGCTTGAGCCGGCTCTCGCGCTCGTGGCCGGAGTCGCCGCCTTCGCACTTCCTCTCGGCCTGGCATCGACGGGCGTGCTGCTCGCGTACCTCGTCTCGATGGGAATCGACGCCGAGACCGTGGCCCTATCGCCACTCGGGCCGTCGCAATCGGGGCGCTTCTACGGAATCAACAACCTGCTCGAAACGTTGTTGCTCGCTCCGTCCTTCGTCGGCGCCGCCGCGCTCGGAGTCGCGGGCCCAGCGGTCGCCGCTCTCGCGCTCGTCACGGTGGGCGGAAACCGGTTCGGGGCCGACGGTGGCGGCCTCGTCGTCCTGATCGCCGGCTACGCCCTCCTCGCATTGAGGTCGCGCGGGCTGCGCGCAACTCCGCGACGGATCGTCCTGCTCGCGGCCGCGGTGGCCGCGCTCGCACTCGTCCTCGTCGCCTTCGACGCAGCGACCGGCGGCGAGAGCCACGTCACGCGGGCACTGGGCGACGGCCCGGGAGCTTTCGCGACCGATCTCGGCGATCGGGTCGAGCTGTCTGTTCGACGAACCGCCGCGAGTGCGGGCGCGCTCGTCGTCGTCCTCGCCGGGCTCGGCCTCCTCGTGGTCGGCGCTGCCCGCGCACCGCGCACGCCGCTCGTGGACGCTTTCCTGCTCTCACTCGCCGTCTCGCTCGTCCTCAACGACACGCCCTCCGACGTGATCGGCGTGGGTTCCGTGACAGCACTCGCACTCGTTCGCCTCGACCGCCGCGCCGCTCCCAGAGCGCGCTAGACTCTTCGGCCGATGCGCCGCTCGGCTCTCATCGCGGTCTTGGCTCTCGTCCTCGGGGCGATGGGCGTCGCCGGGTGTGGGGGCGGCGAGGAGACGTCGCCGACAGCGGAAACCGTCGAAGGCACGCTTCCTACCGGGTCGACCGCGGAGAGTCCTGGATCGACGGTGGAGGGCGACGCTGCGGCCGGCGAGGACGTCTGGGCCGCGAACGGGTGTGGTAGCTGCCACACGCTCGAAGCTGCCGGCTCGAACGGGAACATCGGCCCCAATCTCGACGAATCGCAGCCCGACATGGAGCTCGCGGTGGAGCGCGTGACGAATGGCGCCGGCACGATGCCCGCCTTCAAGGGCCAGCTCTCGGAGAAGCAGATCGCGGACGTTGCGACGTACGTCGTCGAGAGCACCTCCGGCTGAGGCTTCCCTCCGACTTGCCGCGGCCGGTCGAGGCGGTCGCCTGCGACCTCGACCGCACGCTGATCGGCGAGGACGCCCTGCTCTCCCAGCGGACGATCGAGGCGATCCAGGGGATCCGGCGCGCCGGCATCCCGTTCGTCGTCGTCACCGGGCGGATGTTCCGCTCCGTGCGCCCCTACCTCGAGCAGGCAGGGCTCGACGAGCCGGTGGTCTGCTACCAGGGCGCCGTTGTCGCCGATCCGGCGAGCGGCGAGTTTCTCCTCCATGTGCCGATCCCGCTCGAGCTCGCCCGTGAGGCGCTCGCCGCGTTCGAAGCGGAGGGCGTGCATGTCAACTGCTACGTCGGCGACGAGCTCTTCGTCGCGGAGGTGAACGAGTACGCCCGACGCTATGCCGACTTCCAGCACATCCCGGTCACCCCGGTCGGCCGGCTCTTGGACTGGCTGGACGCGCCCCCAACGAAGCTCGTCGCCGTCGACGACGACCGGCGCATCACCGAGCTGGCCGAGCGCTTCCGGGGCCTCTTCAAGGAACGGCTCTTCGTCTCGACGTCCCTACCGATCTTCCTCGAGCTGGCGAGCCCGAACGTGTCCAAGGGCAGCGGACTGCAGTTCGTCGCGGAGAGACTGGGCTTTGAGCGCGGGCGCACGATTGCCTTCGGCGACGGAGAGAACGACGTCGAGCTGCTCGAATGGGCGGGGTACGGAATCGCCGTCGCCGACGCACACCCGCGCCTGCGAGCCGTGGCCGACTGGACGTGCCCGGGGCCGAACGAGGCAGGCGTGGCGTCCGTGCTCGAGGCGCTTCTAGACTCCAAGAGCCTCTAACACAAAGAAGCTCTGAGCCGGCAGGGCACGCTGGACGGCGCGGTGCGGCGTCCTCGGTGGCGTCGATATGCCTGCATATCGACGCTCCCTGCGTCCTGGCCTCGCACCACCCGTCCGCACCCCGCCGACGGGGCCTCATTGTGTTAGAAGCTCTCCGGATGATCGATCTCAAGGCAGCGCGAACGGAGCCGGAAGCGTTCCGGGCTGCGTTGGCGCGTAAGGACGCGGCTGAGGCATTCGACGAGCTGATGGCCGCACATGCGCGCTGGCTCGAGCTGACCAAGCGGGTCGATCCGCTACGGGCTCGACTGAAGCTGAAGGGGAAGCCCACCCCAGAGCAGCTCGAGAACCTCGCGCAGGCGAAGGAAGACCTGAGGGAGGTCGAGACCGCGCTCGCTGCCGCGGAAGCCGAGCAACAGCGCCTGCTCCGGCTGGTGCCGAATCCTCCCGATCCATCTGCACCGGACGGCTTCCGCGACGAGGATGCCGAGATCCTCCGCACGCACGGCCTGCAGCCTGAGTTCGACTTCGAGCCGAAGGACCATCTCGAGCTGGGCGGCCCGGCCGGCTGGGTCGACATGGAGCGCGCCGCCCGTGTGTCGGGCACACGGTTCGCCTACCGCGTCGGCGATGTCGCACTGCTCGAGCTTGCGCTCTACCGCTTTGCGCTCGACCGGCTCGCAGGGAAAGGATTCGTGCCGATGCTCCCGCCGGTGCTCGTCCGCGAGGAGTCCATGTACGGCACCGGTTTCCTCCCGACCGAGGAGACGAACATCTACATGGTCGAGCGGGACGCGCTCTACCTCACAGGCACCTCCGAGGTCGCGCTCGCGAGCTTCCACATGGGAGAGCGGCTCGAAGAGGAGCAGCTGCCCCTGAGGTATGCGGCCTTCTCCACCAACTTCCGGCGCGAAGCAGGTGCGGCGGGCAAGGACACGCGCGGGATGTTCCGTGTTCATCAGTTCGACAAGGTCGAGATGTTCGTCCTCTGCCGACCGGAGGACTCGGTCGAATGGCACGAGCAGCTGCTCGCGCAGGAGGAGGAGCTCGTTCAGGAGCTCGGGCTCCCCTACCGAGTGCTCAATATCGCTGCCGGCGACCTCGGCGCCTCCGCGACGAAGAAGTACGACATCGAGGCCTGGTTCCCGGCGCAAGCTCGCTACCGGGAGATCACGTCCACATCGAACACGACCGACTTCCAGGCGCGCCGGCTCGAGATCCGCTTCCGGCGCGAGAGCGGGAGACTCGAGCACGTGCACACGCTGAACGGCACCGCCGTGACGGCTCGTTCGATGCTCGCGATCATGGAGAACTTTCAGGATGAGGACGGATCTGTGGACGTGCCCGAGGCTCTCCGCGAGTTCGGAGCGCCTGCTCGGCTCGGGCGCGTCCCTGCAGCCGTCTAGAGAACCTCAGGTCTCGAGCTTGCGGCAGAGGATCGGCGCGTGAGCCGAGGTCCCGGGGACGCCGGACCTTGGGACGCCGGACCTGGAGCAGCCCGACCGTCGCCGGCGATCGACGGGGCTCCTCCCGTCGCGCCGAACCTCCCTCCCACCCCGCCCGTTCCGGGCGAGACGCAGGTCGGCCGGAACACGATCGAGACACTGCTCTTCCGGGGCCTGTCGACACCGATGGCGCTTCTGCTGGTCGTCGTGCAGAGCCGCTTCCTCGCGCCGTCCGGTCGAGGCACGTTTGTGCTCGTCGTCCTCTCGGTGACGATCCTGTCGCGCCTGCTCGGCCAGCTGGGGCTCGCCGTCACGACGCGCATGCGCCAAGACGACGTCGAGCTGCGCAGGCACGTGCAACGGGCGTTCGTGCTCGCGGTGACTCTCGGGCTGGTGGGATCCGGCGTCGTCGTCGTGTTGGGCACGCTGACGGACGCAATCGGGACACGACTCGCGCTGGTCGCTGCAGTCGCCCTCGTCCCGAACGTGATCTGGCAGACGGTCTCCGGCGTCCTACTCGGGCGCGCGCGCGTTCGCGCCTGGAACTACGTGCAAGCGCTCTCGCCGATCCTGACGCTCGCGGGCATGCTCGTCCTCGTCGTTGCTCTCGATGGCGGAGTGCTCGCAGCCGTGACCGCCTGGACGCTCGCCCACCTGCTGACGGCGGCGTTCGCCCTCGCCGTCAGCCGAGACATCTGGTTCCCGTTCGGCCGCCCGCCGGCCTTCGACGCCCACGGCCGCACCATCCTCCGACTGGCGATCGTGATGGGGGCGGTGCAGGTCGTGAATCTCGTCGGCTACCGGGTCGAGCTCTTCATCCTCGAGTGGTACGAGGGCGTCGACGCCGTCGGCATCTACTCGATCGCGATGCAGGCCGCCGAGGCGATCTGGCTCGTCCCGGCTGCGATCGCAACCGCGATCACCGGCCCGGTCGTGCACGACGACGAGCGCGACTCGACCAGGCTCGTGAGCTGCTCGGCGGTGAAGGGGCTGCTCCTCACCGCGGGCGTCGCCCTCGCAGTCGGCCTCACGTCTCCGTTCCTGATCCCGCTCCTCTTCGGCGAAGACTTCGACCCCGCGATCCGCCCGCTCGCCCTGCTCCTACCGGGGATCGTGGCCTACGGGCCCGTCACGATCCTCGTCGTCTACCTGTCGATTCGCCATGCGCGTCCCAACCTCAGCCTCGTCGTCGCCGTCACCACGATGGTCACCACTGCCGCGCTCTCGCTCCTGCTCATCCCGCGCTACGGTGCCGAAGGCGCCGCCGGCGCAAGCACGAGCGGCTACGTCCTCGGCGGCGTCCTGGCCTGGTTCCTCTTCCGCCGGGTGGCCCAGCAAGCCCGCGACGAGACTTGAGAGTCCGACGTAGCGCTGGGCGGGCGCCGCGACCTCACGTCGTAGTCTCGCCTCTCGACCGCTCCGTGACTTCCTGACGGGCGAGCTGTGCGAGCTTCTGGTTCAACACCTCAGATGTGGCGAGCAGCATCGGGTCGCGGACCTTGACGCCCTGGTCGAGCAGCCTGTCGATGAGGCCGCGCAGCGTCTCGATCTCCCGCGCAAGCGATACCTCTGCGTTCGCTCTGACCATACGAAGTGCATGGCCCTGGCGACGTTGCGCCAAACTCGACCGGCAGTCTGCTCTCCTCGACCGCCTCGAGCTACTGAAGGGCTACCCGGGGATCGCGGGCGCGGGCGAGCGCCTCGACATCATCGTCCTTGTCAACGACTTGGTACATCGCGTGGGTCTCCACAACACGCTCGATATCGGGTAGCACATGCCCCGGCGCGACCAAGAAGCGGTCGCTCTGCGTCCGCACGGCTTGGTACTCGACCAACGCCATAGGGACACGCCGGTCGCAGTCGCTGTTCGAGCACTCGCACAAGAAGTCGAACGGCCCTGGACCGTGGAGCCTCGCTGTGAGCTTCTGTATTTGCTCGTTCACCTCACGAAAGAGGTTCTCGTTCTCCACCAGCCGGCGCTTCCGCTCGTCCATCCGCACGAGCCTAATCGATGGCGGCGTGCTGTGGGCCGCGTCAGTGCGTGGTCTTGAAACCGCCGCGCAGCAACCTACGTCGAGCACGCTCTGGCCACGGGCAGGACGAACGGCTGAATCAAGCGGTTAAGGTGCGCCGAGGCGGGGTGCCGGAGCGGCCGAACGGGGCGGTCTTGAAAACCGTTGGGCGTGAGAGCGTCCCGTGGGTTCAAATCCCACCCCCGCCGCTCTAATAAGCCGTTTCCGCCTCCTCCGCTGGCGACCGACCGCCGTTTTTGTACTGGTTTTTTGTACCGGTTTCGCCCCAAAGGCGATCTTCGACCCGCTGAGCTTCGTCCCGGAACGCCTCGCCGGACAGGTCGATATAGAGCTGCGTCGTTGAGAAGTCCGAGTGGCCAGCCCTCGCCATCAGCGCGGCCGGAGACAAGCCGGCCGCAGCCGCGTTCGTGATCGAGGTGTGCCGCCCGTCATGGAATGGTCGCATCGGCCGGTCGATCCCCGCCTTCGCAAGAGCCTGGCGCAGCGTCAGTGCGTACCGCCTGTCGTCCAGAACGCCGCCGGTCAGCGGATGGCAGAACACGTGCTCGTCGTCCCCCCGAACGCCGTCCGGGCACGGTGCTCGAACAGCTCCGCGAGTCTCCGCGTCGTCGAGACGGTCGTGCGGGGGAAGCGGGACACGCCGAGAAGTCGGAGAAGGGGGAGCGGACGATCGCGCTCGGGCAACGGGTCGCGGCGCCCTCCGGGTCGGCCAGGTGGACGTTGCGCCAACGCAGCCCGAGCAGCTCGCCCCGCCGCACGCCCGTCCCCATCACCGTCACGAACACAACCCGGGCCTGCTCACGCCATGCCCGCTCCGGACCCTCCGCGGCCTCCACAAGCTCCGCGAAGCCACGCTCGACCCGCACGACCTCAGCCGGAGCCAGGATCGTCCAGCGCCTCCGAGGCTCGCGCGGGCGATCGACGAGGCCGACCGGGTTCACCCGGATCAACTGCCGCCGCAACGCGAGAGAGAGCACCTTGTGGAGCAGGTTCAGGTGCCGGTTGATCGTCCGCGGCGCGAAGCCGGCCAGCCGCTTCCCTGTCACGTACCGCTCGACAAGGGCGGCGTCGATCTTCTCCAGCTTCACCGGCCCGAAAGCAGGGATCAGGTGCCGCTCGAAGATCATCGTGTACCCGGCCCGCGTCGACCGCTTCAGCCCCTTCGCCACCGGGTATGTCGCATCCCACTCACGCGCGAACGTCTCGAACAGCGTCGGATCGACACGGCGGAGGCCGTCTCGCTGCACATCCGTCAGCCGGGCCTGGAGTTCCTGCTCAGCCTTCCGCTTCGACCACCCGTCCGCCGCACGGCCGAGCGTCTCCTGCACCTGGCGCCCGCCCGCGTCGCGGTACTTCAGCCTCCAGACGACGCCCCGCTTGCCGTCGTACCGGATCACGCACGCCCCGTCGGTTCCGCTACTCATCGAGTTCACCCTCCTCCTCCGTAAGCTCGCCCTTCAGGTACCTCTCGATGTCGTCGAGGCTCCATCCGAACTCGTCGCCCGCCTCGAGCGTGTTGTTGAACGAGACGAGCCAGTACGAGCCGTAGTCGAGCGCGTATGGGTCGCGTCGACGTGACTTCCGCAGCACGAGCCTCTGCCGCGCAGCCATTCGCCGTAGCCGGTTCTCGCGCACCCTGTCCTCCTCCACCGCGTACCTCCCTCAGTGACGCTAGAAGTGATGCGACAGAGTATACGGGAATCGACGCTAGACGTGAAGCTCAAGACGTCACGACGACCGCACCACGTAGGGCGCCCACCACGCGATCAGGTAGACGACGAGCGCCATCCCCCATGTCGAGGCGAGCCAGGTGACCACCGTCAGCGGGAGCACGACGTGCCACGCCCGGATCATCACTGCTCCTCCCGCAGACGGAAACGCGGCCAGTAGTCGACCTCGCGCCCCTCGTCGTCCACGAGGATATGGCCGCAATGAGGCGGGATCTCGTCGACGACGAAGACGTCGTCGTCTTTCCGCGGCTCCTCGTTCGACTCTTTCTCGCTCACGAGCTCGACTCTAGCCCCGCTTCCCGCGGTCACGCTGTCGCGGAGCCTGCGTTCGACGCCGGCTCCCTCATCACCGTGCCACCCGCCGTGTGCGGGTCGCGGGGCCGTGGGGCCACCGAGGGGTTCCGGCGGTACTGGTCCTCCCGCTTTCGCCCGCAGAACCTGCAGAACGGTTCGCGGATCGCGTTCACGACCTGTACTGGGCGGTCAGGGTGCTCGGCTGTCTCCTCGTCGCCACAAGGGCACTCCCAGTCACCGTGCGGCGGGATCGCAATGCTCACTTGGATGCTCCTTTCGTCGGTCACGGCTCTTTTCGCGGCTTGTGCTTCCGCCAGGCCGCCCCTCCGCTCTCCTGCGCGGCCACCCAGGCGAGCACGGCGTCGCGGCGGTACCTTCGGTAGCGACCGAGCTGGATGTGCGGCAGCAGCCCGGAACGCGTGTGCTCGCGCACCCACCTCTCCGGCACGTGCAGCAGCTGCGCGATTTCGCTCGCGTCGAGGAGCCGATCGGTCACTTTCGGCCACCTACCGGTACAAAGCGGCGGTACAAAGTGCGGCCGGCGAGCGCGCAAGCGGCGCAGGAAAGCCGAAACAGCCGCGACGTCCTACGGTTCCTGGATCCGCGCCGACCGTCAGCAGCCCGCGATCTCGTTCCCGACGTACCGGAGATCGAGCCGGCAAAGGTCAGGTGCCTAGGCGGGAGCTCGAGGTGGAGGTTCATGCGGCGGCCTGGCCGAGTTGTGCGACTCGCGCCGATGTTGTTGCGATCGCGGCTGGGTCGATGTCGGAGCCGACGAAGCGCCGTTGCGCTTCGAGTGCTGCGACAGCGGTGGCGCCGCCACCGACGAACGGGTCGACGACGAGGTCGCCGGGGCGGCTGAAGCGCTCGACGAGCTGTCGCATGCCGCTGACGGATTGGCCCCAGTGGTGGTGCTGCTTGTCGGACGCGTCGCTTGTGACGCTGTCTGTGATCCACTCCCCGCCTGACACCTTCGGGCCGTTCGTGAACCAGAGCACCGGCTTCCACGTCACATAGAGCTGCTTGCGCCATTCGCGACCGACGTAGCCCGGGAGCGCGTAGGAGATCATCCACTCGTAGTCGAGGTGTGGAGCGATCAGCCGGTGGGCGTCATAGTGGATCTTCTGGTTGACCATGACGAGCAGCGAGCTGCCGGGCCGGAGCGCCTCTGCCGCGAACCGCCCGAGCTGCTCGTAGACGGGCAGGTACTCGCGCGGGTACGGCGGGTCAGTGATGATCGCGTCAACGCTGCCCGGGGCGAGCCGCAGCTCCTCGATCGCCGACACAGCCAGCTCGCAGGTGGCGGGCAGCGCGGCCGGGACGGGCACCGGTAGAGATGCTTCGCGTTCACGTCGGACGCGCTCTAAACGTCCCGCAACGAGCCGCTTCACCCGCTCGGCGGTGACGTCATCACCGTACTTCGCCTTCAGCTCCCGCCAGACATCGACGACCGCCGTCTCGTCATCACGCAGCAACGGAGCCAGCTCGCGCGCCTGCCGTTCATTCGCAGGCGTGTCTCCCGTGGGAGACAGAATCGACATCACTTCAGCCGACCCGATCAGCCGATAGGCGTGTGCCCGCTGCATGCTCCACCGCTCCCGGCAGTAGTCCTCGAAGCTGCCGTGCGAGTCACGGTAGAGCCGAGCGTCACGGATCTCCATGAGCGCATGACCGACGTCGTAGAACGTCTGCAGGCCACCCTTGACGACCGCCTCAAGCTCGACGAGCCGGGTCCGCTCCACCGCCGAGACCTCGATCATGGCTGGCGGTCCTCCGCCGGGAGCGCGGGATCGTCCGCGTGCCATAGCTTCATCCGCGCCTGTGAGCCGCGGTTCACGAGGCGCTGGCCGCTGAGCAGGGTGTCGCGGATCTCCCGCAGCCGATCATCCCTCCCCGCAACCGTTTCGTCGACCTTGTTCCAGGCCGTCCCGCCGTGCTCGAGCACGAACTCGAGGATCTCGTCGGCGACGGTGTTGTTGTCGCGCTCCTCCTCGTCGATCACCTCGAAGCCCTCGCCGGCAACCCAAGCGAGCTGCAACTTCTGCTTGTGGTGCTCCGGCGACCAACGGGCCTTCTGAACCAGGAGACGGGTCTGCCCGTTCCCCTGCGCCTGCACGTGGAAGAGCGTGTCTACCGCGCCTTCCCAGGCGCCGGAGACGCTGCCACCGCGGTTCTCGTGGTGGGCGAGCAGGAACGTGACTCGCCGCCCTGACGCTTCCCGCACCTCGGCGAGCAGGTTCGTGTAGTCCCGCACCTGCTGAAGCGTCCCGGCCTCGTTCATCCCCGAGCGCGTCACGGGGCCGACGAGCAGCGCGTCGAGCTCGAGCTCCGCGATCTGCGTCGCGAGCGCCTCCCGCACCGCGGGCGTGTCCAGAGACACCTTGCTCCACGGCTCCTCGAGCAGCTGGAGACGGTCCCCGAGGGCGGCGCCCCTCCCAGGTGCGCAGCTTGCGACGCAGCTTCGCTCGGAAGAGGGCGCGTGGGCCCTCGTTCTCGACGACCCCGACACGGACGGGGCGGCCGACACCGAACCCGAGCCAGCGGTCGCCGGCGGTCAGGTGCAACGCGAGGTCGATCATCAGCGTCGTCTTGCCAGCACCGCCGTCGCCGTAGAACATGACGTCACCGCCCTCGGGGACGAGCACGTTGTCGTCAGTCCCGACGAGCGCGGCGGCCCCCGGCTCCTCGACCGAGGCGAACGCAGCCGCCTCCACGAAGCGAAGCTCGAAGCTCACAGTGTCGGCGGAGAAAGACCGCGTCCCGTCCCGCGTCCCTATACAGCTGGGACGCGGGGACGCGATCGCGGTTTCCCCCTTCTTCCGCCGAGGGGGACGCACATCGCGTCCCGACCGCGTCCCGCCCGGGACGCGAACTCCTGGAGGGGTTTGAGTAGACGTCGCGGCACCCCTCGATCGCCTTCCCGATCGTGCGCTCCCGGTAGTCCTGACGCTCCCACTTTTCGCGGTAGAGGCCGCTCGAGCGGAACATGCTGTCGATCCGGTCAGGGTCACGGCCGGTCCAGTAGGCGAGCAGGGAGCAGAGGGCTAGGTCGGCTACCGAGTCGTCGCCTCCGTGGCCGGCTGTGTCGCCGTTCCAGAGCCGCTCGAACTTCGCCCCATTCCGCGCCGACATCGCCTTGTCAAGCAACTCGCGATCACCGAGGTCGACGGGCACCGCCTGAACGGCGGTGCCGTTCAACAGCTCGGGCTTGCGCAGGCCCGCGGCCTCCAGGAACTGGGGCAGGTGCTGCAGCTCGCCGAAGCGGCCCAGACCCTCGAATGGCTGGGCGGTGATCGTGAGGTAGCGCGACGCGGCGTAGACCTCGACCGGGCCTTTCCGGTTGCGGCTCCAGTCGGGGAGAGCGCCCGTGCCGATGACGTGCAGGCCGCGCCGGCTCGGGCTGACCTCGACGTACCCGTTCAGCGCCACGAGCCAGCTGCCGATGCGCTCGACCGGGAAGTCGGCCCGGATCTCGCCCGCCTCGTCGAGGATGTCGTCGAGGTCGACGCCGACGATGCCGTCGCCGAGGACGAAGCCGAGCCCGTCTGCCCTCCCGGCCTCGACCACGGCGACCGCCGTTTCGAACGGGCCCCAGGTGTTCGGGTCGGTCGAGCTCGCCCGCGCGGCCGGATCGTCGGCCCGGTAGGGCACCTTCGTCGCCTTCCCGTCACGCTCCTCGAGGCGCCAGACCACCCAGCGGGAGAGCGTTCGCAGCTCGACGGGCACCGCGTCGAGCACGACCGGCACCGAGACGGCGCTCACGGCCGCACCCCGCCGAGGCGCTCTAGTTCTAGTTCGGGCTCGTCAGGTTCTCGCGGCGGGCCGCGACGCGAACGGGAACGGAGACGCCGCCCACGAGGAGTCCTGCGCGCCGGCACGCGCACGAGACGGATAGGCCGGATGCAGCGGAGCTTCTGTAGACGACGACCGTGGAGGGGCTGAGACAACCTGACCGCGAAATAGCGAAGGCTTCGCCGCTTCCTCACGAGCGTCCGCTGCTTCCGGCCAGGCCGGGCGAGCCTATGGCTCCTGAGCCTGAAGCCGCGGTCGCGCAGGTCGTCCATGAGCTCCTCCCAGGTACCCGAGCTCGGGAGCGTGCGGACGTCGACTACGTCGGCAGCGCTGCCCACAGCATCCAAGTCGAGCGCATGTTCGTGACTATGAATCGCCGCTCGGACGGACCCACCCGCCCCGAGCGCGCCGACGCCCGCACAAAGGCGGGCGCCGGGCATGCGATTGACGAGATGCTGCAGGTCGCAGCGTACCGCGTCGGTCGGTCGGACGAGGGGCGCGGTTCACGACCAGCCCCGGATGCGATCGAGCCGCGCCTGCAGAGCTGCCCAGCACTCGTCGCGCACCTCCGGCGGCAGCGTCCAGAAGAGCTCCTCGCGTTCGTGCGGCGGCAGGTGCCGGTTCGCCGCCATGAACGACTCGAACGTCATCGGCGACGGCTGCTTGCCGTCGGGGCGACTACTCTGGAGGCCGGACGCGCGATGTGATCCCATCGCCGACCTCCTTGGCGAGCGGCCCGCTATCCGGCGGGCCGTCGTCATTCTTGGGCTTCGTCTGCTTGTGGCGGTCGAGGAACGCGCGCAAGTCGTCGGTGGCGATCAGGGTGCGGCCGCCGACGGCGACGGCGCGGATGTCGCCTCTCTCGATCCAGCGCCTCAGCGTCGATGTGGAGACGGAGCAGAGGTCGCCCGCACGCTGGATGGAGAGGTACAAAGGTGGAACTTCATGGCTTGTCATGCCGCTGGTATCGGTCGGCGACGGTGTAGCCCTGTTCTTGAAACTAGAACGCGTCGTTGAAGGCGACTGGCGTCCAGCTCGGGAAGTCGGAAACGAGGCCGTTGTCGCCGCCTGAGCTCGCCTGCGCGGCGACGCCTCCGCCGCGCCGGAGCCGCTCCAGCGCGAGCGAGGTCGTGTCGACCATGTCGTCGTGCCGGCTCGCAGGGAAGCTGACGTGCTCCTCGATCCAGAGGTCACGCCACGCCGGTGCCTGCTCAGGCAGCAGCACCTTGCCGGCCTCGAAGAGCGGGCTCACGCTGTCGGCTCTCGACACCTTCGTACCGGTCGCCTTCACCGCGACGATCGGGAGCTGCGACGAGCGGCGCAGCTCCTGGATCGCTGACTGCCCTGCAGCCGTGTCCTCGATCAGGATCGTGCTCGGGCCGTGGATCGACGCCTGCGCCCGGATCGCGCCGACGAGCTCCGGGAACTCGACCCGGGCTCGCCAGACGTCGAGGAGGTAGAAGTAGACGCCGTCGCTCGCCCAGGTCGCGACCACGCTGTAGTCGTTGCTCACCCCCGTCTTGAAGGCGGAGTCGACGGCCTGCACGATCCGCACCGGCCCGCGCGGGCGCTCGCTGTAGCGGCCCTGCATCCACTCCCGGCGGAAGATGCCGCCCTTCTCCGGCGTCGGGCTCCCCTGGTACAACGCCGAGAAGGCGCGCTCCCCGATCTCCGCCCGCAGGCGCAGCAGGTGCGCCTCGTCGAACCACTCCGACCACAGGGCTTCGCCCTCCTCGCGGCCGAGCGGGTCGTCCTCCGTCGCCAGCGCGGGCAACGCAAGCACCGTCCACTCCCCGGCGCCGGGGGAGGCGAGCACCCTCCCGACAAGATCGTCCTTAGACCACCTCGTCATCGCGATCAGCACCACGGCATTCGGCTGCAGGCGCGTGAGTGCCACTTCCGTCCACCAGCGCCACGTCGACTCCCTGATCGTCGGGCTGTCGGCCTCTTCGCGGCCCTTCACTGGGTCGTCGACGATGAGCAGGTCAGCACCGAAGCCAGTGATCCCGCCACCGACGCCCGCGGCGATCAGACCGCCACCCTGACTGGTCGCCCACCTGTTCACAGCGGAGGAGTCGGAGGCGACCGAGGTCTCGAACGGGTAGCGCGGGTCTACGACGAGGTTGCGGGCCCGACGGGAGTTCGACTCCGCGAGCTCGGCCGCGTAGCTCGCGAGGATCACGTGCTCGTCTGGTCGGCGGCCGAGATACCAGGCGGGCAACGCCTGCGAGCAGTGGATCGTCTTCCCGTGCCTCGGCGGCTCGGTCACGATCAGCCGCCTGATCTCTCGGGCCTCCAGCGCCTCCAGGTGCTCGCAGAGGGCCCTCGTATGCGCAGCCGACTGGTAGGAGGGGAGCAGGGCTCCCATGAAGTCTGAGAGCCGCCTACGCGCCAGCTCTGCCCGCAGGAGCGGCTCTAGCGTCTCCGGCGAGACCGTCACCGCGACGCAGGCTCGAGCTCGACGAGCGGCGACGGCAGCTCCGGCCTCGCGCTCACCCCCGCCAGCGCGGCTCGAAGCTCCTCCTCCGACAGGTTCGCCAGCACCGCCACCTGCCTCCGGGCGTCGACGGAGATCGTCGTGCTGCCCGAGTCGAGCAGGCCCGCCAGCTTCGCCTGCAACTCGACCGCCCTGCGGGCCTCGCTGAGGAAGCCCTTCTGCACCGCGTAGTCGCCCCGGCGTTCAGCAGCGAGGGAGCCGAGCAGGTTCTGCTCCAGCAGGCCGTTCACCCAGCTCCTCAGGCGCTCGACGTCGATCTCCTCGTAGCGGCCCATCATGTTCGCGACCACGGGCGCCAGGTGCAGGCGCTTGTGACGGCTGACGGAGCTCTGCGCGATCTTCCAGCGTGCCGCGATAGCGACCTGGTTCTCGCCCCCAATGAGCTGGCGATCGATCTCGTGGCGTTCGGGGTGGCTGCAGATGAGGCAGGGCCGGGGCATGAGCTCGTTTCGGGTGCGCCTCTGTGACGGCGTCGGTCGAGCGCCCGAGCGCGGCCGCTATTACGACCAGGACATGAGTGCGCGCGGACGCTCAACGAACGCCGTCTACAGCCGCACCGCCTCCCTGCTTTCGGCCTGCTCGCGAAGCCGCCGCTGCTCGGTCTCGCTTTGCGCCTGGTGCTCCTGGAGGATCTCCTCGGCCTGCTGGCGCAGATGTGCTGGAATCTGCGCCAGCCGCATCTCCGACGGGCGTTGCGCGAACCACGCGAGCACCTCATCCGTCTGCTGCGCGGCGACTGCGGCGGCCTCAACCGCACCCACGGCGTCGGCGAAGTGACACTCGACCTCCTCGGGAAGCACCTCCGCCTCGTCGAGGAAGACCGGCTCCGACGGGTCGACGTACTGGACGACGTCCTCCCGTCGCGACGGCCGCTGCAGGTCGGGGTGCCGCGGATGCCATGCGGGTCCCGAGCTCATCGGCGGCTCCTCTCGATGAACTCGTCGAGCGCACGCTCGCTGATGCGCCAGTGTCCTCGCGGGCTCAATCGGACGGCGGCGATCTGGCCGCCGACGACGAGCTCCTTCAACGTCTTCGGGTGGCAGTCCAGCCGCGCAGCCGCCACCGTCAAGCGGACGAAGCGCTCCTTCTCCATCCCGCTCGGGGTGTCTGCAGCCACTTTGCGTTGGTATCGGCATGCGCCCGGAATCCGGTGGCGTGTGTGAGGTCGGCGCCTCGGCGCAAGAGCAGCGGTGCGCCGTTCGAGCGAGCAAGCAGGTGTTGCCCCCTGTGTTGCCCCCCTGCCACCTACGACCGTTGTTCTGTGGCGAAAAAACGCCTGCGAGCAGGCACTTCCTACATGGGCCGTGCAGGGATCGAACCTGCGACCTTGGGATTAAGAGCGGCTCGGGCGAACGCGGCGCAACTGGTTGCCCCGTGTTGCCCCTAAATTAGTGCTCCCGGTCGTTAATACCCTCAATCGCTTACACGCTCGGGTCAACGTCGTCCAGGTGCCCGTAGACGTCAGCGGTGGTCTGATTGACGCGGACCCCCCCGTCTGGCCTGGGGGCATTGTGCAGATTAGGGATCCTGTTGTACGGTTGAGTACTTGAGGAAGGACTGTTTGCAGCACCGCCTCCTGGTCGTAGTCGCAGCCTCCGCGTTCACGATCGCGGCGCTTCTCGGCACAGGAAGCTCGGCTGCCGCCGCATCCGCTCCCGGGCACTCCTGTCGGCTCGGGACGGCGAACACGCTCGCCGCCGTTGAGTGCGCGCGGATTCGGCCGGTCTCGTCGCTCGAGCCGGCCGCCACGAACAAGCTCTGGCGCGAACTCGTCCGTGCCCGGCACACGCGTGCCCTCACTGCGACGACTGCGACGACGGACTGTCGCCCGCTCAGGGCCGTCTTCTACACGGCGAGCGACTGGAACCGCCTGGCTACGAAGCTCGCTGCGAACGGCTCCCCGTGCGCCCAGTACTACATCTCGATCCCACCCCTCTCGGCCGACAAGACTCAGCCGCGAGGAAACCAGGCGTGGCGGATTCGCGCCCTCGGCCCGAACTTCCATGCGATGGCGGAGATCCACATGTCCGCCTGGAGCCTCTGGATCGCGGACACCGGTTCGACGTGGTACCAGGCGGGCGTCGAGGCCCGCCGCCGCATGGCCGCCGCCGGCTACGACGTCTCGCTGGGCGACACGTGGGCGGTGAACGAGTTCTCCTCGGCCGTCCGGCGCGGCGACGGGACGGCGCGTGCCGACGCACGCAACTTCGTGCACGGGCTGTTCGACGGGACGCTCCCGACGGCCCGCGGAACCGTCTTCATTGTCGGGATCGGGCAAGGCACGCTCGACCTCTCCACATACAAGACGAACCTCAAGAACTGGTTGCAGGACAGCGCGTTCTGGACCGACATGAACGCCTACGTGAGCGACTGGGCGCAGGAGGTCTACGGCGACTTCCGCAACTACGGAGTCGCAGGGTCGTCGCTCCCGACGCGCCGCGACTACCTGAACGACTACCTTCAGCACAAGATCGTGCTGGCGGGGGTCGGGCCGGACACGATCGCGACGGCGCGCTCGTACCTGCAGGCGGCGTACAGCCCCCTCGCAAACGCCGCCTGGGGGTGGGACTCCGGGTTCGGCTGGACGTTGATCTCGGCCGACCAGATGAAGCACTTCGTCTCCGCGCAGACCTACGCGCTGCGCTACTTCAGCGGGACGAGCCCGCAGGCCCTCCAAGACCACGCAGGCTTCGCCTGGGCGCCAAACAACGCGACGGCGATGCCCTCGACCGACTTCGCGACGCAGACCGGCGAGATCATCGACCGCCTGGCGACCGCCATCCACGACTCCGGTCCGCCGCTCGACCCCGGCGATCCCGGCATCGGCGCCTGCGGGCCGCTCGGCCAGAACCTCTGGTGTGCGGGCGAGATCGCAGGCGCCTCGTTCAACGACGCCTGGAAGACGTTCAGGTTCTGGGCGCCGGCGCCGACGATCAGCTCCTTCGCGCCGACGAGCGGCCCGGTTACGATGAGCGTCACGATCACCGGCGCGAACTTCACCGGTGCGACGGCCGTCGCCTTCAACGGCACCTCGGCCTCGTTCACCGTCAACTTCGACACGCAGATCACGGCGACAGTGCCGAGCGGCGCCACCAGCGGCCCGATCGGCGTTACGACGCCCGGCGGCACCGCGACCAGTTCGACCAACTTCACCGTCACTGTGGCGACGCCGGCGCCGACGATCAGCTCCTTCGCGCCGACGAGCGGCCCGGTTACGATGAGCGTCACGATCACCGGCGCGAACTTCACCGGTGCGACGGCCGTCGCCTTCAACGGCACCTCGGCCTCGTTCACCGTCAACTTCGACACGCAGATCACGGCGACAGTGCCGAGCGGCGCCACCAGCGGCCCGATCGGCGTTACGACGCCCGGCGGCACCGCGACCAGTTCGACCAACTTCACCGTCACTACCGTTCGGCGAGCGCGCAAGTGAGGATCGCGATGAAGCCGATCCCGACGAGCATCAGCACGACCGCGTAGATCCTTCCGAGCGTCGTCAGCGGGTATTCGTCGCCGTATCCGACGGTCGTCATTGTCGTGATCGCCCACCAGACACCGTCCCAGACGCTCGGCGCCGGATCCTGTGCTGATTCGGCGGCCGAGTACGCGTAGCCGCCGCCGAGCGCCGTGAGGGCCGCCAGGATCGCGGCGCTCGTGCGAGATTCGTGCGAGGTAGGCGTCGCGACAGGTGGCGACAGCGGGGCGCCACCGCGCCTGCGAAAGCGCTAGATCAGGCCGTTCAAATCAGAGGTGGCGACAGGTGGCGACCGTCGCGCTTGATCCTTCAGTGGCGGGTCGTCGTGGGCTCGGGTGTGATGCACCTGCAGCTCCCACCCTGGCTCGACGGTGGCCGGAACCCAGACAGGGAAGCCGGCCCGACGTGCCGCCTCGTCCACGGTTACGGCCTCCATCATCGGGACGTTCATCTCCGCGGTTGAACGGACTCGCTCGCCGCCCGCCTTGCGGTCGAGGCTGATTCCGCCTACAGTCCGCGGGACGCCGATTCCGGTGAGGCGCCTCCTCAGCACACGAGCAAGGAGTAGAGAGATGAGATCGAGATACGTGGGCGTCGCGTTGGCCGCGATCGTGACCGCCATGATGCTCGTTCCGGCTGCAGGGAGCGCAGAGCAGCCCAACCGCTACATCGTGGTCTTCAAGGACTTCGCGGCGCCGGAGGCGACTCCGCTCGCCAACGCCCTCGCGCACGGCCTCGGTACGAGAGTGGAGCGCGTCTACGAGCACGCGCTGAAGGGCTTTGTCGTCACACTGCCGCCGGGCCTTGCAAAGCTGCTCGCCGAGGATCCGCGAGTCGCGTTCGTCGAAGCCGATGCCGAGGTCACGACGATGGCGACGACGCAGAGCGGCGCCACCTGGGGTCTCGATCGCATCGACCAGCGGTTCCTGCCACTCAGTGGCACGTACACCTACAACACAACGGGGGCGGGTGTCACCGCGTACGTCATCGACACGGGCATCCGGTTCTCCCATACCGACTTCGGTGTGCGGGCGGTCAGCGGCTTCGACGCCGTCGACGGCGGCTCCGCCGACGACTGCAACGGGCACGGCACCCATGTCGCCGGCACTGTCGGCGGCTCCACCTACGGCGTCGCCAAGGGCGTCACTCTCGTTGGTGTGCGCGTCCTCGACTGCGCCGGTAGCGGGTCCACCTCCGGCGTCATCGCCGGCATCGACTGGGTGACGGAGAATCATGCCGCCGGCGCTCCGGCCGTCGCCAATATGAGCCTCGGCGGAGGTGCCTCCAGCTCGCTCGACTCGGCCGTGCAGAACTCGATCAGGGACGGGGTCAGCTACGCGGTCGCGGCTGGCAACGGCAACCAGGCCGGCCGCGCGCAAGACGCCTGCAAGTACTCGCCCGCCCGCGTCCCCGAGGCGATGACGATCGGCGCGACGGACAAGACCGATACGAAGACCTCGTGGTCGAACTACGGCGCCTGCGTCGACTGGTTCGCGCCGGGCCTCTCGATTACCTCGGCGTGGCACACGAGCACCACCGCCACGAACACGATCAGCGGCACGTCGATGGCGACGCCGCACACGGCTGGGGTTGCCGCCCTCTACCTGCAGGGGAACCCCGGCGCCGCACCGGACGCCGTGCGCAATGCTCTCTACGCCAACGCGACGAAGGGCGTCGTCTCGTCGTCGAAGACGGCGAATAACCACCTGCTCTTCTCCAACTACTAAAGGCTGACTCTGCGAGGGGCCGGCGTCCGCGCCGGCCCCTCGCCTTCCGTACCCTGTGATCGATGCCAGGCGGCCGATCGCGCACGTTCAACTCCCCTGAGTCGGCCGAGCGGCCTGCAGACCCCGCCGTCCGCCGGGCCAATCTGCGCCGGATCGTTCCGCTCTTCCGGTCGTACAAGCTGCGGCTCTCGGCCGTCCTCGGCCTGATCCTCTTTTCGTCCGCGCTCGGAACAGCGCCTGCGTTCCTCGTCCAGCGGATCTTCGATGACGCGCTCCCAAGCCCGCTGCACTCGGTGGACCTGCCGCTCCTGAACCTCCTCGTCGGCGCCCTGATCGCGATCGGCACCGGCGCGCTCGGCGTCGTGCAGACCCTGCTCTCGAACCAGGTCGGCCAGAGCGTCATGCACGACCTGCGCACGGCCGTCTACCGGCACCTGCAGCGGCTCTCGCTCGCGTTCTACACCCGGACGCGCACCGGTGAGGTACAGTCCCGGCCTGCGCGCTTCCGGGCGTGGCCGACGGTGTCTCCGGCCGCGGCTTCCCGATTGAGGCCTACCAACCTCCTTCGCCCGTGATCGATGACGCGAAGCGCATCGTCGCTGCTGCTGGCATGGACCTCGGAGGTGTCGAGTACCTCGTCAACGCCCGCGACGGACAGCCGACGTTCTACGACATCAACGCGCTCTCGAACTTCGTCGCCAACCCACGTGAGGTCGTCGGTTTCGATCCGTTCGTCAACCTCGTCGACCTCATCGAGCGTCGCGCCCTGCACGCAGCGCCGGCCGCAGCCGCGTAAGTAGATCCGCTGTGCGTCTCAGGATCAGGCTCGAGCCTCCTCGGCCGGCGTCACGTGCCTGTCGGCCGCGGCGTCCTGCGGTTCGCAACGCATGGCGCGTGCTAGCCCGCCGCCGAGTGACTGGATCGAGTTGTCGAAGCGGACGGAAAGCGGCCCTGCGAAGGGTTGCCGGTCGACGACCTCGAAGTGCGCGCCCGGGTATATCCGACGCTCGGCGAGGTAGCGGAGCATCGCCGGTTCCGAGTCGGAGACCCGGACGAAGGTGCCGCTTGCACCCGGCTCGAGCGTCTCGAGCGCCACGGTCTCGCCCTCAGAGACCGTGCCCTCGGCCGTGGGGATGGGATCGCCGTGCGGGTCGTGGGTCGGTTGGCCGAGCTTCTCGGCGATCAGCGCGGCGAGCTCATCGGAGAGATGGTGCTCGAGAACCTCCGCCTCGTGGTCGACCCGGTCCCAGGGAAGGCCGAGCGTCTCGACGAGAAAGAGCTCCAGGAGGCGGTGCTTTCGGATCACCTTGAGCGCGATCCGTTCCCCTGAGTCGGTGAGCTGGACGCCGTGGTAGCGGGTGTGCTCGACGATCCCGAGCGCGTTGAGCTTCTTGATCATGGCCGAGACCGAGCCTGCTCTTAGGCCGAGGCGCGTCGCCAGGGCAGTGGTGCTGACGGCGCCGTCTCGTCGGGCTTCGAGACCGTAGATCGCCTTGACGTAGTTCTCGATTGCGCTGGATGGTTCGTCAGTTTGCTCAGCGTGATGAGCGAAGGACATCAGACGCCTACGAGCAGCCCAGTGACATAGAGGATGGCGCCGCCGGTGAGGATGCCTGCGACGCTGGCGGGGTAGAGAACCCGGCCGGCGCGGTCGCGGAACGCGGGGACGAGCTGGGCGATCACCTGCAAGATCGCGCCGATCCCGATACCGATCAGCAGCACGGCGATCTCGGGGTTGTAGACCGAGGCGCCGATGAACGCCCCGAGGATCGCGGGCGCGCCGGCGATCAGGCCGAGGAGCGCGAGCCGTCGCCACGAGGGGCGTGCTTCCCCGGAGAACGGTGCGACGACCGCCAGCCCCTCGCTCGTGTTCTGCAGCGCGAAGCCGAACACCAGAAAGGCCCCAAGCGCCAGCTCGCCGATGGCGTACGCGGCACCGATCGCCAGCCCTTCGCCGAGGTTGTGCAGGCCGATCCCGATCGAGACCAAAAGCGCCAGATGGAATCCACCGCCGCCCGCGGTCTTGACCCGCCCGCGGCGCCCAATCAGGTACCGATCGAGGGCGACCATCGAGAAGTAGGCGAGCGCCGCGCCGGCGAACAGGAGCGCGACGCCGCCGAACGCGCCTGTGCTCGCCTCGCTGATCTCGCTCCCCTCGAGATAGGCGTCGACCGCGAGCCAGCCGATCAGCCCCGCGGTGGCTGCCATGAAGAAGCGCACCCAGTGCTCGCGAATCCGCCTGAGGAAAGGCAGGAACAGCATCCCCAGTACCACCGGGATGATCCCCACATAGACGCCGAGCAGTGCCATGAGCCCGAAGAATCCCGCGTCGGGCGTCGGTGTCTCAACCGCCACCTCGACCTCGTGCTCGACGGTCGCGCCCGACGAGGTAAGCAGGGTAATGAGAAGCGGCGAGCCTTCCTGCCAGGGGTAGTCGAGCGTCAGCTCCTGACTGCCCAGCCTACCCACCTGCTCGGTGTCGGTCGTGTAGTCGACGTACGCGTCGTTGACGAACACCTGGGCCACCTCCACCGGATCGGGACCCGCGTTGCGCACGGTCACCTTGATCTCCCCAGGGCGCAAGACCGTGCTCTCGACCGCGATGTCCTCGACCGGCGGCCCGCGGCGCTCCCCGAGCGTGTCGCCGCCCACGGTGAGCAGAGCGACCAACGCCGCGACGATCAGCACGAGCGGGATGAGCCCGAGCGCCCAGACCGGCAGCCTGCCGATCCCCTGGCCCTCGCCCGCCGGCCTGGGTGTCTCGCTGTGGGTCTCCATCAGCTGACCTCGAAGAAGCCCATCCAGCCGAGCTCGGCGAACTCGGTTTTATGGGCGTGGAACATGACCTGGCCCGGGAACCGAAAGCGCAACTCGCAGATCCCGCGCTGGCCCTGCCCTAGCATCACGGTGTCGGTGAACTCGCTCGGCTCGAGCCGGGTGCCGGTGGGGTAGTAGTCGAAGAAGTGCCCGTGGATGTGGATCGAGTTGATCGGGTCGTACTCGAGGATGTTCACGAGGTAGATCCGAACGAGCTCCCCGCGCTTGACCTTGATCGGCTCGTTGACGTGGTGGAAGGCGACGGTGTTGACGGCGTAGACCTGGTTTCCCTCGGCGTCGAAGTTGGTGTTGAAGCCGTTCATCACCATCACCAACTCGTCGGCCTCGGGCCGCCCCTGCTTCGGATCGATCACGAAGGCGCCGTACATCCCGCGCGCAATGTGCTCGGCCAGCGGCCCGGCGTGGCAATGGTAGAGATGCAGGCCGAAGGGGTCGGCGTCGAACTCGTAGACCGTGCTCTTGCCAGGCTGGATCAGCCCGGCGCCGATCTCGGGCACCCCGTCCATCTCGGGCGGATGAAAGCCGTGGAAGTGCATCGTGTGGGGATGCGCGGAACCGTTGACGAACCGCACCCGCAGGCGCTCTCCTTCACGGCAGCGAAGCGTCGGCCCCGGCGCACGGCCGTTGAACGTCCACGCCGGATACTTCACCCCGGGGGCAACCTCGATCTCCTTGTCGGCGGCAACGACCACCCACTCGCGCAGCGTCCGTCCACTAGCCAGCCGCCGCGTTGTGCCCAGATCGAAGTCGCGCAGTAGGTCGGTCGGGTTGAAGCCGTTCGCCCTGTGGTCAACGACATCGCCGCGCTTGAAGGTCGGCCCGTTCGCCCCGCCCCCGTGACTGCTCATGCCCCCAGCGGCGCCGCCGCCGTGCCCTCCCTGGCCGCCGGCGGCCGCAGCCTGGCCGTGGAGGTTCTGGTGAGGCACCACCTCGTGAAGGAGCGGCAGCGCTACGGCTGAAGCGCCTCCGGCCAAGAGTTTCCGTCGACTAAATCGTTTCATGAGTACAGTAAAACATTTTTTACTGGTACACGCAAATATGATTTTGGCCTGGCTAAATAGAAATGCCGGTCAGGGTTCTCCAGCGGGCGAAGCGAGGGCCACCCTCGACTCCTTGCGCGCGTCGCGCTTCTAACGAATGCGTCTCGCCTCGGCCATAAAACGTAAGAACCGTCTCGTCCGCGACACGCAAGAGCAAGGACGCGGGCGCACGGAGCGCTCGCCGGAGAAGGAGACAGATGAACCGGAGAAGGAGACAGATGAACAAGCCATGGATCGTGATGGCCGCGGCGGCCGGATTCCTGCTCGCGCTCGCGGGAGTCGGCTTCGCCGCGACGGGCGGCAGCGCTCCCGAGGTCGGGACGTTGCTGGAGGCGCGGCAAGAGGTGCCGAAGCCTAAAGCGGCGGCAGGCGCCGGCCTCTTCACCGCTAGCCTAAGGGGCAGCAAGCTGACGTGGCGCATGACCTTCACGAAGCTCACGGGACCTGCGAGCGGGGGGGCCCACATCCATATCGCCCCGCGCGGGAAGGCGAACCCGAAGCCCGCCGTCGCGCTCTGCGGTCCGTGCAAGCCCGGGCAGCGTGGCACGGCCACGGTGACGGCGGAGGTCGTGAAGGCGATCCGAAGTGGGCGCGCCTACGTCAACGTTCATACCGAGAAGAACCCTGCCGGCGAGATTCGCGGGCAGCTCGCGATCGTCGGCTAGCCGACGCGTCAGTCGGGCGGGTGCCGTCTGGCACCCGCCCGTGCGAGCAGTTAGATGGTCAACGAGGAAGAGCTCGCCGGACGTGCTGAGGTCGGCAGGAGCGGAAGCGCCGACTACTCCGCGGCCGAAAGCGCGCGGGCGGCGTCGCTCGCCCGCTCGTCCCGAGTGAGTGCGCTTTCTGCGACGAACCGGATCGCAACGTCGTCGCTCGCAAGAAACTCGCGGGACAACGTCGCTCCTCTCATGAACGGCAACGTAGCGTCGATGAACCTTGTCGATCAGCGGAGCGGCTTGGCGTTCGCGCACGACCGCCCCTATCCCGTCATGGCGACGCCGCAGACCTCGAATCCGGGTCGAGGGTCGTGCACCATGATGAACGTTGCCGGCCCAATGGGATCGAATTGCGGATTTTCGACCTCGAACGCGAGTGGCAAGGAGAATCGCAGGCCCTCGCGAAAAACCTCATGAGGACGCGATGAATCGATCCGTCGGGTTGCGAGTGGTGAGGTTGTCAACGAGAGGCGCGTCCACGAGCTCGTCGCGGAAGATCGCCCGCCTTCGATACAACCCTCGGGGTCGAGCGCCGTTCCTAAGCATCCCCGCCGGGAACTCAACCGCCTGCTTCACTCCGCAGGCTTACTTCGCAGCGAGCTCGCCGCGTTTTGCCCGCACGCCGTCGAGCAGCTCCTCGAAGGAGGCGGCGAACTTCTGCACACCCTCCTCCTCGAGGAGGCCCGTCACGTCGTCGTAGTCAACGCCGACCCGTTCGAGATCCGCGAACACCTGCCGAGCGTCCTCCCGGCTCTGCGTGAGCGTGAGCGCCACCTCGCCGTGATCCTGGAAAGCCTGAATGGTCTCCTGCGGCATCGTGTTGACCGTCAGCGGGCCGATCAGCTCCTCAACGTAGACCACGTCGCGGTAGTCGGGATTCTTCGTCGAGGTGGAGGCCCAGAGACAGCGCTGCTTGCTTGCGCCCTTCGAGGCGAGGTATTCCCAGCGCTCGCCAGAGAAGGCCTGCTCGAAGTGCTCATAGGCGAGCTTGGCGTTCGCGACCGCAAGCTTGCCGCGTAGGGCGAGCGCCTCCTCGCTGCCGATCGCCTCCAGACGCTTGTCGGCCTCGGTGTCCACCCGGGAGACGAAGAAGCTCGCGACTGAGGCGACCGTTGTCGGATTGCCGCCGGCTGCGACAAGCCGCTCGAGCCCGCGCAGGTAGGCCTCGACGACCTCCCGGTAGCGCTCCAGCGAGAAGATGAGGGTGATGTTGATCGCGCGGCCGGCCGCGATAGAGTCCTCGATCGCGCCGAGGCCCGGCTGGGTGGCCGGGATCTTGACGAGCAGGTTGGGGCGGTCGATCCACTCGTGGAAGCGCTTCGTCTCCGCGTAGCTTCCCTCCCGGTCATACGCGAGCGTCGGATCGACCTCCATCGACACGTAGCCATCCTGGCCCTTGCCCTCGTCCCAGACCGGCCGCAGGAGGTCACACGCATCCTGCACGTCGCGAGCGGCCAGCTGGAGGAAGATCTCCTTCGCGTCGGCCTCCTCCGAGAGAATCTCCGCGAGTTGCTCGTCGTAGGCGTCGCCCTCGGCGATCGCCTTCTGGAAGATGGTGGGGTTCGACGTGACGCCTGCGACGGCGTCCTCTCTCATCATCCTCTCGAGCTCGCCCTGGCGGATCAGCCTGCGCGAGAGGTAGTCGATCCAGACGCTCTGCCCGTGATCGGCGAGCTGATGCAGCTTGCTCTTGCTCATGGTCTCAACCTTCCTCTTGGTCGAGCGACGAAACGCCGTTGCTGCACGACAACGGTTCATGCGGCGCGGCCGGCGGCTCGGCAGTACTCATCCGTGGTGCCGGGGATGAAACCGGCAGCGTCGACGACGAGAAAGACGAGAACGAGAAGTGCCGCTGCCTTCTGGGCCGGTGTCCGACCGTTCACTGCGTCCTCCTTCCCACGTTCATGCCATCCACCTCGTTTGTGAGGGCGCCGCCGATTGCTCTTACGCCAGTGCCGTAAGGAATCGCCGCGGGCGGCGTCGCTATCGGCGGAAGTCACGCACTGCCGCTGGGGCCGCAAGCCGACCCCATCGCGTATGGCGCCGCCGCCGGCCACGTGCTGAAGTGGCGCTCGAAATCGGTCGCGCTGAAGCGGCGGGCGGCGGCTCACGCATCCGGGAGCCGGAGTCCCAACCGGATACCTCACGAGCGGAAGGGGCCTCCATATCGCCGCCTTCGCAAGTGCTTGGTGAGCGCGAGAAGCGCCGGCCCGGGAAGTCCCAGCCGGCGCTGTACTCTCGGTCGTCGAGCCCGCTCGAGGAGCGGGTAGTCGGGCTCGATCTTCTGCGGCTTGGTTTCCCGTCGCCGCCCAGGGGAAGAGCGGGCAGCGTGGCGGTCGAACCGGTGGTCGAGATCCTCTCTTTCCAAGGCTGTCCCAACCACGATCGAGCCCGCGCCCTGGTCGAACGCGTCGCGGACGAGCTTGCAATCAGCGCGGATCTGCGGTTGGTGGACGTCCCCGATGTCGCCGCAGCCGAGCGCGTCCGCTTTCTTGGCTCGCCGACGATACGCGTCAACGGGAGAGACGTCGAGCCGGGGGCTGACGAGCGAGCGGCCTTCACGTACTCCTGCCGCATGTACCGAACCTCGACCGGCCTCGCCGGCGAGCCCGACGAGCGGTGGGTGCGAGCAGCGTTGCTCGAGGCGTTACACACGCCGAAAAGGCATGGGGACGGCGAGGGCCTGCGTCCCCGAGATGAAGAAGGGAAGCCCGTTCGTCGCGCCGGTAGCGACGGGTGCTCGTGAAGGGGACGGCTGGGACGAGGCTGAAGCGCCCTCCTCGCTCGGAGTCCGAGGAGTGCGCCGAAGACGCTCGCCGCATCGCCAGCGGCCGCCGGCCTTGACGCGCACGCGCGGGTTGGCGGCGATGTTGCGCACGTAGCCGGCGCGCCGGCCGTGCTCGGCCACGATCCAGAACGTGTCGCCTTTGAGGCCGTTGCCGACCGGCGTCCGTCGCGGCTCGCTCGTCTTGCGGCCGACCGTCTCCAGGATCGCATAGGCCGGCGGTCCCACCCCGAGCTCGATCGCCCGCCTCACCAGCGGGTTCACGAAGTAGCGGCCGAGTGCGGTCGTCAATCGGCGCTTGTCGGGAAGCGCTCGCCTGCTTCCCGCGCTCATCGGGCGCTGCCCGGAGGCACTTCCTTTGGCTCCAGATCGCGCTTCGCAGGCCCTTCCAGCACATGGCCGTCGACGTCGAAGCGGGAGCCGTGGCAGGGACAGTCCCACGTCTTCTCGACGGCGTTCCAGTCGACGAGGCAGCGCATGTGGGTGCACACCGGCGAGACGGCGTGGATCGAGCCGGTCTCGTCCTTGTACACGGCCACCTTGGCGCCGTCGACGCTCGAGATCCTCGCTTCGCCGTCGGCCAGCTCGTCGACAGGCATCGCCTCCGCCGTGCTCAGGCGGTCGCCGACGAAGCGCCGCGTGAAGTTGAGGCCGTCCGCCACGAAGCCCGTCGCCGCCGCAAGAGGATTCCCACGCGACCTTCGCCCGCGCGCCACCGGCTCGGAGATCGCGGTCGCAAGCGGCACGCTCAGGTCGGCGAGCCTCGCCCGGTCGATCTCCTTGCTCGCAAGGATCAGCGCCTCAACGGCTTCCCGGCCTTCGCCGGCATTGACGTCCATCCCGGCGAGCACGCGCCCGTCCGCGAGCCAGAAGACCATGAACTCGCGTGTCGCGGGGTCGCCGCGGAAGACGACCTCGTCCCAACGCGCCGCGTACCCCGAGTACCGGACCGCGACGTCGTACTGCTCGGAGAAGAAGAAGGGGATGCGCCCGTAGGGATCGCCTCCTCCGAGCATGCTCGCCGCCGCTGCCGGTCCCTGGTAGCGCGCGTTGCTCCAGTGCTCGAAGCGGAGGTGCTGGCCGTAGAGGGGGTGGCGAGCATTGGCGACGTCGCCGGCGGCGAAGATCCCCGGGACGCTCGTCTGCAGGTGCTCGTCGACGAGGATCCCGTTCTCGACCCTGATGCCGGCCTGCTCGGCGAGCGAGGTGCGCGGGATCACACCGATCCCGACGACGACGACGTCGGCTTCGATCTGCCTCCCGTCGGTCGTCCGCACCCTCTCGACCGAGCCGTTTCCCTCGAAGCCCTCGAGCGTCGTTCCCGAACGGAAGTCGACGCCGTGCTCGCGGTGGAGGTCGGCGAAGACCGCCCCGACCTCTCGTCCGAGGACGCGCTCCAGGGGAACGGAGCCCCGCTCGACGATCGTCACCTCGAGGCCTGTTTCCCTGGCGACCGCCGCGACCTCGGCCCCGATCCAGCCGGCGCCGATGAAGACCGCCCGTCCGCCCTGCTCGATCCGGTCGCGCAGACGCTCGGCGTCGTCGAGGTCACGCAGGTAGAGGATGCCGTCGAGACCGGCGCCCGGCACGGAGAGGCGCCGTGGCTCCGCGCCGGTCGCGAGCAGCAGGCGATCGAAACGCGATCTCTCGCTGCCCGCGAGGACGACCTCACCGCTCGACGTGTCGATCGCCTCGACGGTCGTCGCGCGTCGCAGTTCGATCTCATTGTCCGCGTAGAAACTCTCCGCGTGCACGAAGACCTTGTCGCGAGGTGTCTCGCCGAGCAGGAAGCCCTTGGAGAGTGGCGGCCGATTGTAGGGCCGCTCGGCCTCCGCCCCGATCAGCTCGATGCGGCCGTCGAAGCCCTGCTCGCGCAGCGCCTCGGCTGCTCGCGCGCCCGCAAGGCTCGCGCCGACGACGACGTAGGTTGGTTCTGCTGGCATTTCGTCTCCTAGCACGGGATGCGTGGTCGAATCGTTAGCGTCCGCGCGCCGGATCTCCTTACCTGTTACCTGCGCGTACGCCAGCGCCGCGCGTCCACCCTCGCCAGTAAGAGATCGCCGAAGGCTCTCACTCACGTGAGCAATGACCTCGTGCTTGCCCAAAGTTCCGCCTCAGGCCCACGCGAAGACAGGCATGCGGCATTCGACGCGCGTCAGCACGCTGCTCACCGGCTTCCGCAGCGACGAGGCGAGGACAAGGGCCGAGGAATTCCTCGCGCGCTGCGCGAGCCGCGAGCTCGCCGCGGACGCCTCGCTCACGCCCACGTCGTTGCCGAACGGCGCCTTCATCCTCGTCGAAGACGGCTTCGTCGTCGTGCGAACGGCGGGCGCGTCCGGACGCCGCGTCGTCAGCTGCTACGGGGCGGCGGGCACGCTGCTGCCGCCACTCGCAAGAGGCGAAACCCTGTCGCGCTCGTCGGCTCGCTCGTCACCGTCGTCCCGGAGTCCATACGCCGTCAGCTGCTCGAGGTGCCGGAGGGAGCGCAAATCGTAGTGGAACTCATCGAGTCGACCCTCCGCCAGAAGTCTGCGACGATCCTCGCCCTCGCCGATATCCGCCACACGGATCGCGTGCGCCGCAAGCTGATGCAGCTCGCCGGCGACCATGGGCGGGACGCACCCGACGGCGTTCATGTGCAGTTTCCGCTGACGCACGAGTTGCTTGCCGAGATGGTCGGCTCTGCCCGGGAGACGGTGACACGCGCGCTGGACGTTCTCGAGCGGGAGGACTTCGTTCGCCGTGATGGTCGGTCGTACCGATTGCTCGTCGCGCCCGAGACGCTCGTTCCGTGAGAACACCTGAGACGCGGCTCGGCCCTGTGAGAACTCTCACTGCGTGTGCGACGACGGACGCGTAGGTTCAGCACGACCACGCTGCCGGACCGGCGGAAGGAAGAGGAGGAACCGTGAAGGAGCAGACGCTGTACGAACGGCTGGGAGGGGTCGACGCGATCGCATTGGTCGTCGATCGCTTCAGCGATCACATCATCACGAACCCGAAACTCAACGTAAATCCTGCGCTGAAGGAATGGAACGACAACGGCAACCTGCCGAGCCTCAAGTTCATGCGGACGCTGTGGGTTTCTGCAGCGGCCGGCGGCCCGTTCGAGTACACCGGGAAACCGCTGGATCAGGCGCATGAGCATCTCCACATCACTTCCGAGGAGTTCGACGAGGTAGGGGCCGAGATCCAGCGCGCGCTCGCCCACTTCAACGTGCCCGAGCGCGAGCAGCACGAAGTCCTCGGTGCGATCGTCGCCCGGAAGGACGAGGTGGTCAACCCCTCTGGATAAAGGGGCGGCGCCGCCGAATAGCTCGAGTCCGTCTCGCCTGGCGTGCCGGTGAAACGACCGCGTTGTCGAGGTCGGGACGCACCGGGAAAGCGGAGGAGGAAAGGCGGAAGCGGGATGACGTTTGCGGACATGTGGAGCTTGCAGGGAAGGTGATCGACGGGGCCGGCGTTGCGGCCATCACTCTCGGCGTCGCCTACACGTTGATCGTCTTCGGACTGCGGCGGGACGAGAGCCAAGGGGTGGATCGCCTCCGGCATTACCGCCAAGGCATCGGCCGCGCGATCCTGCTGGGCCTCAAATTCCTCGTCGCTGCCGACATCATCCGAACCGTTGCAGTGTCGCCCACGTTCCGCAGTGTCGTCGTGCTCGTGATCATCGTCGCCGTTCGAACCTTCCTGAGCTTCACCCTCGAGCTCGAGCTCGAGCTCGAGCTCGAGGGACTATGGCCATGGCAGCAGCTCAGCGGACACGCGCCAAAGAAGGTCTCTTCGTGACGGAGCCGTTCCTCGAAGTGGCACCGTTCGTCAGCCCTCAGCCCTCAGCCCTCAGCCGGCCACCAGCACTCTCGTCCGCGCCAGACGCGTGCGACCGAAGCAGGCGCTTGATTCGGACGTAGCCGCTGGTTCGGGCTCTCGAGATCCCGCCCTTTAAGCGGCTTAGCTCGACGAACGCGTGCTCGAGGCGCCGTGATTGCAGGGATCGGCGCGAAATTCGAAGACCGCCTGCGGGGGTGTGCGCGATTGTCGAGACGGCCTCGACGTTCATCGAACGATCGATGTCATCGACTCGCGTCGACGAACTCGGCGATCTCGCGCAGCGACTTCTTCGCGAGCGACGGGACGGTAGCGTCGGCCGCGGGGTAGCCGACGGGAATGAGCAGGAAGGGCCGCTCGTTCTCAGGCCGACCAAGGATCTCCTTCAGAAACCCCATGGGCGAGGGAGCGTGCGTAAGCGTCGCGAGTCCGGCGCTGTGCAGCGACGCGAGCAGGAACCCGACGGCGATTCCGACCGACTCGCGGACGTAATAGTGCTTCTTCCTCTTGCCGTGCCCGTCGAGGCCCCACGGCTGCTCGAAGACGACGATCAGCGAGGGCGCCTCGGTGATGTGCGGCTTCAGGGAGTCGGTCCCGATCGGCTCGATCGCCTCGAGGTACTCCTCGCTCGCGCGCTCCCGGTAGAGGAGCTCCTCCTCCCGCTCGGCGGCGACGCGGATCGCGGCCTTGACCTCCGGATCCGAGACCGCGACAAACGTCCACGGCTGCTGGTTAGCGCCCGATGGTGCAGTGCCGGCAGTGCGGATGGCGTTCTCGATCAGCGCACGCGGCACCGGTTCGGTGCTGAACTGCCGTACCGATCGCCGTCGCCGCATGAGGGCGAGGAACTCGGCGCTCCGGCAAGCCATTTCCTCCGCCGGCAAGCGCTCGAACTGGAGCCGGTCGGGAGCGTACCTGCCCAATCTACGGCCCCCGGGAGCTACAGAGCCTGCTCGCCGGCGACGAGCGCGCGCAGGCTCTCGTGCTCCTCGCGGCAGGCCGGGCAGCCGTGGAGGTGCGCGCGCAGGCCGGGAATCGCCGCGTCGGCGTCCTCTCCGGCCAGCTCGAGCTCGACGTAACGGTCGAGCTCGTCGAAGCACACCTCACAGCCGACCTCCGGCTCGGCCGGGCCGAGCAGGCGGCCGAGCGCCTGCGTGAGATCGGGTCGCTCCATCAGCTGGTCTCCGACAACCATGGGCCGAGCGAGAGTCCGGACTCCTCCAGGTGCCGGCGCAGCTTCCGGCGTGCGTCGTGCAGAGTCTTGTAGAGGGCGCCGCGCGTCGTACTCAGGCGGTCTGCGAGGACGTCGATGGGTACGCCGTTGAGCGTCAGTGCGACAAGCACGCGCCGCTGGTGCGGTGTCAGGACCTCCACGATCGCGCTCTGGATCGCCGTCAGTAGCTCGCCCTGCTCGGCCGCTGCGTCGGGCTCGAGACCGGTGCTCGAGAACAGGCTCCACGTCTCGGGCTCGAGCGGAACCTCGCGGCCCTGCCAGGCGCGCCTGCGCAGCTTGACGGCGGCCTCGAGCAGGGCGAACTTGTAGACCCAGGTCGTGAAGCGGCTGGCGCCGCGGAAGTCGTCCAGCCGCGCGAGCACGCTGATGAGAGCGTCGTTGGCGGCCTCGAAAGCGATGTCGTCCAGCTCGTTCCCGCGCAGGTACGGCAGCGCCGGGCGGCGGCGGGCGACCTCGAAGCGGGCAGCCCGCAGAAGCAGGGCGTGCAGGCGCCCCACCGCCTCGTTCCGAGCCGTACCGTCCGAGCGCAGCGAGCGCAGCCACTCCCGCGACTCCTCGTCGAGGAGCCTTGGCGTGCCAGGCGACTTCTCAGTCACCGCTTGCTGAGTGACCCGGTGTGCCGGCTCGATGATCGAGAGCGTAACGGAGCTCAGGCCGCGTCCGCCCCCTCGTCGGACGGAGCCAAGATGCGTACCGCTACCGCCGGTGGGCAGCCGCGCTCCGCCAGTTCGATCAACGCGTGGAGATCGAGGCACCCCTCGTGGCAATGACTTACGGCCAGGCGGTGCGGGAAGCCATGCTCCACGAGCTGGTTCGCGGCGCCGAGCCGCAACCTCGTGCGCCTCGCGCTGCTCGGTCAACTCACTCCGCACATCTCGTTCGTGTCGAGTCGGCCGCGGCGGCTTACGTGGTGTGAACCTGACCCTTCGAGGCGTGCCGATCGGTTCAGCCCGTCAGGGGGCGACGGGATCGAACGTCGCCGTTGGGTTGCCCCCGCTGTTCCCTCGAGAGCACCCCCACCCCTACCTTTAATCCCAGGGCACCACCCCTAACCCTTGTTCTCGTCTTGGGAGGCACGGCGCGTAACAGGCCAACGCCACCGGCGCCGCGCCGCGCCCTCGTCGATTGTCTCGCGCCGATCCGTAGGCCGTTCACAACCGATACCGACGGCAACCGCCACGACGTCACGCAGCGCCGCATCTTGCGGAGCCTCTCGGCGATCGCCGCGATGTCCTCCGGTGCGTAATCGGGGGCGAAGACAGCCGTCTGAGCGGGCAGGTCGTACGCAGGGACGCCTTCGGGAGCCTCGTCGACGACGACGAGGTCCTCGCCCGTCTCAGGATGGGGGCCATTGAAGACGGCCGCGAGCTCCAGGTAGTCCTTGGGGGAGAACAGGGCCGCCCCCGCGAGTTCTGCGGCAGGGCACCCTGCCCCGCCGACGAGGAAGTGATGAGGATTGCCGACTCCCTTCAGCCCGGCGAGGACCGCCTTCGGCGCCTTCCCGTTCGTGGGGCTTGCGCCGGTGAGCATCGTGTTGATCGCGGCGGCGACGAGCTCGAGCGTGACCGAACTCCTCGGCAGCGATGTTCGCGACGAGGTCGTAGAACGGCCGCGCTCCCTGGCGGTCCGGAAGTTGAACGACTGGAACGTGTAGTTCAGGAACGTGGACATTTCGCCGAAGCGAGCGCCCAGGAGCTCTTGCGCCGCCGCGGCTCCAGCCGGGTCAGGATCGGAGGGCGGCGGCAGCTCGGTGGCGATGCGATCGATCCGGCGAATAATGTGTGACCTCCAGGGGGAGTCACGGGTACCCGCGCGAGCCGTGAAGAAACTCAGAACGGATAGGGCGCGAGGCTCCAGACGGCGGCGCCGTACCAGATCCCGAAGGCGAGGCTCGTGACGCCGAGGACCGGGGCGAGGCGGTTGAAACTGCGGCGGACCTGCGAGGTCGAGAGGGTCGCCCCGAAGCCCGTCGTCACGATCGTCATCGAGACGGCGGTGAAGGCGGCTAGCAGGACGAGAGCGACAACGGCGAGCCGCCGGGAGTCGATCGAGGCAAGGAGAAGCAGACTGACGCCGGCGCTGCCACCCATCCCGTGAATGAGGCCGATCCCGAAGGCGCCGAAGGGAGTTCGCGTCTTGGTGGGGTGCGGGTGCTCGTGCGTCGCGCTCGTGGCGTGACTGTGCAGGTGGACGTGGCTGTCGCCGTCGTGCTCATGGATGTGCGCGTGGAAGTAGCCGGCGCGCCAGCGGCTGAGCAGGCGGATCGCGAGCAGCACGATCAGGACACCCACGGCCGTCTCGGCGACCTGCTGGACGCGCTCGGGGAGGTAGCGGTTGAAGACCACGATCGGAAGTCCGAAGATGAAGAGCGTCGTTGCGTGCCCAAGTCCCCAGGCGGCGCCGAGCCGGGCCGCCGCGCGGCCCGAGCGCTCGCGGTTCGAGGCGATCAACGCCGTCACCGCCGCGAGGTGATCCGGATCGGTTGCGTGCCGGAGCCCGAGGACGACGCCGACGAGCACCACGAGCCAGAGCGACGAGCCGTCCGAGAAGCCTGCGATCCAATCGTCGAGTCCAAACATCTAGAGCACCCCCGGAATTGCTTTGACGGTAAGGACGACTCCGACAGTCAGGATCACGAGCGCGCTCGCTGCCGGAAGCAACCGAATCAGGCGGCCCTCGAACGAGAATCGGCTGAAAGCCTTCTTTGCGAGCACGGCGATCAGCCCGATCGTGGTGATGGTGGCGGCGAGCCCCACGCTGAAGGCGACGATCAGGGCAAGGCCGAAGCCGACGCGGTGGAGCGCGATCGCACTGAGCAGGACGACGAGCGCCGAGGGGCAGGGCAGGAGGCCCGCTGCGAGGCCGACGCCGATGATCCCGCGCCGGTCCGTGCGCACCCCGTGGTCGTGGGTGTGACCGTGCGAGTGGCCGTGCGCGTGCGAGTGGCCGTGTGAGTGGCCGTGACCGTGCGAATGCGCGTGTCCGTCGCGGTTTCGCCCGCGGAAGCGGCTGAACAGCACCGAGGCGCCCACGGCGACGACGAGCAGCCCGGAGACGAGCGTCAGCCAGGGGTAGAGCGTCTCGGGAACGATGAACTGCGAGAGCAGGAGTGTGATGAAGCCGAGCGCGAAGACTCCGGCGGTGTGCGTGATCGTGACGACGCCGCCGAGGAGGAACGCGTCGACCGGGCGGCCCTTCGTCCCGACGAGGTAGCCCGCCACGATTGCTTTCCCGTGCCCGGGGGTGAGCGCGTGCGCGGCTCCCCAGAAGGCCGCGATCAGGAGCGAGAGCAGGATGACGGGCAGCGAGAGCTCGCCGCGAGAGATCAGAGCCTCGAAGCCGCCGCCCTTTTGCTCGGCCTCCGCCGCCTGCCCGATCGCGGGCGCAGGAGCCGATTCGGCTCCGAGCTCGAAGGACGCAGTTGCGCTGGAGACGTCGAGCGGCGAGCGAAGGAGGTCGGCGGGGTAGGTGCGGAGCTCGTCGCTCTGGCTCTTCGACGGGACGCTCGAGCCGCCCAGCCTCGCGCCGTGCTCGGGCGCGATCACGACTTCTTTCCAGCCGATCCGCGATTCGAAGTTGCGGTCCCGGAACGAGAGCTTCGTGCCCGTCGCGTCGGTCGCGTAGATCGCGTCGAAGCGCAGAATCTTCAGTCCGCCGGCGCCCGGCCGCTCGCTGCTGCGGTGCTCGACGACGCGCAACGTCGCGGGTTTCCCGTCGACCCGAAGCTCGAGCCGCCGCGCGGTCTCGGCCGCGAAACCCGACGCCTGGACGCGCTTGCCGATCTGAAGCGTCGGGATCTCGGCGAGGTCGAGCGCATAGCGGACGTAGATGCGATCGCCCGAGAGTTCGATCGTCGTGTGGTGGTTGATCGTGAAGTTGCCGAGCGGGTGCGCCTGCGCCGCGGACGGAAGGGCTAGGACGGTGAGCGCTGCGAGCGCGACGAGTAGACGCTTCATGCGACGGCCTTGCGCGCGACGGGAGCCCAGCGGAGCGAGAAGTGGGGGTTCAGATCGAGCGCCCGCGAGAACCAGTCGCGCGCCGTGTCCTCGTTGCCGAGACAGCGCTCGATCATCCCGCGGTGGAAGAGGAAGGTGGCGTCCTGGCGGCCGAGCCTGAGCGAGCGCTCCGACGCGTCGCGCGCCTCGGCGCAGCGACCGTTGCGAGCCAGCGCCCACGCGAGCACGTCGTCACCGAGGATCGAGGGCCGGGCGGCCCGAGCGCGGCGGGCGAGCGCCAGCGACTCTGGCAGGCGGATCCCATGGTCGACGCGGTAGAGGGCGCTCTCGAGGTCGATCTTGAGGCCGTTCGCGATTTGCAGCTGCTCGATCGCGCCGACGAGCCGGAACTGCTCCTGCGCCTCGGCCGGCTTCCCGGCGGCGACGAGGAGATCGCCCAGCTGGGCGACGAACTGCGGAAGCGGGACGGCGGCCACGGCCTGGCGCTCGAGCGCGATCGCTCTGCCGTAGTGGCCGCGGGCACCCTCCACCTGCGCGAGCGCGTCGAGCGCGTAGATGTACCCGGAGTTGACGCGGAGCGCCTCGCGGTACAGCCGTGCGGCCGCGTCCAGCCGGCCTCGACCCCAGGAGAGCTTGCCGAGCTGGACGAGTGTCCACGCGGTGGGCTCGGGGCGTCCGGCCGCCGTGTCGAGGGCGAGCTGCATCGCCTCCTCGGCGCCGTCGATGTCGCCCAGGAGCTCGCGGGCGTAGGAGACGCGCGAGTAGGAGGCGAGACCAGGGCGGAGGCGCGTCATCGCGTCGAACGCGGCGAAGGCCTCGTCGTAACGACCGAGCTCGAGCAGTCCGTCGCCGATCACGCCGTAGCTCCGGGCGGTCGTGGGGGAGATCTTCTTCGCCCGGAGACCGAGCGCGTGGGCGTCGCGAAAGCGGTGCTGGGCGAGCGCAAGTGCTCCGAGCCCGTTCACCGCGAGCAGGTTGTTCGGTGCCGTCGCGATCGCGCGCCGGAGCACCTGGCCGGACTTGACGTAGTAGCTCGCATCGCCGGTCTCGCGCGCCCGCTGCTGATAGGCGAGCCCGAGGAGCGCGGCCTTCTCGCCGTCGTCCGGGCGAGCGCGAACCTCGGCCTGGAGCTGCGTTACGAGGGACGTCGTGTCGCCGGAGGCGAAACCGGCCGCGAGCTGCTCGGAGGCAACTCGCGGCGCGATTCCGCCTGCGGTGGAGGAGTCCCGAAAGACACCCCCGAGGAGGGCCGCGGCGGCGACGGCAATCGCCGCCGCGGTTCCCAGGAGAAGCCGGTGCCTCAAGGCTTCTGCTGGCCCTTCGTGTTGTCGAACCCGCTGAAGGGGTCGTTCTCGTACGGGAAGAACCCGAGCGCGGGGACGTCGTTGGAATCGACCCCGTCACCGAGGGCCTTCGCGCGAGCGTTGCCCTTGAGGGCACCCGCAACCGCCATCTCGGCGATGTCGATCACGTCGTCGCCGAGGCGACGGCCGTTGGGGTAACCGGCGAGATCCCCGCCGAGCACGCCCAGCCGGGAAACCTTGTCGGCCGCGGTGGGCGGCGTCGAGAGGTTGATCCGGAGCAGGTCGAGCGGCTTGGTGCCGGTGAAGTTCAGCTTCGGGACGCCCGTCAGGAGCACCTCGACGAGATCGTCGCGATCCTTCTCGGGCGCGTTGACGACGCCCGGGTAGAGCTTGTTGATCAGGGCGGCCAGGATCGGCTCGCGAACGAAGTTGACGAACTTCGCGTCGCTGACCGGGGTGCCGCGGTTCCACTCGTCCTTGCGCTCGGTCGGCACGATCAGCTCGTTGAAGAGGGGGTTGCCGATCCGGGAGACCTGGACGTAGGGACGCGACGAGATCTGCGTCTTGACCGTCTTGACGATGTTGCGGAACTTGCCGTTGATCTTGACGCGGAACGTGACCTTCTTGTTCACGGTCCGGACGGAGAGCTGCTGACGCTCCGTCGACGACCAGATGCCGACGACGTGGCTCGGGGTGTCGATCTCCGAGATCGGGATCTGGAGCGCGAGCGAGTGAACGCCATAGCCGGCAAAGAAGTCCTTGCCGCCACCGGTGCTCCCGGTCCCACGGCGGAAGCCGACGGAGTCGAAGATCGCGCCGATGTCGGCGAAGAACGCGTCCTCACGCTGGCCGGCGAACGCCTTACCGCCGCCCGCGACGTCGAAGACGCCCTTGGCGGCGAGCTGCCGATAGCCCGGAGTGGTGCGCGGGCCGATGTTGTTCGGCGGCGTCATGCCGTTGACGACGACCTGGGAATTGCCACCCGAGATCCGCGTCAGCGTGTACGGCTGGGCGGTGGCCCGGAGGAACGCGACCGGCTGGCTCTTGCGGAACTGAGCGCGGTAGGTCACATCCGGCACACCGTCGCTGTTTTTGTCGATGTGGATGTTGTAGCGAGCCGACGGCGAGAACTCGTAGTACATCGGGCCGGCGGCCGGATCCTCGGCGGGGATCCAGTTCGAGATGATCGTCAGCTTGTCCGCGGCATCGAGGCTGCGGAACGCGAAGAGATCGGTGTTGTCTGCGCTCGGGTCTTCCGAGATCAGTGGAGCTTCACGGTGGCTCGACGCGGTACCGGCACTCGGGCCGGAACCGACGACGGCCGCGGCAACGGCCACTAGGGCGATCGCAGGAATTGCTACGACCGCAAGGATTCCTTTCGTCATCTTCCCTCTTCCTGGACAGTTGCAGGACTGCTTACGACGCTGGTTCGCCAGCCGGGCTGTCCCGGATCGGGTGAGGCCGAAAGCCGCTCAGACGGTTGCTGACGTGCCCCGGAACGAGAAGAGGGCCGGATCGCTCCGGCCCTCTTCGTCGTTCACTGCGTGTTCGAAGCTACCTACTGCTCGGGCGGGAAGCCCCCTGCCCGGGAGACCATGCCGGGCGGTTCCTTGCCGAGCGCGCGGGCGAGCCAACGTGCGGTCTCGAGTGAGATTCGCTCCGCCGTCTACGGGCGTTCTATCGTGTCAACCCCGACTGCGACGATCTCTTGCAAGGTCCGATGATCTACGACGACTTGGAGAACCTCGGCACGCACTTCGACGCGGAATGGAGAGCTCAGATGTGGGGAACGTGGGCTGTTGACCCACGCGGGCTCGATCCGAGCTCTGAGCCGTTCGAGATACCGATGCAAGGCCTCGGGGCGTTCAGTTGTCGTCGCTCTGCGTGGCTGGGCTTCAATCCGCGTTTCCGCGGTTTTGGAGGCGAAGAGGGATACATCCACGAGAAATTCCGGCGGGCCGGCCGCCGAACGCTGTGCCTGCCGTGGTTCCGATGGACGCATCGCTTCGGGCGCCTCCACGCACACGTTGACGAACTCGCGATGCCTTCCGACCTCTGCGGCCGCGGCGTTGACCTCGCGGGTGCGGGCGGCGAACTGACGTAGCGCGCGTTCGCGGTTCGCGACTGCGTGGCGTAGCTCGTCGCGCCTCTTCTCGACCTTGCTTGCGCGCTCAGCCTCCTCGGCGGCTTCGCGTCTGGCGACGAACTCGGGCAGCGCCTGCCGGAGCACGTCGGCCCGTCGGCGCAGCCGGACGAGCTCGCCCTCGGCCTGCTCGCGCAGCCGGTCGGCCTCAGGCTCGCTAATCGCTCCGGCGAGGAGGTTGGCGCCAACGCGGGCGAGGACGGCGCGCGTCTCCTCCTCCAGCCTCAGCAGGGTGTTCTCGATCTCCTCCAGCTCGCGCTCAGCCTTCGCAACGTCCTCTGCGCGCCTCTTCAAGTTCTTGTTCATTGCTTACGTCGCCTTCCTGTCGTCGTCGAGTAACCCGGCCGCGCGCAACTGCGCCTCCTCGGCACGCTCCCGCGAGATCCGTTCGCCCACGCGCTTCCTCGCCGCCGGATCGAGCAGCGGGCCCGTCGGCCATGCGACCCGTAGCCGATCCTTCTCGGGCACCTGGAGCGCCTCGCCGGCGAACTCCTCGACGAGGCCTTTGCGTACGCGCTGCGTGCATCGGAAGCACCTTTCCCAGTGCCCGTGGTCAGGGCGACCGCAAGCGCCGCTGGGCGAGACGGACGCTTCGGGCCAATCGGGCCTCCTGGTCCCCGAACACTCAGGCATGCCCCGTGCGGCGCCGAAGCGGGTCCGGGATGATTGCGTCGTGGAGTCGATTCTCGACGCGATCGGGAACACGCCCCTTGTGCGTCTGCGCCGTTGCGCGCCGGCTAATGGCGCCGAACTCTGGCTGAAGCTCGAGTACCGCAACCCGACCGGGTCGATGAAGGACCGGATGGCGCTCGCGATGATCGAGGGTGCCGAGCGGGACGGGCTGCTCTCGCCCGGCGAGACCGTCGTCGAGTACACGGGTGGGAGCACCGGGCCGGCGCTGGCGCTCGTCTGCCGGGCGAAGGGGTTTCGGGCTCTGATTGTGATGGCCGACTGCTTCACCGAGGAGCGCTTCCAGCTGATGCGGGCACTTGGGGCTGAGGTCGACGTCGTTGCGTCCGTCGAGGGGCGGCCGAAGGTCACCTCGCAGGACATTCGGAACATGGTCGCGCGCGCCGCCGAGCTCGCGGACAGGCCTGGGCACTACGCGACCGACCAGTTCAACAACCCGTACATCATCCCGGATCACCGCGACCGGCTCGGGCGCGAGATCTGGGACCAGAGCGAGGAGCGCGTTACCGCGTTCTGCCACGGAATGGGCACGGCGAGCTCGCTGATGGGCGTTTCCGATGCGCTCAAGCCTCGCGGTGTGTTCATTCAGGCGCACGAGCCTGCGGGCTCGGCCGCGATCAGCGGCGGCGCTCAGGGCCCGTTCCTTGTTCAGGGCTGGACGGGGTTCGTGATGCCGCACTGGTCTCCCGAGAAGGTCGACCACGTCGAGCCGATCGAGGACGACGAGGCGATCGAGATGACGGTCCGGCTCGCGAGCGAGGAGGGGATCTTCGCCGGGATCTCGAGTGGGGCGAACGTTGTCGGCGCGCACCGCCTCGCTGAGCGGCTCGGCCCCGACGCGGTGATCGTGACCCTCGCCGTCGACACCGGCTTCAAGTACCTGAGCGTCAGCCCGTTCGGCGGCGACGCGCCGGTGGGAGGCTGACTGGACGCGGTGCCTCGGCGTCTCTTGCTCGCCGTCCGGGCCGCGGCCGGCTTCCTCGCGTCCCTCTTCCGGCTTCCGTCGCTCGCCGTCAGCGATCTCGTCATCGGCTGATTCCGCCGGAGTCGGTGTCAAGTCAAATCGCGGGGAACCTGGCCGGGTTCTCGGGTCAGTTCGGCCCGGTCCGGGCCTTCTCGTGAGGGTATTGGCAATACTCCCGGGGAGTTCAGCCGAATCCGGGTCAACAATCGGTGTTGACCCTGATCGAGCAGCGGGCCCGCCGGCCATGCGACCCGTAGCCGATCCTTCTCGGGCACCTGGAGCGCCGCGTCGGCGAACTGCCGCTCAGCCTCGGCGACCTCCTTCGACGAGACCTCGGTCTCGTCGAAGGAGATCGGCGGCGACAGCTCGCCGAAGTCGACCGCGGTCCCTTGCTGCGGCGTGTGTGTCGCGCGTGGGTGCCAGTACAGGCTCTTCGGCAGCTCCGAGCGATGAGCTCGTCCAGCGAGCGCGTGCTGACTCTCCAGTGGCCCCTCTCGCCGAACCTGAGGCCGACGAGCTGCCCCTGGAGCACCAGCCTTCACCATCCGCGGGCTGCAGTCCAAGCGCGCCGACGCAGTCGCCACGCGAACGTAGTGATCCCGTTCCTCCACCGTCTGCGTCTTTCCAGCCATCTACGCCTGGTATCGGCACGGCCGGTTGGGCAAGGGCCGTCGCTGTACTTGTCTCGCAACCCGCACGAACTCCAGCAGGGGCGGGTGCAAGGGTGCGAAGATGTGTTTGTTCTGACTATCCGACGAACGATGCGCGCATTCCGCTCATCCGAGACTTAGAAGCTGTAACAGAATGATCTCCGGCACTGCCAGATAATTCCGTCTGCGGTCCTGTCATGCGGGGACGTGCGTCTGGTGCTCGGCGGCAGCCGCTGTGACTCGCTCGAGCCAGGGCGTCGCCTCGAGCCGCTCGAAGATCTTGCGCGCCTCGGCGAGGCCCGGCTCCTCGCCGTGCTCGAGCAGCGTGACCCCGAGCCAGAACGGGACATCGAGCTCTCGGAAACGGCCGGCCGCGGTCCTGTAGCCCGCCTCGTCTCCGTCCAGCCGCGCCCGGAAGCGGTGTGCCTGCGCCTCGAGGTACGGCGGCCGGAGCCCCGGCGGGAGCTTCTCGATTGTCGCGAGCAGCTCCCCGGCCTTCTCCCGTTCGCCGAGCGCGAGTGCCGCCTCGATCGCCTCGACGAGGCCCTGCTTGACGAGCTGGTGGCCGGCTCCGACGGTTCGCGCGAGCTCGACGGTCGCCGCGCCCGCTTCGAGTGCCTCGCCGAAGCGGCCCTCGGCACGGCGCAGCGCCGCTGTCGCGCCCCTGTAGATGCCCTGCTCCTGGAGGTCGGCCGAGGTCTCGAGGCGCGAGAACAGCGAGTAGAGCCGCTGCGCCTGCTCGAGCTGACCGCGGTGGATGTGGATCTCGAGCACCGAGGTGAGCACGCTGAGGAACATCGCCCCCGAGCGGATCTGCTCCTCCGTCAGATCCTCGAGGGCGGCGAGCGCCTCCTCCCAGCGCCCGGTCATGTAGAGGGGGTAGGTCAACTCGGCGAGCAAGGACCACTCGCGTGGCCGGCTGCCGAGCCTGCGGGCGAGCGCGAGCGCGGGCTGAAGGTAGCCGAGCGCATCGGTGTAGCGGTCGCGCCGGAAGGAGCGGTCCGAGAGGTTGAGATAGATGTAGGTCGCCTGATCGGGAAGATCGTGCTCGAGCGCGATCGCGAGCGCCTGCGCGAGGTAGGCGACCGCCTCCTGCGGATGCCCTCGGGATTCGGCGATGAGCGCCTTGCTGGTGAAGA
Source organism: Gaiellaceae bacterium (assembly GCA_037721555.1). GTDB lineage: Bacteria > Actinomycetota > Thermoleophilia > Gaiellales > Gaiellaceae > Gaiellasilicea. The sequence goes on along the minus strand of JBBJOI010000002.1, from coordinate 34,564 downwards.
CGCGCGTCAGCGGTTCGGGCAATCCGAGCGACTCGGCGACGTCGAGCGCGAGCTCGCCCCGCTCGCTCGCCCGCTCGAGATCGCCGGCAAACGCGTACCCGCGCGCGAGCCGGGCCGCCAGCAGCGCGAGGTCCCCGTCCGGCTCGTCCGTCGAGATGACGGCGAAGGCGCGCTCCATGCGCTCGAGGCCCTGATCGAGCTGGCCCGAGTTAGACTCCACCTCGGCGAGCCTGCTCGAGACGCGGGCGGCGGCGTGTGTGTCACCCTCGGCTTCGTAGAGTGCGATCGACTCGGCGAGCAGCCGGGCGGCCGGCTCGGGCTGGGCGGCGTAGGTGGCGAGCACGCCGGCCTGGTCGAGCAGGGCGGCTTTCCGAAGCGGCTCGTCGGTCAGCCCGGCGGCCTGCTCGAAGTAGCGTTGCGCCTCGGCCGCGGCGCCGAGCGAGCCTGCCCGTTCGCCGGCGCGAGCGAGCATCGCCTGCGCCTTCTGCTTGATCTCGGTCGCGTCGTCGGCCTCCGGCGCCGTCTCATAGGCGGCGAGGTAGTGGGAGGCGACGACCTCGACGACCTCGTCGTCGTCGGCGAAGGCGGCGGTCAAGTGCTCGGCCGCCGCGAGGTGGCGGGTGCGACGCTCGCGCTTGGAGAGCGTCTCGTAGGCGACGTGGCGGACGAGATCCTGGAGGAACCCGTACTGGCCGTGCTCGGGCGAGCGCGGGTCGGCCTGGACGCCGAGCACCTCCTTGCGCACGAGCGAGGCGAGGAGCGGCTCGAGCTCCGCCTCGGGGAGGCCGGAGAGAGCCGCGAGCCCGGCCCGCGTGAACGTCTTGCCGAGCACGGCCCCGTCTTGGAGCAGGCGCCTCTCCTTGGGCGAGAGGCCGTCGAGGCGCGCCGCGATCAGGGCGTGCAGCGTCTCCGGCACCTCGAGCGAGCCGATCTCGCCGACCGGCCGGTAGACCGGCCCCTCCTGCACGAGCAGGCCGCGGTCGAGCAGCATCCGCACCGTCTCGACGGCATAGAGGGGGACGCCCTCGGCCCGTGCGAGGATCTGCTCGCGCACCGCTTCCGGCAAGCCGGGCACCAGCCCGGTCAGGAGCTTCTCCATCGCGCTCGGCGAGAGCGGCTCGAGGTAGAGCGAGCTGAAGTTGCGATGCCCTGCGCCCCAGGTCGGCCGGCGCTCGAGCAGCTCGGGACGGGCCATCGTGATCACGTAGAGGGGCGAGTTGCGTGACCACTCGAGCAGGTACTCGACGAAGTCGAGCAGGCTCTCGTCCGCCCACTGCATGTCCTCGAAGGCGAGCACGGTCGGGTAGACGTCGGCGAGCCGCTCGAAGAAGAGCCGCCAGGCCGCGAACAGGTCCTGCTTGTCGCGCGCCTCCTGCTCGGCCAGGCCGAGCAGCTGGGCCACCCGCGGCTCGACGAAACGCCGCTCCTCCGGGTCGGCGATGTGCTCCTCGAGCGTCGAGCTCAGCTTCTGGAGGGCCGAGGCCGGCTCCTCGTCCTCGACGATCCGGCAGCGCATCCGCACCATGTCGGCGAGCGCCCAGTAGGTGACGCCCTCGCCGTAGGCGAGGCAGCGGCCCCGGTGCCAGTACGTGAGCTGGGGCAGACCGTCGAAGTACTTGTAGAACTCCCAGGCGAGGCGCGACTTGCCGATCCCGGCGATGCCGGTGACGGAGACGAGCTGGGCCTTCCGCTCCTCGGCGGAGGCGTGGAAGAGATCCTTGATCTGGCGGAGCTCCCGCTCGCGGCCGACGAAGGGGGCCTCGAGCCCGGTCGACTTGAGCGAGCCGCGGGCGCCCGAGACGACCCGCAGCGCCTTCCAGAGCGGCACGAGCCCGTCCTTGCCCTTCAGCTCGAAGGCGCCCGCCTCCTCGTAGACGACCGTCTGCTCGGTGGTGCGCCGCGTCGACTCGCCGACGAGAACCGTGCCGGGGTCGGCGACCGACTGCACGCGCGAAGCCGTGTTGACGAGGTCGCCGGCGACCATGCCCTGCCCCTCCGCGCCGAGCGTGACGGCGGCCTCGCCGGTGAGGACTCCCGCGCGGGCCCGGAGCTCGGGCGCGCCGAGCTCGTCGCCGAGCGCCGAGACGGCGGTGACAAGGTCGAGCGCGGCGCGCACGGCCCGCTCGGCGTCGTCCTCGGTCGCCGTCGGCGTCCCCCAGACCGCCATCACCGCGTCGCCGATGAACTTCTCGACCGTGCCACCGTAGAGGCCGATGAGCCGGCTGCAGGTGTCGAAGTAGCGCGAGAGGAGCTCGCGCACCTCCTCCGAGTCGCGCGACTCGGAGAGCGTCGTGAAGCCGACCAGGTCGGCGAACAGGACGGAGACCAGACGGCGCTCGGCGGAAGGGGCCTCGTGAACCGGGGCGGCAGGCACCATGCCGGCCATAGCCCCAGGTGACAGCGGCGCGCCGCACTCGCCGCAGAAGCGCTCTTCGGGTTGGTTGGCAGCCCCGCATGCCTGACAGGCAGCGCTGAACGCACTCCCGCACTCGGCGCAGAACTTCCGGCCTTCGCGATTCGAAGCACCGCAGCTTGGGCAGAGCGTCATATCCGTGCGGAGCCTACTGCCCACGGCTTCGCCGTCAACGAGAATCAGCCTTTCGGACCGGGAGGTTCTCCGATGGCAATAGCACTGCTCGACGACGAACTCTTGCGGCTGGTCGAGCCGCTCTTGCCGGTCAGAAAGCGTCGCTTCCACCATCCGGGCCGGAAGCGGCTCGATGACCGTCGCACCCTTTCGGGCATCCTGTTCGTGCTGCGCACCGGGATCGCCTGGCAGCAGCTGCCGCAGGAGCTCGGCTACGGCTCCGGTATGACATGTTGGCGGCGCCTCAAGGAATGGCAACAGGCAGGTGTGTTCCAGGCACTGCACGAGCGCCTGCTTGCCAACTTCGCGCCGCCGGGCGCCTTGACTCTCCCGGGCTGTCTGCGACTCCGCCTCGCTGCGGGCGCTTTTGGGGCGATCAAACCGGCCCCAGTCCGGTTGACCGGCGCAAGCTCGGCAGCAAGCACCACCTGATCACCGACGCCAACGGCCTCCCGCTCGCCTGCCTGCTCACCGGCGCCAACGCACATGACGTCACCCAACTGCTGCCGCTCGTTGAGGCGATCCCGGCGATCCGGGGAGTCGTCGGAAGACCGCGACGCAGACCAACTGTGCTACTCGCTGACCGCGGCTACGACTCGCAGGCGCATCGGCAAGCACTACGCACACTGGGCATCAGGCCGTTGATTGCACGACGCAAGACAGCCCACGGCTCGGGTCTCGGCAGTCAGCGCTGGGTGGTCGAACGAACCCTCTCCTGGCTACACCAACATCGGCGCCTACGCATCCGCTACGAACGCCAAGCCGAGATCCACGAAGCCTTCCTCAGCCTCGCCTGCTCCCTGATCTGCTTCCGAGCCCTCCGAGGTTCATTTTGTTAGAGGCTCTTAATAGAGGCGGCGGCCGATGCCGTATGGGCTGCACGAGACACCATCGGGGGCCGGGTAACGGGACAGCGTGAACTGCCACCACTTCTTCCCGGTGGAGTGCATCACCACCCAGCAAGCGTCACCGTTCCGGGTGACGAGACGGCAGGCGAAGTGGTTCCACATCCTGAAGCCCTGCGAGTACTGGTAGCGGACACCGCTGACGCGGCTCCAGACTTCGGCGTCGGGCGCGTAGCAGCGGGCTTCCTGGATGTTCGCGTAGTTGGCGCGGTCGATGTCGTAGCCGGCCTTGACAGCCGTAGCGAACCAGTTGCCGTGCGCGCCGGCCGGTGCCACAAAGATCAGAGCGGCAGCGACGCCGCTAAGGGCGAGCAGCAGAGCTGCGCGTAGTCCCGTCAACCCTCGCAGGCTCGTCCGTCTTTGTTCCCGTCGAGTCGGTGCGGATCTGGGTCGGGCACGTCATGGCGGACGGTGAAGTTCTTCTGGGTGAAGTCGTCGCAGTTCTTGTCGGGTGGCGGCGGTGGGATGCAGAAGTCTGGATATGACGGATGGCAGTTCGCAGGTGGCGGGGGCGGATCGGCTTCGTCGGTGTCGCTCGCACTGGTGCAGCCGGGGTCTGCGGGATAGTCAATCTTGCCGTCACGATCATCATCCAGGCCGTTTGAACAGGCGTAGCTCGGCGGGGCCGTCGTAGGCGGAGGCGTGGTCGGTGTCGTGGTCGTAGTTGGGGGTGGTGTCGGCGTGGTCGTTGTCGTCCCGGTTGTTGTCGTTCCCGTCGTCCCGGTTGTTGTCGTTCCGGTGGTAGTTGTCCCGGTCGTTGTGGTGGCCGTAGGCGGGATCGTCGGCACGACGGGCGCGATCGGGGTGGGACTGATCGGCGGGGCAGGTCGTGCGGGTGGCAAGGGCACGGGAACGACTGCCACTGTCGAGCAGTTGCCCCAGAGTCCGAAGCCGCTCCCGCGGGCGTTCTTCTCTGCGGCGCGGTACGCGTTGACGCGCAAGAACGGGCGGCCGCCGAAGACGTACACCTTCGCGTGGCCCGTGGTGAGGAGCCGGCGGCCGAGATCCGAGCCGCCCGGGAGCGTAACGTAGGCGAACAGCCGCTTGTACCGGTCCCGCGTCGCCTGTGTCCGATCCGTGACGAGAGCTATCGTCTTGCCCTGGGCAAGCCGACGGGCGGCCTCGGTGGCCTGGTTTGCGCAACGTTCTTTCGGCCTCATCTCCGGTGAGTCGATGCCGAGGATGCGCACCCGGTCGCGCGTTCCGTTGCTGAGCCGGACGTCGAGCGTGTCGCCGTCAACGACTCGAGTCACAACAGCCTTGGCGGCGAGAGATCCACCATTGATGACGTCCGGGGACGCGGAGGCACTCGAACCGCTGTCGAGACTCAATGATGTGGCGGCCGCGAAACCCGCGACAGCAAAAGCACAACAGAAAAGCAGGCGCCGCAGCATGCTCATCTCCCCCTTGGACGATCCACCGTATTACTTACGCCGCCCGGACTCAAGCGCAGCGCGGCCAGACTAGCCGCAAAAATTGCGCTCTCGCCCGTAAATTTGCTGTGCGCCCTACCGCCGGCAGTCGACCGAACTAACGTTCGGGTGCAGATGACCGCGCAGCCCTCCTCTCAAACCCGCTTCAGGCGCGCGATTGACGCACGGAGCGTCCTGCTCGCCGAGCTGACCGCACGCGAGATGCGCCACCTAACCCTCGCAGACGCGCTCGAGCTCGTGATCCTCTACGCCGAGAAGAGGGACCGTAAATTCGACAGGGCTGCCTGCCGGTGGCTGAGCCGGCTGACCGTCGAACAGGAGAACCTGACCCTTGCGGAGGCTCAGCTTGCGGCCGCTGCGCTCGGTGCGGTGGAATTGCATCCGCAGGCTGGAGAGATCCTCCGATTGCTGCTGGGGTGAGTTTGCTTCCCCCTGTTACACGCCGATAGGTTCGCCTCGTGCCGCAGTGGGACTACAAGACGATCGTTCTCACTGGCGGCTTCATGGGCCGACACAAACAAACGCGCACAGGATGGCTAACGTTCGTGCGACTGGCGCACAAGCTTCAGTACGAAAGTCCCGTTTTGCAGGGCTTTTACTGATTGGGCCATGGGCCACGATTGGCCCACGAGCCGCCTCGTCTGCGTCTAGGAAGACAACACGTAGTGCCTATTTGCAGGTACTTCTCGAGACGTGAGCGACGGGACTCGAACCCGCGACCTCCGGCGTGACAGCCCGTTTCCAGCGTCACGCCGTGCAGTCCCGCGCGAACTCGTGCTGAGCCTGGCTCAACGAGATCGCGGGACAAGATCGCTCATCGCCGGTGTCGGTCTTGGCGACCCCGAACGCCGAGGCGGCGCCGCGAGTCCGCGGACGCCGACCTTGTCGTCGCTAGACGGCCTCAGCCTCGCTCTCGCCCAGCAGCGCCTCGGTTTCGGCGAGCGCGGGGGTGTACCCCATCGATGCGAAGAGCTCCCGCGCCTCGCGCAGCGGCTCGGCAGGGGGCTGGCCAAGCGTGGCGAGGCAGCGGCCCTGGCCGAGCAGGGCGTATGCGCGCTCCGGGACGTTTCCGAACTCCTGCCAGCGTGTGGCCGACTCGGCGTAGAGGGTGGCGGCCTGGGCGTGCTCGCCGGCGGCCTCGGCGAGCTGGGGGCGTGCGGCGGAAAGCGCGTGCGCTTGAAGCGGCGTCGTGGGCTCCACCCCGCGCACTAGTCGAGCAGGGAGTTCGGAGTCGCCGAGCGCGAGCGTGCTGCGCACGAGCTCGGGCAGGAGGCTGGCGTAGTAGGGGTCGGCGCGGATCCCGGCGACCTGCTCTAGCTCGAGCAGCAGCGCTCTCGCCTGCTGCGGGCGACCCTGGGCGAGCAGCAGCCGCGCTGCAGCCGCGAACGCCACCGCGTACGTTTGCGGCTCGCCAGTTTCGCGGGCGCTCGCGACGAGCGCGTCTGCGGCGGGGGCGTGCTCGTGTGTGCCGCGCTCGGCGAGCAGGCGGAGCTGCAACGAGCGCGGCTCGATGAAGGCGACGTCGCCGGCCGCCTCAAGCCTCTCGGCTAGCGGCTCGGCCTCGGCCAGCGCCTGCTCGGGCTGGCCGAGCTCGGCAAGCAAGGTCGTGCTCCCGCCGGCGATCGCGAGCGCGAACTCGGTGATGCCGCGCCGCTCGCAGAAATCGATCCCTTCCCGGCACGCCTCGAGCGCCGCCCGCGGCCCCTCGTACTGGTGGACGGCGGCCGCGAGGTTGTTGTGCAGGACGGCGGCGGCGCGGCCCTGGCCCTGCGCGAGCGCGAGCGCGAGCGCCCGGCGCATGTCCTCGAGGCCCTGCCGCTCCCCCAGGGAGCAGCGGGCGACGCCGCGGAAGCCGAGCGCCCGGGCCGGCTCCGGCAGGCCGAGCGCGGCGGCGAGCGCGAGCGCCCGCTCGGCGGCCGCGATCGCCTCGGGGAAGGCGGAGCCGACGAAGCGCGTCCCTGCCAGCGCGGCGTGGGCGGCGACGAGCTCGGGGCCGGGCGGCTGCGCCTCGAGCAGCGCGAGCGCCTCCACGATCGTCTCCTCCCGGCCGGGGTCCCCCAGGCGCCCGAGCACGGTCGCGAGCACGGTCAGCGCGCGGCCCGCGGCCACGCTCTCACCCTGCTCCCGGTAGAGGGCGAGCGCCTCCTCGAGCGCCGACCGTGCCTCCTACAGCCGGCCCTGCTGCTGCGCGGCCTGCGCCCAGCGCTCGAGCAGGGAGGGGCGCTCGCGATGGCCGGCGGGGGCGAGCGCGAGCGCCCGGGCCAGGCTCTGCTCCGCGCGCTCAACGTCGAGCGCGAGCGCCCGCTCGGCTGCGAGAGCCAGGTAGCGGATCGCGCTCGCTTCCAGCTCCTCGGTGGCGGCGCTTTGGCCCGCGGCGCGGGCGAGCTCGAGCGCCTGCACGTAGTGGTGGGCAAGCACGTCGGCCAGGTCCTCCACGCGCTCCCCCGCCTTGCGTTCCAGCCAGGCGGCCGCGGAGCGGTGTCGTGCCCCGCGGGCGGCGCGCGGGATCTGCCCGTAGCAGACGTCCCGCACCAGCAGGTGCCAGAAGCCGTACTCCGCCTCGCCCTCCATCGAGCTCGTGCGGGCGGGGCGGACGAGCTCCTTGCGCGCCAGCTCGTGCAGGGCGACCTCGACCTCGCGCGGCTCGCGACCGCCCATCTCGACGAGCGCCCCCGCCCAGAACAGCTTGCCCACGACAGCGGCGTCCTGAAGCAGGCCCTTCCGTTCCGCAGAAAGGGTGTCCAAGCGGGCGGCGATCAGAGCCTGCACCGAGTCGGGGAAGGGCAGATCTGCGAGCGCGCCCGAGAGCAAGTCCCTGTCTGCCAGCAAGCGCACGAACTCCTCGGCATAGAGCGGGTTTCCGCCCGCCCGCTCGAGCAGCGCCTGCTGCGTCTCCACCGGCAGCACCGCCCGCTCGAGCAGCGTGAAGATCAAGCGCGCCGTCTCCTCGTCCGAGAGCGGCCCGAGGTTGATTGTCTGGGCGTTACGCAGCCCGGCCGCCCAGGTCGGATGCCCCTCCTGGAGCTCCGGCCGGGCGGTGCAGAGGAGGAGGAGCGGCACCCCCTCCGACCAGTCGGCCAGGTGCTCGAGGAAAGAGAGCAACGCCTCGTCCGCCCAGTGCAGATCCTCGAACACGAGCACGGCCGGGCGCTCGGAGGCGAGCGATTCGCAGAAACGGCGCCAGGCCGTGAACGACTCCTCCTGGGAGGCAGGCTCGCCGCCCGCACCGACGAGCGGTGCCAGACGGGCCTGCAGCCAGGCGCGGTCGGGATCCTCGGCGGGCAAAGCCTGCTCGAGCTTCGCCGCCGCCTCCTCGGAAGAATCCGACTCGAGAATCCCGCACTCCGCCTTGACGATCTCCCCCAGCGCCCAGAAGGCGATCCCCTCCCCGTAGGGAAGACAACGCCCCTGCCGCCAGCGCACCAGCCCGGGACGCTCCTCGATGTAGGCGAACAGCTCGGCGCAGAGACGGCTCTTCCCCACCCCCGGCTCGCCCACGACCGTCACCAGCTGGCAGGAGCGCTGCTGCGCTGAGCGCTCGAAGGTGCCGATCAAGAGCGGCTTCTCCAGCTCGCGCCCGACCAGCGGAGTCGCATACGTGCGGGTAACATCACTTCCGAAGCGGGCGCGCGCCTGAAGCGGGCGAAAGAGCGCGAGCGGCTCCAGCTTCCCCTTCACCGCGACCGGCTCCAGCTCCTCGTACTCGAAGACCCGCTCCGTCTGCCTGAACGTCTGTTCCGAGCAAGCGATCCCGTTCACCGGTGCCGCCCCCTGCAGGCGGGAGGCGGTGTTGACGACGTCGCCGGTCACCATCCCCTCACCCAGCTCGGGCCGGGCACCAAGCGCGACCACGGCCTCGCCCGTATTGACCCCCACCCGCACCTGCAACGAAAGCGCCGCGTCTCCCGCGTTCAGCTCCTCGATCGCCTCCAGGATCCGAAGCCCAGCGCGGACGGCCCGCTCGGCGTCGTCCTCGTGCGCGACGGGCGCACCGAAAACCGCCATCACCGCGTCCCCGATGAACTTCTCCACCGTCCCCCCGAAGCGCTCGATCTCCCGCCGCAAACGAGCGTGATAAGGGCGGATACGGGAGCGAACATCCTCGGGATCGGCCGCCTCAGAAGCAGCGGTGAAACCGACGAGATCGCAAAAGAGGACGGTCACGACCTTCCGCTCCTCGCGGACCGAAGCCGCGGGCTGCTCAGTCAGCGGGGCCGCACAGAACGGGCAGAACGGAAACTCCCCCGGAAGCTCCTTGCCGCAAGAGGGGCAGATGGCCACCCGCCGAGTCTAGGCGCCACCACCTGCCGAAACACGCGCCCAAGCTCGTTCCAATCGAACAAACGCGCCGTTCCCCGCCTCCGACGATAAGGGGCGTCTTGGTGTCCAACACCTCACGCGGGGCGAGAGATCTGGGGACCGGTCCTGAGGACAGGTTCGAGGCTGCTAGGCGAGAGATTCGTCCAGAGTTAGGAGCCAGGGGTCGGCGCCGGCGCGAAACGGTACCCGCAGTGTTTGCAGACGCGCGCGTCCACAAGGATGATTTCGGCGCAGTCGGGGCACCGCTTCTGCGCTGGAGGGGGAGGAACACGAAGGCCGTAGACCGGCGGGTCGACGTCGATACGCGTCCGCTTGTCTTTGATCAGTAGCGACGCGGGGAGCGCGATGATGAACAGGAAGAACCCGAACAGGTACCACCCGATGTAGCTGCGCCCCTTGCCGTACGCGATCTTCGCGGGAAGGAGCGCGATGATCGCCGCGACGATGATGACGCCGAGAACGTCCAAGCCGCTCCGGTCGTTTAGCCCGAGTCCGTCACGACGTTCATTCCACCGCGTTCATTCCCCCGGCCGCTGAGTGCTGAACCTCCTCCCGTGGCCCCGTCCGTTGCCGCTGACTCGGCGGCCCAGCAGGCGAGGCAGAAGACGACGGCTCGCTCTTTTCGTTGTCGTCCATGCCGATCTCGGCCTTCCACCTGTCCCCGTCGTCCGCGACGGCACTGCACTCGGCGCAGACGAGTACGTCTGTCACAGGCGAAAACACACAGGCATCACGGCCGGAAACTTTGTACCGGATTTTGTACCGATCTGAGCGCACCTGAGCGGATCGAGCGGGGTGCGATAGCACGTAACCGTGCGGGTTCGCGCGCTGCCGCACCCCTTCTCGTAGACCTTGAAAACCGTTGGGCGCGAGAGCGTCCCGTGGGTTCAAATCCCACCCCCGCCGAATCCCGCATCTCCACTGGAGAGGTTCGATGTCCCTTCCTGAGACGCAGTTCGCAGCGCTTGTCGACCACGCACGCACGGATCCGAACATCGTTGGGCTCGTGCTCGCTGGATCGCGCGGTATGGGCGCGTACGTCACGCCGGAGTCGGACTACGACGCCTATGTGATCCTCCGCCACGCTGACCTACTTGCCGAGTACGCCGAGCGGTTCCCTTCAGCGCACGGCGACCCGGTCGAGTACATCTGGGTCTCGCTGGAGGGCTTCCGCGCGCATGCCTTGCCTGGCACGGACTCGCGCTGGAACGCGTACACGTTTGCGCACGTCGAGCCGCTGATCGACAAGCTCGACGGAGAGATCGCTCGGATCGCGTCGGCCAAGGCGGTCCCTGGCCCAGAGGACACGCGGGAGTTCCTCGACGGTTACCTCAATCAGTACTACCGCTCGAAGAAGAACCTTCTGGCCGGCCGTTGGCTGGAGGGACACCTGGATGCAGCGGAGTCGATCCCCTGGTTTCTTGACTTCCTCTTCGCCGCCCACGGGCGTGTCCGGCCGTTCAACAAGTGGCTGCGCTGGGAGCTCGACCGTTATCCGCTCGACGATCCATGGCGCGACTCCCTCCTGCTACGCATCGAGGAGATCGTGACAACCGGCAGCATCGAACGACAACGAAGCCTGTATCACGACGCGGAGGCGTTCGCCCGGGTCCGCGGACTCGATGACGTCGTCGACGCCTGGGGACCCGACGTCCTGTTGTTCCGTTCCTGACGCGGCTGGCGATTCGATCGACCGTGCCCCACTTTAGAACCCGAAATCACTGAAGCCTCGTCGTTGTGATTCCGTTCTTAGCGTGCCGCGAGCTTTCCGACCTGCTTGTCGGGCGGGATCCTGACGACATCCCAGGCGAGCCCGAGCTTCTCGAGCGTCCAGATCACCCAGCCGCCGGGGTCGATCTCCAACCGCCGCAGCCCGTGGAAGGCTGACGTCGGGAAAGCGTGGTGGTTGTTGTGCCAGGACTCGCCGAAGGAGATCCACGAGAGCCACCAGACGTTGCGTGACTCGTCGCGCGACGCAAAACGGCGGCGACCCCAGAAGTGGCAGATCGAATTGATCGAGAACGTGACGTGGTGGAGCAGGAAGATCCGCACCGCTCCGCCCCAGAAGAGCCCCGCCAGGAAGCCGTACCAGCCTCCGATCAACACCCAGCCGACGAGCGCCGGCACGAGCAGCGAGAAGATCACGAGCGGTAGGAAGAGCTTGGCGATCACCCGCAGGCCGGTGTCACGCATCAGGTCCTTCGCGTAGCGGGCTTGATCGGCCCTGCCCGACTCGGAGAAGAGCCACCCCGTATGGGCGTGCCAGAGACCCTGCAGGGCGCCTAAGACGCCGCCGCCAAAACCCGCGTGCGGGCTGTGCGGGTCGCCTTCCTGATCGGAGAACTGATGGTGCTTGCGATGGTCGGAGACCCAGGCGAGCACGTCGCCCTCGACCGCCATCTGCCCGAGAACGGCGAACGCATAGCGCACCGGACGATAGGTCTGGAACGAGCGGTGCGTGAAGAGACGGTGGTAGCCGACCGTGATCCCGACCCCGGTCAAGACGTAGCCGACCGCGAGAATCGACAACTCGGTCAGCCCGACCATCCGGTCCCAGAGAAGCACGATGGCGACGATGAGGCCGACGAAGGGCAGGACGATGCCCGCCAGGTTGATCAGCTTGTGCGTACGACTCACGGCTTGCCTCCTGTGTCTCTTCAGCTGGCCTGGATCGTTCGGCCGGCATCTTCGTACGCTCTGCACGCGGGAAGACCAGGCGACGACAGGTTCGAGTCCGAGTTTTCCCGCACGACGGTCGCCAAAACGCAGTTGCGCTATTTCTCGCCAACGGTTTCCGCGTTCTCTGCCTCGCCGGAGGCTCGACAAGCTTGGCGGGCTCGTCCGCCCTCCAGGGGCTCAGGTCCGGCCAACCACGTTCGACCCCCCCGCCCAAACGCTCAAGTACCCCTCAGCTGACGTCGATCCTTAGCAGGAGATGCTTCGCCTCCGACGTCTGCTCGTCGTTCCGCTCGTCGTCACCTCGCTGCTGGGGTTGGCGGCCTACGCGGTGCACACGTTGGTGCCGGACGAGGGGGTGGTCGACGTCTTCTTCGAGACCCGTCTCTACTACGGCCTCATGTTCACGGCCGTGCTCCTCTGCGGACTACGAGCCTTCCTCGTCCCCGAAGATCGAGCAGCCTGGGTGTTGATCTGCGTCGGCGTTGGCTCGTACGCCGCAGCCGACCTCTACTGGGAGCTCGCGCTGAGCCCCGTCGAAGCGCCACCGTTCCCGTCGCTCGCCGACGCCGGCTACCTCGCGTACTTCCCGCCGGTCTACGCCGGCCTGATCCTCCTCCTCCGCAAGCGCATCCGGGTCACGCGCGCCGCGTGGCTCGACGGGGTCACGGCGGCGCTCGCAACCGCCGCTGTCTCGGCCGCCGTCATCATCCAGGTCGTGCTCGAGTCGACAGGCGGCAGCGTGGCGGCAATCGCGACGAACCTCGCGTATCCGGCCGGGGACATCCTCTTGCTGGCAATCCTGATCGGGGCGATCGCAGTCGGCGGCCTTCGGATCGGGTGGTCGCTGCTGCTGCTCGTCGGAGCCGTCGCAGTGGGTGCGATCGCCGACAGCATCTACCTGTTCCAGGTGGCGCAGGTCAGCTACACCCCCGGCACGTTTCTCGACACGCTCTGGCCGGCATCGTTGCTCTGCATCGGCTATGCCGCCTGGAGCGACCTCTGCCCGCCCGTCCGCGGAGGTCGAGAACGACCGCTGCTCTGGGTGCCGATGGGCTGCGGGATCGCTGCGATCGGTGTCCTCGTCGCGCAGGCCTGGTTCTCGATCAGCCCGCTTGCCGTCGTACTGGCAGCGGCAACGCTCTGCGGCGTCCTCGTCCGCCTGCTCCTCACCTTCCGCGAGAACCGGCGCCTGCTGGAGTTGACCCGCGGCGAGGCAATCACCGATCAGCTCACCGGCCTGCCCAACCGGCGCAAGCTGATGCAAGATCTGGACGACGCGTGCGACTCACTTGGTGAGGGACGCGCCTGGCTGCTCGCGCTGTTCGACCTCGACGGCTTCAAGCAGTACAACGACACCTTCGGTCATCCGGCAGGAGACGCCCTGCTCGAGCGCCTCGGGGCAAAGCTGGCGGCTGCGGTCGGTGCCGACGGTGCCGCGTTTCGCCTCGGCGGCGACGAGTTCTGCCTGCTCACTGACGCCGCACTCGGTGACGCCGCGTCGATGCTCGACCGCGCCGTCCACGCACTCAGCGAGCAAGGCGAGGCGTTCGCGATCTCCACCTCCTTCGGAACCGTCTTCCTGCCCCAGGACGCCGACAATCCGAGCGACGCGCTGAGATCGGCCGATCAGCGCCTCTACGCGCAGAAGCACCAGCGCCAGACACGCCGAGACCGGGCCGACGAGGTGCTGGTGCGGGCGCTGTACGAACGCCAGCCGTCGCTCGAGCAGCACGTACGGCAGGTCGTCGAGCTCTCGCTCGCTGTCGCGCGCAAGCTGGGATTGACCGCGGAAGAGCTCGAGCAGGTCGAGCGCGCCGCCCTCCTCCACGACGTCGGGAAGCTCGCGATCCCCGACGACATCCTCCGCAAGCCGGGGCGCCTCACCGAGGAGGAACACAATTTCGTGCGCCGCCACACGCTCGTCGGGGAACGGATCCTCGCTGCCTCCCCCGCGCTTCGTACCGCCGGCACGATCGTCCGCTGGACCCACGAACGCTGGGACGGCTCCGGTTATCCGGACGGACTGACCGGCCAGGCGATCCCGCTCGCCGCGCGTGTGATCGCCGCCTGCAACGCGTTCGTCGCGCTGCAGGAACAACGTCCCTATCGCGCTGCGATGACGCGCGAGGCGGCTATCGCTAAGCTCCGAGGCGCCTCCGGCGGTCGGTTCGACCCGCACGTGATCGAGGCGCTGCTGGAGATCGCCGCAGTCCCACATGAGCATCCCGGCGAGGTCGTTCGCAACGGCTGAGCTCCTTCGAGTTCGTTGCCTGGGTTCGAACCGAATCGGGCGTACGTCCGAACAAACGAGCAGGGACGCGGATCGCCATTTGTCTCAAGGACAATCCCACCCGACGATACCGCGTCCCTCTACTTTCCCCGGTTCAGGGGGGCCTGAGCGTCAGCCGACGATGAACCCCGTCGCGCTCACGGCGGCGAGAACCTTCGCCTTCGAGAAGCCGTCCTCGAAGGAGCCGGGCGCCGGCGTCGTCGGGGCCGTGGTGCCCCCCGAGAAGCGGATGTCGCGGATCCAGGCGGCATGCCTCGCCTCGACCGGAAGGATTCGGCCGGCGCCGAGGAGGACTGCCTTCGTCTTGATGAGCGGGACCTGGCCGAGATACGCATGGACGCCCGTGTCCTCGAGCACCTGCGCGGTCGCGGCGAACTTCGCCCCATTCGTGACCGTGTCCTTGAAGTCGAACGTCGGCTTGGCGACGGCCTTGGCGCCGAGGACCTTCTTCAGGAAGTTCTCGTGCACCTTCTCGTGCTGGGCGACGACGGTCGAGAAGCGCCTCAGCTCGCGGTTGTTGCCATATGCCTGGTTGCGGTTCGCCTGAGCGTAGAATTCCGCCTCGAGGAACTCGAGCGTCAGGGCGAAGTTGAGGATGTCGATGTCGCTCTGCGGGATTGCCTGGCCCCGGGCGATACCCGGCAGAGCACCGGCGAACGCACCACCCACGGCCACTGCTCCGAGTCCGACACCGGCCTTCTTCAGGAAAGCTGCGCGGGTCTCAGGATCGACCTTTTCGGACGCTTCCTGGATCGCTCCGTCTCGATCGAGAACGTCGAGTGACGGCAGGTGAGACATGTTCGGTCCTTTCGCTAGCGGACAGTCCCACCCGTCCCCTCTCTGCCGTACCCGCTCGCGGCGTCGCCAAAACCCGATCGGCAGGGTCGGGGAGCGTGGGGACGTCCGCAGACCGTGGCGCAGCCCAGCCCACCGAGGCTGAAGGGGGAGGCAGCTCGCGACCCTTGCGGGGCTGAGCGCGGGCACGCCGCCGATGGGCAGCGAGGTCGGACGCGACAACTGCAGCCGCCCTGGACGCTTGCCGGCCGCCGACGGAGCCGACGGCCCGGAGCTGCTCGATCGCTTCCCGCTGCGCACGTCTGACGACCGGCGCGGCGGAGTCGAAGCCGGCACGCGTCCTCTCGCCGGTACGCGCACCGGCGACCTGCGCCCAGGCCCTCACCTGCGCGGCGGCCGGTCCGGCCTCGCGCGCGATCGTCCTCAGGCCCCGGTTCGCAGCAGCGAAGGCCGCACGAGCAGCGCGTGCGGAGACCGCGAGGGAGCGCAAGAGCAGCACCCAGGCGACCCGGGCCGACCGTGACGCGACAGGCGAGAGAAGACGATGGCCGGTGACGGCGGCACCCGCAATGGTCTCCCGCTCCCGAACCAGCAGCCAACCGACGGCAAAGACGAGCGCGCCAGAGACGGCGACGGCGGCAGCGAGCAGGACGAGCTCGACGAGGCCGACTGCGAGCAAGAACGCCGAGCAGAAGAGCGCGAACGCTCCGAGGCCTGCAGCCCGCGGCCAGATCCGATGCTTGGTGCTTTCGTGTTCACTCATCGTTCGCTCCCTCTGTCTCGGAAGCCCTGCTTCGCTCTCGGGGCACCGCCTTCCTGCCCGCGCCGGGACGAGGCCTTTGCGGTTCGGACGCTGCTGGTCTCGCGTACAACTCCTTGACGGTCGGCCAAACGGCAGGAACCCCTTGGGTCGCGCCGAAGCCCCGTGCGGCCAAGTGGCCAAACACCCGGGAGGTTGGAATGACCCACACTACCCCCGTACAGCAGGCAGCACGACTGGTCGGAATCGTGTTCCTGCTCGTGGGCATCGCCGGGTTCATCCCCGGCATCACGACGAACCTGTACGACGGCCTGAACTTCGCCGGCGACGGTGGCGACGCTGACCTGCTCGGCCTCTTCCAGGTCAGCGTCCTGCACAACATCGTCCACGCGCTCTTCGGTGTCGGCATCTTCATGGCCGCCACGCCCGAGGGAGCACGGACGTTCCTGATCGGAAGCGGCGTGATCTACATCGTCCTCTTCCTGCTCGGGATCATCGGTGGCGGCGACTGGGTCCCGATCAACAGTGCGGACAACTGGTTGCACCTCGGTCTTGCCGTCGGCCTGCTCGCACTCGGCCTCGGCCTGACGCGCGATCGCGACCACACGGTCGCCACCACGTAAGGAGCGACACCACCGACCGCGGCGAGGGACGGAGCGATCCGTCCCTCTGTCGTTCCGGGCCTGTAAGCCTTTCGAGAATCACTCGCGCGAGGGGTCCCGGCCCCGTGCCGGCAACCCGAGAACCTGAGGGTCGTCGTTCACGAGACCAGAGGATCCTCAATGCGCATTCGTTCGGTCGCACTTACCGCGGTACTCGCCTGCCTCGCCGTTCCAACGACGGCCTCAGCGTCAGAACTCATCACCCGCAACGCCTCGAACGTGAAGCTTCAGGTCAACGCGGAGGGCCAGGCGCTCCTCAGCTACGACGCGGCCGGGAAGACGTCGAACGTGCTCGTCTGGGGCGCAGTCAACGCGATTCACTCGACGCCTGCCCGTCAGCAGGTGGCGTTCAAGATCGACTACTCGGGGGGCTACGGCACCTACAAGCGGCCGGTCTGGAAGACCTTCAAGAACGCGTGCGGCGTCTATGACGGTCCCGCGCTGCATTGGCTCGTCACAGCGTGCACGGCCCCCGACGGTTCCTATTGGGCGGTTCAGGCGTGGCAGCGGATGCTGCCGAACTACGGCGTCGCACCCTCCCCGGCGACCTCGGCCTGGGAGTTGCGGCTCTCGCACTGGGAAGGCCCGATCGCCGAGCTGACAGTAAACCTCAACTGGGCCTACCGGCGCTTCCACCACATCTTCGGGTCGTACACCTACCTCGGGCAGCCGGTGCACGGGTTCAAGGCGACGAGCGTCGGTGTTCCGCTCGACAGCTTCGGCCGCAACCTCTACGTCGACACGTTCGAATCGGCGTACGGCGGCGGCTGGAAGCGGGAGAACAGCTTCCTGATGCACCGGGGCTCCGGCGCCTTCTGCTACGGCTTCTACAAGCATCAGTGGGCCGGGAGCTCGCATCCCTCCGGGATGGGCACGCGCTATCGGGCAACCATCATCGGCCCGGGCGTCACCCCTGACATCTTCTGGGCGGCTGACGCGCTCGGGGCCTACGACCGCGACTTCGACCTCACCCAGCACGAGCTGCAGAAGCAGTTCTACAGCGGCACCAAGGCGTGTAGGGCCGTCTAGCTTCGTCCGCTGCGGCCGTGTCCGTGGGCCTGTCCCTCGGACGCGGCCGTGTCCGTGGGCCTGTCCCTCGGACACGGCCCACGTGGCCGCTGGAGGGACGTGCCTCCTATGATCGCCGCGTGATCCCCGGCCACGACGTGAGGGCCGTCTTGCGGCGCTACCCCTTCGGCGTCAGCGTGGTCACGGTCGACCTGGAAGGCGAGCGGGTGGGTCTCACCGTCGCCTCGCTCGTCTCGCTCTCGCTCGATCCAGCTCTCGTCGGGATCTCGATCGCGCGCCAGGCTGCCCTGCACGAGCTCCTGCGCGGTGCGGCCGCCTTTTCGGTCTCGCTGCTGGCAGCCGATCAGGCGCCGCTTGCCCAGCACTTTGCACGCGGGGTACCGCCGATCGCGATCTGGAGCGGCATCGAGTTGCGCTCTGACGGGCGTGCGCCGCTCCTCGCAGGAGCGATCGGCTGGCTGGAATGCGACCTCGAGGCCGAGCACGCCGTCGCCGACCACACGCTCTTCGTCGGCAGCGTCGCGCGCGCGCAGCAGGGCCGGGATGCGCCGCCGCTCCTCCGGCTCGACGGAACGTACCGCGGCACGTGATCGAAGCGGTCATCTTCGACCTCGACGGCGTCGTCGTCGACTCCGAGCAGGTGTGGGACGAGGTGCGCGAGAGGCTCGTACGCGAGGCCGGCGGCCGCTGGCACGAGGGTGCCCAGGCGGACATGATGGGGATGAGCTCGCCCGAATGGTCGCGGTACATGCACGACGAGCTCGGGCTCCTCGAGACGCCCGAGGAGATCAACGAGACCGTCGTCCAGCGGATGCTCGAGCGGTACGGCGAGGAGCTACCGCTGATCGAGGGCGCGGTAGCCGCGGTCCGCAGGCTTGCGGCTCACTTTCCGCTCGCGGTCGCATCGTCGTCGAACCGGCCCTTGATCGACGCGGTGCTCACACGTGCCGGCATCGCAGGGCTGTTCGACGTCACCGTCTCCTCCGAGGAGGTCGCGCGCGGGAAGCCCGCTCCGGACGTGTACCTCGAGGCCGCGGCGCGAGTGGGCGTCGAGCCCGCGCGTTGCACCGCCGTCGAGGACTCGTCGAATGGACTCCGAGCCGCCCGAGCGGCCGGGATGCGCGTGTTCGCGTTCCCGAACCTGCGTTATCCGCCAGCCCCCGACGCGCTGGCGCTTGCCGACGTCGTGCTCGACTCGCTCGACCAGCTGACGCGAGAGGCCGTGACCGGCTAGCCACATCTCGAGTTTCGCCGACGAACGAACGATCATTCAGGCATGAGAGACCGTGTCGCCTACGAGGCTCTCGAGCTGGCCGAGCAGCACCCCTTCGACCTGCTGCTCACCGACGTCGTCATGCCGGGGCTGTCCGGGCCGGAGACAGCCAGTCAGCTACGCGAGCAGACACCCGGGCCTGCCCGTGCTCTTCACGTCCGGTTGTGCGCCCTAGAGCAAGGGCTCTTTGGGCAGCACCGAGCTCGTACGCAAGCCGTTTCAACCCGCCGACCTGCTCGACGCCGTCCGGCGCACGCTCACGAGCCGGCGCGCCGGCTGGCTCTCAACGTCTCGCTGGCGCCTCGCTAGACGGGTCGCTCCACGCGGGCGAGGATGACGCAGGCGTTGTGGCCACCGAGCCCCATGGCGTTCGAGAGGGCGACGTCGATCTTCTGCTGGCGCGCGTTATTCGGCACATAGTCGAGGTCGCACGCCGGATCGGGATGGTGGAGGTTGATCGTCGGCGGCAGCACCTCGTGGTGGAGCGCGAGTGCGCTCGCCATCGCCTCGATTGCACCGGCCGCACCGAAGCAGTGCCCAGTGACCGACTTCGTGGAGGAGATCGCCAGGCGATAGGCATGCTCGCCGAACACCTGCTTGATCGCTCGTGTCTCGGCCGCGTCACCGAGCGGGGTGGACGTGCCATGCGCGTTGATGTAGCCGACGCGCTCGGGATCGATCGCGGCACGCTCGAGCGCGGCACGGATCATCTCCGCCACCCCCACGGCCTCTGGGTCTGGCTGAGCCATGTGGTGGGCGTCGTTCGAGGCGCCGTAGCCGAGCACCTCCGCGTAGATCGTGGCGCCGCGGGCGTGGGCGGCGGCGAGCTCCTCGAGCACGAGGACACACGCCCCCTCCCCCATCACGAACCCTGCTCTAGTGGCGTCGAACGGCCTCGAGGCCCTCGCCGGATCCTCGTCCTCCGCCACGAGGCCGCGCATGGCGCAGAAGCCGGCGAGGATCAACGGGTGAATGCACGATTCGGTTCCACCCGCGAGCACCGCATCCGCGCCGCCTCGTCGGATCAGCTCCGCCCCTTCTCCAATGGCATGCGAGCCGGTCGCGCACGCCGAGACGGGCGCGTAGTTCGGCCCGCGTAACCCGAGGGAGATCGCGATCTGCCCACTGGCCGAATCGACCAGCACGTTCGGGAGAAAGAACGGCGAGACGCGGTCGGGGCCACGGTCGAGCAGAACGCGGTGCTGCTCCGCGATGCCTGGGAGCCCCCCGATCGCCGATCCCACGACGACACCCACTCGCGAGGGATGGATCCCGTTCACATCCGCGTCGCGCCACGCCTCCCGGGCAGCGCCGAGGGCAAGAAGCACGTTGCGCTCCATCCGTCGTGCCTCTTTCGCGGGCGCCACCTCACCGGAGTCGAAGCCCTTCACCTCCGCGGCGATCCGCACCGGGTAGCCGGAGGCGTCGAAGCTCTTGATGAAGTCCACCCCACTCTCGCCCGCCACCGCGGCCCGCCATGTCGACGGCGCATCCAGGCCGATTGGAGTGATCGCGCCGAGCCCCGTGATCGCCACTCGCCGCATCGTGGAATCGTAGTCAGGCGCGACTTAGAGCCTCTAACACAATGAAACTCTGAGCCGGCAGCGCACCCTGGGCGGCGCGACGCGGCGTCCTCGGTCGCGTCCAGATGTCTCATCTGGACGCTCCCTACGCCCTTGCCTGGTGCCTCGCACCACCCATCGCACCCCGCCGACGAGGCCCCATTGTGTTAGAGTTCTTAGAAGTGGGCAGGCCAGGGCGGGTGACGGCCGTCGAGGTACCTGTCTCCGCAGCGCGGCTTGAACAACCGAGGTTGCTGTTCTTCACCTCCCCCGTCTCCGGACACTGTCGGCGCGTCGAAGGCTTCCTCGCGCAGGTGCTGCAGCGCCGCCGCAATCACGGGACGTTCCGCCTCCACGTCGTCGACGAGCAACTGCAACCTGACGTCGTGCGGCGCTTCGATGTGCGCGTGTTCCCTACGCTCGTCGTCGTCGCAGATCACCTGGAACGAACGCGTCTCGAGCGGCCCAGCGGCTGCCGGGAGATAGAGGCGCTGCTCGCTCCCTGGCTTCGTTGAGAGCTCGCGCACGTTTCGGTCTCTAGGAGGGTTCGGCGGAACGTCGCTCGATGCCGGGTGCGATGCTCGTCGAGGCAAGGACGCAGGGAGCGCCGATAGCCGAATCTATCGGCGCGACCGAGAGGACGCCGCCTCGGGGGCGAGCAGCGCGGCCCGGCGGCTCAGCCGATATTTCACCAAACCCTCCTAGACCGTGACCCCCTCCTCGCGGAGCGAGAGCTCGGCGAAGAGATCCCAGAGCTCGTCCAGCTTGCGTGCCATCGCCTCCTCCTCGGCGCGGTTCTGCCGAGCCACCTCGGCGGTCTCCTCGTCGCCGGCGCGATGCGCAACGCGCTCGAGCAACTGGTACGAGGCGATCTCCATGTGCTCGGTCGCGTAGGCGTCGCGCGCAAGGCGGCCGGCCTTCTCACCGCGCATCAGGTCGAGCGGCATCTTCGCGATCGCACCGATGATCCCGCCGACCTCGCGCACCATCGACGGCGACGCACCATGAGCCTCGAGCCGCCGCCGCAGGCGCTGCGACTGCTGCTCCGTCTCCGCCTTGTGTTGCTCCAGGAGGTCGACGACCTGCGGGTCGTCCATCGTCCCGATCATCCCATCCAGCATTCGCCTGACGTTCTCCTCCATCGCGATCGCCTCGTCGATGTGCTTGGTCAACTGCTCGGTGATCGAGCCCATCGTCTCCTCCTTCCCCGGCCGGAGCCGGAATCGTCCGTACTCGCGACCGTGGAGGGTCGCTCGCCCCGTCCAGCCTCCGCCGTCCTCGGGTTCGAGGACGTCCACCAGCCCAGCCAGCGGCGCGCGGTATCGCAACTCCCATCCGACCACGTCGAACGGCGCGCGCGCCTTGCCGACGGTCGTCTCCCCTCGCGACCCATGAATCCGCTTGTGCACGCCGAGCAGTGGCGGCAGGAGGCCGCTCACGCGCTCGACTCGCCAGATTCCTTCGAGGTCGCTCATGCGGTTAGCCTTCCTGAGCCGTGCCAGGTCGAAACGTGCCGTTCCCGCCGATGGAGGCCGAGCTCGTTCGCGAGCTGCCAACCGGCGACGGTTGGCAATACGAGCCGAAGTGGGATGGCTTCCGCGGCGTCCTCGAGAACGACGGCGGGGAGCTCGCCCTCTGGTCGCGAAATGAGCGCCCGCTGCTGCGCTACTTCCCCGAGCTGGAAGCGCTGGGCGACCTCCTACCGCCCCACTCCGCCCTCGACGGCGAGATCGTGATCGCTCGAGACGGGGTGCTCGATTTCGACGCGATGCAGACGCGGCTGCATCCGGCGGAAAGCCGCATCCGGAGGCTCTCGGGGGAGATCCCGGCGATCTTCATCGCCTTCGACCTCCTGCTCTGGGACGGGGAGGCGGTGCACCTGCGGTCGCTCGAGGAGCGCCGGGCGGAGCTCCTGCGCCGGGGTGAGGGGTTCTGGGTCTCGCCGGCGGTCCTCGAGCTCGAGGCCGCGACGGCCTGGCTCGACCGCTTCGAGGCAGCCGGGCTGGACGGCGTCGTTGCAAAACGACTCGGCCTGCCCTACCTGCCGGGATCCCGCGAGGGGGTCGTGAAGGTAAAGGAGCACAAGACGGCCGATTGCGTTGTCATCGGCGTCCGCTGGAAGAAGGGGGAGAGCAGCCCCGACGCCGGGCGGCTCGCAACCCTGCTGCTGGGGCTCTACCGGGAGGACGGCGGCATCGACTACGTGGGCTCGGCTGCCGTGGGCGCCAAGGTCCACGCCGAGATCGCAGAGCTCGTACGCCCGCTCCTCGATCCGGCCTCGGACCGGCGCTTCTCAGAGCCCAACCGTTGGGGCACGGGCGAGCTGGAGGAGACGCCACTGCGCCCCGAGCTCGTGGCGGAGGTGCGTTACGACAAGGTGCAGGGAGACCGCTTCCGCCACGGCACGAAGCTGATCCGGTTCCGGCCGGACAAGGATCCGGCCCAGTGCACGTGGCGCGAGCTGCGGCCGACGCGCCGGGCTGACGACCCTACCGTCGAGACGCTGCTCAGCCTTTCCGGTTGAGCACCGTGAGCGCAGTCAATCGGGTTGCCTCGGCCACGAGCAGGAGCACCCCGTAGACGATGCCGTGCTCGCCGCGGATCGCCGCCGCGTAGAACAGGCCCACGAGCGCCACGACAAGCACGAACCCCATCGCCGTTCCCGCCTTGTACTCGAGCAGGCGGGCACGCTCGTCGTCTTCGATCCCGCCGAGCACCCGGATCGTGTCGTTGCGCCGGCCGAGCGCGATCACGAGCCCGAAGGCGAGGTTCACGCCGGCCCACACCAGCCCCAGTCTTGGCTGCCCACCGATCCAGAATGCCGCGAAGGTCGGAACGGCGACCGCCGCGACCAGGACTGGCGGAAGCCACTCGGGCAGCGGCCTGTGCGGTTCAGCCTGCATCGTCAGCCTCCTTTTCGAATGAATTTGCTACGCATGGCGTTGGTCGGGGCGATGACGCGCTGGTTCTGCTGCTCGGTCGGGCCGCCGGAGGCGACGCACGCGAACTTGGCCGCAGTCGCAACCAGACGCTGCCGTACGCCGCTAACTTCGTCTTATGGATTGCCGTCATCGAACACCTCCTCCACCGCGGCCTCGAAGTACCGCGCGAGCGCCAGCGCCAGCGGGAGCGATGGGATGTAGCGCCCGGTCTCGATCGAGTTGATCGTCTGCCGGGAGACCCCCATCGCTTCCGCCAGCTGAGCCTGCGAAAGGCTCGACTTCGTTCTGCGCTCGCGGATGTCGTTAGACAAGTTCACTTGTCATGGAAAGCTAACTTGTCATCCGCAAGATGTCAAGCTGACTTTCCACGTCTGACCCGCGGAGCGCCGGGCACCCGTCGGCGATCGACACGCCACTCTTCCAGCACGCCGCCAACTACTCGGGCCGGCCACTGAAGGCGCCGAACCCCACGTACAAGCCCGAAAGCGTCGCGGCTGCGATCGTCGTGGCGGCGGAGGACGGGAAGCGCGAACGCGTCGTCGGCGTGGCAGGCAAGGTCATGGCTGTTCAGCGCAAGCTCGTGCCGGCAGTCGTCGACGCGAAGTTCGCCAAGCAACTCGACGTCGACCATTTCGAGCTGGGACGAGCCGAACGGACGGACGGCAACATCTGGCAGCCGGTGGGTGAGGGGACGGGTGCCTCGGGCGGGTGGCGCACGACCCGCGGGCGCCTCGTCGCGTGGTTGCGGCGCTAGTCGGCGGGGGGCTTCCGCGCCCGCGACGGCTGCACGCGGCGGGGCTCGCCCGGCATCTTCGGGAACTGCGGCGGGTACGGCGCCTCCCCGACGCCCGCTGCCTCCTCACGCTCCACCCATTCGAGGAGCACGCGCAGGTCGCAGATCTCGTCGTCGATCCCCCGCTGCACGTCGCCCAGACGGACGAAGCGCTCGGGCATCGTCGCAAGGGTGAAGTCTTCCGTCTCGACTTCGGGGAGCTCGTCCCAGGTGACCGGCGCGGACACGGTCGCGTCCGCCCGTCCGCGCACGGAGTACGCCGACGCGATCGTCCGGTCGCGGGCGTTCTGGTTGTAATCGATGAAGACCCGCTCGCCGCGCTCCTCCTTCCACCACGCGGTCGTGACGAGCTCCGGCAGACGCCGCTCCACCTGCCGCGCGAAGGCGAGGGCGCACCGCCTGACCACGGGAAACTCCCACTCCGGCTCGATGCGGCAGGCGACGTGCACGCCGCGGTTGCCGGAGGTCTTCGGCCAGCCCGTGTATCCGATCCCGTCCAGCACCTCGCGCACCGTCGCTGCGACGCGCTTGGCATCCCCGAAGTCCGTCCCCGGCTGGGGGTCGATGTCGATCCGCAGCTCGTCCGGCCGGTCGACATCGCGCCGCCGCGACGGCCAGGGGTGGAAGTCGACGACAGCGAGGTTTGCTGCCCAGACGACCTGCGCCAGCTCGGTCACGCAGAGCTCGTCGGCGTGCCGGCCGGAGGGAAAGGTGACACGCGCGACCTCGATCCAGTCGGGCCGCCTCTCGGGGACGCGCTTCTGGTAGATCATCTCGCCTTCGACTCCGTTCGGAAACCGCCGGAGCTGCGTCGGGCGCTCACGCAGAGCGCGAACGATGCCCTCCCCGACGGAGATGTAGTAGTCGACGAGGTCGCGCTTCGTCTCCCTGCGCGTCGGGAAGAGCACCTTGTCGGGGTTCGTGATCTTGACGATCCTGCTGCCGACCTCGATCTCGACGAAGGGCGCGACCACCGCTCGAACGGTAGCGCGTGGTAGGTTCGACGTCGCTTCCTGAAACCGGGGACATCGGAGGAGATCGCCAGATGCGCACGTTTCTGATCCCGCTCGCGGCCCTGGCCGCGGCCATCGCAGCAGCCACCCTGGGCGCTCGCGGCGAAGTGGCGACTGCCGCCCCCGCCGGGTGCGCCCAGGCCGACCTGAATCTCGTCGAGGACGGGACGCTCTCGATCGGCACCGACAACCCCGCCTACCCGCCCTGGTTCGGCGGCGGCGAGAAGAGCAAGCCGTGGAAGATCAACGACCCGCACACGGGCAAGGGTTTCGAGTCGGCCGTCGCCTATGCGGTCGCGCAGCAGCTGGGCTTCACTCGTAGTCGGGTCGAGTGGGTCTACACGCCGTTCAACCGAGCGATCGCGCCCGGGCGGAAGTCGTTCGACTTCGCGATCAACCAGGTCTCCTTCACACCCGCGCGCTCCAAGGTGCTCGCGTTCAGCGCTTCGTACTACAACGTCAACCAGTCGGTCGTAGCGCTGAAGGGAACACGCATCGCGGGCGTCCGGTCGCGCTCCGGCCTGCGCAGCTACAAGCTCGGCGCCCAGCTCGGCACGACGAGCTACCAGTACATCGTGAATCAGATCAAGCCCTCAGATCGGCCGGCCGTCTACGACACGAACGACGCGGCCGTCGCAGCGCTGAAGGCGAAGCAGATCGACGGGCTCGTCGTCGACCTGCCGACCGCGTTCTTCGTGACGGCGGCACAGGTGCCGAACTCAGAGGTCGTGGGTCAGTTCCCGTCTCCCCCCGGCGGCGAGCACTTCGGCATGGTCTTCCAGAAGGGCAACTCGCTCGTCGGCTGCGTGAACAAGGCGCTCGCGACCCTGAAGCGGAACGGAGCGCTCGCGAAGATCCAGCAGACCTGGCTCGCCAAGGTCACCGGCGCGCCCCTCCTCAAGTAAGCAGAGCTGAAGTAGCCAGCTGAACCGCAGCTCCAAGATCCTCGGAGGTGGCGGCGCCGGGCGCGCCGTCACCCTCGCGCTCCTCAGCACCGCGGTCGTCTTCGCGACGCTCGTCTATGTCGTCACGCACTCTCCGGGGTGGCCGGAGGTGCGAACCGCGTTCTTCAACTGGGACGCGTACCGGAGCTCCTTCCCGGAGATCTCGCGCGCATTCTTGCTGAACGTCAAGATCTTCCTGATCGCGGAGGCGTTCATCCTTGTCTTCGCGCTGCTGCTCGCGGTACTGCGCGGGCTGCCGGGACCGGTCTTCTTCCCCGTGCGGCTGCTGGCGATCGCGTATGCGGACTTCTTCCGCGGCGTCCCGACGATCCTCGTGATCGCGCTGCTCGGTTTTGGCGCTCCCGCGCTCGCGCTCGACGGGATCCCCACCTCGACGACGTTCTGGGGGATCGTCTCGCTCGTCCTCATCTACACGGCCTACGTCTCCGAGGTCTACCGCGCGGGTATCGAATCCGTGCATCCGAGTCAGGAGGCCGCGGCACGGTCGCTCGGCCTGACCAGGACGCAGGCGCTCGGCTCCGTCGTGCTGCCGCAAGCGGTGCGGCGCGTCATCCCACCACTCCTGAACGACTTCATCGGGCTGCAGAAGGACACCGCGCTCGTCGGCATCCTCGGATCGGTCGAGGCGTTCAAGCAGTCGCAGATCGAGGTGTCGGCCGACTTCAACTTCACCCACTACCTCGTTGCCGCGACCCTCTTCGTCGCGATCACGATCCCGCTGGCCCGGTTCACGGACTGGCTCGTCGCGCGAGATCGCCGCCGGCGGCAGGCTGGGAGGCTCGTGTGAGCGTCGCTGCGGTCTCGATCAGCGGGCTCCGCAAGTCGTTCGGCAAGACCGAGGTCCTGCGCGGGATCGACCTCGAAGTGGCCGAGCACGAGGTCGTCTGCCTGATCGGCGCCTCGGGCTCCGGGAAGTCGACCCTGCTCCGCTGCCTCAACCTGCTCGAGCCGTTCGATTCCGGCCGCATCGTCGTCCGGGGCGAGGATCTAACTGCCCGCGGCGTCGACGTCAACCGGGTGCGACGTCGAATTGGGATCGTCTTCCAGTCCTACAACCTGTTCCCGCACATGAGCGTCCTCCGAAACGTGACGCTCGGCCCGATGAAGGCGCTCGGGCGCTCGCGCGGACAGGCGGAGGCGGAGGCGACCGAGCTGCTCGCACGCTTCGGGCTCGCAGACCGGCGCGGCGACTACCCTGACCGGCTGTCGGGCGGGCAGCAGCAGCGCGTGGCGATCGTCCGGGCGCTTGCGATGAAACCGGAGCTGATGCTCCTCGACGAGGTCACGAGCGCACTCGACCCAGAGCTTGTCGCCGAGGTGCTGAACGTGATCCGCGAGCTGGCCGCCGGCGGGATGACCATGCTGATCGCGACGCACGAGATGAGCTTCGCCCGCGACATCGCGAACCGCGTCTGCTTCCTCGACGGGGGAGTCATCCTCGAGCAAGGGCCGCCGGCGCAGATCTTCACGAAGCCCGGTGAGGAGCGCACGCGGCAGTTCCTCGACCGCATCATCGCCGCCGGGCGCCTCTGATCTCAACCCCGTCCGCGATGCGGTCTATCGTTCGAGCGTGGTGCAGGACCCGCAGCGCATCGACCTGTCGCTCGAGCCGCTCGACGATTACGTCGTCGTCCAACCGACCGACGAAGAGGCGGAGACTCGTACCGGGCTGATCATCCCGGCCTCCGCCGAGGCCGCCTGTCGCACCGGGATCCTGACGGCGGTCGGAACCGAGGCAGCCGGGGTCGAGGCGGGCGACAAGGTGCTCTTCCCACGCACGGCCGGTTTCGAGGTGCGGCTGCACGGGAGCGACGTGAAGGTGATGCGGCGCTCCGACCTGATCGCCCGCGTCCACGACTAGACCCGGACCGAAGAGACGCCCGCCGTTTCCATGCCGCAGAAAGGGCGGGCGCCGCAAATGCCGGAAACGAGGGGGGTGAAACCGGCCTGCGCACCTTGGCACGACCCGGGACTCGCGCCATGCCCCGGAAGGGGGATTCTCGTGTACCCATGGCTCCTCATTCCAAGACCAGACGCTACGATGCGCCGCACGGAGAAGTGGCCGAGTGGCTGAAGGCGGCGCCCTGCTAAGGCGTTATGGGGGTGAATGCCTCCATCGAGGGTTCGAATCCCTCCTTCTCCGCTCTCACGCCACCGGCAGATCGGCCGCGCCGGCGCGGAGCCGTGCTCCATCGACGTCACGCCGGCGACCCACGGTGCCCGATACGCTGGTGGTACCGGAGGGGTGGCAGAGCGGTCGAATGCGGCGGTCTCGAAAACCGTTATCCGTCGTTAGGCGGATCGAGAGTTCGAATCTCTCCCCCTCCGCTCCTTCTAGCCGAAAGCAGCATGGATACGCGGTCTCGGCTCCTCGGGAAGCGGCGCACGGCCGCCTCTCGTTCTCCGCTAGAGACCGCCTGAACCCGCTCCAGCCAGGTATCGACTAACGCGCAAGAGGGCTTCATGACAAAGCGACCTCGACTACAACTTCGCGAGCCAGGACTGGCCGAAGGCCGCGATCATCGACCTCCCGAGCTAGTCGTCCTCAGAACCGAAACCGCCGCGTCGCCCTCGGCAGCAGCGGCCCGACCAGCTCCCACAACCCCTCCGGCACATCCCACGGCCTGCTCGTACCCATCGGCATCCCCTTCAGCTTGAAGACAGATGCCGACCACTTTCTCAACCACAGCCGTGTCCCTTCATCTGAGTCGAGTTCTTAGGCCAGGAAGAGGCGTTGCACCATCAGATCGCGGATCGTGGTGTCGGTCTCACGCAGACGAAGCGAGTGGTCGAGAGCTCTCGCGAGTCGCTCGTCGCGGAAGCGTTCCCATGCGGCTTGCGACTCCCAGACCTCGATCATGCGAAATCCTTCGTCGGTAGGACCGGCGACGTGAACCAGAAGTCCCTCCGGGAGAGGAGCTCCGATGACTTCGGCCCGCTCTAGATAGGCGTCCCAGCTCGCAGGGACGTCTTGCACTACGGCGTACGTCGCGCCGGGCGCGACGCACGGCAAGGAACCGGGTGTGGCTGGCAACGGCTGTTCGAGGGGGCTCACATCTCGATCCTGGCAGGAGCCGGTAGAGGATCGGTCGAGGCTGGATACTCCGACGCCGCATGACCGTCGTACGATGAAAACGATGTCACTCGACTACCGGATCCTAGGCCCGCTCGAGATCACGCATGACGGCGAATCGGTCGTGGTCAGTGCCGCGAAGGAGCGGGCGCTCCTCGTTCACCTTCTGCTCCACGCCAACGAGCGAGTGTCGGTCGAGAGGCTGGCGACAACCATTTGGGACGAGCAACCGCCGCCATCGGCGCTCAAATTGCTTCAGCTCTACGTCTCCAACCTGCGGAAGGCGCTGGGTCGTGGCGCAATCGCGACGGTCGCCGGCGGCTACCGGCTCGACGTCGCCGTTCAGGAGCTCGACAGCCTCCGCTTTCTCGCGCTGCTGGACGAGGGGCGTGCCGCGCGGACGCGTGGTCACCTCCGGGTGACGTCGCAAGCTTTGGCGGAGGCGCTCTCGCTGTGGCACGGAACCGAGATCGCCGGAGGTGGCCACGACCGGGATGCCGCCCCTCTCGAGGAGCGGCGGCTCGAGTGCCTGGAGGAGCGGTTGACCGTGTTGGTGGAGCTCGGCGAGCACGACGAGGCGTTGCCTGCCCTCACGACGCTCTGCACCGAGCAGCCGCTTCGGGAGCGGCCACGGGGGCAACTGATGCTCGCGCTCTACCGCGCCGGCCGGCAGGCCGATGCGCTCGAGGTCTTTCGCGACGCGCGGCGTTCGCTCGACGACCAACTCGGGCTCGAGCCGGGCGAGGAGCTCCGTTCGCTCGAGCGGGCGATCCTGCGGCACGATCCCGAGCTCGCACCGCCGACGCGGAGCAATCCGATGCGGCCTCTGCCCGTGCCGAGGACGGAGTTGATCGGGCGCGAGCGCGAGCGGACCGAGCTGCGAGCGCTCGTCCGGCGAGCCGACGTCCGCTTGCTCTCCCTCGTCGGCGCGGGCGGAAGCGGCAAGACCCGCCTTGCGCTCGCGTTGGCTGCCGATGCCGGCGACCTCTTCGCCGACGGGGTCGCGCTGGCCGAGCTCGGCGCGGTGCGCGAGCCCGCGTTCGTCGCGCCGACAGTCGCCGTGGCGCTCGGGGTCTCGGAACGGCCGGGCGAGCCGCTCGGCCAGACCGTCGCCGAGGCGATCGCCGATCGCGAGGTGCTGCTCGTACTGGACAACTTCGAGCAGGTCTTCGAAGCCGGGACGTTCCTGTTGGACCTTCTCGGAGCCGCGCCTCGCCTCACACTCGTCGTTACGAGTCGTCGCGTCCTCCATCTCTCGGGTGAGCAAGTCTTCACCGTGCAGCCGCTCCCCGACGACGACGCCGTCGCGCTCTTCCTCGCCCGCGCCCAGGCGGAAGATGCAACCCGGGCGCCGACGCCCGATGCTCTCGACGACATTGGGGAGATCTGCCGGCGCCTCGACGGGCTGCCGCTCGCGATCGAGCTCGCAGCAGCGCGGGCGCGGCTGCTGACCCCGCGCCAGCTGCTCGAACGGCTGCGGGAGAGCGTGACGGCGCTCGCCACGGGCCCACGCGATCTTCCGGCTCGCCAGCAGACGCTGCGTGACACGCTTGCCTGGAGCGTCGCTCTCCTCGAGCCGGATGAGCGACGGAGCCTGACGGAACTCTCGATTTTCTCGAGCGGTTGCTCGTTGCCCGCGGCGTCCCGGGTCGCCGGCGCCGACCTCGATCGCCTGGCGACACTCGTCGATCACAGTCTCCTCCATCAGGACCTGGCCGGTGAGGAACCGCGCTTCCTAATGCTCGAGACCGTGCGCGAGTACGCGGCCGAGCATGTGCGCGGCCGCCGCTCTGAGCTGGCGCGGATGCATGCCGAGTACTTCGCCGAACTGGCGGAGGAGGCCGATCTGCGCGGCCCGAATCAAGGGCTGTGGCTGGAGCGCCTTAACCGCGAGCGCGACAATCTCCGATCCGCTCTCGACCACGCTGCCGCGACCTCCGACGCGGCACTCGAGCTGCGGCTCGTGAACGCGCTGTGGCGCTTCTGGTGGCTCCGCGGCGAGCTGGCCGAGGCACGCAGCCGGCTCGAGCATGCGATCGCGGGCGGCTCCGACGCCGATTTTTCACTCCTCGCCCAGGCGTGTGCCGGCGGAGCCGGGATCGCGTGGAGCCAGGGCGACCCCGCCCGGGCGCAGGAGCTCGCGCACGAGGGTCTCCGCGCCGCCGCCGCAGGTGGAAACGACGTGGCCACGCTTTATTGCCACACAGTCCTTGGGCTCACGGAGAAGGACGCACGCAACTTCGAGCGCGCGCGCGAGCACCTCGAAAAGAGCGCGTCGATCTCCCTGGCGCTTGGGCGCGAGTCCGACGTGAACGTGGCGAAGATGAACCTGGGGTCGGTCGCTTTCGACTCAGGTGACTACGCCACTGCGGTTCCGCTGTGGCAAGAGGTGCTCGCCTACCATCGCGGACGAGGTGCCGAGGAGGGAAGCGCGATTGCCCTCCTCAACCTGGGCCTTGCCGCCTACTGGCTCGATCAACCCGGCGAAGCGGGCCGGCAGTTCGGCGAGGCGGAGACGCTCTTCGACCGGATCGGGTTCCGCGAGTATCACGTCCACGCACTTCACGGCCTCGCAGCGGTTGCGGCTGTCGAAGGCCGAGGCGAGCCTGCCGCAGGCCTGCTTGGCCGCGCTGCGCTCCTGCTCGCGGAAACGGGATCGGCGGGTGTTCCGTTCGACGTCGCCCTCGCCCGCAACGCTGAGTCGACCGCGCGCGAACTGCTCGGCGACGAAGCCTTCGCGGCGGCGTTCGCGGCCAACAGCCGCCGCGACAACTGAGGGCGCACGCGCTCGCTCAGCAGCGGCACGAGAACCTCGGCAGGCCAGCAGAAGTTTCCCTGGCCGCACGACGGGCAGCACTTGGCGCGCTCGGGCAGACACCTGCGCAATCGACCGCGGCGTCGACGCACTTCCCGCCCTGGCACTTCTTTCCCGGCGGGCAGCGCCCCAGCCCGCCGAGGCGTCTGGCACGAGCGCCGCAGCAGCGCCGAGCTCCACGATCGAGAGCGCGAGTGCTGTCGGCCCGACGATCCGCGCCGGCGCTCCGAAATTCAGGAGCGCGCGGCGCGAGCCGTCACGATCGAGCAGCTTCGCAACGCCGGCCACGCCGAGTACCGCGGCGAGGAGCAGTCGACTGAGGAGCAGGAAGGCTCCCATCTCGATCAGGCGGCGAGCTTGGCGACGAACCGGCCGCCCTTGCCGTCGCAGGTCGCGTTCAGGTGGAGGACGGCGACGACCTGGCCGGGCGTGACGAAACGGCCGACGATCGACCAGACGGTAAGAGAACCCGTGTTGCTGAACGCCTTGAAGCGGCCGTCCGGCTTGACCGCGAACGAGATCCAGTTCGCAGGCCGTTGACTACCGCAGATGAACGTCGCCCGAGCGCGCGTCCCCGTGGCCGAGACCTTGATCAGGATCTTCTTCGACAGCGCCTGAACCGAGTTCGCGTACAGCGTGCCGTCGTACGAGCCGCCCCGCTTCGGCACAGCTCCGGACGCGAGCGCCGGAACGACGAGCAGCGCAACTGCCACGACCCCGGCTACGAGCAAGAGTGAGATGCGATTCATGGCTCCTCGTTTCGGTTTCGGGGTCGCACTGCGCGGCCCGTCTCGAGCACGATTCCAGGCGCCGGTCGAGCATCGGTATAACCGACTGGCAGGCGCCCTCATCAAGCGGCCCGCAGCGAAGAATGGCGCCGGGCGGAGACACCCGAATCCGTTGACCGCGCCGGAGCTGGGGCGGGATGCGAGTCGAACCACGAGACTCCTGCGACTACGAATTCCAAGTCCCTCGGCTCGCGACCGCTCGACCCATCACCAGTACCGAGAGATGGCTAGTAGTGAGCTCTACGAGGAAGCCGTCGCCCGCTCTTCACCCTTGCTGGAAGCCGCCACGCCCACTCAACGGAGTCGGATCTTCCCGGTTAGCACCCTAGGCAACGCTCACGAGTGAAGTGGATGGAGGGCTCGCTGCGAGGCGTACAGCGACGACCGCTGACTGGCTCACGTAGAGTAAATCGCCTGCAGGTCGCACTTTCTAGCTAGTCTCGGAAACCGTTATCCGTCGTCAGGCGGATCGAGAGTTCGAATCTCTCCCCCTCCGCTTCATCTAGCCGAAAGACGCATGATTACGCGGTCTCGGTCATGGCTTCTTCTCCGTCTCCACGTGTTCCCGGAACCCTTCCAAGGCGTCACTCCAGACCTGGTCGAAATACTCACGCAAGGCGGCAACGCCGGTCGGATCGATCTGGTAGATGCGCCGCGTGCCGACCGGCCGGTCGACGACGAGCCGGGCTTCCTTGAGTGCTTTCAGGTGTTGCGACACCGCAGGCCTGCTTACCGGAAGCACGCTGGCCAGCTCGCCGACAGCCCGAGGACGACGCGCCAGGTGCTCGAAAATCAACCGCCGGGTCGGATCACCGAGAGCGCCGAGCGCTTGGTAAGTCTCCACAAACGGTAAGTTTACACTTCCCGACCGCCGTAAGCGCGTGAGCCCCAGTCAGGCCAGGATCGTACGCTTGGCGGCCAGAAACTCAGTCCGACGCGTCCGCGCGGGGCTCGCGCATGTAGTACTCGGTGAAGTCGAAGCAGCGACCCTCGTCGTCGAGGCGCACGAGGAAGATGTTGTGGTACGTGCAGTCTGCTCCGTCCGCACCCGGATACGTCGTCACGCAGCGTGCGATCCCGAGCTCTCCACTCACCGCCAGCGGTTCGAACGTCATTTCCCACGACTCGGGCGCATCGGGCTCCTCAAGCCAACCGCGGACGATTGCCTCCCGCCCCTCGGCGAGGCTCTCGCCCTCGTCGTACGGGTGCCCGCGGTAGACCGCATCTTCGGTGAAGAGCGAACCGATCCGAGCGGGATCATTGCTCCGCCACGCACCGACGTAGCGGTTCAGCCACCGCGCGAGAGCAGTGACGTCGGTCATGACGCCGCGCCTCTGGTATCCGCGAGCGGCTCGCCCCCATCAGCGGCGCCGAGTCCCGATTCCGCTCCACGCCGTAAGCAGGGCTCGGCGCCGGGACCGCGCAGGAGGCTGTCGAGCCGGCGGGGCATCTTTCACTCTCAGTGTAGGCAGAGCGGCAGAGAGAAAGAGGCCGCAGCGGGCTCGTAAGTCCCGTCTGCGGCCTCCCGTCATCGAACTTCGGGCTGCGGCCCCCCGAAGCGCGAGATAATCCTCCATCGGAGCTCCGCCCTGCTGCCGCGATCCCTCGTCTCAGTGTCACCGGAGCGGGGTCACCAGGGCGGGGGTCACCAGGGCGGGGCGACTCGCGCAGGCTCGGGTTCGTGGACGACGTCTCGCCTGCAGGTGCACCGCGCTACCCTGTCCGCGCCCGGAGAGGTGTCCGAGCGGCCGAAGGAGCGCGACTGGAAATCGCGTATGGGCTGAAAGGTCCATCGCGGGTTCAAATCCCGCCCTCTCCGTTGCTGAGCGCGGGGGGGGGGCCGCCCCGGCGCGGGGGCCCCCCCCGCCGGCGCGGGCGCC
>JBBJOI010000016.1:0-66148 GCA_037721555.1 Gaiellaceae bacterium | reverse complement strand
GGGGGGGGGGGGGGGCGCGCCGCCCCCCCCCCCCCCCCCCCCCCCCCCCCCCCCCCCACAAGACAGGAAGAAGGGGTTCGTGGGGGAAACATGGTTTCCCCCACGGGAGCGGACCGAAGGCGCGCGACGCTCACGAGCGCTCGAACAGGGCGGCCTGCCCCTGGCCGACGCCCACGCACATCGTTGCGACGCCGTAGCGGCCGCCGCGGCGCCGCAGCTCGTGCAAGAGCGTGACGACGAGGCGCGCACCGCTCATCCCGAGCGGGTGTCCGATCGCGATCGCGCCGCCCTTCACGTTGACCTTCTCCTCGTCGAGTCCGAGCTCTCGGATCACCGCGATGCTCTGGGAGGCGAAGGCCTCGTTCAGCTCGACGAGGTCGAGGTCGGCGACGGTCAGGCCCGTCCGCTGCAGCAGCTTGGCGACCGCCGGAACCGGGCCGATGCCCATCACGCGAGGGTCGACTCCGGCGACGGCGCTCGCGACGAAGGCGCCGAGCGGGTGCGCTCCCAACTCCCGGGCCTTGCCCTCCGAGGCCAGCACGAGCGCTGCCGCGCCGTCGTTGAGGCCGCTCGAGTTGCCGGCCGTGACCGTGCCTCGGTCTCGGAAGACCGGCTTCAGCGAGGCGAGCTTCTCGAGCGTCGTCTCGGGCCGCGGGTGCTCGTCCTGGTCGAGCCCGGCGGTCGGAACGAGCTCGTCCGAGAGGTCGGCCGCCGCCCAGCGTTGCTGCGAGCGCAGCGCGAAGGCGTCCTGTTCCTCGCGCGACACGCTCCAGCGTACGGCGACGTTCTCACCTGTCTCGCCCATCGTCTCGAGCGGGAAGCGCCGCTCGAGGGCCGGGTTCGGGAACCGCCAGCCGAGCGTCGTGTCGTACATAGTTCGGTCGCCGCGAGGAAAGGCAGTATCGGGCTTCGCCGTCACGAGCGGCGCCCGGCTCATCGACTCGACGCCACCCGCGACGAAGAGGTCGCCCTCGCCGGCGAGGATCGCGTGGGCCGCGCCGACGATGGCCGAGAGGCCGGAGGCGCAGAGGCGGTTGACCGTCACGCCGGCTACGAACTCCGGCAACCCTGCGAGCAGGGCGGCCATCCGCGCCACGTTGCGGTTGTCCTCGCCGGACTGGTTCGCGCAGCCGAGGTAGACATCCTCGATCTCCGCGGGATTGATCCTCGCACGTTCGACCGCCGCGCCGATCGCGAGCGCGGCGAGGTCGTCGGGCCGGACGTCCGCGAGCCCGCCGCCGTAGCGGCCGACGGGCGTCCGCACCGCGGCGATCACGACCGCCCGGCTCACCCGACGAAGTCGAGGCGGACGGGCTCCGGAAAGGCACCGATCGCGTCGCCGCGCTGCAAGAGTTCCTGAACCGCCTGCCGACCTTCCTCGCCGTAGTCGCACGTGAGCTCGTTCACGTACATGGCGACGAAGCGGTCGGCGAGCGCGGCGTCGATCCCGCGCCCGAACTGCATCGCGTAGCGCATCGCCTCCTGTCGGTTCGCAAGGCCGGCCCGGATCGACTCGAGCAGCACGTGGGAGAGGTCGGGCAGGCGCTCGCCGAGATCCCGGCGAGCGACGTTGACCCCGAGTGGCAGTGGCAGCCCCGTCTCGAGCAGCCACCACTCGCCGAGGTCGAGCACCTTCACGAGCCCCGCCTCGCCGTACGTGAGCTGTCCTTCGTGGATCACGAGCCCCGCTTCGGCCCGTCCTGAGGAGACCTCGTTGAGGATCAGATCGAACGGCACCTCGCGGAAACGGAAGTCTCCGAGCGCGAGCCGCGTCGTCAAGAAGGCCGTCGTCATCCGGCCCGGCACCGCGATCTCCACGTCGCGGAGCTGCTCGAGCGAGAACCGCTCCCGGGCCACGAGCACGGGCCCGTAGCCGGAGCCGATACTGGCGCCGTGCGGCAGCAGCGCGTACTGGCGCTGGACGAACGGGTACGCGTGCAGGGAGATGGCTGTCACTTCCAGCCGGCCCTCGAGCGCCCACTCGTTCAGGGTCTGGATGTCGCGCAACACCTGCTCGAAGCTGAAGCCGCGGGTGTCGATCGCGTTCGTCGCGAGCGCCCAGAACATGAACGCGTCATCTGGATCGGGGCTGTGTCCGAGGCGGATCAGCAACGGAGCGAGGCTAGCATTGACCCGATGAAGGGCACCGGGTTGAGCGACGCCATTCAGGACTACCTGAAAGAGATCTACAAGCTCGGCCGCGAGCACGAACGCGTGTCGACCTCGGCGCTCGCGCGCCGGCAGCAGGTCTCTGACGCTTCGGCGAGCGCGATGGTGAAGAAGCTTGCGGTGCTCGGGCTGGCGGAGCACGCGCCCTACCGCGGCGTCACGCTCACGCATGCGGGAGAGCAGGTGGCGCTCGAGGTGATTCGCCATCACCGGCTGCTCGAGCTCTATCTCGCAGAGACGCTCGGGATCGGAGTCGACGATGTCCATGACGAGGCCGCCCGGCTCGAGCACGCTCTTTCAGAGGAGCTCGAGGCGCGGATCGACAAGGCGCTCGGTTTTCCGACGCACGACCCGCACGGGGATCCGATCCCGGACGCGAACCTCGAGTGGCCGAAGGAACACGCCTGACCGATGCAGCGCCTCCCGAACGATACAATCGTCCGCAATGGCGTTCCGCGACCTCTTCTCGTTTCTCTTCCAGCGCTCGTCGGCTGAGGAGCGCGTCGCCTCCTACGTGATCCGCGAGCATGAGCGCGGACGCGACCTGAGCGAGATCCTCGAGGACCGCTACGTGCAGAACCGGCTGACGCCCGACCAGCGCGCCCGGCTGCTCGATCGCCCCGAGGTGATCAAAGCAATCGGGAACGACACCGTCGCCCGCGCTCGTCCTTCCTAGAACCCCGGCCTGGACTTCCCGGCTTAGAGCCCGAATAGAAGTGTGGCCTTGTGTCGTCGGAACGGCATGGGCGGCACGCTGCAGCGTTTCTCGGTTGCGCCCAGATGTCCCTTCTGGACGTCCCTGCGTCCTCGCAGCGCACTCGCCCAGCAGCTCTGCCGACGAAGCGTCATTCTGATTCGGGTGCTTAGAGCTCCAGGCCGATGCCACGCTCGCGAGCCAGCCTCACGGCCTCGGCGCCGGCGGCTACGTCCCACGCAGCCAGGCCGTTCGACTTGAAGACGACGATGTCGTCGTCGCCCTGACGGCCGCCGGTCTTACCAGCGACGACCTCCTGCAACTCGTGCACCTCGAGCCAGTCGAGCACTCCGCCGGCGATCGGGTCGATCAGATCGCCCGACTCGAGCTTTGCCTGCTCGACCGAATCGCAGCAGACGAAGTTGGCCCGCTCGAGGACGACGTTGTCGAGCTCGCGCTTGCGCCGGTCGTTGGCGCCGATCGCGGCGACGAACCCGCCGGGCGAGAGCCACTCCCCGCGCAGCACGGGGTCCTCGGATGTCGTCGCGGTGACCACAACGTCCTGGGCGCCGGCCTCCTGAGCGCTCGCGGCCGGCTCCGCGCCCGTCTTGCGACAGAACGCGGACAGCCGCTCCGGCGTACGGCAGTAGACGACGACACGCTCGATCGTCGGCACCGTCGCTCGGATCGCATCCACCTGCGACTCGGCCTGCCAGCCGCAGCCGATCACCCCCAGCGTCCGCGCCCCGGGCCGGGCGAGATACCTGGCGGCGACACCGCTCGCCGCGCCCGTCCGCCGTTGGCCGAGCGTGTCTGCCTCGATCACGGCGTCGAGCTTCCCGTGCGTGAGCTCGAAGAGGCAGACCACGAAGGCCGCCCTGCCGTCCTTCACCGTGTACGACTTGAGGCCCGCGTAGCCGAGCTCGCGGTCGACGGCCGACATGATCGCGAACGCGCCGCCCTCCAGGCCGAGCCGCCGGCGCGGCACGTTCTCGATGCCTCCCGCTGCGAGGCGGCGGAAGCTTGCCTCGATCGCAGGCACGGTCTCAGCCGGGGTGAGCAGGGCCTCGACGTCAGCTTCCGAGAGATAGAGCGGCACGTGACCTCTACGACCCGCTCTTCGGGATGAAGCTGAGCCGGCCGTTGGTCTCGAGCACCGCCCAGCGGATGTCGTCGAGCGAGTCGATCTGGTTCTGGCGGGCCGCGGCGGCGAGCTCCTCGAGCGTGATCCGGTTCCGGCGCAAGTTGCGGTCGATGGGCTTGCCGTCCTCCACGACGATCACCGGGTCGCCGTCGAGCATTGGCCGCAGGGTCGGGAAGCGGAAGCTCGTGTAGGAGACGAAGACGGTGAGTAGGCCGATCGTGCCGCCGACGAGCAGCGCTCCGGTGACAGAGAAGTCGTTCTGCGTGACGCCCTGCTGGACGAGGTCACCGATCATCACGAGCATGATCAGATCGAAAGGCTGCATCGAGGAGAGCTCGCGCCGTCCGATCACCCGCGTCAGCAAGAGAACGAAGAAGAAGGCGACGGCTGCGCGGATGACGAGATCCATGTATGCGCCTACGGAAAGATCGTCACGGTGCGGTCGATGCGGAGGATCGGCTGCTCTCCGTCCAGGAGCTCGACGTTCTGGGAGCGCCGGCCGATCTCCGTCGGGTTGACCTGGAAATGGAGGAAGAAGACGTGTTTCGTCCCCGCCGGCACCCGGCCGAGGTCGAGCGCGATCTTCCCGTCGCGGTTCGCCTCGCCCACGGGGGACGGCACGAGCGTGTTGAGGGTGATCCCCTCGAGCCAGCCCGGATCGAGCAGGAGTGTTGCTGCCTCGATCTCCTCCCGCGCGCGGATCGTGAACCGGGCCATGAAGAACAGGCCGCTCCGTAGCTTCTGCGGCGAGTAAACCTCGAGCTCGACACCGTCCGCCGCGGCCGTGTCCGTCTGCGGCCGCTGCCCGAAGACGTTCAGCAGACCGAGCAGCAGCAGCGTGCCGAGCAGTGTCAGCAGCGCCCAGCGGATGAAGGGCCGTTTCTCGCGCCATCGCAGGTCGCGGTGGCGCGCGAGCGTCAGCTGGTCGGGCGGCGAGGCCATGCCGCGCGGTTCGCCGCTGCGCCCCCGACCCCTACCAAGCTGGTCGATCAGCTACGAGGACCGCCTACGATCGGTGGGTGATCGTGCGCGACTTGTCGCTGACCGAGTGGGCGGCGCTCGGCGTCCTCTGCGAGGGGCGCGTGCACGGGTGGACCGTGGCGGCGGCGCTCAAGCCAGGGGGCGAGATCGGGCGGGTGTGGTCGAGCAGCCGGCCGTTGACCTACCGCGCCATCTCGTTGCTGCTCGAGCGCGGGTACGCCGTCGAGGCGGGCCAGCAGGCAAGCCGCGGCGGCCCCAACCGGAGGCTCCTCGGCGTCTCGACGAAGGGGCGTCGAGCGTTCCGGTCGTGGCGCTCCCGTCCGGTCGAGCACGTTCGTGAGCTGCGATCCGCGTTGATGCTGAAACTGCTGTTTCACGACCGCGCAGGCGTCGAGCCGGCGGAGCTGCTGGAGCGGCAGAGTCGGCTCCTCATCGCGCAGGAGCGCACTGTCGGCCTTCGCCTCACCGGCGCCGGCTTCGACCGCGTGCTCGACTTGTGGCGGCTGTCGAACATTCGCGCTGCCGCTCGGTTCGTGCAGGACCTCGGCGGCCTCGAGACCCACGGCGCGGTGCTGTACCGGCCGATCGGGCGCGTCAGGTCGAACTGGGCCGAGCTACCCGGAATGCCGCTCCAGCCCTCGGCCGATACGTCGGGCCGCGCGGAGCTCGAGCTCGAAGAGGAGTACACGGAGGCGATCGACGACCTCGACGGCTTCAGTCACGTCTGGGTGCTCTCGCACCTGCATCGCGTCGGCGGGTGGGAGCCGCACGTGCTGCCGTTCCTCGACACGCAATCGCGCGGCACGCTGGCCACGCGCTCGCCTCGCCATCCGAATCCGATCGGACTCTCGCTCGCACCCATCGTCTCGATCGCAGCTCCGATCGTGCACGTGGCAGGTATCGATCTCCTCGACGGGACGCCCATC
Source organism: Gaiellaceae bacterium (assembly GCA_037721555.1). Lineage (GTDB taxonomy): Bacteria > Actinomycetota > Thermoleophilia > Gaiellales > Gaiellaceae > Gaiellasilicea. The sequence continues at coordinate 60,234 of JBBJOI010000016.1, read as the reverse complement.
CTCGACCTCAAGCCCTACGTGCCGCTGTTCGACTCGCTCCCCGGCGCGAGCCCCGGCTGGTTTGCGGGGCGCGCCGAGCTGATTGACACCGTGCGCTCGGACGACCGGTTCGGTCGTGGTGTCGGCCTGGAACCCTAGTAGTCACGAGTTGACTAGTGCGCTGCTAGGGTCGTGGCGCTGTGCCTACGAACAGCCGCCGTCGCTTCCTGAGCTCCGCCGCGTCGGGTGCCGCCGTACTCCTCGGCGGTGGCGTCCTCGCGCCGCCGGCTGCGGCAGCGACGGATGAGGAGCTCGCGTTCGCCAACTTCGGTGCGGCGACCGAGCTTCTGCTGAAGGATTTCTACGCCCAGGTCGGCGAGGCGAAGCTGTTTGGCGGCGCACTGCGCAGAGCGTTCGCTCGCGGCGGCTTTGCCTCCACGGAGCATGCGGCCGCCCTCGCCGCCCTCCTCACCGGCGCGGGCCAGACGGCCCCGCTGGAAGAGGACTTCGAGTTCGTGTGGCCGCGCGGCACGTTCGCAGCGCGAAAACCGGCTGCCACGGCGGGACTGACCGTGGTCGAGGCCCTGCTCGGCGCCTACCTGACCGCGGCTGCCACGAGCCCGACCGAGTCGTTCCGGGTGCTCTACTCGAGCCTCGCGGCGAGCTGCGGTGAGCAGCGCTCGGTCCTGTTGCTCGCGCGCGGACGCGCGCCGATCGGCAACTCCTTTCCTCCCGCTCTCGACCTCGAGGCGGCCAGCTCGGCCGTCGAGGCATTCCTTGGCTGACCCTTCCCAGGAGGCTGACATGCGCCGACTCGCGCCCTTCTTCACCGCCGCCGCGGTGGCCGTCGCCGCGACCCTCGCCGGTACCGCGACGGCGCGCCCACAGCAGGAGCCGCTGACGATCCATGCGGCGGCGTCGCTGACGGAGGTGTTCCGCGCGCTCGACTCCGAGCAGCGGTACAACTTCGGCGCGTCGAACGCCCTCGAGACACAGATCCGTCAGGGGGCTCCGGCGGACATCTTTGCCTCGGCGGCTCCCCTAAACACGCAGAACCTGTTCAAGGCCGGCCTCGTCGAGAAGCCGGTCACGTTCGCGTCGAACCGGCTGGCGCTGATCGTGCCGAAGTCGAACCCGGCCGGCATTCGCTCGATCTACGACCTCCGCTCGAAGCCGGTCAAGCTCGTGATCGCAGGGCCGGCGGTACCCGTGGGCAACTACACCCGCACAGTCTTGCGCAGGCTGGGGTTGACCTCCGTCCTCAGCAAGGTCGTGAGCCAGGAGTCCGACGTCAAGGCGGTGACGGGCAAGATCGCCCTCGGCCAGGGCGACGCGGGCTTCGTGTACGTCACCGATGCGCGACCCGTGAGCGACCAGGTCACGGTGATCCGGATTCCCGCCTGGGCCCAGCCTCGCGTCCGCTATGAGATCGCCGTCGTCTCGCGCTCGTCCAACAAAGCCGGCGCCCAGCAGTGGATCCGCGCACTGCTCGCCGCCAAAGGACAGAACGCGCTCAAGAGCGCCGGCTTCCTCCCGCTGCCCAAGCCGAAGCCATAGCCGCTCCGCTTTTTCGCGCGACGCTGGTTCTCGCGACGAGCGTCGCGCTCGCCTTCCTGCTGTTGCCGGTGGCCGCGATCTTCCTGCGCGTGCCCCCGGGCGACCTCTTCGCCGCACTCGCCACCGATGCTGCGCTCGACGCGATCCTCGTCACCCTCGAGACCAATGTGATCTCGATGGCGCTGATCGTCGTCTTCGGCACACCGGCCGCTTACTGGGTCGCCACCCGCTCGTCACGTTTGCGTGACCTGGTGGTGACGCTGGTCGAGCTTCCCCTCGTGCTTCCACCCGCGGTCGCCGGCATCGGGTTGCTGGCGGCTTTCGGCAGGTTCGGCCTGCTCGGCAGCACGATGGAGATCGTCGGCATCGACATCGCGTTCACGAAGATCGCCGTCGTTCTCGCGGTTACCTTCGTCGCCAGCCCCTTCTACGTCCGCACCGCCGTCTCCGCCTTCGAAGGGATCGAGCCGACGCTGCCCGATGCCGCGCGCACGCTCGGGGCCGGCCCGGCGAAGGTTTTTGCCCGCGTAGCGCTTCCCTTGGCGGCCGGCGGCCTCGGCGCAGGAGCAGCCCTCGCTTTCGCCCGCGGGATCGGCGAGTTCGGCGCCACCATCATGTTCGCCGGCTCGTTGCAGGGAGTCACACAGACGCTGTCGCTCGCGATCTACGAGCAGTTCGACCTCGACTTCGACGTCGCGCTCGCGATCAGCGCGGTCCTCGTCGCGGTCAGCGCCGGTTTGCTCCTCATCGTCAAGCTGTTCTCCCGATGGCACTCGAACTCGACTTCTCCCATCCCCTTCGCAGCTTCGTAGCAGCCGTTCAGCTGACCGTCCCCCGCGGGACGACGACCGCGCTCGTGGGTCCGTCCGGGGCCGGGAAGACGACCGTGCTCCGCGTGATCGCCGGTCTCGTGCGACCCCGTGAGGGAAGACTGACGGTCAACGGAGTCACCTGGCTCGACACGCGCCGCCGCCACAACCTGCCGCCGGAGGAACGCCGGGTCGGCTATCTGTTCCAGGAGTACGCGCTCTTCCCTCACCTCGACGTGGCGCAGAACGTGCGCTTCGGGGCCCGCGACAACAGGCTCGCCGACGAGATGCTCGACCGTTTCGGCATCGGCCACCTTCGCCATGCACGCACCCGCCATCTCTCCGGCGGCGAACGTCAACGGGTCGGGCTCGCGCGAGCACTTGCACGCGACCCCGACGTGCTCCTCCTCGACGAACCGCTCTCCGCCCTCGACGCCCACACGAAGACGAATGTCCGCCTCGAGCTGCATCAACATCTCCGCGACCTCGACCTGCCAGCGATCGTCGTCACCCACGACTTCGAGGATGCGGCAGCCCTCGCTCACACGATCGGCGTCATCGTCGACGGTACGTTGCGCCAAACCGGCACACCGGCAGAGCTCGTCTCGCACCCGGACGACCCGTTCGTTGCGACCTTCACGGGAGCGACGCTCCTCCCCGGAGCGGCGATCGGCAGGCGAGAAGGTTTGACCGAGGTGCTCCTCGATTCGGGCGCCACCGCCTGGAGCACCCAGCCGGGCTCGGGCCGCGTGCAGCTCGCCGTCTATCCGTGGGACATCACGCTTGCCCGCTCCCATCCCGACAGCTCGCTCAGCAATCACCTTCAGGGGACGATCACGTCGATCGTCCCCATCGGCGACCGCGCGCGGGTGCGCGTCGGCCAGATCGTCGCGGAGATCACCGTCGCCTCGGCCCGCCGGCTCTCCCTCGTGGAGGGCGACACCGTCGTAGCTTCCTTCAAGGCGACCTCGGCGCGGCTCCTCCCGGCGAGCGCGCGGTAGGGAGACTCAGATTGAGCCGCTACCACTGCCTCACTCTCTTCTCCCGCCGGCGTTCAGCTCAACCCGGAACGTCGCTAGGAGCAGCCCTCCACGTAGCCGACGGCGCGGGCACCGAAGCCGATCTGAGTCACTCGCGCGGCTGCGCTCGCGTCAAAGCGCATCCGCCAGCGTGGCGACTGCTTCCGCGTGAGGAAGAAGTACTGGGCACCCAACTGGTACTTGTGGGGTTCCGCCTGTAGCCGGTATCCATAGGCGCGGACGAGTTGCGGCACCGTCGAGCCGATCGTGATTCCCGAGGGCGTTCGGACACCGCGGTCGAACCAGACGGCGCCCAGCCTGCCGTTCTCGAACAGGGCATATCCGCGGACGCCCCCGGCGCTGATCTTCGCCGTGCGACAGCCCGGCGACCCGGCATCTAGCCCCAGGCGCACGGGTGTGCGCCAGATGCTTGCAACCTGTGCTGCCGTCATCCCGGGAAGAACACCACCTACACCGTCGAGCGTTACTACAGTCGGTCGTGCACCCAGCGACGCCGATGCGCCCGGTCTAACGGCGGCAGCACCAATCCCAGGCACGTCGGCTGCCGCGACCGAGACGGCAACCGCCGCACCTGTGGTGAACGCAACGACTGCACCTATAGCTGTCAGAGCACGAATTGACATCGAACCTGCTCCACGGGGCACCTCCGATACGGCTTAGACAAGCCATGCGCCCGGCAAGATTCGAACTTGCGACCTCTGCCTCCGCAGGGCACGCCAGCGGTTGGACCGGGTTGGATGTCGATGACGGAACTTGGCTCGGCAAGCCAGTTTCGCAAGAATCACGCAAACGAAACGGCCGGCCGCCGACAGCGGTTTTTCATTCTCGTGGACACATTTTGGACATCCCGAGCGTCGGCTGGCGACCTGCGCGAGGTTGTTCCTTGACCGCCTGAGTAGGTGAGTAGTCCCGGTTCTTCACCTTGATCGCGGCTAGTGATCGCGACAGCGACTCCTTCGTCGGCGAGGTGCACGGCTACCAGAAGCAGGGCACCGCCTACGGGTACACGCGCGAGCTCGTCTGCGCGGACGCGCTGGGGACCCGCGCCGGCAGCGACGAAGTGCTGCGCGTGCGTCTGGGCACGGGGTCGGCGAACACGCGGCCCGGCGCCGAGCGCTTCCTCGACGAGCTGACCGCGAGGGTCGCCGCGCTGGCACCTCGGGCGAGATCCTGGTGCGCGGCGACTCCGGCTTCCAGAACACGGGCGAGCTACTATCGGTACCGGCGGCGGCACCTCGAGGAAGGACTGGACGGGCTCGAGCTGCGGCCGCGCCGACCACCTCAACCGATGCGAGCCGTGAAGCCGTTCGTCACCCCCGCTCCTCGCTTATGCTGCCTCCTGAACGCTCCTCGCTTATGCTGCCTCCTGAATTCTGGTGTGAGCTGAGAGGGTTGCCTGAGACGAGTCGCTTCGGATGGTCCTTAAGACCGACGACATCCATCTTGTCTCGGCGGCGCAGCGAGGTGATCTGATCGCCTTCGAGGCTCTCGTGGGTCGCTACCGCACGCCTGCGTACCGTGTCGCGCTCCGCATCCTTGGGGATCCGACCGACGCCGAGGACGTGACGCAGGACTCGTTTCTCCAGGCTTGGCAAGCGCTTCCGACGCTTCGCGCGAGACGCGCCTTCTCGACTTGGCTCTACCGGATCGTGACCAATCGCTGCCTGAACGCGATCCGCTCGCGGAGAGCCACGGAGATACTACCCAACGAGATCGAAGACGAGACGAGACGGCCGAATCACGTCACCGAAGCTAGGAGGCGCCTCGAGACGCTGAGACGGGCGATCACGCGCCTGACGCCCGAGCAGCGGGCTTCCTTCGTCCTGCGCGAGCTTGAGGGGCTCTCGTACGAGGAGATCGCCGACGTACTGGAGACGACGGTGCCGGCGATCAAGGGGCGCCTGCACCGGGCGCGGCTTGCGCTTCTCGAGGCGATGCGGGAATGGCGATGAACGGGGAGAGCGGGTGGCGCCTCGCCTGCGGGAGAGAGCTTGCGCGCCTGGTCGATCAAGTGGCGGACGGCCTGCCGCCGGCCGAACCGGAGCATCAGCGCACCTGCCTGCACTGCCAGGCGGCGCTCGGCGAACTCGAGGACCTGTGGGGGCAGGTGCGCGCGCTCGCGCGCGAGGAGATCGTCGCTCCCGAGCGGATCGTGAGCAGCGTGATCCGGCGGATCCACGAGGGCCTCGCCGCTACGCCGGGGGAGGTGCCGCTCGAGGAGGTGCTTTCTCGCCTCGTCCGGCACGCTCTGCTCGAGACGGATCACGGAACGACGCGGATCGCCGACTCGGTCGTCGCGAAGATCGTCGACCACGCCGTGCGGGGGCTTCGCGGCGTGGGGCTGACCGGCGGGCCACCGTCCGCGTCTGTCGCCGTAAACGGCAGCCGCGTGACGATCCGGCTGCCCCTTGCGATTCGGTACGGAGTGAGTCTTGCGGAGGCGAGCGCGGCCGCGCGCATGAGCGTGATCGAGCAGGTCGAGGGGCTGACGGGGCTCGTCGTCGACGCGGTCGACATCAGCGTCGAGGACGTGTTCGGCGCCGACGCCGGCTGAACACCAAACGAGCGAGCGCGGGCAAAGCGGAACTTTTCCGTCTCCCGCGTTTCTAAGTGAAGACAGGGCACACACCGCGACACACTGAGGAGGAGAACGATGGCAGAGGAGCCGAGGAGCCGAACGACGGCGCGCCAGGCTGTCACCGCCGGCGAGGAGATATCGCCCCTTGCCGCCGAGCGCGGGGCGACGAGGATCGCCGATGCCGTAGTGACTAAGGTCGCCGGCATCGCCACGCACGAGGTGCCGGGCGTGTACGCGCTCGGCGGCGGCGCGGCGCGGGCGATCGGAACCATGACGCAAGCCGTTGGCATGAGTGCGCGCACTGCGCAGGGAGTCTCGGTCGAGGTCGGCGAGCGCGAAGCGGCCGTCGACCTCACGATCGTCGTCGACTACGGCGAGTCGATCCCACGTGTCGCGCAGGAGGTGCGCGAGAACGTGATCAGGCGGATCGAGGGCATCACCGGGCTCTCCGTCACGGAGGTCAACGTCACGGTCGATGACCTCCACGTCCCCGGCGAGGAGGAAGAAGCACCGGCTCGGGTCGAGTAGTGATGACGGGAGGAACGACGCCGCGACCTTCGACGCGCCTCCAGCTTGCGCGTGTGGCGCTCGACGCCGCACTGACGGTCGCGGGCGTTGTCGGCCCCGTGGGAGCGCTCGAGTCCGCCACGGCGACGGCGCGCGATCGCGTTCCCGGGGTGCTCGTCGTCGCGCTGAACGACAGGCGATACGACGTGTCGCTCCACCTGATCGCCGCAGTCGTGCCGCTGCACGACCTCGCAGATCGCATTCGCGAGCGTGTCGTACGGGCCGCGACTGCTGCCGGCCTCGCCCGCGCGCTCGGTCCCGTGAACGTGGTCTTCGAGGATGTGGTCGCGGGCGAGGCGAGAGCCGGGAGATGATCCTGTTCCTCCGCCTGTTCGCCCGTCTTCTCGCCTTCGTGCTTCTCGTCGCGCTTGCGCTCCTGGGTCTTGCCGTCGCGGTGTTCTCGATCCAGGGCGACGCGGACGCGCTCAGCCTGCCACGGCTCGCCGAGCACCTTCAGCTGCCCGAGCTCCGCTCGGATGCGGGCCGTTGGCTTGATCAACTCGAGGAGCCCGGACCGGTCGCGCTCACCTCGCTCGGCGGCGGGTTCGCGGCGATCGCGGCCGGTGTTCTCCTGCTTGCCGGGACGATCGTGCCTGCGCGCGAGCGTCTCCTTGTGGTCGAGGAGGAGGAGGACGGGCGGCTGGCGGCGCGTAGGCGTGCGGTCGCGCACGCGGCGAGGTCACTCGCCGAGCCCGTGCGCGGCGTGACGGCGGCAAAGGTGCGCGTGCGGCCCAGCCGGCGCGGGTGTGGCGGGCGCTTGGCGGTGGTGGCCGTCCACCCGCGCACCGTGTCCGGAAGCGAGGTCGAAGAGCGCGTCAGGGAAGCGCTCGTCCCCTTGAGCGAGGGCTTCTCCTTGCGCGCCCGCGTGCGGGCCAGGCGAGGGAAGCCGAGAGTCGAGTGATGCTGCGCCAGCGCATCCGCGCCCGCCGCTCGCCGTTTGCAGTCTTCGGACGGCTTCCGTTGCTCGTGCTCTCGCTCGCGCTCGTCTGGTACGGGCTCATGGTCGTGCTGCTCGCGCTCGAGGTCTCGCCGCAGGCGGTGAACGCGGTCAGCGGCTACCGCTCCGCCTACGACTTCCTGGCGGGGCTCGAGCCTGCGGACATGACGGGGGGCGTGCGGGTCGTCGCGGGGCTCGGCGGCGCCTGCTCCTTCCTTCTGTTCGGCTACCTTGCGCTCAAGTCCCTCTCCCGCCCCTACCTCGCCCGGAGCGAGCTTCTGCTCGGCGAGGCAGGGCGGGGGGTGGATGTGGTCGGGCCACGCGCGGTCGAGCGAGCGGTGGAGGGGGCAGCGCGCTCGCATCCGGCCATCGACGAGGCGAGCGCGCGCTACGGGACGGAGGACGTCAACGTCAGCGTCCACGTCAGCGACGCGCGCGTAGCAGGGAGTGCGCTCCGGGAGGTGCGCGGGCGCGGGCGCGAGGCGCTCGCTCAGCACGAGCTGCCCCTTCTTCCCGTGAACGTGACCTTGACCGGCTTCGAGGAACCGAAAGGAAGGGAGCTCAGATGACCGGAAGACAGTTCGCCGCCGCACTAGGCTTCGCCTTCGTCGCGCTCTGGATCTCGCTCAGCTTCGGCTGGGCGCTCCTCTGCCTGGCTGGGGCGGCTGCCTTCTACGTGGTCGCGCTCGTGCTCGAGCGCGCGCTCGTGGGCATCACGCTGCAGGAGCTCGCGAGCAGGGTCATGCCCGAGGAAGCGCTCGCGCGGCCTCCGCGGCCAACTCGGCCGCGGGTGCGCTAACGCTAACTACCCGGATCCTGCGGCAAGCGCCTCAGGGATCGCCGTCAGATCGCGAGCGGCGCGGAATTCTGCGTTTCCGAGAGGCTGGTTCGCGCAATACTCGGTTCCGCCCACGCGCCGCGGTCGAGCGAGTACAGGCGGCGGCCGGGCCGCGCCAGCGGCCCGTGAAGCGAAGCGCTCCAGCAGGGACGCTCGCCGCCGCAGTGCCGTCTCGGTCGAAGGCGAGCTCGAGCGCGACGTGCAGGTTGGCGAGCGCCGGCCGGACTCGCAATCCGCGGTAGCGCAGCTCGGCGAGCACGCTCGGCGGTTGTTGCCAGCGCGGGAGGCTCGCCAGCGGCGCGAGCAGCTGGACCGCATTGGAGCTGGCGCGCCAGCAGTCCCGGTCGGGCTGGCGCCACGACCAGCAGAGAACAGGCTCGGCCGGGTAATAACGGCCGGGAATTCCCGGCAGGCCGCCGATCGTCGGGAAGAGTCGAACGTAGCCGCCGCCCGCGGCGCGACCCGCTTTCCCCCAGCAAAGAGGGAGGCGTCGCTGCGCGGCCCCACGCGCGCAAGCTGGATCGCCCGTCATCCGCGATCGGTGCCAACGCCCAGCACCCGCTGGAAGGCACCGCCGGCCCGGGCGGGCGGCGGGGCGGAGCCGGCGAGAGCGAGCGCGACGAGCACTGCGGCCGCGGAGACGACCGCGAGCGAACGCATCCGGCCGACGGTCAGCGTGCCCATTCGATCTGGCCGGCACGGCTGAGCGGCGGCACGAACCCGGCCGCCCGGAAAGACCATGTCCAGCGTGAGCCGCGCTTTCCTCCTGGTCGTGCCTGGCATCGCCGCTGCCTTCGCGGCCGCATCACCGGCTCAGTCGAGCGGCATGTCGTCGCCAGCTTGGCCAAGTCGGTGCGCGCGAGGGCGCTCGAGTTCCGGCCGCGCTTCGGGTCACCATCTCTTGCGCCGTCGAAGTACGTGCCAGCCACGGAGTCCGCCGTGGCAGCGATCGTCGTGCAGAGACCGCCACGACGCTCCCTCGGTAGGGAGGCGCCCGATCTCGGAGTCGAGAAGCTCGCGCATAGTTCCGAGACCGATTGGCTTGGCTACACATATGCACTGAAGTGCTAGAGTAGCGATCTGTGCTGACCGTCTCGAAGCTGGCGCCCGGCCAGGAGGCCTACTACGAGCACTCGGTCGCAGGCGGCATCGACGACTACTACGCCGGCCGGGGCGAGTCGCCCGGGGTGTGGGCTGGCAGGGGCGCTGAGCGGCTCGGGCTCGAGGGTGTGGTCGGCGAGGGCGAGCTCGGCCGTCTGATCCGCGGCCAGCACCCACAAGGGGAGGAGCGGCTGCGTCGGCATCCGCCCGTGCGCACGATCACGGTGGAGCGGATCGACCCGGAGACCGGGGAGCGGCGAGGCGAGCAGAAGCAGCTTCGGCCCGTGGCCGGCTACGACCTCGTCTTCAGCCCACCCAAGAGCGTCTCCCTGCTGCACGCGCTCGGCGACGAGCAGACGCGCCTTGCCGTCTCGCAGGCCCATGAGGCGGCCTGGCAGGCGGCGCTCCGCTACCTGGAGGAGGAGGCCTGCGTCACCCGCCGGGGAGCACAGGGGACCGTGCGCGAGCACGGCTCCGGCTTTGTCGCCACCGCCTTCCAGCACCGGACAAACAGGGCGCAGGAACCGCACCTGCACACCCACGTCGTCGTCGGCAACCTCGCCCGCAGCCCCGACGGGCGCTACCGCGCCCTCGACGGCGAGCCGATCCTCTCCGCCTATCGGATCGCGGCCGGCTCGCTCTACCAGGCACAGCTCCGCGCTGAGCTGACCCGGACGCTCGGGGTCGCCTGGCGGGAGCCCTTGAAAGGGATGGCCGAGATCCAGGGAATGCCCGAAGGAGTGCTCGCCGCTTTCTCGACCCGCCGCGCGCAGGTGCTCGACTACCTAGAGCTACACGGCACGGAGGGCTTCTACGCCCGCCAGGTGGCAGCGCTCGCAACGAGGGAGCGCAAGGAGGAGATCGACCTGCCGCGCCTGCGCCTGGAGTGGCGGGCACGGGCGGCCGAGCACGGCCTCGGACAGCGGGAGCTGAAGGGGCTGCTCGGACGGACTCGCCCGCGCGAGCTCGACGAGGGGGAACTGCGAACAGTTGCGCGCACCCTCTTCGGACCCAGCGGCCTGACGGAGAAGCAGGCGAGCTTCAGCGAGCCCGAGCTCGTGGCGGCGCTCGCCGGTGCGCAGGCGGGCACCGCCGCGGCCGAGGTTCGCGCGCAGGCCAGACAACTGCTTGCAGAAGGCCCGGTCTGCGCCGTCGGGGAGCCGGCCTCGCCGGGCCGGCCCGCGCACTTCTCGAGCGAGGAGCTGCTCGCGCTCGAGCGCCGCGGGCTCGCGCTGCTCGAGCGCGCCCACGGCTGGGAGGCGCCGCGGATCGAGCAGCAGGATCTCGATCGCCTGCTCCGGACGAGGCCGGGCCTCAGCGCCGAGCAGCGGGCGATGCTCGGCTACGTGGCCGGAAGCCCCGCCGGGGTTGTCTGCGTCGTCGGCCAGGCGGGCGCCGGCAAGACAACGGCGGCGCGGGCGGTCACCCAGGCGTTCCGGGCGGCGGGGCACCCCGTGCTCGGCGCCGCCCCCTCCGGGATCGCCGCACAGAAGCTGGAGCAGGAGACCGGCGTGCCGAGCTCGACCATGCACCGGCTGCTCGGCCAGATCCGGCGGGTCGAGCACGCCCTGCCCCGGGGCTGCCTGCTGCTCGTCGACGAGGCCGCGATGGCCGAGACGCGCGTGCTCGTCCCCGTGCTCGAAGCCGTGGAGCAGGCGCGGGGCAAGGCAATCCTGATCGGCGACCCCGCCCAGCTGCCCGCCGTCGGTGCCGGCGGGCTCTTCCGAGCAGCGCTGGAGCGCCTCGGCGCAGCCGAGCTGAGCGAGAACCGGCGCCAGCACGACCGGTTAGAGGCGCGGGCGCTGGAGCGGCTACGCGCCGGCGAGCCCGGCGACCTGCTCGCCCACACCGCAGCCCGAGGCCGCCTCCTCGTCGCCCCCGACGAGCTCGGGGCGAAAGCGCAGCTGCTCGCGGACTGGTGGCAAGGCGCCGGCGACGACCTCGAGGGAAGCGTCATGATCGGCCTGCGCCGCCGCGACGTCGCCGAGCTGAACCAGGGCGCGCGGGCGCTGCTGGAACGGCAGGGACGCCTCGGCCCTGAGCGCCTCCAGGCGGGAGGACGTGAGTTCGCCGCCGGCGACCGTGTGGTCTGCCGCCGCAACGACTCCAATCTTGGCGTCCGCAACGGCACCCGCGGCACCGTCGCCTCGGTCGACCCGGAGCGCGGCAGCCTGCTCGTCGAGGCGGACGGCGGCGACAGGGTCACGATCCCCGCGCGCTACCTGGACGCGGGGCACCTGGGGTACGGATACGCGCTCACCGGCCACGCGACCCAGGGGCTGACGCTCACCCGCGCCTACGTGCTCGCCCGCGGCCAGGGCCAGCTGAAGGAATGGGGCTACGTCGCACTCTCCCGCGCCCAGGGGGAGACACGGGTTTACATCGCCGCACCCGAGCTCGCCGACGAGGAAACCGGTTCTGCGCCGTTGGGCGAACGGGACGGCCTCACACGCCTCGCCCAGGCGCTCGGGCGCTCGCAGGACGAGCGCCTGGCCCTCGAGCAGCCCACGGACAGTCCCCCACCCGGGCCGGACGGCGAGCAGGCCCGGCGGGCGCTCGCCGTCCGCGAGCGGCTTCAGCAGGAGGAGCGGGGTCGGCTGCGCGAGATGCGCGACGCCGCCCAAAGCCGGCTCACGAGAGCCGAGGAGGAGCTCGCCGCCCTCGGCTGGCTCGGCCGGCGCCGCCACGGCCCCGCGCTCAGCGTCCGGATCAGCTTCGAGCGACGGGTGCTCGAGCACGCCGAAGAACGGCTCGCACGCTGGGAACGCGAACGCAGCCAGACCCGCGAGCGTGCGCCTGCCGTCGTGGGTCTCGAGCGGACACGGCTACGCGCCCACGAGCGTGCGCTCGAGCGCGAGGCCCCCGCGCTCGAGCTGTAGAGGACGGGAGCGAACGGCGACAATCGGCCTACAGGCCGAGGTCGAGCCCCTCGTCGCGCCCGCGTGCCCGCTCGGGCTGGCGCTGAAGGGTGCGCTCGAGCTCGATCAGCCGGCGCAGACGCAGCAGCCGCGGCAGGTCCTCCTCGCGCTCGAGCGCCGCCATGGAGCGGACGACGTCCGGCAGCGCGGCGACCGACGGCCGCAGGCCGCTCCCGAGCGGCTCGCGCGATGCCCGCCGGCGCAGGTCGTCATAGCCGCCACGCGTCCCCGCCGGCAGCGGCACAAGCGTCAGCGGGCCCTCCTGCGTCCGCAGCGCGGTCACCGGCTCGGCCGCGAGCGCCTCGCGCGAGAGCACGAGCGGGCGGCCGTCCGCCCGCTCAGCCCCCAAGGCCGCGAGCGCACGCCTGAGCGACTCCAGGTTCGGCTCGCGCAGCGAAGGCGTGATGTCGACCGCCTCAGTCGGGAGGCCGGAGCCGTGGACGAGGGCGGCAAAGGCGCCGATCACGATGTAGGAGACCCGTTCGCGCTCAAGCGCGGCGAGCAGCTCGAGCGGGCGCAGCGGCGGGGGCTGAGCCTGGCTGCTCATGGATCCCTCGGCCCGCGGAAGAAGCGCTCGATCCGCTCTTTTGGGGTCAGCCGCAGCTGCTCCTCCAGCTCTGCGTCCTCGTTCGGCCGTACAAACGCCACGAGGGCGAGGTCGAACTCGCACGCCCGCAGCAGATCACGCAGCGTCTCGAAGGCGGGGGAAACATCATCCCGCTCCCAGCGGGCGATCGAAGCTCGGTCCTTACCGGTCCGCTCCTCGAGCTCGGCCTGGGTGAGGCCGGCGCGCAGGCGTGCCTCGCGCAAGAGTTGACCACTCGTCACACAGCGACTCTATAGATTCAGGTTGCATCCGTCTTAGGAGGCATATACGCTACGGTGCGTATCTGCCCCGAAGGCGTCTGAGGGAGCTTGTGAACGACCGTCTCTTGACTGCAACCGAGATCTCCGAGCGCGTGGGATTCTCCGCACACTGGGTACTCGACCGCTTCGAGGCAGGCGACGTCCCGGGTTACCGGTTCGGAAGGAAGGGTGGCCCAGTGCGCTTCCTCTGGTCAGACTGGGAACTCTTCCTGCAGCGGTGTCGCGTGAGTCCGCGAAGCGAGCTCGTTGCTCTACCTGTGGAGGGGTGAGGACGTTGCAAGATGGGCAGGTCTACAAGCTGGAAAGGAGCTGGGCGTACCGGTACCGCACTGACGACGGGAAGCGCCCCCAGCAGGGTGGCTTCAGGACGAAAGGTGAGGCCCGCGCCGCACTGAACGAAGCGCTGAGACGAGCGTCCCTCGGCGCTGCGCATCGCCCCGACCCTCCCACGCTCGCGAACCTCGTCGACGAATACCTCGGCCAGCACGCGGCAGAGGAGATCACACTCGTCACGCTTCGCTACCGGCTGCAGCATGCGGTCGCCGCGTTCGGTGCCACCCGAGTCGATCGGCTCACGACGCCGGAGATCGGCGCGTGGCGCAAGCGGCTGCCTGAGGGCTCAGCGCATTACGTGCATCGCGCTCTCCGTCAGGTCCTCCGCTACGGCGTTCGTTGCAAGTACCTCGATGACAATCCGGCCGCCCTTGCGCCGAACCCGGCGCCCAAGCGCAGTGAGATGAAGATCTTCTCGTGGCCGGAGGTCGAGACGGTTGCTCTCGAGCTTCTGCAGATGTACCGCGCTATCCCGGTCTTCGCTGCGGGTACCGGCCTGCGGCCCGAAGAATGGATCGGACTCGAGCGTCGCGACATCGACCGGCAGACCCGCACGGTCAGCGTTCAGCGGGTCTTCTCGAACGCACGCCTGAAGGAATTCGGAAAAACCGATCGCTCCAGACGGCGTGTGCCCTTACGGAAGCGTGTGATCGAAGCGCTCGATGCGATCGCACCTCGGCTCGATACGCCGCTCCTCTTTCCCGGCCCGCGTGGAGGTCACCTCGATCTCCACAACTTCCGAGAGAGGCACTGGAAGGCCGCCCTCCGCGCAGCCGGCCTCGACTACCGCCGCCCCTACGACCTTCGGCACACCTACGCGACCTTTTCCATCGCCGCCGGCGTATCTCTCTTCGCGCTCGGACGGCGAATGGGCACCTCCCTGGAGATGATCGACAAGACCTACGGCCACCTTGCTCCGGACGCCGATGAGTACGAGCTCGCCCTGCTGGACGCCTTCGATGACCGAGTTTCCAGACGCGATGGACACGTTCTGGACACGGCGGACTGACCTTCGGCTCTCTGCTTCCACGGAAAAGGCCCGCACGAGCGGGCCTTTTCCATGATGCGCCCGGCAAGATTCGAACTTGCGACCTCTGCCTCCGCAGGGCAGCGCTCTATCCCCTGAGCTACGGGCGCTCGGAGCCGGCGTAGTGTAGCTGCGTCGCCGTTCGACCTTCTACGGTGAGCTCGGCCTCCGGAGGAACTTCGCGGCGGACGAACGCCAACGCGACGACCCCCTCCGCAGCGGTGGCTGCGCTCGTGACGCGGCCGACGACCTTGCCTTCGAGCTCGAGCTCCGCGTCGTAGTCGGGCAGCTCGTCGCCCTCCAGCACGAGCACGCGGAGGCCACGGTTCGCGCGCCCGCGGTAGTGGAGCCGCGCGATCGGCTCCTGCCCCGGGTAACAGCCCTTCGTGAAGCTGACCGCCCGGTCGGTCAACCCGGCCTCCGCCGGCAGCACGCGGTCGTCGATCTCCTTCCCCCAGGTGGCTGTCCCTGCCCGGATCCGCAGGAGCTCGAGCTCCGCGGTAGCGACGTTCGGCTCCAGGTCGGCGTCGAGCACCTCCGCCGCCGGCTCGCCGTAGTCCGCGGTCGGCATCCCGTCGCCGCCGAAGACGACGTGTGAGGTGTGCTCCTCGAGCTCGAGCTCGGCTTTGGCCGCGAAGCGGAAGCGGACGAGCTCCGCCAGCACTCGCTCTCCGAGGTCGGGCTCGGTCAGGAGCAGGAAGTCCTCGCCTCCTCGCCGGAGCACCACGAGCGGGGCGATCACGCGCGCCTTCGCGGTCAGAAGCAGCGCTTCGCAGGCGTCGCCGGGCTCGAGGGAGGCGACGTCGTTCGAGACCATCCGGTTCAGGTACTCCTCGGCGTCCCTCCCGGCAACGCGGACGTAGGAGCGGGGTCGGGATGCTACGCGCACGCTCGTTACTGTAGAGGTGGTGTTTCGCTCCAAGGCAGAGAAGAAGGTGATCGACGCGGGGTTCGACCCAGCCCGACTCCCGCCGGGGCAGTACCTGACCGAGAAGTGGCCGGTCTTGCATGCCGGCTCGGTGCCAGACGTGAACCTCGAAGCGTGGGATCTGCGGATCTGGGGCGAGGTCGAGAACGAGGTCAGGCTCTCGTGGGTCGAGCTGAACGCGCTGCCGCGCACCGAGAACACGCAGGACATCCACTGCGTGACGCGTTGGTCGAGGTTCGACATGACCTTCGGGGGTGTCCACTGGCGCGAGCTCGAGCGTCTCGTCAGGCCGAAGGGGAGCGCGCACTACGCCATCGCCCATGCCGAGCACGGCTTCACGACGAACGTCCCGACCGCATTCCTCCGTGACGAGAGCGCGCTCCTCGCGACGCACGCGGACGGCGGGGCGTTGAGCGCCGAGCACGGCTACCCGCTCCGGCTCGTGATCCCGGGCAAATACTTCTGGAAGAGCGCGAAGTGGCTTCGCGGGATCGAGTTCGCCGCGGAGGATAAGCTGGGCTTCTGGGAGCGCTACGGCTACCACAACGACGCCGATCCGTTCGAGGAGCAGCGGTACGGCTTCTAAGCTCGGACACGTCCCGTGCAGCCGGGCTCTGAGGCGAATTCCCCCGAACGGGTGACTACAGCCTCGCCCGTGAAGGCCGATACCTGGGCTACCCACCTCCCCAGATTCACCCCTCGAAGACCGCGGCCCCCCCGCGGTCTTCACTTATGCGGAAGCAGTGCCTGACGAGCTCGCGGGAAAGGGTCGTGTAGCCGCGGGACGCGTAGAACGCGAGCGGATCTCCGGGAAACTCCCACGTTCTCGCCCTGATCTCTTCTGCTCCTCGGGCTATTGCCCAGCGCTCCACTCCGCGATCAGCGCACCTCCGAGGCCGGTGCCTCTCGAGGCCTTCGTCACGAGTAGGCTCTCGAGCTTTGCGCTACGACGTGGCACGACGAACGGAGACTCGTTCGCCGGATCCAGGTAAACCTCCGCGAATCCGACGGGTCGGCCGTCCGCCTCGGCGATGAGCAGCGTTGCCTCGTCGCTGTCGAAGAGCCGCTCGATGGCGCGATCGAATTCTTCCGGATCGGTCTCGCCAGGAAGCGGCAACCGCAGATACTCGGGAACACCTTGAACGTGAAAGGAGTGAAACTCGGCGTACAGTTCCCGCAGTGGTTCGAGATCGTCCTTCGTCGCCTCCCGGATCGTCACCTCCGAACCATGATGGCGCGAGCCCCAGTACCGCCCAGCCCCAGTACCGACCAGCCCCAGTACCGACCAGCCCCAGTACCGACCAGCCCAGTGCCGCCCGGGACGACCGAAGGGCCGGCAGTGTGCCGGCCCTTCGTGATCTTGCGCCGGCCCACGGGCCGACTGTGGCGGGCGGAGCCGGGCTTTGCCCGGCGGGAGCCCAAACCCACTCTCTCTCGCGCTCGACGAGAAGAAGGGGGCATACGGGGGAAACATGGTTTCCCCCGTACTTCTTACATCATGCCGCCCATGCCGCCCATGTCGGGCATGCCGCCTCCTCCGACCGGGTGCTTCTCGGGCGCCTCGGCGACGATCGCCTCGGTGGTGAGGATGTTCTTCGCGATCGACGCCGCATTCTGCAGCGCCGAGCGGGTGACCATCGTCGGATCGATGATGCCCTTCTCGACGAGATCCTCGATCTCCCCCGTGTCGACGTTCAGGCCACGGCCCTTCTTCGCCGACCGGACCTGATTCACGACGACGGAGCCCTCGAGCCCGGCGTTGTAGGCGAGCTGGCGGAGAGGCTCCTCCAGGGCGCGGACGATGATCGCGGCGCCGGTGCGCTCGTCACCCTCCAGGGTGTCGAGCTTGACCGACGCGACAGCGTTCAGAAGCGCGACGCCGCCGCCCGGCACGATGCCCTCCTCGAGGGCTGCCCGGGTCGCCTGCAGCGCGTCCTCGACGCGGTGCTTCTTCTCCTTCATCTCCGTCTCGGTGGCAGCGCCGACCTTGACGACAGCGACGCCGCCGGCGAGCTTCGCGAGGCGCTCGTTCAGCTTCTCGCGGTCGAAGTCCGAGTCGGTGTTCTCGATCTCGGCCCGGAGCTGCTTGATCCGTGACTTGATGCCCTCGGAGTCGCCGGCCCCGTCCACGATCGTGGTCGAGTCCTTGTCGACGACGACCTTGCGGGCGCGGCCGAGCTGCGAGAGCTTCGTGTTCTCGAGCTTGAGGCCCATCTCCTCGGTGATCACCTCGGCGCCGCTCAGGATCGCGATGTCCTCGAGCATCCGCTTGCGGCGATCGCCGAAGCCGGGTGCCTTGACCGCGACGGCGGTGAACGTGCCGCGCAGCTTGTTGACGACGATCGTCGCGAGCGCCTCGCCCTCGACGTCCTCGGACACGATGAGCAGCGGGCGACCAGCCTGGATGACCTGCTCGAGCACGGGGAGGAGGTCCTTGACGGCACCGATCTTCTGGTTCGCGACCAGGATGAACGGGTCGTCGAGCACGGCCTCCATGCGCTCGGCGTCGGTGATCATGTACGGGGACAGGTAGCCCTTGTCGAACTGCATGCCCTCGGTGAACTCAAGCTCCAGACCGAAGGTCTGGCCTTCCTCGACGTTCACGACACCGTCCTTGCCGACCTTCTCGATCGCATCCGCGATCACGTCGCCGATCTCGCGCTCGCGAGCCGAGATGGTGGCCACACGGGCGATGTCCTCCTTGCCCGAGACCTCCTTCGACTGGCTCTTGAGATCCGCGACGACTGCCTCGACGGCGGCCTCGATGCCCCGCTTGAGGCCCATCGGATTGGCGCCGGCGGCGACGTTCTTGAGACCTTCACGCACGATCGCCTGAGCGAGCACCGTGGCGGTGGTCGTACCGTCGCCGGCGACGTCGTTCGTGGCGGTAGCGACCTCGCGTACGAGTTGCGCGCCCTGGTTCTCGAACGGGTCCTCGACGTCGATCTCACGGGCGATGGTGACACCGTCGTTCGTGATCGTCGGCGCGCCGAACTTCTTGTCCAGCACGACGTAGCGACCCTTGGGGCCGAGCGTCACCTTGACGGCGTCGGCGAGGATGTTGACCCCACGCTCGAGCGCGCGGCGCGCGTCCTCGTTGAACTTGAGCTCCTTGTGAGCCATATGTGTGTGTTCCTCCTCTAGTTCTCTAGACCGCGGCGCGGTCGCCGACGACCTTGGCCAGGACGTCCGACTCACGCAGGATCAGCACGTCGTCCGTGCCCACCTTGATCTCGGTTCCGCCGTACTTGGAGAAGATGATCTCGTCACCCTCTTCGACGTCCATCTTGATGTACTCGCCGTCCTCGTCGCGAGGCCCGGGTCCGACTGCGAGAATGCGGCCGCGCTGCGGCTTCTCCTTCGCGGTGTCGGGCAGCACGATGCCGCTGATCGTCATCTCTTCCTCTTCGAGGATTTCGACGATCAAGCGGTCACCAAGAGGCTGCAGATTCATATATTGCCTCCTCGTTCGCAGACTTTGTGACACTGTCTGGCACTCTAGTCTCTCGAGTGCCAGGGCCACTGTAACAGCTAGAGAACGCATTGCAAGCAGGTAGGCGAAGCCACCGTCGTCGCACGTGTCACAAAGCCACTCGTGGCGCGCGAGTTCTCAACCGGCGGCGTCCTCGTGAGGCGGTTGCGCGGTCGCTGGTTCTTCGCCGCGACGAGACCTACCGGCCGGCCACACGCGGTCTGGGCGCTGCTGGGCGCTGCCGAAGGGGCTCGTCGATCTGGGAGAAGCACCTGCTGAGGCAGCCGTCCGCGAGGCGCGGGAAGAGACCGGCGTCGCCTCACGCCTCGACCTGAAGCTCGGCGACATCCGCTACGTCTACAGCCGCCGGGGCGGCGAGGAGTCTTCAAGATCGTCAGCTTCTACCTGCTCCGCGACCGGAGCGGCCGCATTGGAGAGCTGCCGCCGGGAATGGAGGTCGAGGTCGAGGAAGCGCGCTGGCTGCCCCTCGACGACGCGTCGTCGCTCCTCGCCTACGAGGGCGAGCGGAGGATGGCGGAGCGGGCGCGTGCGGTTCTCTCCGAGCGGACTCTATGATCGCTCGATGTACGCCCTCAACTTCTACTCTCCGATCGTGGCCGACCAGCTGCGCACTCAGCGCAAGACGGCGACGATCCGCCTGGGTGACAAGTCGGCGAAGTACAAGAAGGGGATGATCGTGACCGTGCTCGTCGGGCTGCGCTACGGGCAGCGCGAGAAGATCTTCGATGCGGTGATCGACAAGGTCGAGGTGAAGCAGTTGCGAGACCTGTCACCGCGTGAGATCGAGCACGACAACCCGGAGATCAAGCGGACCGAGGAGATGATTCGCTTTCTCGGCCAGCTCTACAACCGGGACGTCGACGAGGACGAGACCGTCACCGTGATCCGCTTCTCGCAGATCCTCGGCAGCATGTTTTAAGCACGGGGGAGCCATGGTTCCCTGGTGCGCTCCTCCTCGTCGCAGCCGCTTCCGTCTCGAGAGCGGCGCTCTCGCCGGGCGAAGCGGCTACGCGCAGACACGTAACCGAGTGCGTCGACGGTAGACCACTCCGCTGGCCGACCTGCCGGTAACGGGCGCCACCGGAGCTTTGCGCTGAAGGGCAGGAAGTAGACCCGGGCCGCCGGCCAGTTCAGCGGTAACTCGATCTTTCAGCGGCCTCGCCGTAGGATCGTTGGAGCCCCGTGACCTCCGCCGCCGCGCAGAAGCCGTTGCTCGTGGTCGCCGACGACGACCCGGCTGCGCGCACCCGTGTGGAGGAGGAGCTCGAACGGCGGTACGGCGCCGACTACGCCGTCCGGGGTTGCGCGACCGCCGAGATGAGGTCTGTGCTCGACCGTGCGCGGGAGCGGGGAACCGTGGTTGCCGTCGTACTTGCGGCCGGTGAGGAGGGAGCGAGCCTGCTCGACGGCGTTCGTCAGCTCCATCCGGCCGCTCGCCGGGGCCTGCTGATCCCGTGGCTCGGCTGGATGGATCGCCGGCTCGCCGGGGTCGTGCTGCGGGCGATGGAGCGCGGGTGGATCGACCTGTACGTGCTCCGGCCGGCGCGGCGCGCGGACGAGATCTTCCACCGGACGATCGCGGAGCTCCTGCAGGAGTCGGCGCGACTGCAAGGCGAGGGGCCCTCAGGAGCGACGGTCGTCGGCGATCCGCGCTCCCCGCGGGCGCACGAGCTCCGCACGACGCTCGCAGGTCTCGGGATCCCGCATCGCGCGCGGGAGCCGGACGCCGGGAGCCGTGGAAGGGCCCCGGCGGTGACCCTCGCGGACGGCCAGGTGCTCACCGACCCGTCGGCGGCGGAGTTGACGGCGGCGCTCGGCTTCCCGATCGCGCTCGACCCGAAGGACACCGCTGCCGATCTCGTCGTTGTCGGCGCCGGACCGGCAGGGCTCGCCGCTGCGGTCACCGCCGCCTCGGAAGGACTGACGACGATCGTGCTGGACGGCGGGGCCGTCGGCGGTCAGGCGGGCTCCAGCTCGCTGATCCGCAACTACCTCGGCTTTCCGCGCGGACTGAGCGGCGGCGAGCTCGCCCAGCGCATGTACCAGCAGGCGTGGCTCTTCGGCACGCGCTTCCGGCTGACGCAACGGGCTGTCGCGCTCGAGCGTTGCGACGGCAGCCTCGTCGTGCGGTCTGCCGACGGCCTCGAGGTGAGCGCAGGCGCGGTCGTGCTCGCCCTGGGCGTCGAGTATCGCCGACTCGACGCGCCGGGCGTCGCGGCCCTCGAGGGAGCCGGCGTCCTCTACGGCGCGTCCGTGTCCGAGGCGCAGGCGCTTGCCGGAGAGGACGTCTACGTCGTCGGCGGCGGCAATTCGGCCGGTCAGGCCGCGCTCCATCTCGCGCGGTACGCGCGCCGGGTGTCGGTCGTCGTGCGCGGCGAGAATCTCGAGGCTACCATGTCCCGCTACCTGATCGACGCCATCGCCGGCACCTCGAACGTTGGCGTGCGGGTTCGCACGACGGTCGCGCGTGCGGTAGGCGAGGGCCGCCTGGAGGGTCTCGACCTCACCGACGGCGCGACCGGCCAGACCGTGCAGGTCGAGGCGGCCGCCCTCGTTCTCCTGATCGGAGCGCACCCGCACACCGAGTGGCTGCCGGCCGAGGTCGCTCGGGACGGGCGGGGGTATCTGCTGACGGGAGCCGACGCGGGAGCGGCCCGGCAGCTCGAGACGAGCCTCCCCGGCGTCTTCGCCGCCGGCGACGTGCGTGCCGGCTCGGTCAAGCGCGTGGCGGCGGCGGCCGGCGACGGGGCGCTGGCCGTCACCAACGTCCACGCCTACAGGGGTGCCGCGTGACCCGCGCGCAGCTGATCCCGCTCGCCGCGCTGCTCGCGCTGCCGCTCGCCGGTCTCGCGCTCCTGCTCGCACGCCCGGCGACCGACGTGCACTGGGAGCATCAACCGTCGCACTTCTGGCTCGTCGTCGTCACGGCCGGGTTGAACGCCGCGCTCGCCTACGCGACAGGGATGGCCGCAAGGCGCCGCGGCGACCGTCGCGTCCACCTCGTCTCCCTTGCGTTCCTCGCCGCCTCCGGCTTCCTCGCGCTGCACGCGCTCGCGACCCCGGGAGTGCTGCTCGAGGGCTCGAACCTCGGCTTCGTGATCGCGACACCGGTCGGGCTCGTCGTGGCCGGTGCGTTCGCCGCCGCCTCGGCGCTCGAGGCCGACCTGCTGCGGCCGGCGCAGCTCGAGCGGCTGCTCCTGGCGGCGCTCCTGATCTGGGCGATCGTGTCTCTCACGCTCTTGCCGGAGCTCCGCCCGACGGAAGTGCCCGGCCGCCTGTCGTGGCCGCTCGTCACGCTCGCCGCGATCGGTATCGGCCTCTACTCCCTGGCGATCGTCCGTTATCTGGCGGTCTACCGAACACGCAGCTCCGGCCTCCTGCTCGGCTTCGTCGTCGCGTTCGTGCTCCTCGCCGAGGCGCTGGTTGCAGTGGCGATCGGCCGCAGCTGGCAAGCGTCCTGGTGGGAGTGGCACGTGTTGATGCTCGCGGCGTTCGGCCTGATCGCCCTGACTGCGCACCGCGAGTGGCACGTGGAGCGCTTCAGCGGTCTCTACAGCGACGAGACCGCGGAGTCGTCCCGCCAGGTGACGGTGCTCTTCGCCGACCTGCAGGGCTTTACCTCGTACTCCGAGCGACACGAGCCGGGGCAGGTGACGGAGATGCTGAACACGCTCTTCAAGGCTGCCATCCCAGCGGTCGAGCGCAATGGCGGCGAGATCGACCGGCTGATCGGTGACGCCATCATGGCCACGTTCAACCGGGGCGGCGATCAAGAAGATCATGCGGAGCGAGCCGCACGCGCCGCGCTCGATCTCCAGCGCTCGGTCACCGCCCTCGCCGCCTCACATCCGGACTGGCCGCGCTTCAGAGCCGGTCTGAACAGCGGCGAGGCGAGCGTCGGCGTGCTCGGAAGCGGCGGCGGCCGAACCTACAGTGTCATCGGCGACACCGTCAACCTGGCTGCGCGGATCGAAGGGCTCCCGCCGCCCGGAGGCGTCGCGGTGAGCGGCGGGACGGCGAGCCGGCTCTCGGGGGCAACGACGCAGCCGCTCGGTGACGTCGAGGTGAAGGGCCGCGAGGCGCCCGTCGACGTCCACCTCCTGCTGTCGCTGCCGGGCTGGGACTCGTCGTTGGCGGGAGCCGCGGAAGACCCGCGAGCCGTTCGGTAGGTCGAGTGAAGGGGTACCGACCCGGTCGGTGCGTCAGCGCCCGGGCTTGCGGATCCGGACTCCGAGAACCTCTGCCGGCCTGATCGCCGCACCGCACGCCTCGCATTCGACCGCGAACGCCGACGGGAACGGTGCGCCGCACGCCGGACAACGGTGGCGCGTTTCGGAGCCGCAATGCGGACACTCCTTCGGGAGCTCCGCCTCCCCGTCGAGGAAGTAGCGCCAGACCGCGCCGCACCCGAGACAGAAGCACGTGTAGTCGCCGAGCGTTTTGCGCCGCTCCTCCTGAATCCAGTTTCGCCTCGGCTTGCGCTCGCCCAAGTACGGGAAATCGTACGTGAGCGGGTGGTGCCGATGGTCGAACGAGGATGCCCCGAGAGCCGCCAGCCCTGGCTTGTCCTCTGCCTCGTCGCTCTTCAACAGGTCACAGCAGGTCGGCGGCGCGCTCGGGCTCGCGATCCTCTCGACCCTCGCGGTGAACCGGATCGAGAACCACCTCGGCGGGCTCCCCGGGCAGCCGACTGCGGTCCAGCAGGGCGAGGCGCTCGTGACCGGCTTCCACGCGGCACTCCGCGGCGGCGCGCTCTTCTTCGTCGCGGAGATCGTCGTGATGGTGCTGCTGCTCAAGGAGCGCGACATGGAGAAGTCGATCTCGACGCGCCCCAGATCCCCGCCTAGCGGGACTGCAGGGCGTCCAGAGCGATCCCGAGCGCGACGGCGAGGCGCCGGTCGATCCGACGCTCGGTGTCGCCGGAGAGGTCGAGGTCGTACGTGTCGCGGACACCAAAGCGGCGGTTCAGGTCGCCGAGGTGCCGGTCGGCTCCATCGACCACGGCGTCGATCGTGAAGTGGAACGGGATCGGGATGAAGTCGCCGTAGGGCACCGCGTCGATCGCACGGCGGAGGATCGCGATCGGCAGCGAGCGCTCCTTCGCGATCGCGACCTCTTGCTCCGAGGAGTCGAGCACCTGCCAGGTCGAGCGCAACAGCGACTTGCCGAACACCTTTCCGAGCACGCCGATCTTCTCCCCGGCGGGGGTCGTCACGTCGTAGCGGCCGCCGAACTCCATCAGCGCGCGCGCCTTCAGCCGGAAGAGCTCCTCCGACTCGTTCTCGTCGGCGAAGAAGCGGATGTCCTCCTTGATCGCCATGCGCTTCTGGCGGACGAACGCCACCGGCTGTCCCTCGGCCGTGATTCGGTAGAGGTTGACCATCGGTCGGATCAGCTGGTCGATCACGAAGCGATCCGAGGTCATCCAGTCGGAGGTCATGCGGGCGATCCTACGCGGTCGTTAGAGTTCGCCGCGGTCATCTACGAGCGGGGGTTGCGCGAATGGCGGTGCGCGAGGCAGAGCCGGTCGGCTCGCTGAGTGAGGTGAAGGAGGCGGGTCTCGATCGCGAGGACCTGCTCGGCATCTACCGCCACCTGCTCGTCACGCGCGGGATCGAGGAGCGCGGGCACATTCTGTACAAGCAGGGCAAGATCCCGGGCTCGTTCTACACGGGCCGCGGCAACGAGGGCGCTGCCGTCGGCGTGGCGACCGCGATGGGCCCGAACGACGTCGGCACGCCGCTCCACCGCGACATGGGCGTGCACGTGACCCGCGGGGTCGATGCGTGGCGCATCTTCGCCCAGTACATGGGGCGCGAGGACGGTCCCACCCGTGGCCGCGACGGCAACGTGCACATGGCCGACTCGCGCCTCGGCATGATCGCAATGGTCAGCCACCTCCCAGCGATGCTGCCGGTCGCCGTCGGTTGCGCGCTCGCTTTCCGGATCCGGCAGGAGAAGCGCGTCGCGGTGGGCTGGTTCGGGGAAGGAGCTTCGGCTCGAGGCGACGCGCACGAGGCGATGAACTTCGCCGGCGTGCGACAGCTGCCGGTCGTTTTCATTTGTGACAACAATCAATGGGCCTATTCGACTCCGACGCACCTCGGCTACGCGGTCGAGCACCTCGCGGATCGGGCGGCGGCATACGGCTTCGAGGGGGTTGTCGTCGACGGCACGGACGTGCTTGCCGTCTACCGTGAGGCCCGCAGCGCGATCGAGAAGGCCCGTGAGGGCGGGGGCCCGACGCTGCTCGAGTGCCAGACCCTGCGGATGGAGGGCCACGCAGTCCACGACGACGCCTTCTACGTCCCCAAGGAGCTCTTCGAGGAGTGGGCGAAGCGCGACCCGGTCGAGCGGTTCCGCACCTGGCTGAGGGAGAACGCGGAGCTCTCGGGCGAGGAGGAGGACGAGATCGGGGGGCGCGTCAAGAAGCTCTTGAACGACGCACTCGCTCGTGCTGACGAGTCGCCCCAGCCGGATCCGTCCACGCTGCTGGAGGGCGTCTACGCGACGCCTGAGGACCTCGACACGCCCCACCACAAGTAGGGCGAGGGACCGAGTAGCGATGGCAGAGATGACCTACCTCCAGGCGATCTCGGACGGGCTTCGCACGGAGATGCGCCGTGACGAGCGCGTCTTCGTGATCGGCGAGGACGTCGGCGTCTACGGTGGAGCGTTCAAGGTGACGCTCGGCTTCCAGGAGGAGTTCGGGCCCTGGCGCGTGATCGACTCGCCGCTCGCCGAGACCGCGATCGTCGGCGCCTGCACGGGCGCGGCGATGATGGGCATGCGCCCGGTGGCGGAGATGCAGTTCGCCGACTTCGTCTCCTGCGCCTGGGATCACCTCGTCACCGTCGCGGCAAAGCAACGCTTCCGTGCCGGCACGCCCGTGCCGATCGTCGTCAGGCTCCCGTCCGGCGGCGGCTTCTCCGGTGGGCCGTTCCACTCCCAGAATCCGGAGAGCTCCTTCGCTCACATCCCCGGGCTGAAGTGCGTCTGCCCCGCGACGCCGGAGGACGCGAAGGGCCTCCTGATCACCGCGATCCAGGACCCGAACCCCGTGCTCTTCTTCGAGCACAAGCATCTGTACCGCCGGATCAAAAGCGAGGTGCCCGAGGAGCGCTACACGATCCCATTCGGCAAGGCACGCACGCACCTCGAAGGAGATGACGTCTCGGTGATCACGTGGGGCGCGATGGTCTATACGGCCGGCGAGGCCGCGAAGAAGCTCGACGAGGACGGCGTCTCGGTCGAGATCATCGACCTGCGCACCGTGATGCCGTGGGATCGCGAGGCGGTGCTCGCCAGCGCGCGCAAGACCTCCAAGGTGCTCGTCCTGCACGAGGACACGCGCACCGGCGGCTTCGGCGCCGAGATCGCGGCCACGATCGCCGAGGAGGCGTTCGAGGACCTCGACGGTCCGGTCAAGCGCATCGCCGCACCCGATTGTCCCGTGCCGTTCTCGCCGGTGCTCGAGAAGGCATTCATCCCCCAGGTGGACGACGTCGTCGCAGGGCTGAGAGAGCTCGCCGCGTACTAGAGGAGACCTATGGCCACGAACACGCAAACCGAGGTCGTCATGCCGCAGATGGGCGTGTCGGTCGCCGAGGGGACGATTACGAAGTGGCTGAAGGCGGAGGGCGATCCGATCGCCCAGGACGAGGCGCTGCTCGAGATCTCGACTGACAAGGTCGACACCGAGGTGCCGAGCCCTGGCGCCGGCGTCGTTGCCCAGATCGTGGTGCAGGAGGGGGAGACGGTCGACGTGGGCACCGTGCTCGCCGTGATCGCCCCCGCCGGATCTGAGGCTGGGTCTGAGGTAGGAGGTGCCGATGTCGGCACCGTCACGCAGGATGAGATGCCGCCACCACCGGCGACCCAGGCAGCAGCCGACGAGGCCATGGCCGCCGCGAGCGAGGGGGTCGGCGACGTCTCACAGGCGGCCGAGCCCGCGCAGCAGGCGCCAGCGGCCCCGGCCGAGACACCTCCAGCACCTGCCGCAGCACCCGCAGGTGGCGGCGACAACGGCAGGACGTTCCTCTCGCCGGTCGTCGCGCGGATCGCATCCGAGCACGGCGTCGACGTGAGCCAGGTGCAGGGCACCGGCACCGGCGGACGCGTTACGAAAAAAGACATCCTTGCCTTCGTCGAGTCCGGCGCCTCGACAAGGGCTACGCCGCCTCCGGCTGAGGAGGCGACACCGCAGCAGGTTTCGGCGACTCCGCCGGCTGCGCCGTCAGAGGTGGCGACCCCCATGGCGCCTCAGCCTCCGCCGCCGGCAGTACCCCAAGCGCCTGCGCAGGCAGCGTCGACGCGACAGGCGGCGCCTCGGCCCCAGCCGCAGGCTGTGGCCGGCGAACCTGCCCAGGGTGAAGCCGTGGAGCCCATGACCGCGATGCGCCGGGGCATCGCCGAGCACATGCGCCGCTCGCTCGACACGGCCGCGCACGTGACGAGCGCGATCGAGGTCGACATGTCGAAGGTCGTCGCGATCCGCGGGAAGCTGAAGCAGGAGTACGGCACCGCGTACGGCGTCAACCCGACCTACCTGTCCTTCGTAGCCCGAGCAACGGTGGAGACGCTCCGCGACTTTCCGTGGATCAACGGCGAGATCCGTGGCGACAAGATCGTGACCCGGAACTACGTCAACCTCGGCTTCGCCGTGGAGCTTGCGGACGGCAAGGGGCTGATCGTCCCGGTCGTGAAGAACACGGAGGGCCTGAACCTCCTGGGCATGGCGCGAGCGGTGACCGAGATCGCAGCCCGCGCCCGGGACAAGAAGCTGACGCCGGACGACGTCCAGGGCGGCACCTTCACGATCACGAACCCCGGTGGGTACGGGACTTTCCATGGAACGCCGGTGATCAGCCAGCCGCAGGCAGGAATCCTCGGCACCTACGCCGTCGTGAAGCGGCCGTGGGTGGTGCAGGACGAGCTCGGCCAGGACGTGATCGCAGTCCGGCCGATCATGAACCTGACGCTGACCTACGACCACCGGCTCGTCGACGGCGCGCTCGCGGGCCGCTTCCTGCGCGACCTGCGCAAGCGGCTCGAGAGCTGGGGCGAGTCGGACTACTAACCTGCGGTTGCTCCTGGCCGCCGATCGACCGTCACGTCGTGGCGTGCGAGGCGGATCCCGGTGCGGTATGCAGGATGCTCACCCGGGATCCGATCCTCGCGCCGTTGCCGCCCTCGGTCGTCGCACCGTTCGGGTCTGGTGACCGCCTGGCTCCGCACTTTCCGCGACCTGGCCGGCGGCACGATTACGCTTGGGGGAGCGTGAAGGGCGCCTACGTGATGAACCTCGGCCTCGTGCCCTACCGCGAGGCCTGGGCGCTCCAGCGCTCGCTCGCCGGTGCCGTCCGTCAGGGCGCCATCCCCGACACGATCCTGATGCTCGAGCACCCGGCCGTCGTCACGCTCGGCCGGCGCACGGACGAGGCCGAGCTGCACGTGCCGGAAGGGGCGGAGGTCGAGCTCGTGGAGACGAACCGCGGCGGCAAGTCGACCTTCCACGGGCCTGGCCAGCTCGTCTGCTATCCGATCCTCGACCTCAGGCGGCACGGGCAGGACGTCAAGCGCTACTGCCGCGACCTGGAGGAGGCGCTAGTGCAAACGCTTGCAGCGTTCTCACTGGACGGGCAAAGGATCGACGGGTTCACAGGTGTGTGGCTGCACCCGCCTCCCCGGAAGATCGCCTCGATCGGGATCCACATCTCCCGCTGGGTGACGACGCACGGCTACGCCCTCAACGTCGACCTGGATCCAGCGCCGTTCACCCAGTGGATCACCGCCTGCGGACTCGAGGACGCGGCCTTCACGACGATTGCGCGCGAGCTCGGTCGCTCGGTGACGGTGGACGAGGTGCGCCCCTATGCCCTGGGAGCGCTTGCTGAGGTCTTCGCGCTCGAGCTGGAAGAGCTACCGGCCGACGCGGGCCACGGCCTCTGGCCGCAGCCGGTGCACGAGCAGCTCGCCGTCCGGTGACCGCGAGATCCGCGCCATGCTGCCTGCACGTGCCAGCGTTCGGGCTGGTGCCATCACTAAAGTGACTGCCATGGAATCCTCGCTTCCCGTTGCCGAGCGTCCGCGCCGGCCCGAATGGATGAAGGTGCGCGCGCCGAGCGCCGACGGTCGCTACTTCGACGTCAAGAAGCTGCTGCACGGCCTCTCGTTGAACACGGTCTGCGAGGAGGCAAGGTGTCCGAACATCTCCGAGTGCTGGGGCCGCGGCACGGCAACCTTTCAGATCCTCGGCGAGACCTGCACGCGCGCCTGCCGCTACTGCTTCGTGCACTCAGGCAGGCCCGAGAGCGCGCCCGACGCGCTCGAACCGCTGCGAGTTGGACAGGCGGCGGCGCAGATGGGGCTCAAGCACGTCGTCGTCACCTCGGTCGACCGCGACGACGTGCCCGACCGCGGTGCGAGCCACTTCGCGGCCACGATCCGCGCGATCAAGGCGAAGCTGCCGCAGGCGAGCGTGGAGGTGCTGACGCCCGACTTCCTCGGCGTCGAGGAGGAAGCCCTGCGTACCGTGCTCGCTGCGCGCCCCGAGGTCTTCAACCATAACATCGAGACCGTGCGCCGCTTACACCGGAACATGCGCGGCGCCAAGGCGAGCTACGACAGGGCATTGTGGCTGCTGGGTCGCGCGAAGGAGCTTGCGGACTACCCGGTGCTGACGAAGTCCGGAATCATCGTCGGGCTCGGGGAGACGAACGTCGAGGTCGTCGAGACGATGCGCGATCTGCGCGCCCACGAGGTCGATGTCGTCACGATCGGCCAGTACCTCCAGCCCTCGTCGAAGCACGTGCAGATCGACCGCTGGGTGCACCCCGACGAGTTCCGCTGGCTGCGCGAGCAGGGTGAGGCGCTGGGGTTCGGCTCGGTCTTCGCCGGCCCGCTCGTCCGCTCGAGCTACCGCGCGGACGAGCAGCGCCACGCCGCCGCAACCGGTCGCGGCGCCGTCGCGTACTGACGGCGTGCACCTCGAAGCGGTCAACCTCGGTCGTCGCGAGACGGTGAACCTCGGCGCTCGCTCCGTCGATACGGGGATCGACAAGCGGCCGGTCGAGCGAGCATTCATCGGCAGGCTCGGTCTCTCTGGCGACATCGTCGCCGACACCGTGCACCACGGCGGCGCCGATCAGGCCGTCTACCTCTACAGCCGCCAGGATTATTCCTGGTGGGAGGCCGAGCTCGGCACCACGCTCGCGCCCGGAACCTTCGGCGAAAACCTCACCGTCTCGGATCTCGGTGACGAGCCGCGGCCTGGCGACCGCATGCGAGTGGGGGCAGCGCTGCTCGAGCTGACTGCGCCCCGCGTCCCGTGCGCGGTTTTCGCGAACAAGATCGGCCTGCTAGGGGTGAGTCAGCCGGGCTGGGTGAAGCGCTTCGCAGCGGCCGAGCGTACCGGCGCCTACGCGCGTGTGCTCGAGGAGGGGGAGGTGGCCGCGGGCGCGCGGATCGAGCTGCTTCCCGGCACCGGCGAGCACCCGAGCCTCGTCGAGCTCTTGCGGCTCTACTACGACAAGGATCCTGACATCGAGACCGTGCAGCGAGCGCTCCGAGCGCCGATCGCGGAGCGTGAGCGCACGAGCCTCGAGACGAAGCTCGCGACGCTTGCGCGCTAGGGCTTGAGGAGGTATCCGGCCGGCGCGCCGCCGTCCGGGGGCCGTCGTGCACCGCGCGGCTCCGACAGCCGGCAGTCGCGGTAGCACGTCGACACCCGCTCCGGGAGGGGCCATAGGCCACGCCGGGCGTCGTTCGTCCGCGATACCCGAACCGAGCTCGGGCCATGACGCGAACGGGCCCCGGTCTCCCGGGGCCCGTCGCCTGTTGCTATTGCCGCCTCCCTAGGGGAGCGGCAGGTCGATCGACGGTGCCGGCACCAGGTCGGCCTGTGCAGCGCCGTTGGCGTCGTCATGCGTGACGATCATCCAGCCCTTCGCGCCCAGCGTCTGCTGGAGCAGGGGCGTCGGCGCGGGGATCACCGCCGACTCTCCCGGAGCGAGCAACACCGAGGACGAGCCGCCGCGGCTCGAGCCGAGCAGGCCGCCGAGCCCGATCCGTGCCGGTGCGGTGATGTCCTCGAGGGTGTTGACCTCGGGCGTCGCTTCGTCGCCGTCGTCCGCCGGGACAATCGAGAACGAGTACGCCTGGAACTCGATCGTCGTGAACGGATTCCGGACGGGCCGGCCCGAGATGCCGATGTCGCTGGCCAGGAACGGCAGCACCATCGTCGAGCCGTTCATCGGCGCCTCGGCGACCCACGCGTTCACGAGGTCGCCTGTTTCGGCGTCGAACACGACCGATGCAAACCGGCCGTCGAACGAGCCCGCGAGGATTGCACCGATGTCGACGCCGACGACGATGAACTCGGGATCCTCGTCCCCGTCCGTGTTCACCAGGATGTCGAACTCGCTCACCGACGGGTTCGAGTAGAAGCCCCAGACGTTGATCGCGAAGGCCAACGCCCGGTCGTTACCTGTCCCGCACACCCCGATCGGATCGTTGCCGCACAGCGCTTCACGCGGCAGCGTCTGCATCCCGATCGCGCGGATGTCGGTCGAGTCCTCCGGATGCGGCACGTCGTTCGCATCCGTCTGGGCCAACACGAACCGATCCGCGAGACCGCTGTGGATACCGGTGTTCTGCAGCTCGATCGTCGACTTCAAGAGCGCCGGTGCACTCGTCACCTGGACGTTCGAGAGCCCTCGCGGCACCCACAAAAACGGCACCCTCAGTGGGAGGAGGCCGGCTCCGGTGGCGGTCGGCGTCGCGACGACCACGCCGCGAATCGCGTGGGCGAGCCCGCCGAAGTTCGACTCGACCGCGAACGGCAGCGCCGCCACCTCAGTTGCCGTGAGTGACACCGTCACCGTCACTGTCTTCGAGCCACCGGCGGGAACGGCCACCGGATTCTCGGAGTACGTGAAGTCGGCTCCTCGGGCGTTGCCCGTGAAGGCCGACGTCAGGTTGTAGGTGAGAGCCGTTCCGCCCGTGTTGTGAATCGTGAGCGAATGACTCTCCGAGTACGCAGCCGTCAGCTGGTCGTAGCCATAGCTGAGCGAGTTTCGGCCGTTGGTCGTGGTGGTCAGACCTACCGTCGCGACCGCGCGATCGGCCTGGATGACGCCGGTACCCGCGCGCCTCGGGTCGTAACCCGACACGATCTTCGAGGGCCCGGCCTCTGCCGTGTTCATGAGCGCGCCCTTGACGAAGGCCGGCGACCACGTGGGGTGAGCCTGCCGGACGAGTGCCGCGACACCGGCCGTCACAGGCGATGCCATCGACGTGCCGGAGATGTAGGCACCGCGGAAGCCGGTACCGACGTTCGTCGAGAAGACCGACACGCCCGGAGCGGTCACGTCAGGCTTCTGGACGCTGTCGACGTTCCGCGGCCCGTTCGACGTGAACGAGGCCAGCCTCCTGAACGTCGTGTTCGGGATCGTCGCCGGCGTCAGCGTGACGACCTGGCCGTCCGCGGCGACGAGCCGGTCGGGATCGTCGAATGGGCTCGGCCCGAGCAGGCCGCGAACGCCGAGGAACGGAATCGTGACGAGGTACTTCTCGCCCGTGTCCGGGTTCCCCTCGATCGGCCCTTCGAACGGCGGGAACGCCGACGACGTGTTGATCATCACGACCGCCGCGGCGCCGGCTTTCTGGCCGTACACCGCACGGGCGACCCGTGCGCAGGAGCCGCGAAGCGTCACGACGAGCTTGCCCGCGACGTCCACGTAGTCAGCCGGCTTGCAGCCGAGCGAGACGGTGCCGTCGGCGTTCCGCAGCACCTTCACCTGCAACGGGCCAGCGGGAAGCGGCGCCTCGTTCGCGTTGATTGCCGGGATGCTGCCTCCACCCGGAAGGTTGATGTTCGCGCCCGGGAGCTCGGCCCGCGAGCCGTCGATCGCGGCAACGGAGATCGCCTTGTCCGCTGCGGCCGGCGAGCCAGTGATGTACGCACCCGTCCCGCTGTTGCCGGCAGATGCGACGACGACGACGCCCGCGTCGACGGCGTTGTTCGTCGCGATCGCGCTCGGCTCGTCGGTGCGGCCGAAGGGCGAGCCGAGTGACATGTTGATCACGTCGGCGTCGTCCGCCACGGCACGGTCGAGGGCGGCAACGATGACGTCCTCGGCGGACGAGCCGCCGCATCCGAAGACGCGGTAAGCGAGGATCAGCGCCTCCGGGGCCATGCCAGGCCCGATCAGGAAACTGTTGGTCGTGAAGACGCTCGGGCTGTAGGGCCCGGTGTAGGTCGTGCCGTTGGCGAGGACGCCGAATCCGGCGGCCGTGCCAGCGACGTGCGAGCCGTGGCCGTCGCAGTCGAGCGGATCCGGATCCGGCCTCGGAGTCAGCTCGGCCGGATCGTCGGAGCTTGCGTCGTAGTCGTCGCCGACGAAGTCGAAGCCGCCGATCACCTTGCGGCCGAACTCACCTTGTCCGAGCACGGTGTCGGCGGCGTCCGCGGCTTCGTACGCCGCCACGGTGCCGGGGCCACCGAACATGCGGTGGGTGTAGTCGATACCCGTATCGATGACGGCGACCTTGACGCCTTTGCCCGTGAAGCCGTTTGCACCGTTCCATACCTGCGGCGCGTTGACGAATTGCGCGGAGGCGGTGTTGTCGGGCTTGAACAGACGCGCGACGCGGACTCGCTTGACGCCGGCGAGCTCTTCGAGTTGCGAGAGCTTGTTGCCCGCGATCGTCACGGAGATGCCGTTGAACGCGTCCTGGAAGCGGAGATGCACAGTGCCGCCGAGCGCGGTCACGCGTGCTGCGATCTCACTCTGCCGCTCCTCCAGCGCAGCCCGGATCGAGCTCCGCTGCGCATCGGTCAACGTCGAGCCGCCCTGCTTCGCGTCGCCCTGGCGCTCGGCGACCGATGCGCCGGTGAGCTCGAGGATGACCCGTACCGGCCCAGTGCGCCCGAGCGCGGCCGGCTTGAAATTTGCGTAGTTGTGCGCGCCGAGCAGTTGAGCAAAACGCTCGGGCGAAGACTCGGCGAACGCGCTGATGCCCCCTGCGCTCGACGACGGGCGTGCCGTGGCACCAGCCGTCAAAACGACGGCGAGCAGCCCCACGACGAGGAGCGATGCCCCCCTTGCAATCCCTCTCATACCCCTGTCCTCTCGTTTGAGCCGCCGCGCCGATCGTGGCGGCTGAGCCGGGTCGGAATCTACCGCACCAAGGCGAACTTTGTCGAGGAAGGCCGGCGGCTACGCGTGCGGCTTGGCCATCGTGCGCAGGTCGAGGGCCTCGTCGAGGACCGCGTCTTCGACGCCCTGCTCCCTCGCGACCTCGCGGAGCGAGCGGCCGCTCGCCGCGGCCTCCTTGACGATCTCGGCTGCCTTGTCGTAGCCGATGTACGGGTTCAAGGCTGTGGCCGCGGAGAGTGTCAGCTCCGCGTAGAGCTCGTTCTGCTCCCGGTTCGCCTCGATCCCGTCGACACACTTCTCCGCCAGCAGGCGGGAGGCCGACGCGAGCAGCTTGATCGAGCCGAGCAGGTTGCGGGCCATCATCGGAACGAAGACGTTCAACTCGAAGTGCCCCTGCAGGCCCCCGATCGCGATCGCCCCGTCGTTCCCGATCACCTGCGCAGCTACCTGCGTCACGACCTCGGGGATGACCGGGTTGACCTTGCCGGGCATGATCGAGCTCCCCTTTTGGAGCTCCGGCAGGAAGAGCTCGGAGAGTCCCGTCCGCGGGCCTGATCCCATCAGCCGCAGGTCGTTCGCGATCTTGGTCAGGCTCACGGCGACGACCTTCAGCGCGCCGGAGGCCTCGACGAGCCCGTCGCGCGCCGCCTGGGCCTCAAACGGGTCTGCAGGAGGCGAGATCTCGAGGCCGGTCTCCGCCGCGAGCCGTTCGCGCACCTTCGCCGCGAACTCTGGGTGCGTGTTCAGGCCCGTGCCGACAGCGGTCCCGCCAAGCGGGATTCGTCCCAGCCGCTTCCGGCTCTCGCCGACGCGCTCGATCCCCTGGCGCACCTGCGCGGCGTACCCGCCGAATTCCTGGCCGAGCGTCACCGGCACCGCGTCCATCAAGTGCGTGCGCCCCGACTTGACGATGTCGTCGAACTCGACCGCCTTCCGCTCCAGGGACGCGGCGAGCATCTCCAGCGCGGGGAGGAGGTCGTGCTCGAGCTCGCCGAGCGCGGCGAGGTGGACGGCGGAGGGGAACACGTCGTTGGAGGACTGGCCCAGGTTGACGTCGTCGTTCGGGTGGACGTCCCCACCCGCGAGCGAGGCGATCACCTCGTTCGCGTTCATGTTCGAGCTCGTCCCGGAGCCGGTCTGGAAGACGTCGATCGGGAACTGGTCGTCGTGCTCGCCGTCCGCGATGGCGTCGCCCGCGGCCGAGATGCGCTCTGCCTTCTCCTTGTCGAGGAGCCCGAGCTCGGCATTCACGCGCGCAGCCGCCGCCTTGATCCGGCCGAGCCAGCGCGCCACCGGAGCGGGGATCGGCTCACCGGAGACGGGGAAGTTGGCGACCGCCTTGCGGGTCTCGCCGCCCCAGAGCTCGGTGATGTCGGGCTCCTGCTCCGCCTGCGCGCTCACGGGAACGAGTCTAGAGGCTTGATGTGAAACTCGGGTGCGCGCGGGGATGGGTCAGACGGAGCGGTTTTGCGGGGTCGGGTGCGGCGCGTGGTGGTGCTACGGGCAAGTCCGAGCCGACGAAACCGCGCAGTGTCTGGCACACCAGCCGTGCGTGCGTTTCACATCAAGCCTCTAGTTGACGAGCCGTGGGGCTCAGGCGACGGAATCGAGAGAGAGACGGCGCTCGGGCGGGACGTCCCGCAGCAGCTTGCGCGTTTGCTCGCTCAGCTCGGTCGAGCTGGCCCAGCCGACGTAGCCGCAGCGCGGACACTCACCGGGATCGTGATGCGGCCGGACCGCAAACGGGCGCGCCCGGCCGCAGCGGAGACATTCGACCGTGCTCGACCTCACGTTCTCCCTGTCGGCTCCCCGCCGGGCCGCGAGCCTCCCTGAGAGGAGGGATCACGGGGCGAGCTCGCTCACACGTGCGGCGGCGCGCAACTCGTCCCAGGAGCAGAGCTTGATGCGCGGGCGGCCGGATGGCTCGCCCGCCGTGCGCTCCGCCCTGTCGATCGCCTCCCAGCCCGCGTACAGCACCGCCTCCACGCCGCGGCCCTCGAGCAGCTGCTCGAGGCTGCCGTCACCGGAGCGCGACAGCCGTCCGGCTGCCGCGTCGGCGAGCAGGAGCTGCACCGTCTCCGCGGCGTCCTTCTTGTTCGTGCCGATCACTCCGCTCGGGCCGCGCTTGATCCAGCCGGCGACGTAGACACCCGGCTCGACGCGCCCTCCCTCGTTCGGGATCGTGCCCGAGGCCTCGTCGAAGGGCAGGCCGGGAAGCGCGACGCCGCGGTAGCCGACGCTGCGGAAGACGAGCCCGCACGGTACGAGCTCCCGCTCGTCGCCTTGGATCGCGCGGCCGCCGACGAGCTCGTTGCGCGCCAGCTCGATCGCCTCCACCCGCTCGGCGCCGTGGATCGCGACGGGGGAGGAGAGGAAACGCAGCCGGATCGCGCGGTGCTTCTCCCCGGGCGGCCGAGCGGCGTACTCGCGTAGGTGGTCGAGGTTCCGCCGCACCGTCGGCGGTGCTGCCGCGAGCTCCGCCGCGCTCGCCTCGTCGAGCTCCAGGTCGACCGGGTCGACGACGATCTCCGCCCCCGCGAGCTCGCCGAGCTCACCGACCTCGACCGGCGTCCAGGCGGCCTGGACGGGACCGCGCCGGCCCACCACCAGGATCTCGCGGATCCCGGCGCTGTTGATCGCGTCGATTGCGGCGTCGGTCGTGTCCGTCTGCGCGAGCTCGTTGGGTGTCAGCGCGAGCATCCGCGCGACGTCGAGGGCGACGTTGCCGTTCCCGATCACGACCGCCCGCTCCGCCGAGAGGTCGAACCTGAGGTGTTGATAGTCGGGATGGCCGTTGTACCAGGCGACAAACTCGGTCGCCGCCCACGACCCCGGCAGCTCCTCGCCGGGAATCCCTAGGCGCCGGTCGGCCTGCGCGCCCACCGAGTAGAGGACGGCGTCGTAGAGGCCCGTCATCTCTTCGTGGGTCACGTCGCGGCCGACCTCGACGTTGCCGAAGAAACGGAAGCCCGGCCGGGTCGCGGTGCGCTCGAAGGCACGGGAGACGGCCTTGATGTTCGGGTGGTCGGGGGCGACGCCGAGCCGCACGAGCCCCCACGGAGTCGGTAGGCGCTCGAGGAGGTCGACTTCCGCGGACGGATCGGCTGCGAGCAGCGCAGCGGCAGCGTAGAAGCCGGCGGGACCCGAGCCGACGACGGCGACGCGGAGAGGATTCTTGCTCACTGCGGACGACTCTAGACCGCCCTAGGCTAGGCTCGGCTCGTGGAGGTCTCCGGCGCCCGTACCCGCATCCAGAAGCTGCTCGTGACGGGGGACAACCGGCTCAAGCAGGGTGTCGCGCCGGAGAAGGTGCGCGAGAGCTATGAGCAGGCGCTCGATGTCGCTCGTGAGGCGGGCATCGAGGACAAGGTGCGCCCGCTCGTTGAGCTCAGGCTGGCCGACCTCGAGCGGCTCGCAGCAGAGTCGCCTCCACCCGACGTGCCTGGGCGGTGAGCCCGTGCGGCTCGGCCGCGGCGCGCGCGACCGGGTTCGGCGTCGGGAGCGCGGCCGCGTCTCGCAGCGCCCTAACGATCGCGTCCTCGTCCAGGGGGTCGACGAGCACTCCTGCACCCGCGGGCACGAACTCGGGCGGCCCGCCGACGCTCGTGGCTACGACGGAGCGGCCACAGGCGAGCGCCTCGAGCGCCGACTGGCCGAAGGGCTCGACGAGCGAGGGTTGGCAGAGCACGTCCGCAGCCGCGAGGTAGGCCGGTATCTCTTCGTGGTGCACGGCGCCCGCGAGCCGGATGCCGGCCCGACCTTCGAGCTGTGACCGCAGCGGCCCGCCGCCGACGAAGG
Organism: Gaiellaceae bacterium; assembly: GCA_037721555.1. Classification (GTDB taxonomy): domain Bacteria; phylum Actinomycetota; class Thermoleophilia; order Gaiellales; family Gaiellaceae; genus Gaiellasilicea. Next base: position 22,303 of record JBBJOI010000016.1, on the reverse strand, counting down.
TGAGAGTGCCCTCGCCGAGCCGCTCGTAGGCGCGTGCGAGCCGGAGCACGTTCTTCCGCTCGGTCAGCGAGCCGACGCAGAGGAAGGCGGGGCGGGTGCCGGAGGCGCGCGGCACGGGCCGAAAGCGCTCGAGGTCGACGCCGCAGCTGATCACATCGGTCTTGCCCCGCGCCTCCGGGACGCTCGCCTCGAGGAGCCTCCGCAGATAGGCGGAGACGGCGATCACGGCCGATGCTCGGTTGACGACGAGGCGGGTCGCGAAACGGATACCCGGGATCGTCCCGATGTTCGCGACGTCCTGCCCGTGCGCCGTCACGACGAGCGGGGCGCGCACCCCGAACGCTGCGATCAGCCCCGCCGGCACGAGAAAGTGCGCATAGACGACGTCTGGGCGCGAGGCGGCCAGGGTGCGACCCAGCAGGCGGAGGTGACGGCGGTTGCCTCCGGTCCGGGTGTCGAGCACTGCTCGCTCGAGCTCGTGACCGAAGGAGGTCAGCTCCCGCTCGAGGTCACGGACGAAGACGCCGAGGTCGGGCTCCAGCGGCGACGGGTACATCTGCGAGACGAGCAAGATCCGCATGCGCGGGAGGTATAACCGTCCGGCCATGCCCGCCGTGCGTGTCCACGAGTTGACGAAGACCTTCGACGTGCCCGAGCGGGAGGCCGGTCTTCGCGCCGCGACGGTCAGCCTTTTCCGACGGAGGACGCGCGAGGTTCGGGCTGTCGACCACATCTCCTTCGAGATCGAGCCGGGCGAGGTCGTGGGATCCTTGGTCCGAACGGGGCCGGCAAGACAACGACGTTGAAGATGCTCTCCGGCCTGCTCTATACAAGCAGCGGCGAGGCGACCGTGCTGAACCACGTGCCGTCGAAGCGGGAGCGCGACTACCTGCGCCGGATCACGCTCGTGATGGGAAATCGAAACCAGCTCCAGTGGGATCTACCAGCGCTGGACTCCTTCGAGCTGAACCGGGCGATCTACCGCATCCCGCGTGCCGACTTCCTGGGCCTGCGAGACGAGTTGATCGAGCTGCTCGACGTCGGCGACCTCGTGCGCAAGCCCGTGCGCAACCTGTCGCTGGGTGAGCGGATGAAGGTGGAGATCGTCGGCTCGTTGCTCCACCGGCCGACGGTGCTCTTCCTCGACGAGCCGACGATCGGCCTCGACGTGACGATGCAGAAGCGGATCCGGTCGTTCGTCGCCGCCTACAACGAGCGCTACGAGGCGACCGTGCTGCTGACGAGCCATTACATGGCCGACGTGGAGGCTCTGTGCAAGCGCGTGATCGTGATCCATCACGGCCGCATCCTGTTCGACGGCCAGCTGGCCCGACTGGGCGACCGCTTCGCCGCCTGGAAGACGATCGCGGTCGAGCTCGAGGACGGCGTCACCGATCTCTCCCGCTACGGCGAGGTCGTCGAGCGGGAACCCGGCCGCGTGACGCTGCGCGTACCGAGGACCGACACGGCGCGCGTGACCGCCCGGCTTCTGGCCGAGCAGGACGTGCAGGATCTGACCGTCGAGGATCCGCCGATCGAGGACGTGATCGAGATGGTCTTCTCGCAGGAACACGTGTGAGCACGGAGGTCGCAGGCTCCCCGCGCGAGACGCGGCAGGCGGGCGCCGCACGGTCGATGCTCGACTTCTACCTGACGCGCGGCCGGACGGAAATCCAGAGCCAGTTCCAGTACCGCGTCGCGCAGTACCTCTACATGATCGGCATGCTCGCAGAGCCGATCGTCTACCTCGTCGTCTGGACGACGATCGCGGAGCAGCAGGGTGGCTCGGTCGAGGGCATCACGCCCGGGGAGTTCGCGGCCTACTACATCGTCTGGACGCTCGTCCGGAACATGAACATCGTCTTCACGCCGTACGGCTGGGAGTGGCGGATCCGAGAGGGCATCCTGTCGGCCGCGCTGCTGCGCCCGCTGCACCCGCTTCACGACGACCTCGCCGGGTTTGCGGGCTGGAAGTTCGTCGTGATCGGCCTCTGGCTGCCGATCGCCGCGGTGCTGTGGCTCGTGTTCGACCCCCTCCTCGACCCCTCGCTCGTCGAGGTGCTCGTCTTCTCGGTCGCGATCTGGGGCGCGTACCTGATTCGGACGATGTTCCTCTCGCTCCTCGGAATGGTCACGTTCTGGACGACGCGCGTCAGCGCGCTCTTCGAGCTGGCGATCGCCTTCGAGCTGCTGCTCTCGGGGCGGCTCGTCCCGCTCGAGCTGATGCCGTCTTGGTCGCAAGACCTGGCCTATCTCCTGCCGTTCGTCTGGACGTTCTACTTCCCGATCCAGGCGCTCGTCGGCGACCTGTCGACGGCGGGGCTGCTCGGCGGCCTGGCGGCGCAGGCAGGCTGGACGATCGCGCTGACGGGGCTGATGCTCGTCGCCTGGCGCCACGCCGTCCGGCGCTACTCGGCCGTGGGGAACTGACCGGCGCGTGCGCGCTCTCCGCCTCGCCTGGTTGTACTTCCGGGTTGGCTCGATGAACGAGCTCCAGTATCGCGCCAACTTCTTCATCCAGCTGCTGCAGTCGGCGGTGGCGGTCGTGACCGCGCTCGTCGTCCTCAAGCTCGTCTACTCGCACACCAAAGAGCTGAACGGCTGGAGCGAGTCCGAGCTCCTCGTCGTGATGGGGATCCACGTCTTGCTCGGCGGCGTGATCGGGATGAGCATCCAGCCGAACATGGAACGGTTGATGGAGGAGGTGCGCGACGGCAAGCTCGACTTCGCGCTGATGAAGCCGGAGGACTCGCAGGTGCTGGTCAGCGTCCGCGAGGTTCGCATCTGGCGCGCCGTCGACATCATCTCCGGCGCTGGGGTGGTTGCCTACGGCGTCAGGGGGCTCGAGACAGGCTTCGGAGCGTCGGACGCCCTGCTCTTCCTCGCCATGCTCGTGATCGGCACGATCACGATCTACTGCTTCTGGCTCGTGATCTCGACGCTCGCGTTCTGGATCGTGAACGTCTGGAACATCATCGAGCTCTTCAACGGCATCTACCTGACGGGTCGCTTTCCCGTCTCGATCTACCCCACCTGGCTGCGCATCGGCGTCACCTTCATCGTGCCGATCGCATTCGCGATCACCGTGCCCGCCGAGGCCGTGACGTCGCGGCTCGAGTGGGGGACGGTCGTGCTCGCCGTCGGCTTCTCCGCCGTGCTCTTCGTCGCGACGCGCCGGTGGTGGCGGTTCGGGGTCAGGCGCTACTCGGGCGCATCTGCCTGAGCTCTGACGCCGCTAGGGCTGTGCGTCGAACGTGCCGAAGACCTCGCGCAGCGTGTTCGAGATCTCGCCGACCGTGCACCTCGCGCGGAGCGCCTCGCGTATCGGCGGCAGCAGGTTCTCGTCGCCTTCGGCGACGCTCCGAACCGCGGCGAGCGCTGAGGTCGCGGCGCCCGCATCGCGCTCGGCGCGGACGCGCCGCGTGCGCTCCACCTGACGGGATTCGCCCTCCGGGTCAAGCCGGTGCAGCTCGACCTCCTCGGCGTCGCGCTCGACGAAGCGGTTGACCCCGACGATCACGCGCTCGCCCGCCTCCACGTCGCGCGTGTAGGTGAAGGCGGCCTCTTCGATCTCGCGCTGGACGAAGCCCTGCTCGATCGCTGCGACCGCGCCTCCCAGCTCGTCGATCCGCTCGATCAGCTCGCGCGCACGCGCCTCCAGCTCGTCGGTCAGTGCCTCGACGAAGAACGAGCCTCCGAGCGGATCCGCGGTGTCGATGACGCCGGCCTCGTGTGCGAGCAGCTGCTGCGTCCGCAGTGCGATCCGGGCAGACCGCTCCGTCGGCAGGGCGAGCGCCTCGTCGAAGCCATTGGTATGCAGGCTCTGCGCCCCACCCGCGACCGCCGCTAGCGCCTGGATCGCCACCCTCACGATGTTGTTCTCCGGCTGCTGCGCCGTCAGCGTGGAGCCGCCGGTCTGCGCGTGGAAGCGAAGCGCGAGCGCCTTCGGGTTGGTCGCACCGAAGCGGTCGCGCATGATCGTCGCCCACAGGCGACGCGCCGCGCGGAACTTCGCAACCTCCTGGAAGAAGTCGTTGTGGGCGTTGAAGAAGAAGGAGAGGCGGGCGCCGAAGTCGTCCGGAGAGAGACCGGCCTCGATCGCCGCGGAGGCGTAGGCCGCCCCGTTCGCGAGCGTGAACGCGAGCTCCTGGACGGCCGTCGACCCGGCTTCCCGGATGTGGTATCCGGAGATCGAGATCGTGTTCCAGCTCGGGATCCGCTCTGCGCAGTACGCGAAGAGATCGATCGTCAGCCGCATCGATGGGCGTGGCGGATAGATGTAGTTCCCGCGGGCGACGTACTCCTTGAGGATGTCGTTCTGCACTGTCCCGCGCAGCGCCGTTCCCGGCACGCCTTGCTCCTCAGCCACCAGCTCGTAGAGCAGGAGCAGCAGTGAGGCAGGCGCGTTGATCGTCATCGAGGTCGAGACCTCGCCGAGCGGGATCCCTTCGAGGAGGAGGCGCATGTCCTCGAGCGAGTCGATCGCGACCCCCGTGCGCCCGACCTCGCCGAGGGCGTGCGGATCGTCGGAGTCGTAGCCGAGCTGGGTCGGCAGGTCGAAGGCAACGGAAAGACCCGTCTGCCCCCGCTCGAGCAGGTAGCGGAAGCGCGCGTTCGTTTCCTCGGCTGAGGCGAAGCCCGCGTACTGCCGGATCGTCCACGGGCGGCCGCGGTACATGTCGCGGTAGGGGCCGCGCGTGTAGGGGAACTCGCCGGGCTGCTCGAGCTCGTGGGTGCGGACATCGGCCGCCGTGTAGACGGGCTGCACCTCGATGCCGGAGTCGGTCTCGCGCTTCTCCGTGCGCGCCACGGCTTGATCGTATTGCCAACGGACGCTCGCGGGTGGTTTCTGCCGCGCCGGCGAGCGCGTGCCGCGACAACGTCCGTTGTCAGGGACTGTCCCCCACAACGCGGCTTGTCACTCGACAACGCGCTTGTCACGGCAACGCTCGTCGCCAGGGACTGTCCCCGACAACCGGGGTTGTCATCGCGCCCGCGAAGGGTTCGGCCGTGCGCCGTGAACCTTCTGAGACGGGCCACCGCCCGGTTTGCGTCCGAGCGGCGCTAGAGGACGCCGCCCGCGTTCTCGAGCGCCTCGAGCGCGATCCGCCGGCCGGTGCAAATGTGCGCTCGAATGGCTCCCTGCGCCGCCTCGGGTTCGCCTGCTTCGTACGCCGAGACGATCGCCTCGTGCTCGGTCGGTAGGTACTCCGCCCCCTCCACCTTGCCGCCGCGGATCACCTGCATCATCAGGTTCACGGACAGGTCCCGATAGAAGCGAGAGAGCAGGTCGTTGCCCGCCAGGTCGACCTGATGCTCGTGGAAGGCGGCGTTGGCAGAGTCCCACTCGACGTGCGAAACGGCTGCAGCGGTGGCTCTGTGGAGCTCGCGGAACCTGCGCAGCTCGCCGCGGCCGACCCGGCCGACAGCCGTCTCGGCCGCCTGCAGCTCGAGTGCGAGGCGCACGTCGTAGCCCTCGGCGATCGCCAGCTCGGTCAACGGCGTCACGAAGTACCCGCGACGCGACTTCACCGTCAGCAGGCCCTCCGAGACGAGCCGGGTGAGCGCGTGGTGAACCGGGCTGCGAGACACTCCCAACTCGTCCGCGAGCTCGTGCAGGCTCACCTTTGCGCCCGGGCCGAGCTCGCGCCGCACGAGCCGGCGCTTCAGGTTCTCGTAGACACCGTCGTTCAGCGTCCGGCCGGCGAGCGTGACGCCCATGAGCGAGAAGTAACATGTCAGACCATCCGAGGCAACCGCCGGGACGGCTAGGCTCGCGACGTGGTTGTGTCCGTGCGGCTCTTCGCGGGACTACGCGAGCAGGCGGGTTACGGGACGCGCTCGCTCGATCTGCGGGAGGGCGCATCCCTCGCTGACATCTGGCCCGCGCTCGGCCTCGGGCACGAGCCGGCCGGGCTCCTCTATGCCGTGAACAAGACCTACGCCAGCACCGAGACTGAGCTCGCCGAAGGGGACGAGGTGGCGGTGATCCCGCCGGTCTCGGGGGGTGACTTCCGGCTCTCCTCCGACCAGCTCTCCCTCGACGCCGCCGTCGGCGAGGTGAACCGCGACGAGGCAGGTGCAGTCGCGACCTTCACGGGTACCGTGCGCAACCGCTCGCGCGACCGCGACGTGCTCTACCTCGAGTACGAGGCCTACGAGGGCATGGCGGAGGGAGCGATGGCGACTCTGGCCGCGGAACTCGGCGCTCGCTACTCGCTCTGCGGGATTGCGATCCACCACCGGGTGGGCCGCGTGGAGATCGGCCAGCCGAGTGTCGTAGTCGCCGTCTCCGCACCGCACCGCGGGGACGCCCTGGCTGCTTGCAAGGACGCGATCGACACGCTCAAGCAGACCGTACCGCTCTGGAAGAAGGAGGTCTACGTGGGCGGGGAGGAATGGATCGGGCAGGGCTCGTAGAACCCGGGGCCGGGTCGCTGCGCCTCGCACGACCCGGCCCGGAGCCTCGTCCGCCGGTGCGGCGGGATACCTGCGCCTACGGCGCCGCGGCGGGACCCCAGTCGGGCTCGGAGCCGCCGGCGATCAGCCGCTTCGGCGCGGCGCCGCAGTCGCCGGCTCCGGCCGCGACCGGGCTGACCCAGATGCCGCCGGCCTCGCCCCACGCGAGGCGCTTGCCGTCCGGCGACCATGTGGGACTCTCGATCCGGCTGTTCGGTCTCGCGCGGAGGTCGCAACGCTCAGTGGCCGTGCCGTGAGGCTTGAGATCCCGTAGATCCGGATCATCGTCTCGGCCGAGCTCGCCGTCGTGCTGGGGCCGCGGACGACCGCGATCTTGTCCCGGGCGCGCGTGACCTCGCCGTCGTTCAGCGGCTCGCCGTCGCTCGGGTCGAGGACGTTCACCGTTGCGCGATCCTGGAACCACTGCGTTGGGTCGTTCGGATTGGCGAGGTTCACGAGCCACGCGTCAGCCGAGTGGTAGACGTAGGGTGCGAACACGACCGGGCGCGCGCTCGCGAGCCACGTCGGGTTCTGTCCGCTGTCGGTTCTGCCGCGGAGCTTGCCGTCGGACACACGGGTGTACCAGACGCTCGTCCCGTAATCGGTTCCCTTCGGCTCGAAGGACTTCGGATCCGCGCGGCGGTCGGTCTCCGGAAGCTGACCGGCGCGTCACCCGACTGGCACGAGCGCGAGCTCATGGAGAAGCTCGTCGCGCGGCTGCGCCTCGCGCTCGGTGAGGAACGCTATGTCGAGGCGGCAGCAGCCGGTGAGGCGGGCCTGACCAGGTCGTGGAGGAGGTACTCGAGGGCTCTGCCAGTACTCTGAGCGAGTGAGCCAATACGACCCCTACGCTCCCCGCGAGGTCGAGGAGCCCGACCTCAGCCGCGGCTACTCGCCGATCAAGCAGCCGCTGACGCTCCGGGACGTCCTGCGCAAGCTTTGGGCGCCGATCGCAGCGGTCGGTCTCCTCTTCTGGAAGCTGAAGTTCATCTTCGCGGCAGTCTTGAAGTTCAAGCTCTTCACCGTCGCCGGCTCGATGATCGTCTCGATCGGCGCCTACGCGCTGCTCTGGGGTTGGCAGTTCGGGGTCGGCTTCGTGCTGCTGCTGCTCGTGCACGAGATGGGACACGTCCTGGAGGCGAAGCGGCAAGGACTGCCCGTCTCGGCGCCGATGTTCATCCCCTTTCTCGGCGCGCTGATCACGCTGAAGAAGCTCCCCGACAACGCCTGGGCCGAGGCTAAAGTGGCGATTGCCGGCCCGATCCTCGGCAGCCTCGGCGCGGCCGCGGTCTGGGGAGTGGGGGAGGCGATCGACTCCGAGCTGCTCGTCGGGCTTGCCTTCACCGGCTTCTTCCTGAACCTCTTCAACCTGGCCCCGATCAGCCCGCTCGACGGCGGCCGCATCGTTGCTGCGATCCACCCGGTTCTGTGGATCATCGGCCTGGCCGTGCTCCTCGGGCTCGTGATCGTGGCACCCAACCCGATCCTGATCCTGATCCTCGTCCTTGGCGCCTTCGAGTCGTGGCGGCGGTGGAAGCAGCGCCGCCACCCGGAGGGCGAGGCGTACTACCGCGTGACGCCGTCCCAGCGCGTGATCACGGGCGTCTCCTACATCGCGCTGGCGGGCCTGCTGGCGCTCGCGATGTCAGCGACGTTCGTCGAGCGCGACATCTAGGTGCTCCGTCGGCGGAAATCCGGCACGGTGCACTAGGTGCACGACCGCCGCGTCTTCGAGCGGACGCACGACGATCTGGCAAACGACGTCTCCCTGATCGCCGCGGAATTTCTGGGCGGCTTCCAGAAGGTGCTCGAGATCCACCGGCCTGCCGTCTCGATCTTCGGCTCGGCCCGTGTCCCCGAGGCCTCGCGGCCCTACCGCGACGCGCGACGAACTGCTCAGCTCTTCGCCGAGGCGGGATTCGCCGTCGTGACGGGGGGCGGCCCCGGGGTGATGGAGGCCGCGAACCGCGGCTGCAAGGAGCGCGCGGGTCTCTCCGTGGGCTTCAACATCGCGCTCCCGCACGAGCAGGGGCCGAACCCGTATTGCGACATCGAGATGACCTTCCAGCACTTCCATGCCAGGAAGACGATGTTCGTGAAGGCGGCGGAGGGATTCGTCATCTTCCCCGGCGGGTTCGGGACGCTCGACGAGCTGTACGAGTCGCTGACGCTGATCCAGACCGGCAAGGTGCTGAACTTTCCCGTCGTTCTCTTCGACACCGACTACTGGACGGAGATGCTCGACTGGATCAACGGCGAGCTGCTCGCCGACGGGATGATCTCGCCCGAGGACCTGGAGCTCTTGCATGCCACCGACGACCCGGCAGAGGCAGTGCGGCTCGTGGTCGAGAGCTACGACGGTCGGGCAGTCCCCGGCCCGGCCGAGCCCGAGAAGGCGGACGCTCAGTAGACGCGGGGGCCCACCGGCGTTCTGCTCGTCTTGCGGTCGTCATTGCGGCGAGCGCCATCGCAGCGGCCGTCTCTGGACTGGGGCAGTTTGGTCTACCTGCGCGCGAGGACGTTCTCCCGCCGGTAGGGCTTCTCTTGATCGCGATCTGGATCGGCATGCCGTTCCTCCCGATCATTTTCGCGGCGAAAGGCACCGTCAGCAACCGCACATTCCTCGTCGCTTTCGGAGTCGCAGTCGTGAGCACGCTTGTCATCCATCGCCTGACCAGCGCGTGGGTCGAGGATGATCCGAGTTCCACTGCGGCCCTCGTTCACCTCCACGATCCGACTCTCGGCTTCCTGGCTACGAGCGCGGTACTCGCCGCATCGTGCGTCGTCAAACGTGCTACTGCGCGATAGGTCGCCGGGTCACGCTGTGGTCAGACGCGCGGCAGCGTGAAGTACGGCCCCGGGATCGTGCGCCCCGGGCCGTAGATCGCCGTCGGGCCGACCGCGATATAGGCGCTCGTGAACGAGTCCTTCCGCGTCAGCTTGCCGCGGGCGTAGATCTCGCGGGTGACGGTGACGTCGAAGCCGGGCTGGTTCGAGCCCGCAACGGTTCGCAGCGACCCGGTAGGTGCGTAGGGGTCGTAGGCGTACGTCGTCTCGGGCTGGCGCCAGTTCACCTGCGGCCCGGTGCTGGAGACGATGCGCCGCTCGGGATCGGTGCCGAAGAAGCTGAACGTCAGCGTCTCGTTCGTGTAGCTGGTCGTGATCAGGATCGCCGAGCGCAGGTCGTTGCGGAACACGAGATCCGGCCCGTCCCAGGAGACCGTGGCATCGCGTCCCATTGGGTAGTGCGAGATGTAGAAGCTGTGGTTGTAGCGCCGTTCGATCGGCAGGCCGAGCTCGAAAGCGTTGTTGAAGAGCGTTGTCGCCGTCTGGCAGACGCCGCCGCCGATCGAGGGCAGGAGCAGCGAGCCGATGATCATCTGACCTTCCCGGAAGCCGCGTTCTTCGGTGCGCGGGCCGACCCGGTCGTTGAAGGAGAACGACTCGCCGGGCTCGATGATCGTGCCATCGATGTACTCCGCCATCAGCTGCACGTTGTGGATCCGGTTGGACGATGAGACGCCCATGTCGGTCGTGAAGGTCGAGATCCGCTCGCGGATGCCGAGGGCACGGGCCTCGCGTGTCGTTCGGTCGGCGTGCGTCTCACGGAGAGCGAGCCGTGCCGTCCGGGACGGCGACAGGGTGGCTGCGGTGACGGCAGTCAGCGCGGTCTTCGGGTCGACGTCGAGCCCGGTTCGCGACGGCCGGATCCGAACGTGCTCGCCCTCCACCCGGAAGCGTGCGTTGACCGCTTGGCGCCGCCAGCGGGAGAGCGTGGGGCGCACGGCGGCCGCGAGTCGGTCACGGTCGAGGGTGACGGCGAAGCTGTCGCGGCGCGGGTTGATGCGGAGGAGGCGGGCGAGCCGTCGCGGTGGAAGCGCACCAACGCGGTGATCGGCGTAGCGCAGCTCGACAGGTGCGGAGACGACCTGCTCCGCCAATGCGGCCGCGTCCTCGGCGGCGGACGTGTCCAGCTCGGGCGAGACTCGCTCGAGCGGTGCGGACACGGGCGCTCCGACGCCTCGGACACTGGCGCGGAGCCGGCGGAGCAACAACCTGTGGTGGATCCGCTCGCCGGCGCGGGCGGGCGTGACGACGGGAGTGAGTCCGCGCATCGCCACCTCTGCCGCAGTGGGAGCGCGCAGCCCCTCCGAGAGCTGCTTCGTCCAGCGCCTCGCAGGGATCGGCCGTTCCCTCAGCACGGGCAGGACCTCGATCGCGGGCGGCCTCGGGTTGGCGAGTTGCCGGACGCGCGTCCAGAAGGACTCGCGGCCTGCTCGCAAGGCTGCCGCCGCTGTCGCAGCTCTGTTCACCTCGAGCACGCGCCTTGGTCGAACGCCGAACTGGTGGTCTCCGACCGTCACCCGGATCGGCCGCGCCAGCTGGGCCTCGCGCACGACGACACCCGGCAGGGGTTTGTCGACGTAGACGGCGTCGCGCACGGCGATGCCGGCGGCTGCGAGGGCCGGGACGGAGATGGTCACGGCGGTGGCCGCGATCAGGATGCGCCTGCTCATCTGCTCTCAGTTAAGCAGGCGTATGCAAGGGATTTGCAACGAACGTCCCTACACTGGGAGCCGGTGAGGCTGCGTGACCTGCCCTCGGTAGACCTACTGCTCCGCGACGAGCGGCTGGCACGGGAGCCACGGGCGCCTGCTCTTGCCGCTGCGCGGTGCGCCCTCGAGCGTGCGCGCGCGGAGATCACGGCCGGTGGCGCGCCGCCCGGTGACCTCGTCGAGCGTGCCCTGGCGGAGCTCGCGCTGGCGCGCCGGCCCGGGCTGCGCCGGGTCCTCAATGCGACCGGCGTCGTCGTGCACACGAACCTCGGACGCGCCCCACTCGCGGCCGCCGCGATCGAGCGCGTGGTGGAGGTCGGAGCGGGATACTCGAACCTCGAGTACGACCTCGCCGAAGGGACGCGCGGCTCGCGCCAGCACCATCTCGCCTCGCTCCTGCGTCGGCTGACCGGAGCAGAGGCCGCGCTCGTCGTCAACAACAACGCGGCAGCGGTTCTGCTCGCACTGGCTGCGCTCGCCGAGGGCCGCGAGGTGATCGTCTCGCGCGGTGAGCTGATCGAGATCGGCGACGGCTTCCGGATCCCCGAGGTGCTCGCCAGGTCGGGAGCGCGTCTGCGCGAGGTCGGGACGACGAACCGCACGCGTGCAGCCGACTACGAAGCTGCCATCGGGCCCGAGACAGCGCTCCTGCTCCGAGTCCACCAGTCGAACTTCCGGCAGGTCGGGTTCACGGAGCAGCCGAAGCTCCGCGACCTGGCGGCCATCGCCCGCCTGCATGGGCTCCCGCTGGTGGACGACCTCGGCTCGGGAGCCCTCGTGGAGCTCGACGGAGAGCCCACGCCCGTCTCCAGCCTCGCCGCGGGCGCCGACCTTGTCTGTTTCTCCAGCGACAAGCTGCTCGGCGGGCCGCAGGGCGGGATCGTGGCGGGCACGGCGTCACTCGTGGAGGAGCTGCGGCGCCACCCGCTCCAGCGGGCATTGCGCCCCGACAAGCTCTCGCTCGCAGCGCTCGAGGGCACGCTCGCCCTCCTGCTCGACCGGCCTGAGGAGGTACCCGTTCTGCGCATGCTCCGCGAGCCGCCGACGAGCGTTCGTGCACGCGCCGAGCGCCTTGCGGCGCTCGTTGGCGGCACCGTCGAGGAGACTGTCGGCCGTGCCGGCGGCGGCGCGCTTCCGTTGCTCGAGCTGCCGGGTTACGCGTGCGCGGTCGAGGAGGGTCTCGCCGAGCTCCTGCGGGCCGGCGAGCCGGCCGTTGTTGCCCTCGTCCGTGACGGCCGCACGCTCCTCGACTGCCGGACCCTCGCCGACGCGGAGGTCGAGGAGGTCGCCCGGGCGGTGCTCGCATGTCGCTCACGGTAGGCACCGCCGGGCACGTCGACCACGGCAAGACGTGGCTCGTTCGCGCGCTCACAGGGAAGGACACCGACCGCTTGCCCGAGGAACGTGCGCGCGGGATCTCGATCGACCTCGGTTACGCGCCGCTCGAGCTGCCCGACGGGCGGCGACTCTCGCTGATCGACGTCCCGGGCCACGAGCGCTTCGTCCGCAACATGGTTGCGGGCGCGACGGGGATCGACCTGTTCCTGCTCGTGATCGACGCCGCAGAGGGTGCCCGGCCGCAGACACACGAGCACCTCGCAATCCTGAGGCTGCTCGGAGTCGACCGCGGCGTGATCGCGGTCACGAAGGCCGATGCGGTCGACCCGGAGCTGCTGCAGTTGGCCGTGGACGAGGCGCACGAGCTCGTCCCGAACGCGCAGGTGGTTTCCGTCAGCGCGAAGACGGGCGCAGGACTCCAGGAGCTTCGAGCCGCCCTCGAGCGCGCGTCGGACTTCGTGTCACAGCGCCACAAGCTCGGCGCCCCGGCGCGCCTGTACGTCGACCGCGTCTTCTCGCTGCGCGGGATCGGGACGGTTGTGACGGGAACGCTCTGGTCCGGCACCGTTGCCGGCGGGGACGTTCTCCGGGTCGAGCCGGGCGGCCGCGGCGTGCGAGTGCGATCGGTGCAGGTGCACGACGAGGCGGTCGACCATGGGGCCGCGGGCCAACGGGTCGCGCTCGCGCTGCCGGGGGTGGAGCGGAGCGAGCTCCGGCGCGGGGACGCCCTCGTCGGCGGCGAGTCGTACCGGCCGAGCTACCGGTTGGACGTTCGCCTCGAGGAGCTCGAGCCGGTTTCGACCGGATCCCGCCTGCTCGTGCACCACGGCACGGCGGCGATCGCGGCCCGCGTCGTTCGCGCGGGGGAGCAGTACGCCCAGCTCCGTCTCGCGGCGCCCGGCGTGGCCGCCCGCGACGACCACGTCGTCCTGCGGACGACGACGACGGTCGCCGGTGCTGTCGTCCTCGACCCGTCACCGCCACGCCACCTCGACCCCGAGCGCTTCCGGCAGGTGGAGGCCGGCGAGGCTCCGGTGCACGAGCCGGTGCGCCGCGTCGATGGCTGGGACTACTCGGACAGCTGGCTCGCCGAGTTGCGCGCGCAGCTGGAGCGCCGCCTCGAGGCGGCCGATCCGCTCGACCCCGGCATCCCCGCTCCGACCGAGCCGTGGGCGAAGGACGTGCTTCCCCTGCTCGCGTTCGAGCGCCGCGGCTCGATGCTGTACCTGCCTGGGGCGACGGGCTCTCTGGGGGTCCGGGCCGGAGCTGCCGACGAGTTGCGCAGCTCGCTGGCGGCGGCCGAGCCCGGAGCCGAGCGGGTCGACGATGCCGAGCTCGCGCGGTTCCTGGAGCGCGACGGCAGCCTTGTCCGTCTCGGCTCCGGCTACGCGGTTTCCTCCCGTGCCTACGAGCGGGCGACGGCGCTCCTGCGCGAGGAGTGCGCCCGAGAAGGCCGGATCGCGCTCGCGCGTTTTCGCGACCTCGTCGGCTGCGGCCGTCGGGACGCGCAGCTCCTGCTCGAGCGCTTCGACGCGGACGGGCTCACGCGCCGCACAGGCGACACGAGGGTGCTCCGGCGCGTCGCCGCAGGCTCCTGACTGCAACACTTCCGCCATGCGTAAGTTCTTGGTCTCGCTGCTCGCGGGCGCTCTCCTCGCAACGGGAGCGGCTGCTGCGATCGAGAAAGGCGCCGCAGGCCCGAACTTCGGCCGCGGCACCGCCACCCTCTCAACAAGCGACGGTGACCTCGTCCTGCGCGTCGAGATCGCAAGCACGGATCGGCAACGGCAGCGTGGCCTGATGCTCCGCCGTTCGCTCGGCGCGAAGGCCGGCATGGTCTTCGCCTACGAGAGCCCGACCAGCGGCGGCTTCTGGATGAAGAACACGCTGATCCCGCTCGACATCGCGTTCTACGACGTCCGCGGCCGGATCCTGCGCATCCTGCGGATGCAGCCGTGCGTGGAGGATCCGTGCCCGATCTACTCCCCCGGAGTTTCCTACCGCGGGGCGCTCGAGGTCAACGCGGGCTCGTTTCGACGCTGGAACGTGCAGCGCGGTGACCGCCTCACAGTGCGCGCCGCGACAGCTGCGGGCTGACCGACAGGCTGAAGACGTCCGGCCGGTGATAGTGCCCCGCCGGGTCGAAACGCTGACGTTCCTCAGCGAGACGGGTCGGATCGAGCTTCGCGTAGAGGATCCTCTCTCGGTCGTACAGCGGGCCTGCCAGGTAGGCGCCGTCCGGGCCGAGAATGGCGCTGCCGCCCCGACCGATGATGTCGCTGCCCTCGAGCTCGTCGCGTAGCGGGAAGTCCTCCGGGTACGACGAAGCGCGCTGGAAGTGACACGGCGCGACAACGAAGGCGCGCGACTCGCGCGCGATGTGCACGAGCGTCGCCTGCCACGCATCGCTGTCGTCGGCGGTTGAGGCGATGTAGATCTCCACGCCCGACTCGTAGAGCGAAAAGCGCGCCAGCGGCATGTAGTTCTCCCAGCAGATGAGACCGCCGACGCGCCCGAGCGGGGTCTCCACCGCCCGCAGCCCACGCCCGTCGCCCTGGCCCCACACCAGCCGCTCATGGTTCGTCGGCACGAGCTTGCGATGGTGGAGCGCGAGCTCGCCGTCCGCACCGTAGTAGAGAAGCGAGTTGTAGAGCGTGCCGGGCCGCTCGGGATCCAGCTCGTTGACGCCGATCACGAGCATCACGCCGTTGGTGCGAGCAATCGTTCCGAGGCGGTCGGCGTCCGGCCCGGGGACGGCGAGCGACTCGCGGTGGAGGAGCGCGAAGGCCTTCTTCGCGCGGGGGTCGGCCCACCCTGCGAACGCCTTCGCCCACACCGAGGACGGATAGGCCGGCACGAAGGTCTCGGGGAAGACGACGAGCCCGGCGCCTTCCCCCGCCGCCTCGGCCGTTCGCTCTTCGACCCGGTCGATCGTTCCTGCGCGGTCGAGAATCGCCGGCTCGACCTGGACGCAGGCGACCGTGACCGCCGCCTTCACGCCCAACCCATCGGCTCGCGGCCGCTCGTCCGGGTTGCCGGGAGGCTCAAGCCTGACCCGAGCGTGTTGGATCGTGCGCAGCGGGTGCCCGATCGAGTCGGGCAAACGTCCCTTCGAGTTCCGGTGATCGGCCCGCAGATCGTGAAGGCGCTCATGGTCTCTCCGGCCCGTCTGGCTCGGGCCAATCTGGCTCGGGGTCGATGCCGACCGCCTCGGCCACGCGGTTGATGTAGTTGAAGTAGGCGATCACCTGGATCGCGTCGTGAATCGCGCGGTCGTCCCAACCCTCAGCGCGCAACGCGGCAACGTCCGCCGGCCCGACCGCCGCCGGCCTTGCCGTGAGCGCGACCGCGAAGTTGCAGAGGGCCCGCACGGGCTGCTCGAGCTCGGCCTTGCGGTAGTCGTGCTCAGCGCAGCTTGCGAGCTCGTGGTCGGCGCCCTCTGCACGGAGGTCGTCTGCATGTGCCCGTGTTCAGTAGTGGCACTCGTTGGCGCGCGACACGACGACGGCGAGCAGCTCGCGTTCCTGCCGGGTGAGGCCGGACGGGCCGAACATGATCGCGCGGTAGAGCTCCAGCGAGCGCTTGAGCACGCTCGGACGCAGGCTCATCGCCCTGACGATGTTGAAGACCTTCCCTGCCCGGGCGATCGCCGCGTCGTATTCCGCCTTCAGCGCTCCGGTCGCCTCGTGGACATCGACTAGCCGTAGGTGAGGCACGGGGCGAGTGTGCGGGATCCGTCAACGTCGCGCAAGGGTTGTGTTAGGCGACCGCCAATGAGTCATTCGCGCTCGTCTAAACAGCTACACGCTATCCGCTCGTTCACCAGAGGAGAGCACATGACCAAGCATTCACACCGGCGCATCGCGATCTTGGCGTTGCTCGCCGCAACGCTGGCGGGTCTCGTTGCTGCTGCGACCGCGCTTGCGGCGCCTCCGGCTGAGACCGCCCAGCCGAATCTCGACGGCAACTTCCGTCGTGGCTCCACGATCACGACCTCGAACGGCTCGTGGTCGAACAACCCGACCTCGTACAACTACCGCTGGCAGCGCTGCGACGGCAATGGCAACGCCTGCGGCACCATCCAAGGCGAGACCAGGCGCAACTACCGCCTCACTCCAGGCGATGTCGGTCGCACCCTGCGAGCGATCGTCACGGCTCGCAACGCCGACGGCTCCGGCCAGGCGAACACGAAGCCGAGCCCGGTGATCGCGGACGACGTCGTGCCTGGGAACACGCAGCCGCCGACCATCTCCGGGTCGCCCGTCGTGGGCGCCACGCTGACGGCCACCGAGGGCACGTTCACCGGCGCGCCCTCGAGCTTCGCCTACATCTGGCTCCAGTGCGACGGGGCCGGTGCGAACTGCGGCGACACGAACGCGCGCGGCCGCACCTACGGTGTGCGTTCCGACGATCTCGGACGGACGATCCGGTTGCAGGTGCGGGCGACGAATCCGCGCGGCTCCGGGACAGGGACGTCGGCCCAGACCGCCGTCGTGCGTCCCGCGGCCGGTGGCGGTGCCGGCCCGGCCGTCCCGGTCACGAGCGTCTCGCTGCCGGAACGGCTCGTGATCACCGCGTTCTCGTCCTCACCGAGCGCGTTCCGCAACCGGACCGATCCGGTGACCCTCCGCGTGCGCGTCAGCGACACGCGCGGTCGTCTCATTCAGGGGGCGCTCGTGCTCGCCTCGGCGGTGCCCTTCGGCCGCGTCTCGAGCGCGCCCGAGACGCCCACCGACGCGAGCGGCGTTGCGTCCATCGTCGTTCGCCCAACCGCTCGGTTGCCGCTCCAGAGCGGCTCGTCGGTCGTCTTCTTCCTGCGCGCGCGCAAGACCGGCGACAACCTCCTCGCAGGTGTGTCGACGCGTCGCCTCGTGCAGGTGCGCGTCATCCCGGGCTGATCCACCAGCTCGGCGCCCATGCCGCTACGCTCGACGCGGAGCGGCATGGGCCCGGTGGCCCAGCCGGTCTTCAAAACCGGTGAGGTCGTGTAACCCACGGCTGGGTAGGTTCGACTCCTGCGCCGCTCCGTCAGGACGTTTTCCATCAACCATGCGGTCTGCGGGTACTTCCCGACCGCAGGCGGCGTCTTCTACTTTCGGCTCAAGACCGCTCAAGACCGCTCTCACTGGCGCGCAGCGGCGCGTGCGAGGGGAGGTCGAGCGGAGGACGACCGCAAGATGGCTCGAACCGACAGGTGGGCGCGACCCGCGACCATGCTGGCCCTAGCGTTGCTTCCCCAAGTGACGCTTGTGGCCCAGGGGCGTGTTGGGGAGGTGGCCGCAGGACTCCCCGGGCGCGCCCAGTTCAAGCAGTGCAAGTGGGCGGGGCGCGCACGCCCTACGCTCTCGGCCTTCGGAGAGGGTCCCCCAAGGCGTCCGCGCCCTGCCCGAGGCGAGAGTACTCCGGGGGAGAGTCGAATAGCAATACAGCGGTAAAGCGTCACCTTGCCTCACCTTAGGTGACTGTGGCCTGCATCGGAACTTATTCAACGGGGGTTAGTCACCCTGGGCGCGCCCAAAAACGACCAAAGCCGCCGAGTGCCTCATCCCCAAGGATGCTCGTGTCTTGATCGCTCGGGAACGAGCCCCGGTTCCCCGGGCGCGCCCAGATCGAACCGACACGCACCCAGCCGCGAAGTACCCAAGGGAAGGGTGCGCGCGGCGGCCCGCGCAGCACTCCATCCCCGTTCCACCTGTACACGCCGCGCGCGACATAGGACGCTGGCCGCGTTCTCTTCTCGCGGGTGCTTTTCTATGATCCGGCGATTGGTTCCCGAGGCCCCACTCAGAGAGACCGACGCAGGCCTCGTGGCCGCCGGGGGAGGATGGTTCGTCCTGAACGCTCGTGAGGCCCGCTGGCGCCGCGTCGAGGAGCGCGGAGCGGGTTTGTCGTTCGAGGGCGAGACGGACTTCCCGCAGATCGGGATCGGGCTCCGGGTGCTCGGGCCGGGTGAGCCGATGGCGATGTACCACTGGGAAACCGACCAGGAAGACTTCCTCGTGCTCTCCGGCGAGGCGCTCCTGATCATCGAGGGTGAGGAGCGGCCGTTACGTCCCTGGGACTTCGTGCACTGTCCGGCCGGGTCAAAGCACGTGATCGTCGGGGCGGGAGAGGGCGCGTGCGTCGTCCTCGCCGTTGGCGCGCGAGAGCATCAAACGACGCGCGCCTCCGACGGCACTCTGGAGTGGCGCGACGACTGGGGTGCCTACACGGTGGACGAGGCTGCGCTTCGGCACGGCGGGGGCGTCGAGGAGGAGACGACCGACGAGGAACGGGCCTACGCTCGTTTTCCGGAGCCCGAGCCGACGCGATACCGCGACGGCTGGCTCTCCGGCTAGCAGCCACCGATGCAGCAGCAGTACGGGTATGAGCAGCCGTACGGTCACGGCTTCGGCCCTCCGCCCTGGGCGACGCGGGCTCGTCGGCAGTACCCAATCGAGACGAAGCCGTTCTTCCTCACGAGCGAGTTCATTGGGGCGGTCTTGGCGATCGCGGGCATTGCGATCACTGCGGCATCTTCCGACGCTTTTGGTGCCTGGCGGGCCTGGATCCTGATCACCGCTGTCATCGTGGGGTACATGGTCAGCCGTGGGATCGGCTGCTCGCGCGACGGCAGATCAAGTGCTGCGGGGTCGGACGGGTTCCGGCCCCGCCTGCGCCGACTCGCCTGCGCCGAGTTGAGCACGGCACAAGCGCAAACGCGCAACCCTGGAGCCGCTAAGTCTTCTTCATCTCGTACGTGCGGCCGTCCAGCTCGATCGAGATCGATTCGACCCCGAACTCGCGCAACCACGCGTCCAGTCGGCGGAGAACTGCTCTGTTGCCGGGCGGGGAGCCCGAGATGACGACGGCGGTTCCTTCGCTGCCCGGGTGCAGATCAACCTCACAGTGGCCGCGGAGGGTCTGGCAGAGGTGCGCCCCTTGGGCTGAGTTGGTCAGCTGGATCCGGATCTTGCCCGGAGGCAACGGCTGGCGCGCAGCTGAGAAGACGTCATAGAGGAGCGACATTGGTTTCCTCCTGTCCCATCTTGGCTCGGTGGCCAGAAGGTCAGGGAGTCAGGAAGGCATCGGTTTCAGCCATTGTAGCCCGCTTGCGCATCCGAACCGTTGAGGCGCCAAGGGCGAGGGGCGGTCGGGCGGCATCGACTTCGGGTTCGAAGCCGACGCTCGGCCAGGCGTGGACGTCCCGTGCGCTCAGGCGAGCGCCGCGTGAGCAAGGCGTCTGAGCGCCTCGCGTGGGCGGTCGGGTGCCTCCACGTCCAACCCGACGACCGACTGGAGTTCGGCTGCGGCTACGGCGTCACGATCTCGCTTGTCTGCGAGCGGCTCGGCGCCGGCAGCATCGTCGGCGTCGACCGGTCTGCGAAGATGACCGAAGCGGCGCGAGCGCGAAACCGTGAGCACATCGTCGCGGGCAAAACGTCTATCGTCACGGCTGCGTCCACGAGACGACCTCGGTGGAGTGACCTTCGAGAAGGTCTTCGGGATCCACTTCCCGGCCCTGCCGCGGGGCGAGCCCTCATGCGAGCTCGTGGTCATCCGGGGCCACTGGCGCCGGGAGATCCTTCGTGCTCTTCCAGCCGTTCACCGAGCGCGACGTGCGCCTTGCTGTGGACCGGCTTTCCCACCTCCTCGCCGAGCACGGTTTTGCGGTCAAGGATCTGCGCATCGAGCGACCCGGCGCCCGGCGTCTGTGTCGTCGCTGCTGTCGGCAGCTAGAACCGCTCGGCCTCTTCGAGGGCCTCGAGGAGGGCCGCCTCGGTCGCCTCCAGTGACTGCCGCGCAGCCGTCGCCGCCCCCTCCGCACGCGCGAGCTCCTGCTCGGCCGCCCGCGCGTCCCGCTTTGCCTGTGCGACGGCTCCCTCTGCTGCGCGGACGCGCTTCTTTGCCGCTGCGCGTCGCTCTCGGTCGGCGCTCTTGCCGCCGCTCGAGGACGGTCGCGCCTTCCGCGCGGGCGCGCTTCCCGGAAGCACGAGTGCCGGGTCGAGGCCGAAGCCCGCCGGCTCGGCTTCGTCTGCGACGAGCCCCCGCTCGAGCAGCGGTTGCAACTCAGGATCGATGGACGCAGCTCGCACCGTCCGCACCGCCCGCTCGAGCACGGCGTCCGAGAGCCGCAGTCGCCGCGCCTCCCGCTGGATACGCTCGAGCGCCGCACGGTGCTCCACCACGGCTGCGCCCAGATCGGCCGCCTGGCCAGAGACGGCCGCTTCCTGTGCCTGCCGGAGGCGCTTGCCCGCCTCGATCAGCTCTCGCACCTCGGAAGGCTGCTCGCGGGCGAGCCGGTTGGCCGCAGCTCCGGCGGCGCTCGGCTTCTGCACCTTCGCGACGGCAGCGGCGAGCTCCGGGTCGCTCGCCCGCAGCGCCTTGGCCCGCGCTTTCCGCGCCGCCGTGTACTCGGCCGCGGGCAGGGCGTAGAGCTCTGCCGTCTCTTTCGCAAGCGCTGCGCGATCGAGGGCCACTAGAGGCTTGATGTGGAACTCAGGTGCGTAAGGGGATGGGCCAGACGGAGCGGTTTTGCCCGGTCGGGCGCGGCGCGTATTGGTGCTACGGGCAAGCCCGAGCCGGCGAAACCGCGCCGTGTCTGGCACACCAGCCGTGCGGGCGTGAGTTTCACACCAAGCCTCTAGATCCTCCGCGTCGAGTTGCGCGAGAGTAGCGTGTGGGCCGATGCGACGCTCGTTCGTGTTCCTCGTGGTCGCCGCCTGCGCTGCGAGCGTCGGGACTCCCTCCGCCCCGGCCGCCAACGACTACTTCGAGACTCCTTCTCGGAACATCGCGTGCGGCTGGTTCTCGGACTCCGGCGGCTACCTTCGGTGCGAGATCGGCAGCCTCCTCCGCCCGTTGCCGTCGCGACCCCGATCCTGTGACCTCGACTGGGGCTACGGGATCTCGATGGGTCGCACCGGGCGGGCCAGGGTGCTCTGTGCGGGCGACACAGTCAGGAGCTCCGGCCGCCTCCGGATCCTTCGGTACGGCTCGACCTGGAGGATGGGCGGCTTCAGGTGCACCTCCGCTGCGGTGGGCCTGACGTGCAAGAACGCCTCCGCGCACGGCTTCTTCCTCAGCCGCGAGCGCTGGCGCATCTTCTGATCAACCCGCGAGGGTGAGGATCAGCGCCACGCCGGCCACGACTGCCAGGGTCAGGGCTCCTTGCAGGAGCGAGGTGACGAGACCCGCCGCGGTGTAGATGGCGGCCGCAAGGAAGAACGGCATCCGGGGCTCAGCCTGCGTCGCAGCGGCCGGGCGTGCGACGCGGACAGTGCGGGCGACACGGAAGAGCTCGTCGGGGTCGACGTCCGGCAGGGCGCGCGTCCACTGCAGACGCAGCTCCGGTGAGACGAGGGCGAGCTCCGGCGAGATCGGCTGCGAGGCACTCACACCCTGGATGTCGGACGCGGCGGTCGATCACTTGAACGACTGAATTACCCTGGTCGGGATGCTCCCGGAGCTGCTCGCCGCCACAGCCCTCGTCTGTCTCGACCCCGGGCACGGGACGGCACCCAACGTAGGCCGGCAGCTCGAGCCGGTCGGGCCAGGCGCGTCTCGCCTGAAGCTCAAGGATGGTGGCGGCGCGCCAGGCGAGGCGCCGGTCGCCCTCGCGATCGCCCGCCGGACGCGGTCGGCGCTCCTCGCACGCGGCTTCCGCGTCGCAATGACGCGGGTGGGCGAGCACTACCGCGGCGGCAACCGCGATCGAGCCCGCTTCTGCAATGCGCGCGGCGCCGCACTCACGATTCGCATCCACGCAGACGGGTCGAGCGACCCAGCCCACCAGGGCGTCTCGACGCTCGTGCCCGCTCGGCGGCGCGGCTGGACGGACGACGTCTACGGCGAGAGCGCGCGGGCGGGGCGGCTCGTCCAGCGCGAGCTCGTGCGCGCGACAGGCGCACGCGACCTAGGTGTAGGACCCAACAAGGTTGTTCCTGAGCGAGTGGAGTCGCTCGATCGGG
>JBBJOI010000080.1:0-5201 GCA_037721555.1 Gaiellaceae bacterium | reverse complement strand
AGAGCATTCGACTGTTAATCGAAGGGTTGTTGGTTCGAGTCCAACCCGGGGAGCTCGCTGACGTCCCTGGCCGGTCGCGGCTCCGGGCGGCGGAGCGGCCTTCCGCCACGGCCTCGCACGTCTGAGCGCTCGCGGCTATCCGGGTCTGTCCTCACGCAGTATCCGCTCCGGCCGCGCACCCGCAGCCGCGCGCCAGGAACGTCAGCGATTCGCGGTCGTCCGAGCTATGGACACGTCTTCGTGTCTGGGCAGCGCTTGATCACGTCGATACTCGGCGGCAACCGCTTGCCGTTCGGCCACGCGAGCCGGAAGGCCAGCGAGGAGGCGTTGTTCTCGTAGTCGCTCTCGACGATCGCCCGCGTCGTGTTCACGCGGTGCACGAGGAGATAGCGGCCCGCGGGGAGCCTCGAGATGTCGAAGTTCTGGCCTTCCAGGTGGGGCTCGTAATTGTCGCCGTAGCCGACGGAGATCCCCTCCGTGAGCTGCAGGAGCTGCCGGTTGCCCTTGCCGCACTCGTCCGTGAATGTCGGCCCCGCCTCCGACCCATCGACCGGCCGAAGGATTTCGTAGCGGTCGCCGAGACAGAAGCCAGTTTTCTGATCGGGGGCCACGAGAGACCCGTCCTCCCGCCGCAGCTCGTAGGTCATGAAGTCGAGGAGGTGCCAGTGCTCGTGGGTGGAGGACCTGACGTAGAGCAGTGTTCCCGAAATCGGGACGGAACGGGTCGAGCCGTCGCCACTGCGGATCTGCTGCACGACCTTCAGCTCGCGAGCCGCGACGCCCGCCCGGCTGCCCCGCACGATCAGGGGACCGTCGCCGACGTTCTCGGCAGCGGACTCGAAGCCCAGGTAGAAGCGCGGGTCATCCGGGCCGCCGACCGTGCGTCCGCTCAGCTCGCCGGGTGCGACCTGGTCGAGATCCGGCAGGAGCTCACCGCGCTCGGCCTCGGGACTCCCGCCGATGAGGAGCGCCGCGGCGGCCACGGCTGCGACGGCGAAGCCGAGCGCGATCAGGAGGCGACGCCGACGCATGCGGGGGAGGATGGTATAGAGCAGGGATGCCGCTGAGCCGCGAGGACTTCTTCTCGATCATGAGCGCCTTCCCGACCGGGGTGGCGATCGTGACCACCCTCGACGCGAACGACGAGCCGAAGGGCTTGACGACGAATGCGATCTGCTCCGTCTCCGCCGAGCCACCACTCCTGCTCGTCTGTGTCGATTCGGCGAGCCGGACGCTGCCGGCGCTACGGCACTCGCAACGCTTCGTGGTCAACTTCATGAGCGACGGCGCAGCGGAGCTCTGCGCTCGCTTCGCGTCCAAGGCAGAGGACAAGTTCGACGGCGTGCCGTGGGAACCGGGACTCGCAGGCATGCCCCTGCTGGCCGAAGAGGCGCTCGCCTATGCGGAGTGCGCCGTCGAGCAGGAGCTCGGGGCCGGCGACCACGTGATCTTCGTCGGCCTCGTCGCGAGTGGGCGACCCCCCGACCCGGACAGCGTGCCGATCCTCTACTACCGGCGCTCGTACGGGAGTATCTGGACGGCCGCTCTGTAGGCGCTTCGTGCAGCCTCGTCGACCGAGAGGCTCCAGAGAGAATCGAGCCGGGCCGGGTCGCCGAAGATCTCGATGTCACAGGCGCCCGTCCAGCCGGCCTCCGCGAGAACCGCCAGCAGCTGCTGCGAGCGGGAAAGCCCCGCTCGCGGCAGCGCTCGATCCGGCCGAGCTTCCGGGAACCAATCGGCGACGTGCACGCCGCTGATACGACCGATGTTCTCGTGCAGGTGGCGCTCGACGTCGGGTGTGTCGCCGACATGCCAGAGGTCGACCATGAGCCCGACCTGCGGCACGTCGGCTTCGTCGAGCAGCTCGAGCGCCTCGGGGATGGTCGTGACGAGCGTCAGCGCGTCGCGCTCGGAGGCGTGGATCGGCTCGAGGCCAAGCCACACACCCGCATCGTCGGCGGCCGCAGCAATACGCTTCAGGCCCTCGATGACGACCGCCCGCGCACTCTTCGCCTCCCAGGTGCCTACAGGCCCGGTCAGGCAGAGGACGCAGTCCGGCTCGTACCTCGCGAGGCGGTGCATGCTGGCGCAGAGCGACCGGATCCGCTCCTCCACGTCCGTAGGCCCCTCGATGACGGTGTTCGGGAGGATCGACGGTACGGTGGGAACGCAGTTCGTCGCGCACAGGCCGCTGGCCCGCAGGGCCTCGAGGTCGGCCGCGTCGTCCCCGAGCTTCTGCTCCCAGATGCCGATGCCGTCGAAGCCCACCGCGGCGTAGGCGCGCAGGTCGTCGCGGTAGCTCGCGCCGACCGTGGAGATCTCCGAGAGCGAGAGGGAATTGCGTCGTTGTTCCCTCACGTGCGGCGTCCCGGAAGCCTCGACAGCACACGCCTGGGCAGCGGTGGTCTCGTCAGTCTCTTCGCCACGAGGTAGCCGGATCCCGCGCCGAGCCCCGGGCCGGGATGGGTACTGGCGCCGATGTGGAAGAGACCGTCCACCGCCGTCTCGTGGCCGGGCGTCGCGGGCGTTGGGCGCCAGAGGAGGTTCTGGTCGAGGGCGCACGAGCCGCCGTAGATGTCGCCGCCGACCCAGTTCGGGTTCGCTGCCTCCAGGTCGGCCGGCGACAGAACGGCTCGCCCGATCGTTGCGGTAGCGAGGTTCTCGACGTGGTCGCCGAGCCGGACGAGGATCCGGTCGGCGTAGGCCTCGCGCAGCTCCTCCGTCCAGATGCCTGCTGTCGTATCTAGCTCGCCTGCTGCATCTCCCCTGGGCCGCGGCGGCAGCTCTTGCAGCTGGAGCCAGAGGATCCACGAGCCCTCGGGCGCGCGGGAGGGATCCACAGCGACCGGCTGCCCACAAACAATCGTTGCCTCGACAGGCAACAGACCTCGATCCGCCTCGTTGACCGCGCGCGACACGCCGTCGAGGCCGGGGGTCACGTGGACGACCGGCACCTGTGCGAGTCGCTCGTCACCGCCGCGCCAGCGCGGCAACTCGCTCATCGCCACGTGGATCTGCATCTCGCCGCGTCCGTAGCGAAACCGCCGCGCGGCTTCGCGCACGCGCTCCGGCACTTCGCCCTCACGCAGCAGGCGACCGTAGAGTTGGGTCGGCGTCACGTTGGCGAGAACGGCGCGCCGCGCTCTCAGGCACTCTCCATCGTCGAGCCGTACTGCGGTCGCGCGCCCTCCAGAAACGAGGATCTGCTCCACCTCCGCCTCGGTACGCAGCTCTCCACCGGCGTCGCGGACGATCGCCGCGAGCCCCTCCACGAGCCTGATCCCGCCTCCTTTCGGCACCGGCATGCCGCCGAGCTGGAGCGCGCAGGCGATCACCTGGTTCATGAAGCCGGACGAGGCCTGGTCCGGCCCAAGCCCCGTGTGCAGCACCCACGGCGCGAGCAGCCCGTGAGCGCGCTCGTCGGCGAACGTTTCCGTCAGCCAGTCGCGGGCGCTCCCGAGGACGCGGCCGCCGAACTCGACGAGACCCTGTCGGCCGAACTGCCTGTACGCCCTGCGGCCCAGGGCAAGACCGGCGGTCGACCACAGCTCTGTGCCGAGCACACCGAAAGCGACGTCCGCCTTCCCCATGAAGTCGTAGAACTGGCGAGCCCATGCCTCTCCTAGCTCGGACGTGTTCGCCTCGAGCGAAGTGGAGAGAAAGGCGCTCGACCCGTCCGGAAAGGCGGTGGCGGTCGGCAGCTCAGTGTTCAGGTACTCGACTCCAAGGCGGTCGAGATCCGGCTTCAGCTCGGCATACGCCGGTGACCCAGTCCAGAGCGGATGCCACGAACTGAAGACCTCGTGCGTGAAGCCCGGAGCGATCAGGCCGTCGACCGTCCTGATCGCGCCGCCCAGCCGATCGGCCCGTTCGAGGACGCAGACGCGCCAACCGCTCTTCGCGAGCAGCGCGGCACCTGCGAGCGAATTGATGCCGCTGCCGACGAAGACCGCGTCGAAGCTCGCCATGCGACGACGATAGCGGCGTCGACGTCATGACATGTCAGCGAACTCCCGGCGTCCCGATCTGCGTTAGGTTTCCGCGCATGCTCCTGCGTGAGGTCGAGTACGCGCGCCCCTCCTCCGTGGACGAAGCGCTGTGGCTGCTCGGCGCGCACGAGGGGGCACGGGCGCTGGCCGGTGGACAGACTCTGGTGAACGTGATGAAAGCCCGTGCGGCTTCCCCCGACGTGCTCGTCGACCTGAACCGGCTCGAGGACCTGCGCCGGATCCGTGTCTCCGGGGAAACGCTGCAGCTCGGCGCCATGGCGACCTGTACGCAGATCATGGGCTCGTCGGAGGTCGAGGTCTCGCGCCCGATCCTCGGCGAGGTGGCAGCGCAGATCGCCGACGTGCAGGTACGGAACCGCGGCACGATCGGCGGCAACGTCTGCTCCAACGACCCGACGAACCATCTGCCGCCGCTCCTCGTCGCACTCGACGCCACCTTCACGGTCTTGGGGCAGAGCGGCGAGCGAACCGTGCCGGTGGGCGAGTTCTTCCTCGGCGTCTACCTGACCGCGGTGGGCGAGGGGGAGCTACTGACCTCGATCGAGGTGCCGGCTGCGGGAAAGGCTGCCGACGGCTTCGCGTCGATCACGATCGGGCGTGACGGCACCTGCATCGTCAACGCCGCTGCGAGCCTCGAGAGCGGATCTCCTCGGATCGCGATCGGTTGCGTCGACGCGGTACCGGTCCTCATTCAGCCCGCCGCCACCGACGAGGAGACTGTGCGCGGGGCAGTGCAGGACGCGCGCCTCGAGCCACCGTCGGACGTGCACGCCTCGGCCGACTACCGGCGCCACCTCGCCGGTGTCTGCGCCGTCCGCGCGGTGAAGCAGGCCGAGGAGCGTGGCAGGTGAGCGCGCAGGAGCCGACGACCAGCCGGGTCGTCACAGTGGAGGTGAACGGACAGAGCTACGAGCGCGATGTCGACGTGCGCCGGCTCCTCATCCACTTCCTGCGCGACGACCTCGACCTCACGGGCAGCCACATCGGCTGCGACACCGGCAACTGCGGCGCCTGCTCGCTCCTCCTCGACGGGACGCTCGTGAAGAGCTGCATGCTGCTGGCGGTCCAGGCCGACGGGGGCCGGATCGAAACGGTCGAGGGACTGGCTGCGGAGGGAGAGCTGACGCCGATGCAGGAGGCCTTCAGCGCCCATCACGCGCTCCAGTGCGGCTACTGCACGCCCG
Organism: Gaiellaceae bacterium; assembly: GCA_037721555.1. Lineage (GTDB taxonomy): Bacteria > Actinomycetota > Thermoleophilia > Gaiellales > Gaiellaceae > Gaiellasilicea. The sequence goes on along the minus strand of JBBJOI010000080.1, from coordinate 7 downwards.
GGATGCT
>JBBJOI010000050.1:0-18582 GCA_037721555.1 Gaiellaceae bacterium | reverse complement strand
AAGGACGGCGGCGCCTCGATCGTGATCTTCGAGCAGTGGATGCAGACCGGCGAGCAGGCGCTGCTCGACCAGATCGACGAGTACAACCGCGAGGACTGCATCGCGACGCGCCTGCTGCGCGACTGGCTGCTCGAGCTGAAGCCGCTGGCCGGGCCGATCGCGCCCGCACCGCCGCCGCCCGAGCCGAGGCCGGTGCCGGAGGTAAAGCAGGAGCGGGCCGACCTCCGGGCGGTGTTGCTCGAGGCGGGGGAGGAGCTCGCGGCGCAACTCCTCGACTACCACGACCGCGAGCGCAAGCCGGTCTGGTGGGCGTTCTTCGACCGGATGGAGCAGACGCCCGAGGAGCTGCTGGACGACCCGGAGGCGATCAGCGGGCTCGAACAGGACGGCGAGCCGGTGCGCGCCGACCGTTCCCGGGCGTACACGCTCGTCTTCCCGCCGCAGGAGCACAAGCTCGGCGAGGGTCAGCAGACGGCCGATCGTGCGAGCGGGAAGTCGCCGGGCTCGATCACCGAGCTCGATCGCGAGTCGCGTCGGCTCGTGCTCAAGCGCGGCCGCTCGTTCGACGACCTGCCGCTGCCGGAGGCGATCGTTCCGAAGACCGCGTTCAACACGCCGGAGCAGGAGGCTGCCTTGATGCGGTTCGGGCGCTCGCTTCTTGCCGGCGACCGGCACTACCCGGCACTCGAGTCGATCCTGCGGCGCGAGCCGTTCGGCCGGGCCGTGCAGACGAGCGACCTCGACGAGATGAAGGAGCTCGTGCTCGGGCTGAACGACCGCCACCTCGTGATCCAGGGGCCGCCCGGCTCGGGCAAGACCTGGACGTCGGGTCGCCTGATCGCGCACCTCCTCGCGAACGGGAAGACGGTCGGCGTCGCCTCGACGAGCCACAAGGCGATCCACAACCTGCTCGACGCCGTCGTCGAGGCCGCTAGCGAGCTCGGGATCTCGTTCGACGGCCGCAAGAAGGCGAGCGCCGGCAACCCGGAGTCGTACTACGACGCGCCGGGGATCGAGGACGTCGACCAGGCAGACGAGTGCGTTGGCGCCGACCTCGCCGCCGGTACCGCCTGGCTCTTCGCCCGCGAGAACCAGCAGGTCGACTACCTCTTCGTCGACGAGGCGGGGCAGGTGTCGCTCGCAGACGCGCTCGCGATGGGCACGGCGGCCCGGAACGTCGTCCTCGTCGGCGACCCGCAGCAGCTCGACCAGGTGATCCAGGGGACGCATCCCTCCGGCAGCGGCGCGTCCGTGCTGCGGCACTTGCTCGGGGACGACACGACCGTCCCGCCCGACCGCGGACTCTTCCTCGAGCGCACGTACCGGCTCCACCCGGACGTCTGCGGCTACATCTCCGAGGAGTTCTACGAGGGGCGGCTCGAGCCGGCCGACGTAGCACGGGAGCGGACGACGCCGCTCGGGACCGGGCTCCGCTACGTCGCCGTCGAGCACGACGCGCGACGGCAGGAGTCGCCGGAGGAGGTCGAGGCGGTGCGCCGCGTGGTCGCGGAGCTGCGGGCCGCGGGCGTGACCGACCTCGTGGTCGTCTCGCCGTACAACGCGCAGGTGAACGCGCTCGCGGAGGCGCTGCCGGGCGTCCGCGTCGGGACCGTCGACAAGTTCCAGGGCCAAGAAGCGGACGCCGTCGTCTACTCGATGGTCAGTTCGAGCGGGGAGGACGTCCCGCGCGGCCTCGAGTTCCTGCTCTCCCGCAACCGGCTGAACGTCGCGATCTCGCGGGCGCGCTGCCTAGCCTACCTCGTCGCGAGCCCGCGGCTGCTGGAGGTGAACGCGAAAACGATCCCGCAGATGCGCCTGGCGAACGCACTCTGCCGCTTTGTGGAGCTCGCCGAGAACAAACCCGTACGACCCAAATCGACTTCGACTGGGCTCTGAGCGGTGGCGGTACTTGATGGATCGGCATCGGTGTCGTCGGTGGTCAGCTTCTGGTCAGGTTCGGCTGACCCCCAAGGGCGATGTGTGTTCAACGCTCGGATGGAGATCGGCCTCAACAGCGCTGTTTGGCTCGCTCCGGCTCCCTGAGCTAGCGGTTCCCCGTGCTCGACAAGCTGGGGGTCACTGGTTCGAGCCCAGTACCGCCCACCTCACGAAGCCCCGCCAACGCAGTGTTTTTTCTTCAGCGGTGTCGTGCCGCCAAGCGACGACTCTGGCCTACTTTTGGCCGAAACGCCGTTAGCCGCCGTGTAGTTTCGCTGGTCGCGTCGCAGCGAGCAGTATGAGAACATTCGCCCGGCAACCGATCAGAAGGGAGAGTCAATGCCGCTCTTCATGGACGTGCACAACCTCGAGGCCGGCGATGTGTCGATGAAAGACGTCGCCGCGGCCCACATGAAAGACCTTGAGACACAAGCCGCGCACGACGTCAACTACAAGAGCTACTGGGTTGACGAGAAGGCAGGCAAGGTCTTCTGCCTTGTCGAAGCACCGAACGCCGAGGCCGCACATACGGTGCACCGGGAAGCACACGGGCTCGTAGCCGACGAGATCTACCAAGTAGAGGAAGGTACTTAACGAACGTCGCGGCGAGCGCTGCGAGCGGCCTCGGATAAGGCGGGTGCTGAGTCGCCTTCTCCGAGGCGATTACGTATGTCATTGGCTGCCCGACGCGGCTTCCGCCGTTGCTGCGGTGTACGCGTCGAGCCGCGATACCGCCACCGCCTCCGAGCCCTTCACGAGGTGGCCGTAGGTGAGATCGAGCATCCGGACGCTCGTGCCCATGTAGCGGGCGACGTCATAAGCCGGGACGCCGGTGGCGAGCCCACGAAGCGAATGAGTGGCGCAGGTCGTAGGGCCGCCGCTCGCGCGGCAAGCCTGCGGCCTCGAGTGCCGGCTTCCACTCGCGCTTCCGCCAGTTGCGGAGGTCGATGTGCGCCCCACGCGAGCGGGGGAAGACGAGCCGGGTGTCCAGCCGCCGCGGCACGTGCTCTAGCACTTCGGCCGCGCGAGCGGGGAGGGGGACACGCCGGCGCGAGCCCTTCGTCTTCAGCGGCTTCACCTGCCCGTAGGAGAACGCCCGCTCGATCGTGAGCACCCCGGCGTTCCGGTCGACGTCACGCCACTCGAGCGCCGCCCACTCCGAGGGACGAAGCCCGGGGTAGGCGGCAACGACAACGAGCGGCCCATAGACCGGCCCGAGCTGCACCGGCCCCCATGCACTATCTCGATCGTGAAGGTCTGGCTTCCGCTGTGGCTGGAACTCGTGATTCCACGACCCGCGGTTTCTTAGCTTGCCGCCTACGGCGGCTGCCACGGCCGCCTAGAGGTACATCACCGGCGCAAGGTTTGTGACGGCGGCGCGCCGTACGCGCTCGAGAACCTTGTGACGGTTTGCCGGAGCCATCATCGCGCCGCGGAGGTGCTCTCGTGACGTCTCGCCGTGTTTGGCGGCCGCTGTCGATGGGCTCGTCGTCAGGTGGAGTGCTCGTGCTTCACTCCAGGAGCGTCGAGGTGCGGCGACCACGGTGGAAGCGTGTATTGGTCGCCGCGAGTGGGCTCAGCAGAACACCGTAGGACCGGGCGGAAAGTGCCCACATCGGCTAGGCTTAGTGCACTTCGCGACGTTCGTCCGAAGTAGCTTCAGGGGGTCTTCTGGTGATACGCGCTCACTGGCGTAGCGCGCACTTTTGGCACTGGTGGTGGCGGAATCGGGTACCGCTCCTCGCTAAGAGCGTGGTGGTCTCGGTGCTTGTCTGTCTGCTTGGTCTCGGCGGCTACTTCGGCTCCAAAGGTCTTGGTGGTGCCGCTGCCGGCGGGACCGGCCAGGGTTTCGCGGTGATAACTGTGCAGGAACTGGTGAGAGTCCGTCAGCCAGCGCGGGTTGTAACGGGGCCCGCCAGCGTCGTGCTCAAGCCCGTGCCAGTTATCCGGAACGTAACCGAGCCGCGGGGAACGGCTTTCTCCACACAGGACGTGCTCAGGACGATCGAGAGACCCGGCGGTGGGCGGGTCGTGACGCAGCGAGTGGTCGTTCCCGGGCCGACTAGCATCGTCACGGTCGACGGGCTGCCGCGCACGGTGGTGGAGACTCGCGCCGGCGCCATACGCGTCGTCACAGACAGGCAGACGGTCGATCGCGTGGTCACAAACGAGCGTGTCGTTACCAACGAGAAGGTCGTCACAGCCGAGAGAGTCGTGACGAACGAGCGCGTGCTCACGGCGGAACGGATCGTGACGGTCAACGGCCAGCCCGTCACCGTCATCCGCACGACCACCGCCACCGTGCCAGTGACGATCCGATCAACCGACACCGTCCGAGTGACCACAACCGTTCCAGTAACCACAACCGTTTCCGGCACCGTGACCCAGGTCCGAACAGAGACCAAGACACAGACACGTACCGAGACGGTCCCCGTGACGGTCACCACTCCGGTGACTGTGACGGCCGCGCCAGTCACCGTCACGGTCACGCAGCCGGGGAAACCCCCGAAGCCATAGTCAAACGAATCGGCTCACGGCGATCGCCGTGCAGCAGCCGGTCGCACACGGATGGGAACCACGGCAGCCCTTCCTGGTTGAACGCGACAAGCTCGCCGTCAAGCATGAAACCGGGTGGCAGCGCCTCCAGTTCAGGTAGCAGCGACGTCATGTTCCACCCGCGGCGACTGTTCACTTTTATCCCGTCGCAGGACGAGCGTCCGGAAGCCGTCCCACTTCACCTTGAACGCCCAGTTCCCGAACTCAGGGAGCGAGCCGGGGCGGTAGAGCATCGGCGTCGGAGACTGCATTAACGGAGGCTACGACGCGAGCTGTGCGAACATGCGTTCCCATGACCGCACAGCCTTCGGCACAGTCAGGTTCCGTCGAGCGATCGAAGCGCGAAGCGTGCTCCTGGCCGAGCTCACCGCCCGCGAGATGCGCCACTTGACGCTCGAGGACGCGCTCGAGCTCGTGAGTCTCTGCGCGACCGCAGGCGACAAGAAGTTCGAGCGGGCGGCGTGCAGGTGGCGGCCGACTCTTGGTTGAGCGGAATGATCTCACGCTCACAGACATGCAGCTCACAACGGCGGCACTGACATCGCTGCGCGACCACGCGGAGGCCTCGACTGCTTTCCTCAGGTCGTGCGCCCAGCATCGTCGGCCGTGAGGGTGAGGCATCAACAGAGAGACCAGGTTTTCGAGTACTTTCCCGCTTCAACGCATTGGCCCGACTGGAGATCGAAGACAGCAAGATCAAAGGGAACAAGCGGGATGACTGCTTCGGCTGCTGACCCGCGAAAGGTGAGCCGCGTGCGATGGTGAGATGCGGATTGGTCATAGCGGTTGTCCTGGCCGGAGCGGGCGGCCTCACCGCTCAAACGAATGCGGTGTCGTTACCGCCGCAGGAGCGAACCATTACAAGCTCCCAGGGTGTGTTCCCGCTCAAGTTTGGGTCGAGTACCACGTGTGTCGACGAGCGGCACGTCCCGCAGACGCTCTTCCAGCCGACGCCGCTGAGGACTGTCTGTACATCTGTTGACGGGATCCACGGGCGACCTCCGCTGGCCAGAGCCCGTCCCGGAGATGTCGTGGTCTTCGCGCTTACTCGGCCATTCGATGTTGTCCGCATCCGCGCCGGGAACGCACCCGCCATTGAACTTGCCGGCCAGAACGTTTCGTGGAGGGTCCCTACCGCCGGCACCTACGACGTGTCTCTGTTCATGAGATTTGAGACAGCTAGGGAACGCTCCGACGCGACCTACTCAGTCCGCTTGAGGGTCGCTGCGAATCGCCACTCACCTGACTGACTGACGCCTGTCGAGTACGCCCCGCGCAGGACGATCGCAAGTTCTCTCGAAGCGGCAGACTGGGCGCGCCCAGCGACCATGCTGGCCTAGCGTTACTTCCCCCTGAGTGACGCTCGGGCCTGTGGGCGTGTTGGGGAGGTGGCCGCAGGACTCCCCGGGCGCGCCCACTTGAGCCGTCGTCAGGGTGGGCGGGGCGCGCACGCCTTAACGCTCTCGGGCCTGGAGAGGGTCCCCCTAGGCGTCCGCTTTCACTGGTTCGAGCCCAGTACCGCCCACCTCACAAAAGCCTTGCTGGAGCGGGGTTCTCGTTCTTTTGAGCGACGCTCCGGGGATCATCCGCCCCGGCATGGGCGCTCTACGGCGTTCAGGGGAAATCAAGCGGCTCAGACGGGTCGTTCGTCGGCGAGGAGGGAGCCCCTCTGCGCCGGTATCCGGGGCCCGCTCTAGACTCAGCCCGCTCGGGCCGATCGTTCAGCAGCATGCAGGGAGACTGGTCGAATCCACGTATCCGGGATCAGATTCGCTCGCACTGCCAGCGTCCTCGCGCTGGCGCTTCCGGCATTCGGCGCAGCCGTGACGGTGTCGACCGCTGCCCCGAGCCCCGGGCAAGAGCCGCCTCCGCCCACCACTCCGGCGCCTGACCCTCCCTCCGGACCCGAGCCACCCGTGACGACCGTGGCTCCCCCGCCCGTGGTCGAACCCCCTCCGGTGCCTGCTCAGCCTCCCGTCGTAGTCCTGGAGCCGCCGGCTGCGCTACCGAAGCCGCGGCAGGGACTTCCGCCACCCAAGACATCCCCGGCAGCGCCGCCGACTTCACAGCCGGCAGCACCTTCGGTCCCCGCTTTGCCGCCGCGGGTGCCCGCCCCGTCGCAGCCGACTCGTTCGCAACTGACTACCCCGCCGGTCGCGGTAGCCACGGACGTCCCCCCGGCCGTCGTTCCCGAGGTTGCGAACAGCGCAGGGCCGCGTAGTGGCAGGCAGACCCGTACGCAGGCGCGGCTTCTCCGGCGCCCCAAAGCCTCACAGGGGCCGGTCTTCACGGCGGTCTCGCCGCCCTCGACGACCGGCGACCATGGAGCTATTCTGCTCCGGTACTGGCACGGCGCGCCTGCGCGCCTCCAGTTCGTCGTTCGCGGCCCGGCCCCGAGCTGCCGAACGGTCGATCGCATCGCGACCATCGGCCGCCCCGGACTGAACAGCGTCGTGCTCCGGCGGCGGCTCTTCGTCTCCGGGTCCTACCTGGTAAGTGCCCGCCGCTCGCCGAGCGGACCTGAACTGGCACGGGTTCTCCTGAGGGTCGGGCTGGCAGATACAACGGCCGGACAGCCCGAGCGGCCGCGCTGCGGAGGCACCTCTACCACGATCCCAGAGGTCGCCTTCGAGGTGACGGTGCCTGCGGTGCGCCTCGAGCGCCAGCGGGCGCCAGCTCGAGGTCGCTCGCCAAAGACGGCGAAAGCCCCTGGCGTGCTCGGGGCGGTCTTCCCGCCGCCAGAGCCTCCGTCTCCCCCCGAGGATGCGTCTTCTCCGCCAACCGCGTTCGCCGCCGCCCTCGCCGCCGCCGTGTTGCTCTCGCTCGGCGGCGCGTTCCTCGTTCTCCGGCGGGCCCGATCACAGCCGGTCGAGGTGTTGCCACACGGCTACCGCCCCTCCGGGCGCTGGGTCGAGCCGGTATTCGAGAGTGGCGCCGAGCGCCCCGAGGCCCAGCCGAATTCTTTGGTCGAGGGGCGCGCCACGGTCGTCGAGCGGGCGGCAAGGCCGGCTCGAGGGCGCTCCCGGCGGTCCTAGGCAAAAAACCCACCCGGACCTTCCCTCGTTCGAGCGATGTCCCCCCGCGCCGTTCCCGCCTACGGTGCGCCAAGGCGGCAAGAGGGGGACTGCGGCGATGGCGAGTTGGGGAGAGGCTTACGGACGGATGGATGCGCCCACGCGGGCAAGGTGCCTGTCGTGTGGCGTTCAAATCGAATCGGCTTTCGCGGCCGGGATGTTTCCGCGCTGCGAGCGCTGTCTCTCGGCGGACCGGCCACTGGATCCGTTGCTGAGGTGGATCTGGCACGGGAAGGCCGGTCGGGCTTGACCCGTTCGCGACGGCCCAGCTACGGGCCGTCGCCTCGGCGCTGCGGCTAGCGGGACTCGTCCGAGCGATCGTCTTCGGACAGGGCCTCGACGATCGTCGTCGGCGGCTCGGCCTGACTGGCGGCCGCGATCTCCTCGGGCGTCGGCGTTAGCACGGGCTCGTCTGGATCGGTGGGCGACTGGAGGTAGGAGGACCCGCGGTCGTGGTCGTGGTCGGCGTGGTCGTGGCCAGAGTGGTCGTGGCCGGCGTGGTCATGGTCGTGGCCGTGCGAGGCGGCGGTCGTGTCGCCGGCGAAGAAGGCCTTGATCTTGTCGAGCAGGGACATGGGGCTCCTTTGGGTAGAGGCAAGTGACACTATGAGCCGCAGCGACGGAATTCAACCGTCTGGCCGCCGCGGGCAGACCAGGCGGGGACGCCGCCTTCGAGCACCGGCCGCGCGTCGAGGCCGCGTCCGGCGAGCAGTGAGGCGGCGATGCCGGCGCGAGCTCCCGTCTCGCAGATCGTTACGATCGGCCGCTCCCCCGGAAGATCGGCGCCGCCGTGCGCCAGCAGGCGGTAGGGAATGTTACGGCTGCCGGCGATGTAGCCGCTGTCTCGCTCGTCGCGCTCGCGCACGTCGATGAGATCGGCGCCCGCCTGGAGCAGCGCCTCCAGCTCGTCGAGTGAGACCGGGCGCATCTGTTCCGGGCCACCGCCGAGAACGTACCCGGAGAGCTCGAGGAACCCGACCGCTTGCAGCCCGCGGACTGCGTGCCCAGCTTCCTCCTCCGTCGAGGCGGCGACGACGATCGCGGCCTCCGGATCGAGAACGAACCCAGCTTTCGTCCCGAACGAGCCGCCGGCGAGGGGGACGCTGATCGCAGACTCGGCATGTCCGGCGAGAAAGTCCTCGATCGAGCGCACGTCGAGGATCGTCGCGCCGGGTGGGCGAGCCGGCAGTTCCGCCACCTCGGCCACGGCACCGACGAACGGGCCACGGTTCAGCTCCACGAGCCGCGCCATGTTCGGCGGCTTCGGCGCACCGACGGAGGCGGCTCGCACGACGAACTCGCGCTCGTCGTCGATCTGGAGCGCGTCGTTGAAGCGGCGCTCGAATCCGATCGTGGAGGAGGCCTTCGAGCTCATCCCCTTGCCGCAGAGCGAACCGGCAACGTGCCCCGGGAAGACCTCGACGCCGTCCGGCAGCTCGAGCAACCGCCGTAGCGAGTGGAAGAGACCTTCGGCGCCCTCCTTGCTGGCGACCGCGAGGTCCGGACGTGCGGTGTCGCCCACGAAGAGGGAGTCTCCGGTGAGGACGAGCCAGGGCTCGTCGGTGCGAGAGCGGTCGGCGACCGCAAGGCAGGTGTGCTCGGGCCTGTGGCCAGGCGTATGGATCGCCCGCAGGAGAACTCGCCCCAGCTCGATCTCGGACCCGTCGTCCAGCGGATCATGTCTGTAGGCCGCCTCCGCCGCAGGATGGATCGAGACCGGGATCCGGTGGTCGAGGGCGAGCCTGCCATGACCGGAGAGGTGATCTGCGTGCGTGTGCGTCTCGAGGGTACGGACGATCCGCACACCCCGGCGGGCGGCCGCGGCGATCACGCGCCCGATCGCGTACGGTGGATCGACGACCGCGGCGACTCCCGCGTCCTCGTCGCCGACCAGATAGGACGCGCACCCGAGCTCGTCGTCCATGAACTGCTCGAAGAGCACTGCGCGCGGACGCTACCACGCTGATCGGCTCCTGCCTCGAAAGCGCGCGGCGACGGGCCAAGCGGAGCCCACAATCTTCTGTACGGTCAGCTCACACGCCGGCGCTCCACGATCCGAGGCGAGAGTCCTGAATTGCGCGCCGCCGCTGGTCCCCGGTGCAGAGCGTTAAGGAATGGAGAAGGAGCAGGACCACCGGGTTACTCCACCGTAAACCGGGAAAGGTAGGCGCTAGCGTCCGTACGTCGGAGACACGCGTCAAACGCGAACGAACGAACGAAAGGACACTCATGAGGAGCAAGACCTTCTGGCTGCTGTTGGCCATGGTGGTCGCGAGCCTTGCCTTGGTTGCAGCCGGCTGCGGCGGCGACGACGAGGGCGACGACGCGGCCGGAACCGGCACCGGCGCGACCACCGACGAGGGCGGCACGGAAGCCGCCGAGCAGGTAATCACGGTGAATTGGGGCACGGAGCCGCCGTCGCTCGATCCGGGGTTGGCCAGTGATACAACTTCGGCCAACATCCTCCTCAACATCATGGATCCGCTCGTCAAGCTCGACGACGATCTGAATCCGGTGCCTTACGCGGCCGAGAGCGTCGAGACGAGCGAGGACGGCAAGACCGTCACGTACACGCTCCGTGATGGCCTGAAGTGGACGAACGGCGATCCGGTCACGGCCGAGGACTTCGAATATTCCTGGAAGCGAACGGTCTCACCGGAGCTGGGAGCCGACTACGCTTACCAGTTCTACGGCATCGTGGGCGCGCAGGAGTACAACGGCTGCGACCCCAAAAAGGACAAGTGCGCTGCGCTGGCCGACAAGATGGCCGTCAACGCCGTCGACGACAAGACCCTCGAGGTCAAGCTGACGACGCCGCAGCCCTGGTTCGTCCAGCAGTCGGCGCATCACTCGTTCCTCGCTGTCCACAAGCCGACCGTCGACAAGTTCGGCGACAAGTGGACGGAGGCCGAGAACATCGTCACGAACGGGGCCTTCACGCTCGAGCGCTGGGAGCACAGCTCGGCGATCGACATCGTCAAGGATCCCGACTGGCGTGACGCGGACACCGTCAAGCTGACTCGCGTCAACGGGCGCATGATCGAAGACGGCACTACCGCCGTGCAGGCCTTCGAGGCCGACGAGGTCGACGCGCTACTCACGCTTCCCCCTGACGAGACCGCCCGTCTGAAGGAGACGGCGGAGTACGCCCAGTACGGCGCCCTCGGCACCTACTACTATGGCGTCAACGTCGACAACATTCCGGACGTGAAGCAGCGCCGGGCGATGGCACTGGCGATCCCGCGACAGTCGATCATCGACAACATCGCGCAGGCCGACCAGATTCCGGCCACTGGGTTCACTCCCGAAGGAATGCCTGGTTACGAGGCGATCAACCCGGACTCGCCGTGGCTGCCGCCCGAGGGCGACCTGGAGCAGGCGAAGGAGTTGATGGGTGAAGTCGCCAGCCCGAAAGAGAACATCACGCTCTACATCAACGACTCACCGGGCCACCGCGAGATCGCTGTCGGCGTGCAGGCGGCGTGGAAGGAGCTCGGCATCGACAGCACGATCAAGCAGCAGGAGTTCCAGCAATACCTCGAGTTCCTCGGCCCGCCGCCCAACAAGGACGTCGACTCGTACCGGCTCGGCTGGATCGGCGACTTCGTGGACGCGATCAACTTCCTCGAGCTGTGGACGTGCGAGTCGGGCAACAACTCGACCAACTACTGCAACAAGGACTACGACGCGCTGATCGAGAAGGCGCGCCAAACGGAGGACAACGACGCCCGCTACGAGATCTACGGCCAGGCCGAGGAGATCCTCTTCGGCGAGGACGGCGACATGCCGGTCCTCCCGATCTACTACTACACCTACCAGGGGCTCGAACGCGAGTCGATCAAGGACTCGTTCGAGCTGAACCTGCTCGACCAGGTGGACCTGACCAAAGTCGTCGTCACCGAGTAGGCGTCGTTCTTGAGAAGCGGAGCGGGGCGGGGCGCGACAGGTCGACCCCCCGCCGCCCGTTCCTGAAAACACGACCCGGGGGAGGAGGAGTCGGTGGGGAAGTTCATCGTCAGGCGCGTCTTCTGGACGATCCCGGTGCTGCTGGTCGTCATCTTCCTGACCTTCATCATGATGAGGCAGATCGGTGGCAACCCGTTCCGGCAGTCGGAGCGCGCGGTGCCGGAGGCGGTGCAGCGGAACCTGGAGGCGAAGTTCCACGTGAACGACCCGTGGTACCAGCAGTACGCCTACTACGTGAAGGGCGTCTTCACGTTCGATCTCGGCCCCTCCCTCGTCGTCCGCGGCCGGGACGTGAACGACATCGTCAAGACGCACTTCCCCAAGTCGATCGAGCTCGGCGTCTATGCGTTCCTGTTCGCGCTCGTACTCGGTGTGCCGCTGGGGATGATCGCGGCGCTCCGGCACAACACGTGGGTCGACTACAGCGCCATGTTCGTCTCCAACGTCTTCCATGCGGTGCCGAGCTTCCTCGTCGCGACGCTGCTGATCTACTTCGTGGCGCTGAAGGCGGGGTGGGTACCGACGAGCGGCTGGACGAGCTGGGAGCACAAGATCCTGCCGTCGATCGCGCTTGGCTTCGGTCCTATGGCGCTCTTCGCGCGGCTCGTGCGTGGCACCATGCTGGAGACGCTGCAGCAGGACTACGTGCGGACGGCGAGGGCGAAGGGCCTGCGCTACCGGCGCGTAGTCGGACTGCATGTGCTTCGCAACTCGCTGATCCCGGTCGTGACGGCGGCCGGACCGCTGCTCGGCTTCATCATCACGGGTTCGTTCGTGATCGAGCTGATCTTCAACATCCCCGGCATCGGTCAGAACTACGTGGACTCGATCAGCAACCGCGACTACTCGGTCGTGATGGGCCTGACCGTGCTGCTCTCCGTGATCGTGATCCTGGCAAATCTCGTCGTCGACATCCTCTACGGCATCCTTGACCCAAGGACGCGTGACGCGCGTTCATGAGCGTCACTGGAGCACGAGAGGAAGCACTCGCCAGCGGACCCGGCGCTGCGCCGGCGTCCGGCGCACCGATCCGCCAGTCGAACCTGTGGAAGGACGCCTGGGGTCGCTACGTGCGCAACAAGGCTGCGGTGATCGCGGGCGCCGTGTTCGTCGTCGTCCTCCTCTACTGCCTGATCGCCCCGTTCGCGTCCCCGCACGACCCTGATGCCGTCAACTTCGCGCTCGCGAGCCAAACGCCCAGTCTCGAGCATCCGTTCGGTACCGACAAGTTCGGCCGCGACCTGTTCACCCGCACCGCACTCGGGGGCCGGGTCTCGATGCTGATCGGCTTCGGCGCGACACTCGCGATCCTGCTCGTCGGCGTCATCTACGGCGCCATCTCGGGCTTCATCGGCGGCCGCGTCGACAATGGGTTGATGCGCTTTCTGGATGCCCTGTACGGCCTGCCCTACCTGCCCTTCGCGATCATCACCCTCGCGATCATCGGTCGGACGAACACCTGGACGATGATGATCGCGCTCTCGATCGCAAGCTGGTTCACGACCGCGCGCATCGTGCGCGGCCAGGTGCTGACGCTGAAGGAGAACGACTACGTCCGCGCCGCCAAGGCCGTGGGCGCGCGGTGGTACCGGATCCTCGGACGCCACCTGTTGCCGAACACGCTCGGCGTCCTGATCATCGCGATCTTCCTCGAGCTGCCGGGCGTGATCCTCGGCGAGGCATTCCTCTCCTTCATCGGACTCGGCATCAGCCCGCCGGATGCTTCCTGGGGTGCGATGGCTCAGGAGGGCCGCACCGTGTTCCGGAGCCACCCCACCGCCATCATCGTGCCGTCGGTGGCGATCGCGACGCTCGTGCTCTGCGCGAACTTCGTCGCCGATGGCCTCCGCGACGCCCTCGACCCCAGAACCCGCGAGACGTAGATGCCTCTGCTCGAGGTCAACGATCTCCACACGCACTTCTTCACCCGGGAGGGCGTGGTGCGCGCCGTCGACGGCATCAGCTTCTCGCTCGAGAAGGGCAAGACACTGGGGATCGTCGGCGAGTCGGGTTGCGGCAAGTCGGTGACCGCGCTCTCGATCATGGGGCTGATTCCCAAGCCGCCCGCAAAGATCGTCTCCGGGTCGGTCATCTATGACGGGCAGGATTTGACGAAGCTGCCGGAGCGAAAGCTCGAGGACCTGCGCGGGCGCGAGATCGCGATGATCTTCCAGGATCCGATGACGTCTCTCAACCCGACGCTCACGCTCGGAATCCAGATCACGGAGACAATCCGGCGCCACTACGACGTGCCGAAGGCGCAGGCGCGCAAGAAGGCGATCGAGCTGCTCGACGAGGTTCGCATCCCGCGCGCGTCAGAGCGCCTCGACGACTATCCACACCGGTTCTCAGGGGGCATGCGCCAGCGCGTGATGATCGCGATCGCGCTCTCGTGCGACCCGAAGCTGCTGATCGCGGACGAGCCCACGACCGCGCTCGATGTCACCGTTCAAGCCTCTGTGCTCGACCTGCTCGACGACCTGAAGGCAGAGCACGACATGGGCATGATCCTGATCACCCACGACATGGGCGTCGTCGCCGAGTCGGCAGACGACATCATCGTCATGTACGCGGGGCAGGTGGTGGAGCAGGCGTCGACGCTCGATCTCTTCGACCGTCCTGAGCATCCGTACACGGAGGCGCTGCTCGGCGCCCTCCCGCAGATCGAGGGGGAGGGGATCCGCGAGGGCCGCCTGACCGCGATCCCCGGCCGCCCACCCGACCTCATCGACCCACCCAAGGCGTGCCGCTTCGCGCCCCGGTGCCCCTACGTGGGGAGCGACTCGTGCGCCGAGCACATGCCGGAGCTGCGTGAGCTGCGCAAGGGTCACTGGGTGCGCTCGGCGCATCCGTCGACCGAGCGCGCGGGCGTGCGTCAGCCCGATCGAGCGCCGGCATGAGCAGCAACGGCAAGCTGCTCGAGGTCAGCGACCTGCACAAGCACTTCCCGATCCGGGAAGGACTCTTGTTCGAACGCAAAGTGGGTGATGTCAAGGCCGTCGACGGCGTCAGCTTCGACATCGCTGAGGGCGAGACGCTCGGGCTCGTCGGCGAGTCGGGATCGGGCAAATCGACCACGGGCTACTGCATCCTGCAACTCCTGAAGCCCACGTCCGGCTCGGTGCGGTTTCTGGGGCGGGAGCTGACCGAGCTCGGCCGCGAGGACTTGCGCAAGATGCGACGCGAGATGCAGATCGTGTTTCAGGATCCGTATTCGTCGCTCGACCCGCGCATGACCGTCGGCGACATCGTCGGCGAGCCACTGATCGTGCACGGGATCGGCTCCCGCCAGGACCGTAGCTCGCGGATCCGCCAGCTGCTCGACGTGGTCGGCTTCAACCCGAGCTTCACGAACCGTTACCCGCACGAGTTCTCGGGCGGGCAGCGGCAGCGCATCGGGATCGCGCGAGCACTCGCTCTGAGCCCCAAGCTGATCGTCTGCGACGAGCCGGTCTCGGCGCTCGACGTTTCGATCCAGGCTCAGATCCTCAACCTGCTGAAGGACCTGCAGCGCGATTTCCAGCTGACGTACCTCTTCATCGCGCACGATCTGGCGGTCGTCCGCTCGATGAGTGACCGGATCGCGGTGATGAACAAGGGTCAGCTCGTCGAGATCGGCCCGGCGGAGCAGCTCTACGCGAACCCGCAGCACGACTACACGAAGGCGCTCCTCTCCGCAGTGCCGATTCCGGATCCGCGGGCGATGAAGGAGCGGAAGGCGGCGCGCCGCAAGCTCCGGCATGCGCTCGCTGAGGGCGAGAGGTCCTAGACGCCCGGCGGCTCCACCGGCCGCCGCCAGATCGGTGGGTCGTCACCCAGCACCGGCCCGATCGTTGGCCGAGGCTTCTCCGCCGGAGGCTCGGGCACGTCGTCGCAGGGATCACGGCTGCTCGCGCGCTCGGCGTCGGCGGGGGGCTCGCCAGCCTGAACCGGTCGGCAGAGCGCGTCGGCTTCGTCGTCTGGCACAACGTCCCCTCTCTTCTGTTTGCGGTTCGTTTGTCCCCGCGTCGGCGGTTCGTCAACCGCGAGCGGCGCCTCGCAGCCGCCGCCCGCCTCCATGCAGGGTCGGACCCAGCGCGAGCGGTGGAGAGGACGCGGCCGACCCGCTCCCGTCGGAGTGCAGCGGCTAAACGAGTCTACGCTCAGCGCTTCAACCGCAGACGCGGACGTTACGGACACCTCTTCCAGGGCCGGTTTGGATCTGAGCCGTCGGTCGCGACGAGCACCTGCTGGCTGCCGCTCGCTACGCAGCTACAGACCGAGGTGCCGTGCGATCACGAGCCGCTGCACCTCGTTCGTCCCCTCGCCGATCTCGAGGATCTTCTGGTCGCGGTAGAGCCGGGAGATCGCGTACTCGTCCATGTAGCCGTAGCCGCCGTGGATCTGCAGCGACCAGTTGACCGCACGGTTCGAGAGCTCGCCGGTGTAGAGCTTCGCCATCGCGGCCTCGCGTGCAAAGGGCCGACTCTGATCCTTGAGCCACGCAGCTTTGAGCACGAGTGCGCGGCCCGCTTCGATCTCCGTTGCCATGTCGGCCAACTTGAACTGGATCGCCTGGAACCGCGCGATCGGCCTCCCGAACTGCTCCCGTGCCTGCGCGTAGGCGAACGCGAGATCGTAGGCGCCCTGGGCCAGGCCGACGCCCATCGCAGCAACCGAGATCCGGCCGCCGTCGAGGATCTCCAGGAACTGGTGGAAGCCCTGCCCCCGTGGGCCGAGGAGGTTTTGCTCCGGCACGGCGGCATCGCTGAACGACAGCTCGCGCGTATCGGAGGCTCGCCACCCGAGCTTGTGCATCGGGGCGGAGATGACGTAGCCCGGGGTTCCGTTCGGCACGACGATGTTCGAGATCTCGTCGTCGCCTGTGCGAGCGGTGATGGTGACGCAGGCGGTGATGTCCGTGCCTGCGTTGGTGATGAAGATCTTCGAGCCGTTGACGATCCAGGCTCCATCGCGGAGCTCGGCTGCGGTGCGCGTGTTGCCGGCGTCGGAGCCTGCGTCAGGCTCGGTGAGTCCGAAAGCGGCCAGTTTCCTGCCCGAGGCGAGGTCCGGCAACCACCGCTGCTTCTGTTCCTCGTCACCGAAGAGGAGGATCGGCATCGTGCCGAGTGAGGTGTGAGCGGCGACCGTGATCGCGAGCGACGAATCGATCCGCGTCAGCTCCTCGATCGCGAGCGCGTAGGAGACCGTGTCTCCGCCCGCGCCGCCGTAGACCTCCGGGATCGGCAGCCCCATCAGGCCGAGCTCGCCCAGCTCGGCGACGAGCTCGTAGGGGAAGCGAGACTCGCGATCGAGCTCTTCCGCGACCGGCGCTACCCGCTCGAGCGCGAACTCGCGAACCGTGGCGCGGATCAGCTCCTGCTCGCTGGTGAGGTCGAGATCCATGAACGCCGCCGGATGCTACCCGGTAGGCTCGAGCCCAGATTTCGACCTGATGTCGACCTCGAGGAGCGAGAGATGGCAGAGAGCGTGCAGGAGTTCTTCAAGGAACTGCCCGGCCGCGCAGACCAGTCGAAGACGGCCGGGATGAACAACTCGTATCTGTTCGACATCGAGGGCGCTGGCCAGTGGCTCGTCGCGGTCGAGGATGGAACGGTGAATGTCAGCGAGGGCGGAGGCGACGCCGACACGACGATCACGACGTCCGAGGAGACGATGATGGCCGTCGTCCGTGGCGAGCAGAATCCGACGACGGCATACATGACGGGGAAGCTGAAGATCAAGGGCGACATGGGCGCCGCGATGAAGCTGCAGAAGCTGTTCTGACAGGCGGCGTGCCAGGCCGATCTTGCCTGACCGCAGCCCAAGCATTAGCCCGGCTCGAGCTCAACGAGGACGGCGCCGCCCGCGACGCGCGCGCCTTCCTCGACGTGCACTGCCTTCACCTTCGCGCCGAACGGTGCGGCGATCGGCGTCTCCATCTTCATCGCTTCGAGGACGAGCAGGTGTTGCCGCGGCTCGACGAGATCGCCGGCTGCGACGAGTACCCGGATCACCGTCCCCGGCATCGGCGCGACGAGCGTGCTCTCGGTGCTCGCACCCACGTGCGCGTGAGCGGCGGCGTCGATGTCAGGCGCGGCGATCGGTGCGGCGGGCGGCAGGTTCAAGCGCCAGGCGCCGCGCCAGACCACGCTTGGCAGGCGCAGCGGGGGCTCGGAAAGGGGTGGATGCTCGGTCAGAAAGGCGGTCGTCGCCTGCCCGGAGCGGAGCACCGGGTGCATCACGAGCCAACGCAGGAAAGGAAGGTTCGTCGTGACGCCTTCGACGCGGGTCTCGGCCAGAGCGTCCGCCAGCCGCGAGAACGCCTCGTCCCGCGTCGGTCCGTGGGCGATCAGCTTCGCGATCATCGGGTCGTAGGCGATTCCGACCTCATCGCCCTCGGCGACTCCTGCGTCGACACGAACGCCACGCGGCAGCTGCAACCTCGAGACCGTGCCGGCCTGAGGCAGAAAGGTGCGCGGATCCTCGGCATAGAGGCGCACCTCGACCGCGTGACCCTGGGAGCGTCCGCTGCTGGACGATAGTGGCTCGCCCTGCGCCACCCGGATCTGCTCGCGCACGAGATCAAGCCCTGTCACGAGCTCCGTCACCGGGTGCTCGACCTGGATGCGCCCGTTCAGCTCGAGGAAGTAGAAGTTGTGGTCGTCGAGCATGAACTCAGCCGTTCCCGCACCGACGTAGCCCACGGCGCGGGCGAAGTCGACCGCGGCCCGGCCGACCGCTGCGCGCAGCTCCGGGCCGAGGGCGGGGGAGGGTGATTCCTCGAGCACCTTCTGGTGGCGGCGCTGGACGGAGCAGTCGCGCTCCCCGAGCGACAGCACCGTGCCGTGGCTGTCGGCCAGCAGCTGGATCTCGACATGCCGAGGCCGCTCGACGTAGCGCTCGCAGAAGACGGTGCCGTCCCCGAACGCAGCTTCGGCCTCACGTGTGGCGGCGGCCAGCGCGTCCTCGAGCCCCGCGGGCTCGCGCACGACGCGCATCCCACGTCCGCCCCCGCCGGCTGCGGCCTTCACGATGAGTGGGTACCCGATCTCGCTCGCGTCGCCAG
>JBBJOI010000049.1:0-18788 GCA_037721555.1 Gaiellaceae bacterium | reverse complement strand
AGACTGTGGGGTCTGAGACTGTGGGGTCTGAGACTGTGGGGTCTGAGACTGTGGGGTCTGAGACTGTGGGACCTTGGACTGTTGGACCTGGAGCCGCGGACTTCGGAGACGCGTCCCCGCGGTTCTGGATCCTGCTGCGCACCTTCTCGAGCCGCTCCCGATTCTGGGGATCCCGCGCGGCCTTCCCGGCCTGCGCGAGCAACCGTCGCCCCTGCGGGCTCTTCGCGAGCATCGCCAACTTTCCAAACAACGCCATCTCGATTCCTCTCCTCTGGTTACCGCTCCACCCTAGCGTGCGTCATCATTAGGCAGCCAGGCCCGATCCTGCTTACATTGGGGCCTTCAGAGCGAACCAGGAGGACAAAGGTGCCGGCGAAGAAGAAGCAGAAGCAAGCGGCCGCAAGCGGAAAGACGGTCGCGCCGAAGAAAAAGAAGACGTCGCGCGGGAAGTGAAGTGACCGTGCGCCCTGTGGCCGCAGCGGCAGGACTGCGCTAGGGACTCGTCGAGCCCCGTTTGCGCAACCGCCGCTGCACCGCAGGCCGGGCGGCCGACCAGAGCTTGCGGCCGACCCACAGGAGCACGACGCTGCGTAACCGGAACATGGCGAGCTTGTGCTCGGGAATGGCATGCCGCAAACCACCGTGCCTCCTGAAGAGTCTCGCTGCGACAGAAGTAGTCTCTAAGACTTGGTGACCGCGGCAGCAACCGCCTCGCGGAACTGCGCCGGATCGATCGCTGGGAAGCGGTAGAGCTCGGGCTCGATCTGCGCGTAGAGCTCGCACAGTCGCGTGGGCTGGACGAGGCCGAGCCGCAGCAGGGCGTCCACGTCCTCGAGCGTCCTGCGCATGCCCGCGCTCGAGCTTCGAGAGCTGCCACTCGCTCGGGAGTGGGATGAAATCGCGCGGCGAGGCCAGCTCGACGTTGACGCTCAGCTCGCTCTTGATCAGCGGCAGCGCCTGCAGCAGCTCGTCCTGCTCGGGCTCCAGCGCGATGTCGATGTCGATCGTCGTCGCGCGCCAACCGAGCAGGACTGCTGTCGCTCCGCCGGCCAAGTAGCAAACACCGTCCCGTGTCGCGGACGCCCCAGCGGCCCGCATGAAGCGGCGGATCCGCTCCGCGTCAGCGCGCTCGCGCATCAGCAGCCCGCTCGAAGCTGACGAGCCTGCGCACGAGCGCGTTGTAGCGGCCGTGCGCGGCGTCGGCATCCTCGGCGGCCAGGCGCTCGTAGAGACGGTGCTCGGCGTCCGGCCACGGCTCCGGAACCTCGATCCCGGTCTGCCGCAGCCGCGGCGCCCCGATCGAGACGAGCAGCGCCTCGATCGACTCGACGCCGCGCCGAAGATCCTCGAGGCCGGGAAGGATGAGCTCGTGGCCCGGGAGCGAGGTCAACTCCATCCGTTGGAGCGTAGCGGTACGCCTGAATCGAACGTGTCCGTATGCGTCGCTAAGGCGGACCGGTATGCTTCAATGAATGGTCAAGCGGACGTCGCTCAACCTCGATGTCAACCTTGTCGCACAAGCGCGCGAGGTGCTCGGCTCGAACGGCACCACCGACACGATCCATCGCGCTCTCGAGGATGTCGTCCGGCGCGAGAGGCTGCGCCGGCTCGCCGCAGAGCCCTTTGAGGACTTAACGCCGGAAGCGTTGGCCGAGCTGCGCAAGCCGCGATCCTGGTAGAGCTCGCCGATACGAGCGCGTGGGCGAGCCGCGGCAGAAGCTCGGCTGTCGGGGCTGAGTTCGACCGACTTCTCGAAGCTCGGTCGATTGTTACCTGCGCGATGGTGCGTCTGGAGCTTCTCTGGAGCACGCGAGACGCCCGCCACTTCACCTCGATCCGAGCTGACCTCGAGGCGCTCCGCGAAGCGCCGATGGGAAACCGCGTCTGGCGTCGTGCGACGGACGTCTTTCATCAACTCGCTGAGCGAGGGCCGCTGCACCACCGGCAGGTCGGCCTCCACGACCTCCTGATCGCTGCGGCCGCCGAGCTCGCCGAGCTGCCGGTGCTGCACTACGACCGTGACTTCGAGCTGATCGCGGACGTCACTCGCCAGCCGGTGCGAGCGCTAGCCCCGCTCGGGTCGCTCGAGTAAGCGCTCCGTCCGGCGACGACCTCAGCCAGTAAGCTCCCTGCTCACTCGAATTCCTCGTAGGAGTGGCACGCCTCATCCTTCGCCTCGGAGAGCGTGCGCTCGAGCTCCAGATCGCGCCGCAGCCGGGCGCTCAGGACCGTCTCCAGCCCCTCTTGGCACTCTTCCAGAGCCTCGCTGAACCGCCCCGCGCGCCGCAGCAACTCGGCGAGTAGCGCGTGTTCGGTGGCGAAGACGTCGCCAAGCTCATTCCCATCGCCAAACTGACCACCCTCTGCGAGCTCGAGCCGGAAGAGCTCGACCGCCCGCAGTCGGGCACGTGCGGCGGGCTCGGCAGCGCCCTCGTCGTCGCACGCCCAGGCAGCGTTCACTGCCCTCCACGCGGCAGCCTGCTCGTTGCCCGTCTCTTCGAGCACGATCGCCTGGCAGAGAAACCAGTTCGCGAGCGGCGGAGACGATGGATCGGCAAGTTGCTGCCGATAGTCCGTGCCGCCGACGATCTCCTGCAAGTCCTCGTCCCCGTCCTCGATGTCCGCAGCGCAAAATCCGCAAGCCGGGCACTTCTGTACCCAGAGAAAGAGCGAGGAGCGCTCCGGCTCCGGCGGCCGTCCGTCGAGATCTGACCAGCCGAAGGTGCTCGTGCTCGTGAGTACGTGCTGCTCGCTCGTCTCGCCGCAGACGCCGCAGCGTTTCTCGATCATGTTGAAGGTCGTCATGTCGGAAAGTCAAGAGTTGAGCGGCAGGAGCTTACGAAGACCCGACACAATGCCACGGCGTGGGCGAACGCAAGAACATCTTCCTCCTGGCACGCCGGGGTCACGAGCGTGACGAAGATCAGTTGACCGAGCTCCTAGCCTTCCTGTGGCAGCAGGAGGCCGAGACCCTGCCGCGGTGGCTCTCATCGCTGGACGACACGCTCTCGTCGTCAACGCCCTGGGAAGTCCAAACCCAGTTTGTGATTCCCTCATCCAGCAGGCGGCCCGACATCCTTCTGACGAATGGCGGTGAAGCGGCGGTTCTCATCGAGGTCAAGATCGACGCTGCCGAAGGTTTGGAACAACTGCGCGACTATCGGGCCTGCTTGCTCGACGACCGGATCGAGCCCTGTCGAGCACTGATCTATCTGACCCCGCGACCTGAGCTGATCCCGGCGTTTCCCATCCCGACTGACGGCACTGAGGACGTTCGCTTCTTTGTCTCACGATGGCAGTCGATCGCCGACCTGCTGACCGCTGACGAGGAGACCTTCAGCTCGGACTTCTTTCGTACGCTCGCCGCCGAAGGTCTCGTGGCTCCACCGCCGTTGACAGCAGCTGATTGGCAGCTTTGGGGTGAAGCCTCGCTCGTCCACCGGCGAGTGCAAGAGCTCCTGGAAGAAGCTCGCCCAGAGTTGGTGTCGCTCGTTCCGCGCCTGAAACACGTCCGTCCGTTGTCGACGAGCGCCTCGTACATGTATCGCATCTACACCGTCGAGGAGCTCTCCTTCGCCCTCGGCTTTCTCCCCGGTCGAACGATCGGCTACGAGCCGATCATGAATGTCGTCGTACTCAACGAGCTGCTCGCGCCCGAGGCGCGGAAGGCCGAGGCGCACGCGGCACGTACAAGACATCCGAACGTGTGTGATGCCGTCAATTGGGGCGAGTGGCCAACTCGCTCGTGTATCGCGTCTGAGCGTTTGACCGCTAGAGATTGTGCGGGTCAGGTGAGACAGGCAGTAGAGTTCGCGTGCGAGTCCATCGCTGAGTTTCGCCGTATTGGGTACTTGTCTCAAGCGCTCTAGTCCGCGAGCTCGACGAACCGGCAGAGCGCATTCGCCAGCCACATCTGCGCGATCGTGCGGCAGTTGACTTCGAGCAGCCGCGGCGAGCACACGAGGTAGGCGAGGCAGCGCGCCCTCGAGATCGCGACGTTCAGCCGGTTGCGCGAGAGCAGGAACTCGAGCCCGCGCGGGACGTCCTCGCCGCTCGAGCTCGCCAGCGAGTAGAGGACGACGTCCGCCTCCTGCCCCTGGAACTTGTCCACCGTGCCGACGCGCACGCCGGGCAACGCCTCCCTGAGCGCGTTCACCTGCGCGTTGTACGGCGAGACGACGAGCACGTCCTCGAGCCCGTGGGCGCGCAGCCGGGCGACCTCCGCGCGCACGGCCTCCACCTCCTCGGGCGACTCCTGGCGGTTCCCGCTGTGCTCGACGGGGAGGTAGCGCAATCCTGTTCCCAGCGGCGTCGTCCGCGCCCGCGCCGCCTCGGCCGGCTCGAGCCGCCCCTCGTAGAACTCCTCCGAGATGTAGCCGCAGACGTCGGGGTGGAGCCGGTACGTCCGCTCGAGGAAGACGCCGCGGTCGGCGGGCACCGTCGCGTGCTCGCCGAGCAGGTGGCGCAGGACGGAGGCGCCGCTGCCGGCCGGGTGCGTCCCCTGCAGCACCTGGTCGAGCTGCTGCGGGTCGCCCACGAGGACGACGTTCCGCGCCGCCGTCCCCATCGCGAGCGCGTCGGCGAGCGACACCTGCCCCGCCTCGTCGACGAACAGGTAGTCGACCTGCTGGTTCTCTCGCGCGAAGAGCCACGCGGTGCCGGCGGCGAGGTCGGCGCCGATCACGTCATCGGACTCCTCGACGTCCCCAATTGGCGCGGCCTCGTAGTACGACTCCGGGTTGCCTGCGCTCGCCTTCTTGCGCCCGTCGAAGGAGATCCCGAGCTCGCCCGCGCCCTGGATCACGGCGTCGAGCAGGGTGTGGATCGCCTTGTGGCTCGTCGAGGCGACTCCGACGGTCTTCCCGTGCGCGAGCAGGTGCGCGATCAGCCGGCCGGACGTCCACGTCTTGCCCGAGCCGGGTGGCCCCTGGATGACGAGGTGGCGGCCGTCGAGGGAGAGCACGAGCCGCTTCAGCTCGTCGAGATCGGCCGCCTGTACCGGGTGCGGGAACGGTTCGCGACGAAGGATCGACTCGAGCGCCGGGTAGCGGTGGTCGCGGGCGAGGAGGGAGCGGCCGAGCCGCATCAGGGCGGCCTCCTGCTCGGGCGTCCGGTAGGGATCGCCGGGGATCAGCGCCTCGGGCAGAGGCACGTCCTCGAGCGACGGTCCGCGCTTGAGCACGAGCCGGCGCGCCTCCCGGTCGAGCTCGAGGATGTCTCCCGGCTTGCTTCCCGTCGCCGGATCGAAGGTGTCCTGTTCCTGCCCGAGCTTGTGCTCCTGTGGCGGGTAGGTGAGCACGTGGGCGACCGAGCGCTTTTCCGGCCGGCGCTCGCCGGTCGGTTGCAGGCGCCCGATCGACTCCGCGTCCTCGACGAGCTCCGCCGGGGTCATCTCGAGCCGGTCGAAGAAGGCCCACCAGACGGGCTTGCGCTCGCGGTCGTGGTAGTCGAGGAGTTGGGCAGCGAGCTCCTCGCGGGCGTCGAGCAGCTGCGCCCTTAGAGCCGCGCGCTCAGCCTTCGCCTCTGGAATCGGCTTCGGCTCCTTCGGCTCGGGCAGGGGAAACGGCCCGAACTGCTCGAGCGCCTCGCCGCGCCGCTCGAGCAGCCAGTCGCGGAGGAGGAGCGTCGCGATGCAGTCCTCGCGGTTGTACGCGTCGATCTGGTCGAGCAGCTTCTGCTCGCCCGTCTGCATCCATTGCTCGAAGATGACGATCGAGGCGCCGCCGTCCTTCACCTCGGCCTGGCGCTCGAAGTCGAGGAAGGCCTCCAGCTCCTTCAGCCCGTAGCCCGGCCGCGACGCGCGGATGCCGTTGCGGACGACGCGGAGGAGGTCGACGAAGACGTCCCGGCGGAGCAGGTCGTCGAGCTCGGCCTCGCGCGTGCCGTAGCGCCCCATCAGCCGCTTCAGCGCCGTGATCTCGTACGCGGCGTAGTGGTAGACGTGCAGGTCCGGGAACTCGGCGAGCCGCGCGTGGACGAGGTCGACGAACGTCTCGAACGCCCGGCGCTCCGTCTCGTGATCGTGCGCGTGCAGCGGCGTGAAGTTGCGCTCGACGTCGAGGATCCCCCAGAGGTACTCGAGGCTCCCGTCCTTGTCCCAGAACGGGTTGCCCTCAAAGTCGAAGAAGAGGTCGCCGGGCGAGGGATCGGGCAGCAGTGCGAAGCCCGACTCGGGCTGCGGCCGGAGCAGGCGGTAGACGTCCTCCCCCGTGACGCGCGCGTGCAGCTGGAGCTCGGCCTGCTCGCGACTCTTCGCCCAGGAGTCGGAGTTCATCCCGGGCGGAGCGGGCTCCGCGGGCGCCCGGCCGAGCTGCGCGAGCGTGGTGATGCCGACACCGGCGAGCTTCTCGATCTGGGTGCGGTAGAGCCCGGCGACGCGGGAGAGGTGGTCGACGGCGTCCCAGTGCGCGTCACAGCGCGGCTTGAACGTGCAGATCGAGCAGTGGCTGACCGGATACGGCTCGGTGAGAGGAGTCTCCGCGACGAACTTTTCCAGTCGTGAGCGCACGCGCCGGTAGTAGGCCGCGAACTCACGCGGCCGGAAGCTCGCCCGCTCGCCCGAGCCGAGCAGCACGTGGATCTGGGCGGGCTCGCGGCCCTGGATCCGCCCGAGCTGCTCGTTGTAGAAGAGAAGCTGGAGGATGTAGGCGGGCTTGGCGGTTCGCGCGAGCTTCGTGTCGAGCGCCTCGTAGGTCCCGTCCGGCCGGCGGAGGAGGAAGTCGGCGACGCCGCGCCAGCCGTCGTGAGCGAAGACACCCTGATAGACGACGTCGGCGCCGTCGCGCATGGCGGCGATCGTGCGCTCTTGGGCCGCGTCCCAGTCGAGCCCGTCGAACTCGATCTCGGCGATGGAATGCCCGGCGGCGCGCAACGTCTCGAGGTAGGCGTGCTCGTGCTCGAGCCCCTTGCGGAAGATCAACTCCGCCTGCTCGTTCAGCACCTCCGGCCGCTCGATCTCCCCACGCGCGTGCGCGAGCGAGAGCGTCGTCAGGTGCTCGCAGGCCAGGAAGGCCGTGACGTCGGACGGCGAGAGGTAGAGGCGATCGGTATGAAGGTGCATCTAGGAAGAGTCGCCGACGAGCCGGTCGCCGCTTACGCACGTCACGCACCGACTCTCGCCACGATGTGTCCGGTATTCCACGACAAGCGACGCGCGCCGTTTCGGCTGGTGCTTGTCAGCTGAGAAGCCGCGTGCACTCGCGACAGGACGGAAGCGCCGAATACAAGATTCGCCGCGCCGATTCGTACGCTGCCCGCGTCTTTGCTCGGGGATCTGCCAGCTGCGCCGCGGCAAGCGCATCAAGGCGAGGAACGAACGTTTCTCGCATTCGATATTGCAGCATGACTTCGAAGTACGACGAACCACGAGCACACCAGCTGCGGGAGGCCTACCACGCCGCCTTCGGCGGCGACGAGCTGCCCGTTCCCGTCGAGTCGATCGCGGAGGACCTGCTGGGCCTGGCCTTCGAGGTGCGCGACGACCTGGAGGTGAGCGGGATGCTGCTCCCGGCCGAGCGCCGCATCCTCGTGCGCGCCGACGAGCCGGAACCGCGCCGCCGCTTCACGATCGCCCACGAGCTCGGCCACTGGATCTGCCAGTGCCTGGAGGGTTCGGTCAAGCCGATCTACTGCCGGGCCGATGAGATCGGCGTGGATCCGGAGACGAGAGCGCTCGAGCGGGAGGCGAACATCTTCGCCGCCAACCTGCTGATGCCGGAGCCGGCTGTCCGCTCGGCCGGCGGCGAGAACCGCTTCGGCGTCAGTGAGGAGTCACATGCGTGGCGGCTCTACAACCTCGGCCTGCTGGCAGAGAGGCCGGGATGAGCACTCGGCATGCCTTACATTCTGATCACGCGGAGCAGGCATTCGCTCAGCATTTCTGCGCGTGCCTGAACCCCATGCGCGACGACGCATGGCACGTCGTGACCTTGGCGTCCGTAGCCGCCGGGGCGTGTAATTGATCGCACAGCCGGTGGAGATTACGCCCGGCGAAATGAGCGGCGGCACGAACACGAGCCACACCATCGGCGTCGAGACCCTCGCGTCGCTTCTCACCGCTGTCCCGACAAGCGCGCCACACATCGAATACCGCCAGGCGGCTCTGGAACAGAACGTACTGAGCAAGAAGACCGATGGCGCTCGTCGGCGAACCTTCCGGTACCTGAAAGAGCTGTACTTGCTTCGACCCGATTCGATTCTCTTCCGGGCGCTCCGTGATCTTTGGGCGGACGATTCGTCGGCACAGCCTTTGCTTGCAGGGCTTTGTGCTCTCGCTCGCGACTCGGTCTTCCGAGCGAGTTCGGCGGCGATCCTTTCGTGTTCTCATGGAGAGACACTCATGTCCGGAAATCTCGCAACGGCTGTCGGTGACCACTTCCCTGGCAGCTACAGCGAGAGCACGTTGGCGAAGATCGGCCGGAACACCTTCTCATCATGGGAGCAGACTGGTCACCTCGCCGCGGGTGAACCTACGAAGAAAGTGCGTGTTCGCGCGGTATGTCGCCCAGCCAACGTCGCGTACGCGCTGCTGCTCGGCCATCTTCAGGGTGTCAGCGGACAGGCGCTGTTCGAAACATTCTGGGCCCAGGTACTCGACCAGCCGAGGTCTCATCTGGTCGACCTAGCCTTCAGCGCATCGCAGCGCGGCTTGATCGAGTTCCGCCATGCCGGCGGCGTCATCGACGTGAGCTTCCACGAGCTCCTTCGTCCGTTCGAGGGAGAACTCTTGTGAGCTACGTCGATGATCTTCTTGCGGCCTATCGAAAGTTCGTGGCCCTACCGTGGCAACACAACCTTGCGGCCGCGCAGCACGTGTGGATGGCGGTGTATCCGCCCGAGCACGAGCGGCGCCTACGCCTCCATCTCACAGGCTTCGAGGTCGCCACGAAAGAGGCCGGGCACGCATGGGCACTGGTCGACATCACCAAATCGTTCGAAGATTGGATGGCCAATCACGAGTACCGCGAGCAGTACTTCGAATCGCCTGACCTACTCGAGACGGCGCTGCCGGCTTTCTTCGAGCACTTGGTCACAGACGTACGAACCCAACTCGGCCAGTACCGTGACCCTGACGGGGTCGTTGGCCTTGTCGGCTCGGGCACGCTGTTTGGTCTCGGCGATAGAGTGAAGGTCTCGGCTCTACTGAACGCCGTCAACGACGCGGTCGCCGGCCGACTGCTCGTCTTTTTCCCGGGTGAGCACGAGGGCAATAGCTACCGGCTGCTCGACGCGCGCGACGGGTGGAACTACCTGGCAACACCGATCACGCCAAACAGGAGCGGTCGATGACGATCACGAACCGAGAGCTCTTCTACCGGGACCCCACCGGCACAAGAATCCCCAACGATGGGGTAGCCAAGGTTTTCCGCCCGACGACCACGGATCAATGGGACGTTCTGCAGTGGGAGCTGAAGAGCTTCGTCTGCGAGGGCGAGTATGCCCGAGGCCTGGAGCGGATTTTAGGCAGCTTTCTCACCAATCTCAACGCCAGCCAGGCGCAGCAGCCAGCCGTTTGGGTGAGTGGGTTCTACGGCAGCGGCAAATCGCATCTCGTGCGGTGCCTTCCCGCGGACTCCTTGGGAAACGAAAGGAGTCCCATGATCGACACCTTCATCCAGCTCGGCGAGCCCGTCGAGCACCGCGGCATCGTGATCGCACCGATCTTCCCACGGCGCACGCCTGTCGCCGGCTACGCGACGCTCGAGGACGCGCTTCCGCTCGGCCTGCGCATCGGCGAGGTGAGCGAGGCAGGCGCCGTGCCCGAGCTCGCGGTCGAGAACCCGACCGACGGGAACGTCCTCCTCTACGACGGCGAGGAGCTCCTGGGCGCGAAGCAGAACCGGATCCTGAACATGACCGTGCTCGTGCCGGCGCAGAGCAAGCTGCCGATCCCCGTCTCGTGCGTCGAGGAGGGCCGCTGGCATCGGCGCTCGGCCGACTTCGCCGCTGCACCGCACGCGGCGCACCCCGAGCTGCGCCGGCGCAAGGCGCAGCGACTGGCCGCGACGCCGCTCGCCCGTGGGATCGCCCAGAGCGAGGTCTGGGACGAGGTGCGAGCGAAGTCCGCACGGATGGGCGTCCACTCGAAGACGGGCGCGCAGGCCGACGTCTTCCGCTCGAGAGAGGACGAGCTGCGCGACCTCGAACGGGCATTCCCGCTCCAGCCCGGCCAGTCCGGGGCCGTCTTCGCGCTCGGGGACGCTCTCTGCCTCGACTACGTCTCTCGGCCGAAGGCGTTCGCCCGCCTCTACCCGAAGCTCCGCGCCGGCTACCTGCTCGACGCGCTCGAGCGCATCGACCGCGGGCCGGCCTCGCAGGGACGGCTCGACGGGTTCGTCGGCGGAATCGACGCGGCCGCGCGGGCGCGTGGGCCTGCGGCCGGGCTCGGCGAGGACGTGCGCCTGCACGGCCACGGCCTCGTCGGCTCCGTCCTCGAGCTCGAGGACGAGCTGATCCAGGTCTGCGCCTTCACGAGCGACGAGCGCAGCGGGCAGATCGCGCGCCCCAGCCGGCGACGGTAGAGCAGGCGCCGATAGAGCACGCGCAGGTAGGGCAGGATCGGAACGGTGACGCTCGAGACCCTCCTGACGGCCGTCCGCAGCCGCAGCACCGGCATCGGATCTCATATCCACGGCGAGACGCACTGGCGCACGGTCGGCGGCTTCGGCCTGGCGCTTGCCGACGCCGAGCCGGGCGCCGACCGGGCGGTCGTCTTCCTGTTCGCGCTGCTGCACGACACGATGCGCGAGAACGACGGGCACGACCCGCAGCACGGGCCGCGGGCGGCGGAGCTCGCGCGGGCACTGCACACGGAGGGACTGCTCGGGATCCGCGAGCAGCAGGTGGACGTCCTCCGCACCGCGTGCGGGGGACACGCCGACGGCGAGGTCAGCAGCGACCCCACGGTCGGCGTCTGCTGGGACGCGGGCCGGCTCGATCTGCCCCGCGTCGGCGTGACGCCGTTGCCACGGCTGCTGTCGACCCGCGCGGCGCGCGAGACACCATCTCGGCGACCCGGGGAGCCACCGGCGTGGGAGGATCTCCATCGGCGGCTCTGCAAGGGGATCGGCGTTCGATGCAGGTGATCGGCGCATCGTGGCGATGCTCGTGATCCTGAGGTTCGGCCAACGTACCCGATGAGTTCTAACCACCCCGGCGGTCGTACGGGAGACATTCGTCACTCACGACAGAAGGAGCGCACCATGCCTGCACCCACACTCGTCGTCGGCGCACCGTGCTGGATCGACCTGTACAGCACCGACACCGACAAGGCGTCGCAGTTCTACGGGCAGCTCTTCGGCTGGACGCCGGAGGAGCCCGGGCCTGATCTAGGCGGCTACTTCACGTTCCTGAAGGACGGCCAGCACGTCGCCGGCTGCATGCACAACGACGGGACGCAAGGCGCGCCGGACTCGTGGACCGTCCACCTGATGACCGACGACATCGAGCGCACGGTCGAGGCCGCGGCCGCGAACGGCGGCCAGGTTCACGTCCCGCCGATGGACGTCGCCGAGAACGGCCGGTTCGCGATGATCGGCGATCCCGGCGACGCCGGGGTCGGAGCATGGCAGCCCGGCACCGTCAAGGGCTTCGAGGTGCGGGACGAGGTCGGCACCGGCGCCTGGTTCGAGCTGCACACGCGCGACTACGACCGCGCCGTCGACTTCTACCGCGACGTCTTCAGGTGGGATGCCCACACGATGAGCGACGCCCCGGAGTTCCGCTACACGACGCTCGGCGAAGGAGACAACGCTCTCGCCGGAATCATGGACGCGACGGCGTACACGCCCGAAGGGACGCCCGCCGCGTGGTCGGTCTACTTCCGGGTCGAGGACGCCGACGCGGCACTCGAGCGGGTCGTGGAGCTCGGCGGCCAGGTCGAGCGGCCGGCCGAGGACACGCCGTACGGCCGGGTCGCCGCGTGCACCGATCCCACCGGGACACGCTTCAAGCTGGTCGCTGACAACAGCTAGGGCCCCTCCTAGTCGTGGGGGGGGGGGCGCCCCCCCCGGCCCCCCCCCCCCCCCCCCCCCCCGCGCGGCCCCCGCCCCCACCGCCGCCCCCCACCCCGCCGCCCCGGCCTACCGCCTCGCCAGGGCGCCGACGTAGACGCCGGCGCAGACGACCGCGCCGCCCGCGAGCGTCGTCGCCGTGATCTCCTCGTCGGCCACGAGCGCACCGAGCGCGACGGCCACGATCGGCATCAGCACGAAGATGTACGCGGTCGAGGAGGCCGTCCAGCGCTGGACGACGACGAGGACGCAGATGAAGAGGCCCACAGTTCCGGCGACGAGGTAGACGAGCGCCAGCTGCGTCTTGCCCTCCCTCGGGAGCGACAGGCTCTCCCCCGCCACTGCCGATGCCACGAAAAGGACGGCGGCGCCGGCCGTCATGGCGACGAAGTTCATCGCCAGCGGGTGCTGCCGGCCGACGTTCTTCGACAGGACGACAGCCTCCGAAGCGCACAGGGCGGCGACGCCGAGGACGACGAGCGAGCCGACGCCGAAGGAGGTCGCGTCGGGCTGGAAGAAGATCAGCACCGATCCGGCGAACGCCGTGAGGGCGCCCAGGAGCCCTCGTCGGTTCAGGTGCTCCAGCCGGTGCGCGACGGCGAGCAGGAGCGTGAGCAGCGGCCCGACCGCCAGCACGACGGCGCCGATTCCCGCCGGCACCTCCTGGAGGGCCCAATAGAGGCAGCCGTAGGCGCCCGCGAAGCCGAGCAGCCCGTAGGCGAGGACGAGCGCGAGCGTGCGTCCCCGCGGAAGCCGTAGGCGCAGGGCCGCGCAGAGCAGGCCGAAGACGAGGGCGGCGAGCCCGAAGCGGAGGCAGGCGCCCCACAGTGGGTCGAGCTCGCGGTTGCTGTAGCGGACGCCGACGAAGTTCGAGCCGCCGAAGACAACGGCCCCGACGAAGGCGCCGAGCGCCGGCCGGTCGATCAGCTCCTACCCCCGCAGGTCTTCGGTCTGCCACGAGGGGTCGCCGGCAAGGATCTCGGGATCACCGGTCACGAGCACCGCGCCGTGCGCTTTCGCCGTCGCCACCGCGAAGGCGTCGGCGTAGCTGACTGCGTGCGAGGCCTTCAGCGCCGCAGCCTCGAGAACACGCTCCGGCGAGGGCGAGTCGAGCTTCAGCCGGCCGCGCAGCCGTGCGATCGTCTCGGCCGCGCGTTCGGCGCCGGCCCGGCGCTCGAGCACGTAGGCGACCTCGCCGAGGTTGATCCAGCTCATCAACGGCCGCTCCCGCTCGAGCAACTGCAGAACGCGCGTGCGCGCAGGCTCGCCGCCGTGGAGCCACTCCAGCATCGCCCAGGCGTCGAGGCAGGCGGTCAGCGTCCGAGTCCATGCTCGCGGATGGTGTCCTGCTCGAGCTCACGCCGGTGGTCGGCCTCGAGATCGTCCACCAGCGGGTACTCGGAGAACGCGCCCGCGAGCGCAGCGACGTCCACCGCCGGCTCGATGCGGACACCTCCCGGCTCCGGGATGAACACGACCTCGTCGCCCGGGCTGAGACCGAGGCGGTCGCGGATCGGCTTCGGGATCACGACCTGCCCCTTGGGTCCTACCCGTCCGGTCATACCGGTAAGTATAACCTGATTGATATCAGTCTGCGACGACCCCGAACACGGCTCCGACCGGATCCTGGACGACTTCGGGTCGCGGATCCTGCTCGGCCTCCCAGCCGAAGAGGTCGGAGTAGAACGAGACGCTACGGTCGAGTTCGGGGCTCGTGATGTCGATCCAGCAGGGCGTGCCGCTGGCGTAGGACGTGAACTCGGGCATGAGGCTCCCTCCGCTTGGTGAGGCTCGCGGCCGTGATGGTCGGCGCGGCCAGAAGTTACAGGGTTGGCACAGAGCTGTCACACACCTGTGACAGCTTTCCGGCGATGCTCAACAGGCGATGCAGGTACACCACGCGGGCAGCCCTCTCCCTCAGTCGTACCTGCTGTTCCTCGGTATCTGGGCCGGGGAGCATCCAGCGGGCGCGGACGAGGCAGAGACGTGGCGACGCCTTCGCGGCTTCCGCCGGGAAGGAATCGACGTCTTCCTGGATCTCACCGAGGCGGGTGAGCGGCCGCCGTACGCGCAGCTGCTTCGTCCAGGCGCCCGACACGTCCGCGTGCCGATGCCGGCGGAGGAGCTCCCGTCGCCTGAGGGCGTCCGGGAGGCGATCGTGGCCGCCGATCGCGCCCTCGGCAATGGGCGCTTCGTCTACGTGCACGGCGCCGAGGGGATCGAGCGAACCGGCATCGTGGTCGGCTGCTGGCTCGCGCAATGGGGGCACCACTTCGGCGATCCCGTGGCGAGCCTCGACGACTTCCGGCGCGGGCTTCGTGGCCCGCGACGGGCGTCGCCT
Source organism: Gaiellaceae bacterium (assembly GCA_037721555.1). Classification (GTDB taxonomy): domain Bacteria; phylum Actinomycetota; class Thermoleophilia; order Gaiellales; family Gaiellaceae; genus Gaiellasilicea. The sequence continues at coordinate 4,436 of JBBJOI010000049.1, read as the reverse complement.
GAATCCGCGGCCGGGCAGGCGTTCGTGCGCAGTTGGAAGTCGCGCAGCGTCTCCCGGAGCAGAGGGGCAAAGGGCGGATTGCGCGTTCTGCCCGCTGTTCAGCGAGCTACCGAGGGAGGGAGCCTGTAGGCCATCAGGATCGCATCGACGAACTCACCGCCACGGCGATAGTGGTCGCGGCGCAGGCCCTCGCGTTCGAAGCCGAACGACTCGTAGAGGCGGATGGCGGGCTCGTTCCAGGGGAAGACGTGCAGCTCGAGCTTCCGGATTCCCGCCTCGCGCGCCCATGTGACCGCCTGTTCGAGGAGGGTCTGGCCGATACCGCGGCGCCGGTGACTCGCGGCCACCATCAGGCCGAGATCACCGACGTGCTGGCACGCGGGATGGTTGTCGCGGGCGAGCGAGAGCCGACCGACGATCCGATCCCCGTCCTCGGCGACGTAGACAGCCGCGTGTGAATAGCGCTTCAGCGCGCGCAGGTAACGACGCTCGTCGGCGACGCTGCGCCAGCCGTCGGTTGTCAGGAGCCACGACCCCTCCTCTCGGCCGACGTCGCTGCCGAGCTCCACCAGCGTGGCCGCGTCGTCGGCGCGGGCGGGACGGATCGTGACGCTCATACGACGATGCCATGGCCGCCGCGGCGAGGGTCACCCGCAGCGGTGAAGGTGCCGTCGGCACGGAGCTCGACCGCCGAGACGCCGCCGAAGAAGAGGTTCCGGTTCGCCCAGCGGACGACCTCCCAGCCGGGCAGCGGCTCGTCGGCAGTGCCTCCCTCGAGGTGGAGGAGTTCACCGTCGACGTGGATCCGGGGGGCGTCGATCGCCTGCTCGAGCGGGACCCCCCGTAGGACGGCGTCCGTGACCAGGGCGATCGCGCCCGCGAGGCGCACCGAGCCCGCGCTCCCGAGCGCGAGTCGTGGACGGCCGTCCTCGAGCACGAGCGTCGGCGACATCATGCTCGGAAGCCGCTCGCCCGGAAGGAGCGCGCGGTCGCCGATCACGTCGCGCTCGCCGAGCATGTTGTTCAGCTGGGTGCCGCCCCGGAAGACACCGGAGCCGGAGCCCAACGTCGAGGAGAGCGCAGCCGCGTTGCCTTTTCTGTCAACAACGGAGATGTGAGTGGTACCGGCCATACGTGCGGGGGGCGCGCTCGCGTAGGCAAGCCGAAGAGCTCGGGCGCGGTCGCTCAGGGAGCGGGCGCCCTCCAGGCCTTCGAGCGCCAACGCAACGATGCCGCCTCCGCGCGAAGGCGCAGGGGTAGCGAGCACGTCGCGGCCGAAGGACGTTGTCCGCACCGGCTCGCGTTCGACGACGGCATAGGCGGCGAGGTCGCTCTCGAGCTCGGGCAGCAGCTCGAGAACGGCTGCCGCGCCACGATCCCGGATCGACTCGAGCGTCGCGACGTAATCCTGCGTGAAGAGTCGCTCCGGCGTGCCGTAGATGCGGCGGCCCGCGTCGTCGCGCTGCAGGATCGCCCTCAGGATCACGTGCAGCACGGCCTGTTCCTCGCTCACTTCGACGCCCGCCCGTGCAAGCTCGAGGGCCGGCTCCACGAGCCTCTCCCACGCCAGCTGCCCAAAGCGGCGGTGCGCCTCCGCCAGTCCAGCCAGGAGCCCCGGCACCGCGACCGACTCCTCGCCCACATGGAAGACCTGCGTCGAAGCGTCACCGAAGTCGACCACGATCTCCTCCATCTCAGCGACTGGCCTCGACGGTGCGGCGAAGAAGCAATCGAGCAGGACCGGCTCCTGGTCGACGTACGCGAGCAGGAAGCCGCCACCTGCCGGGCCCGTCAGCGGGCCCTCGGTGACCGAGGCCGCAAGAGCGGCCGTGATGCACGCGTCGACTGCGTTGCCGCCGGCCTCCAGTACGCTTGCACCAGCTTCGGCCGTGAGCGGATGCCCGGCTGCGATGGCCGCCTTCATCGCGAGAGCGTAAACATGCGGTATCGCTCGCGATAACCCCTACAGGAACCGATGTCGAGTGCCGAACGTTTACCCGAGATGAGGCTCCACTTCGCCTTCGGCCCGAGGTACGCGCTGTTCTCGCTCGCGTCGGTCGGTGCGCTCGTCGCGCTTGCGACGATGCCGCAGCTCCTCGGCGAGCAGGTGACGGAAGCCTTTCACGGACTTCTGGACATCAGCCCGGGGTGGCTCTGGCTCGCGGCCTCCTCGTTCGCGGCCGCGCTCGCAGCGTCCGGCTGTGCGTGGCGCTCGGCGCTCTGCCGCTGCGGCGGTGACCTGACGCGCGCCGACGCGAGCGCGCGCTACGGGGTCGGCTCGCTCGTCAACGCCTTCCTCCCCGCGAAGGTCGGTAGCGCTGTCCGCTTCGCGCTCTTCGCCCAGGTTCTGCGCGGCGAGGCGCGTCTGTGGACTACCGGCGGCGTCTGTGCCTCGATCGGTGCCGCCCGCTCCGTCTGGCTCGGGTTGCTGCTGGCGTTCGCGGTTGTGGGCGGGGTTCTGCCGGTGTGGCCGCTCGCGCTGCTGACACTCGGCGTGCTCGTCGCCCTCGCGGTGGCCGTGTTCGCACGAAACCGAGCGCCTCATGCGCGCGTCGCGCATGTCCTCGACGTGTTTCGGGCGCTCGCACGGTCGCCGCGCGCAGCCGCCCAACTGGTCGGCTGGATCGGGCTCGCAGCGTCAGCACGGGTTGGCGCTGCGACCGCGATCGCGGCGGCGTTCGGCGTCGAGCGGCCACTGCTCGCCGCTCTGCTCGTCGTGCCCGCGCTCGACCTGGCGGGAGTCCTGCCGCTGACGCCCGGAAACATCGGCGTCGCGAGCGCGGCCGTCGCCTTCGCCCTCCATGCTCACGGGGCGACGACGCAGACGGCCATCTCGGCCGGGATCGCATTCAGTGCCGTCGAGACGGTGACGAGCGTCGCCTTCGGCATCGGCAGCGGGCTCTTCCTGGCGACGACGGCGCCTGGTGCGCGCCGCTGGACGGCAACCGCTGCCGCGACGACAGCGTGCCTCGTGCTCGTGGCAGCGTTCGGCGCCACCGTCGTTCTCCCGCTCGTCTAGCCGCGCAGGAAGCTCGGCGGCTCGAGCGGGTCCTCGCGCCGTGTCGCTGATCGGTCGCTCGTGCGGGAGAACGACGGCGTCGAGGCACGTCGGCCGCGACCGCCGAGGCCAGTCGCGACGACTGTCACCCAGACCTGGCCGGCGAGGCGCTCGTCGATCGTCGCGCCGAAGATGATGTTCGTCTCGTCGGTGGCGGCCGCACGCACGGCCTCGGCCGCGTCGTTCACCTCGAGGAGCGTCAGGTCCTCGCCGCCGGCGATCGAGAGCAAGATGCCGCGGGCACCGGCGATCTCCGTGTCGATGAGGGGAGAGCGCAGGGCACGCTCGGCGGCCTGCTTCGCCCGATCGTCGCCGGTGGCGAACCCGATCCCCATCAGCGCGGAGCCAGCGTCCGACATGATCGTGCGGACGTCGGCGAAATCGAGGTTGATCAGGCCGGGCATCGTGATCAGGTCGCAGATGCCCTGCACGCCCTGGCGGAGGACGTCGTCGGCGATCTTGAACGCGTCGAGCATCGAGGTCGATCGGTCGAGCACCTCGAGCAGGCGGTCGTTCGGGATCACGATCACCGTGTCGCAGGCGGCACGGAGCTCCTCGACGCCCGCCTCGGAGGCGCCTCGGCGGCGTGATCCCTCGAAGCGGAACGGTGTCGTGACGATGCCGACGGTGAGCGCGCCGACCTCACGAGCGATCCGCGCGACGACGGGTGCGGCACCTGTCCCGGTGCCGCCGCCCTCGCCCGCGGTGACAAAGACCATGTCGGAGCCGCGGAGCGCGTTCTTCAGCGCGTCATAGGTGTCCTCGGCGGCCCGACGGCCGACGTCGGGATCGGCACCCGAGCCGAGGCCCTGCGTCAACTCGCGGCCAATGGGGATCTTCACAGGCGCATCCGAGAGTTGGAGCTGCTGCATGTCCGTGTTGACGGCGAGAAACTCGACCTGCGAGATCCCGGCGTCGATCATGCGGTTGACCGCGTTCAGACCCGCGCCGCCGACACCGATGACGCGGATGACCGCAAGGTAGGAGGACGAGTCGCGCGGCGTCGCGTACTCGAGCCTGGGTGCCTGCTCGGGCAGCGTCTCGAAGAAGCGGCTCGCCGGCGGCTGAAATGGCCGCTCGAGAGGTTCAGGGGCGGCGGCTCCAGGCGGCTCGACGGGCGCAGGCGACTCGACCAACGCAGGCGCCGGAGCGGCTGCTGCGGTCCTATCGCCCGCCTCTGCCTCCGGCTCTAGCTCTGGCTGCGGCTCTGGCTGCGTCTGGGCGAAGTCGGGCACATGCTCGACAGTCTTCTCCTGAGGCTCCTCGGGAGGAACCACCGCGACGGGCGGGCGCCGCGCCTTCGACCTCTTCGTCGGCGGCTTCTCGGCCGCCTTCGTCTCGATCGGGGACGCCTGCTCGGTCCCGGGCTCGATCCCGT
>JBBJOI010000015.1:0-67728 GCA_037721555.1 Gaiellaceae bacterium | reverse complement strand
CAGCGCAAGTGCTTCGGCAAGATCTTCGAGTTCAAGCAGCGCGGCGGCACGATCGTCTTCGTCTCGCACGACGCAACGCAGGTCGAGCGCCTCTGCGAGCGCGCGGTGCTGCTGGGGGACGGGCGGAAGCAGTTCGACGGACCCACCCGGGAGGCGCTCGTCCAGTACCGCCGCGCGCTGGCCGCGGACGCTGATCCCGCCGAGCGGGCGGCCGGCCTGCGGGAGTGGGGGTCGGGGGAAGCCCAGATCGCCCAGGCGCGACTGCTGGGAGTCGAAGGCGAGGAGCGACAGCAGTTCCTGGCCGGTGAGCCGCTGTCGCTCCGCCTGCACATCGTCGCGCGGGCTCCGATCGAGCCGCCTCGGCTACAGCTCGAGCTGCGTGACGACGCGGGGCTGCTCGTTGCTTCGGATGCCGTCGACACGGCGAGGCTCGGCTGGCGCGATGGCGCCCTCGGAGGGGCGCTGCGCTACGACATCGAGAGCCTGCCACTCTCGGACGGCCGCTTCCACCTCCGCCTCGGCCTCAGCGATGTCACGGGCGAGCGCCCCCTGCATTGGCTCGACGACGCCCTGACGTTCGTCGTCTATCCCGAGGGGGACGAAGGCGGGATCGTTCGCCTGGAAGGGAGCTGGGCGCTCGAGGAGAAATCCGAGGCTCGATGAGCGTCGCGCGCCTTCGGCTTGTTCCCGCGGGGGAAACCATGTTTCCCCTGCGATCCCCCTTCCTCCTACCTCGTGTGGGGGAACTTCCCCTTTCCCCCGCACCGCCTCCTCAGCTCATCGACCAACGGGTTGGCCGATGAGCTCGCGTACCTGTCCCGACTGGCCGACGCTGATGGAGCTGGCGCCCGACCTACAGTTCAAGCACTACACCGTCTCGGAGGCGCAGCTGCCGGTCGACGCGCTAACCGAGATGACCCAGGTCTCGCTGGGAGATGTCGCGATCTGCTGCGACCTCGACCACCACGTCTTCAACGCGGCGCACACGGAACCTGGGGTCGTCGAGGCGCTGCGCACGACGCACTGGTTCGAAGTGCGCGAGTACGCGGAACGAAGCCCGGGCGCCAGCGCCGCGTAGCCCGTTTCAGCCGCTGACGTGCCGAACTGACTTGGCCGCGAACGGCGGCGGTCCGAGGAATTCGACCCCGTGCTCCTGAGCGGCCGCGATCGTGCGAGCGTGATCCGGCAGTGGCGCGGCATCGAAATCGCGGTGCGTCGCCGGATCGCCACCCGCGCGAAAAAAGCGGTCGTGCGTACCGGGCGTGTTCACCACGAGGAACCGCGCGACCTCGGACACGATGAGGAAGGCGTGCGGAACTCCGCGGGGAACCGCGACCGTCCCACCTGCCCGAACTCTTCGATCCAACCCGTCGACGTGAAAGTCCAGCTCTCCTTCGAGCACGTAGAACGTCTCGTGACTCGGGTCTGTGTGGAGTCCCGTCGCGCGGCCGCGCGGAGCTGCCACCTCGACGATCGAGAAGGCATCCTCGCTCCACGCGCCGGGCACCTTCACGGTTATCAGGGCGCCGTTGAACCAGATGGACTCGCCGTCATCAGGCTCAACTGCGTGGATCGCCTTGGTGATCGGAACCGCGGTGTCGCCCATGGTCTCTCCGCTTCGGGCCCTAGATTGAGGGTCTGTTTCTGGACAGTATAGTACCATCATGGGCATGTCAATCCCATATGAGCTGAGTGGCCGCACCGGCCAGAAAGCCCGGACTCGGGACGCCCTGATCGCGGCAGCCAGAGCTCTTCTCGCTGGTGGGGAGACTCCGACGGTGGAGCAGGCCGCTGCGGCGGCCTCCATCTCCCGAACAACCGCATACCGTTACTTCTCGAACCAGCGCGCCCTGCTCGTCGCTGCTCATCCTGAGATCGAAGCGCGCTCGCTGCTCGGCCCGACTCCGCCGCCGGACGCAGCGACCCGACTGGACGTCGTCACCGACGCGATGACGCGCCTGTTCCTCGAGACGGAGCCGGAGCTCAGGACGATGCTGCGGCTCTCGCTCGAACCGGCGCCGGTGCACCAGGAGAAGCTGCTGCTGCGGCAGGGACGAGCAATCGTCTGGCTTGAGGACGCTCTTGCGCCGTTGCGGGACGAGTTGTCCGAGCCCGAGCTGCGGCGGTTAGTGCTCGCGATCAGGTGCGCAGTCGGGATCGAGGCGCTGGTGTGGCTCACGGACGTCGCGCGGCTCTCGCGGGCAGAGGCGGTCGAGCTGATGCGATGGTCTGCCCGCGCCCTGTTCCGGTCGGCCGTCGCCGACAGCGCCCGTACGTCGGCTTAAGTTCTAAGTGCCTAGCCGTGCGATCTCGTCGAACGGGAACGTGTTCAGCACGTCGCTGCGTCGTGCGCCCGCCCGGCGCGCCGTGACGACGGACAGCCTCATGTTGCCGAGCCCGCGAACCGAGTGTGCATCCGTCGAGCAGACGAGCTTGACGCCGGCTACGAGCGCCTCGCGGGCATGCTCCGACGAGAGGTCGAGCCGGTCGGGCAGCCCGTTGAGCTCGAGTGCGGCACCGGTCTCCAGTGCCACCTCGAAAACCCGCCCCAGGTCGAGTGCGTTCTCCGGCCGGTGGTTCAGGATCCGCCCCTTCGGGTGGGAGAGACACGAGGCGGCGGTTGCTGTAGCCGCGTGCCGCATCGCCTCGACGACGCGATCCGTCAACGCCTCGCGCCCCCAACGCTGGCCTGCGTGAAGACTGATCTGCACCCAATCGAGCTCGCCGAGCACGTCGTCGGGAAGATCGAGCGAGCCATCGGGGAGGATGTCGCACTCGCTGCCGCGCAGGACGACGAAAGGAGCCAGCAGCTCGTTGGCCTCGGCGATCTCCTCGCCCTGTCGGCGCAGGTCGTCCGCGTCGAGCCCCGGAACGACGCGCACCGCGCGCGTGTGGTCGCAGATCGCGATGTACTCGTAGCCCAGCTCTTTCGCTGCCTGCCCCATCTCGAGGACGGACGCCTTGCCGTCGGACGCGCTCGAATGGAGATGCAGGTCGCCGAGGACGTCCTCGAGGCGGAGAAGATCCGGTGGCGGGTCGGCCGCATCGGCCTCTCGCAGCTCCGGCGGCCGGAATGCGAGGCCGAGCCGCGCGTAGAGCTCCTCCTCTGTCGCAGCGTCCGGCAGCGGCTCGAGGGCGGCCACGTACTCGGCCGCCCCGGTCGCGCGCACGAGCTCGCTGCCGAGCTGCTCGGGCGGGGCGTACACGACCTCGATCGGGTGTCCCTCCGCGGTAACCGCGACCGCGCGCCGCTCGTCCCGTTCGAGCACCGCCACGATCTGCGGTAGCCGTTCGAGTGCGAGGAGCGCCGCGGCGCTCGGCACGACGACCGCGAACCGTGTCGAGAGGTCGCAGCCGCGGCGAGGATCCCCGGCGGGAACGCCGCCGAGACCGTCCGCCACCTCTCTCACGAGCGCGTCGGCGCGGTTCAGCAGCATCCCCCGGCGTGGATGCGCCTTCGCCGCCTCAGCGAGTCCCGCGCTGATCCGCTCGGCCGTCTTCGGTCCGACCCCCCGCACCTCCGACAGTCTCCCGGCGTCAACCGCCTCGCGCAGCTCCCCGACGGTGCGAACGCCCAGCGCCTTGCCGAGTTCTCGTATCCGCTTCGCCGAAAGGCCGAGCAGCCGACCAACGCCGACGAGTTCGGGCATCGCCTCCGCCTCGAGCTCTCGGAGCTCCGCCAGCTCGCCCGTCGTAACGAGCTCATGAAGCCGCGCCTCGATCCCTGGGCCAATCCCGGCGAGCTCCCGCACGTGCCCGGACCGTACGAGCGCGGCGACGTCCGCGGGCGTCGAGCGGATCAGGTCGGCCGCACGGCGATACGCGCGCACGGTGTAGTAGCTCGAGCCCGACAGGTCGAGCAACGCCGCGAACGCCTCCAGTCGCTCCGCCAACGATGCGTTGTCCACCCGGGGATAGTCTCTCTCGAGCGATGACGGCAATCGTCGTACCCTTTCGCGGGGCGAGCGGCAAGCAGCGACTCGACGCTCCGGACGACCTGCGGGCGCAGGTCGCGCTAGCGATGCTCGGCGACGTCGTGGCCGCGTGCGTCGCGACTGCGCGCACGCGGGTAGTCACCTCCGACTTGACCGCCCAGGATCTTGTCGTCGAGCTCGGCGGGGAGGTGGTGCCGGATCCGGGCGGCGGTCAGGGCGCTGCCGTTGCGGCCGCGCTCGCCGGTCTGCCCGAGGAACCGGTGCTCGTCGTGAACGCGGACGTGCCCTGCCTCGTGCCGCACGACCTCCGAACGCTCACGGGCGCGGCGGAGCTCGGAGCCTTCGGGCTCGTCGAGGCCGACGACGGGACGACTAACGCACTCGCGCTTCCGCGACCGTCCGCATTCGCGCCCCTTTACGGCGCCGGCAGCGCGCGACGCTTCCGTATGCATGCCGTCTCGCTCGGCCTCGAGACGGTTGCCGCCGTGATCCCGAACCTCGCCGACGACGTCGATACGGTCGACGACCTGGAACGGCTGGCCCTTCGCGTCGCGCCGCGGACTCGGGCCGCCCGGGAAAAGCTCAGCCTGGGGAAGCTCAGCCGACGTTGAGGGTCGCGCTCCTCTCGGGCGGCGTCGGAGGTGCCCGTTTCGCGCGCGGTCTCGTGGCAGCGATCGAGCCCGCCGACGTGACGGTGATCGGGAACGTCGGTGACGACCTCGAGGTGCTCGGCCTAGCGGTCTCGCCCGACGTCGACAGCCTCCTCTACGCGCTCGCCGGCCTGAACGATGAGGAGCGAGGTTGGGGGCGAGCGGGCGAGACCTGGAATGCGCTCGAGACGGTGAGCATGCTCGGCGGCGAGGACTGGTTCAGTCTCGGGGACCGCGACCTCGGGCTCCACCTCGTACGCACCCAGGCACTGCGAACCGGTCGGTCGCTCTCCGCCGTGACGGCCCAGCTCGCACGGGCGCTCGGGATCGAGACGCGGATCCTGCCGGCGACCGACGATGAGTTGCGCACCTGGATCGACACCCCGGCCGGGAGCTTCTCCTTCCAGGAGTGGTTCGTCGCCCGCGGCCACCGGGACGAGGTGGAGGCGGTCCGCTTCGTCGGTACGGCCGAGCCCGCACCGGGCGTCGTCGAAGCGCTCCGGGAGGCCGACCTCATCGTCATCGCGCCGTCGAACCCGTACGTCAGCATCTGGCCGATCCTGGCTGTGCCGAAGATTCAGGGAGCACTGAGGCAGCGGGAGGTTCCTTGTGTGGCGGTGAGCCCGCTGATCGGGGGACGTGCAGTCAAGGGTCCCGCCGACCGGATGCTCGCGAGACTGGCGGGAGGGACGACGCCTGCTCACGTTGCGTCTTGCTACGAGGGCCTGATCGACGCGCTCGTCGTCGACACGGCCGATCCGACTGGGCCGCTCGCAGTACGCGCCGTCGTGACGAGCACCCTCATGACCGACCTCCCCGCGTCCCGGCGCCTCGCGGAAGCGGTGCTGGCGGCGGCCGCATGAAGGTGGCAGTGGTCGGCGGAACCGGCAGCTTCGGCCAGGCCGTTGCAAAGCGGCTCGTCGAGGCCGGTGTCGAGGTCGTGATCGGATCGCGCGACGCCGAGCGCGCTCGCGAGGCCGCCCTTGAGCTCGGCGCCGAGGGCAGGGAGAACGCGGACGCCGTTCGCGGCGTCGACCTCGTCCTGCTCGCGGTGAAGGCCGACGCGGCGGTCGAGACGGCGAGCGAGCTCCGGGAGAAGATCGGTCGAACGCCGGTGCTCTCGGTCGCCGCCGAGCTCACCTTCGGCCCTGGTGGAGTGAAGCCGACGGAGGAGCCGACCTCGGTCGCACAGCGGATCCAGGCAGTCCTCGAGGGGCCGGTCGTGGCCGGACTGCACTCACTCGCGGCAGCCAGCCTCTCGACTCAGCCGGCTGACGAGGATGCGCTCGTTTGTGGGGACGACGCCGACGCGAAGGCGCTTGCACTGGAGCTTGCGTCTCGGCTCGTGACCGGCCGCGCCGTCGATGCCGGGCCGCTCGCGAGTGCTCGGGCGCTCGAGGGCATGACGGCGGTGATCGTGAACGTCAACAAGCGCTACAAGGCGCACGCCGGTCTGCGCGTCACCGGCCTTCATTGAGCAACGAGATCAGGGTCTTCGGGCTCGAGGGGATCTCCGAAGTCGAGGCGGGTGACGATCTTCCCGCACTGCTTGCCGCAGCGGCAGCTCGGGCAGGCGGGCTCGAGGACGGAGACGTCGTCGTCGTCGCGCAAAAGGTGGTCTCGAAGGCCGAGGGCAGAGTTGTCGCGCTGGACGGGGTCGAGCCGTCCCGTCAGGCGCTCGAGCTCGCGGGTGACGCCGATCCGCGCCACGTCGAGGTGATCCTGCGCGAGAGCAGGCGGATCGTCCGGTCGCGGCCGCCGCTCGTGATCGCTGAGACCGCGCACGGTTTCGTCTGCGCCTCGGCTGGGGTCGACGCCTCGAACGCGAAGGGAGCCGGGACGCTCGTGTTGCTGCCGCGGGATCCGGACGCGTCTGCAACGGAGCTCCGCGAGGGGCTCCGAGAGCGCACCGGCCGGACTGTCGGTGTGATCGTCAGCGACTCCTTCGGCCGGGCCTGGCGGCAGGGGACGACGGACGTCGCGCTCGGAGTCGCCGGGATCGCGGCACTCCTCGACCTTCGCGGCCTCCGGGACGGGACGGGCTACGAGCTCCACGCGACACAGATCGCAGCCGCTGACGAGCTCGCCGGGGCGGCGGAGCTCGTGCTGGGGAAGACGCGTGGCGTGCCGGCAGCAGTCGTGCGCGGGTACGACGCGGCGGGCGAGGGCAGCGGCCGCGACCTCCTGATGCCGCCGGAGCGCGATCTCTTCCGCTGAGTCCTACGGCTCGAGGGCCTCGAGCGCCAGCTTTGCCAGCGTGCGCCCGATCAGGGGAGCGAACTTGAAGCCGTGGCCGCTGCAGGCCGAGCCGACGACGACGCGGCCACGTCGCTCGAGGACGAACCGCTCGCCGGGCCGGTTCGTGTAGAGGCACGTTTCCGCGCGAACCGGTTCCGGTTGCAGCCCCCGCAACCGGCGAGCCGCCCAGTCCGCGATCGTCGCCAGAAGCTCTTCGTCGAGGACTCCCGCCTCGTCGGGATCGGTGACCGGCCCGCTGTGGTGCGTCCCGGCCTTCGCGCCGACGCCCGGTGCGACGAGCGCGTAGCCGAGCCGGCCGAACGTGTCTCCCTCCGCCCGGTCGATCAACGACGGAAACGGCTCAGGACACGCGAAGTACGCCAGCGTCTCGCGGGTCGTGGTCGTATCCAGCTCGACGAGCCGGTCCGCCCACGAACCTGCGGTCACGACCACCGCTCGCGCCCGCAGCCCGGCAACTCGAACCCCATCCACCTCGTCCTCGACCGACTCGGCGCATGTCCGCTCGAGCACCCGCGCCCCGGCCGCCACGGCGCCTTCCCCGAGCGCGCGGAGCGCCTTGTCCGCAAGCACGATCCCCGCATCGGGCTGATAAAGCGCCCGCTCGCCCGCCGCGACACGCACCGGGAACCGGCGTTGCGTCTCCTGTGCCTCGAGGATCTCGAACGGTGCGCCGCACGCCTCGAGAGCGCGCCGGTCGGCGCCCCAGTCCCCGAGGTCGAGCGAGCCGTGCCACTCGCGAAGCGGCGCTCCCCATTCTGCTTCGAGCTCGCTCCACAGCGGCAACGCCTCCTGCGCAAGCCGCACCCATTTTGCTTCGGGATACGTGAGCCGGAAGATGCGCGAGCTGCCGTGGCTCGAGCCGCGATCGTGACCGAGCTCGAACTGCTCCAGCACGACGACGTTGCGCCCCGCCTGCGCGAGCGCACGCGCTGTCGACAGTCCCATGACGCCGCCACCGACGACAGCGACCTCCGCGTCGGTCTCGGCCGGCATGACGGCCGAGCGTACAGAACCGAGGCAAGAGTCCCGGCGCCGACGGCCGATAAGAGCAGGATGTGGAGACGCGCCTGGACGCTCGTTGCCACGACTGCCCGCGCCTCGCGCGACTCCCGTCGGTCGGTCGAGCGCCTGCACGAGCTGGTCGACACCGTCGCGGCCGTCGTCTCCGAGTTCGACGTCCGGACGCGCCGGTTCACCTAATTGAGCGGGGCGACCGAGGTGGTCACGGGCTATCCGGCGTCGGCCTTCTTCGCCGATCAACGCTTCTGGAGCGACCGGATCCACCCCGCGGATCGTGACCGTGTCTTCGAGCTGTACGAGGAGGCGGTGCGGACCGGACGGGACTACGGCTTCGAGTATCGCTTCCGCTCGAGCGACGACAGGATTTGCTGGATGCGAGGGAACGCCCAGGCGCTTCGCCGAGATGTGGCGTCTGCAACAGGAGCTCGTCGACTCCGGAGACACTGAGGCGCTGCTCGCCGCTGTCTCGGGCCAGTTCAACGAGCCGAAGGCGATCCTGGCGAAGGTGCAGGAGTGGTACGACGAGCCGGAACAGGAGACCTTCGAGGTGTTCCAACTGGCTGACGGTCGTGTGTTCGAGTTTCTCTCCACCCCGTAGCGCCTGGACGACCGGATCGTCGGCCGTGTGCTGAGCTTCCACGATGTCACCGAGCGGCGCCGCGCCGAAGCGGCCGAGCGCGCTTCCGAATAACGGTTTTGCGAGACGCTCGAGAGCGTCTCGCTGATCGCAATCGGGGTCGATGCCCAGGGCGTCCTCACCTTCGCGAACGACTTCTTCCTCAAGCTCACCGGCTGTAAGCGGCATGAGGTCGTCGGCAGCGACTGGTTCGAGCGCTTCGACGACGATCCTGACGGTGAGGGCGGACTACTTCGATTGCATGGCGCGCAGCAACATCCGGGCAAACTTCGAGAGCACGATCCGCACCCGCAGCGGCGAGCACCGCACCATCCGCTGGAGCAGCACGGTTCAGCGCGACGCGGTCGGCGAGGTCGCGGGGATCGTCACGATCGGCGAGGACATCACGGAGCGCCGGCGGGCAGACGAGGCACTCCGGGAGCGCGAGGAGCACTTCCGCTCGCTGATCGAGCACGCGTCGGACGTGATCCGCGTCCTCGCGCCGGACGGCACCAGCCTGTACGAGAGCCCCTCTGTGGAGCGAGTCATCGAAACCTCTAGCGGGTCGAGTGAGCCAGCAGCGCCGTCTGTATAGGACGGCCGTCGCTGGCGGCGCGCCGGATCGCCAGGACGTCGTCCCAGGCGCCGAAGAAGAGGTCCAGGAGCTCCTGGTCGAACTGCGTTCCCCGGCCGGTGAGCATCTGCTCACGCGCCTCGTCCGGGCGGAAGGCGAGGCGGTAGACGCGGTCGGACGTGAGCGCGTCGAAGACGTCGGCGATCGCTGCGATCCGCCCTTCGAGCGGGATGTCGTCGTCCTCGAGTCCGCAGGGATAGCCCTGGCCGTCGATCCGCTCGTGGTGGGTCAGCGCGAGGGTGGCGGCGAGATCGAGCAACTCGACGTCGGATCCCGTGAGGATGCGGTGGCCCATTTCCGTATGCGCCTGCATCACCGCGCGCTCCTCGGGCGTCAGGGAGGTCGGCTTGGACAGGATCCGGTCCGGGATGCCGATCTTCCCGACGTCGTGCATCGGGCTCGCGATCCGGATCATCTCGGTGCGATCGGCATCGAGGCCGACGAGCCGCGCGAGCAGCGTGCAGTAGAGGCTCATGCGGAGGAGGTGCTGGCCCGTCTCGTTCGAGCGGAACTCGGCGGCCCAGGAGAGCCGGCGGATCGTCTCCTCGCGCAGCCGCCGCAGCTCGCTCTCCGAGCTCTCGAGCTGTGCGATCGTTTCCCTCAGCGTCGACGTGCGCTCGAGCACCGTCTGCTCGAGTCGATTCCGACTCTCTCGATTCTCGATCTCGAGCGTGCGTCGCCGCAGCGCGTTGACCACGTTGATCAGGAGCTCGTTCGGCTTGAACGGCTTCAGCATGTACCCGTAGGCACCGTTGGCGAGCGCCCTCTCCGCGTGACGCCGGTCGTCGGCGCCGGTGACCATCACGATTGCCGTGTCGGGGTAGTCCACGAGCACCTCCTGCGCGAAGTCGAGACCGGACTCGCCCGGCATATTCACGTCGCAAAGGACGAGCGCGAAGTCGTCCGCGGCGAGCAGGCGCCGTGCCTCGCTCGCGCCGGCTGCGGTCGAGCACGCGTAGCCTTGCGCCTCGAGCAGGCGGGTCAGGAGTGAGCGGATCTGCGCCTCGTCGTCGACGACGAGGATGCGTTGATTGATCGGGTCGGGCCGCACTCGACGATTATCGGCAGCTCCAGCTGTTTATGAAGCCTCAAAGCTTTAAAGCAAGGCCCGCAACCGCTCTGGGTGCTTGCGCACGAAGCGGAGCATCCCGCGCAGGTGCCAGAGAGTGTGGCGGGATACAAAGCGCTTGTCGATCACCGCGGCGTAATCGTGGCGGACGGACGCGGCGGGGACGAGCCAGCGCTCCCACCCCGACTTGGCAGCGCGATAGGCGACGTCGATGTCCTCCACGTAGTGGCGGTAGCCGGCGTCCCAGCCGCCGAGCTCCTCGAGCATCGTCCGACGCATCAGCAGGCAGGCGCCGCCGAGGAGCCAGTCGCCCTGAACGGGTAGCTCCGGTCGCGTTCCATAGTGGCTCGTCTGGTGCTCGTACGGACGCCGGAGGAGACGGAGCGGCGTCCGGCGCACGATCGTCCCGAAGACCGTCGGGAACCGGCGCAGCGAGGGCTGCCAGGTACCGTCCGGCCAGAAGACGAGCGGCCCGACGAGGCCCGCGCGCGGGTGCGCCTCGGCGAAGGTCGTGAGCGCTGCAACCGCGCCGGCGTCGGGAGCCGCGTCGGGGTTGGAGACGAGGACGTAGTCGCCGCTCGTGGCCGCGATGCCCTTGTTCACGTTCGCCGCGAACGGAAGTGGCGACTCGTTCGCGAGCACCCGCGTCCCCTCCGGCGTCACGCCGACCGAGCCGGGGAGGTTCGAGATCACGAGCAGCTCGTCGACCTGGGGGGCCAGAGCCGGCAACGATCGCTCGAGCTCGTCGGCGTGCCCGTGCGAGACGACCACGGCGGAGACGCTCACCTCAGGGCCGCCCGGTAGACCGCGAGCGTGCGCTCAGCGGACGCGCGCCAGCTGAATGCCTTAGCCCGCTCGAGCCCCGCCGCCCGGAGGCGCTCGCGGTCTGCCACCGCAAGGCGGATACCGGCGGCGAGCTCGCGCTCGGGCACGATCACCGCTGCCTTTCCCGCCACCTCTCGCAGGGCGGGCTCGTCTACCGCGACCACGGGAGTTCCGCTCGCCATCGCCTCGAGGAGGGGGAGGCCGAAGCCCTCGAAGTGGGAGGCCTGGACGAGGCAGGCGGCACCGTGCAGGAGCTCGACGAGATCGTTCTGGGACACGTAGCCACGCACGTCGGCTCCCCGCTCCCGCAGCCTCTGCGCGAGCGCTTCGTCCTTCACCGGACCGACGACGACGATCGGCAAGCCGGCCTCGGCCGCTGCCTCGACGGCTGCGAGCTGGTTCTTGCGGATCTGGACGGCGCCGATCGCGAGCACGTACGCGCCTTGTGACACAGCGTCACTTGGCGCAAAGGCGGCTTCGACGCCGTTGGGCGTCACGACCACCTTGTCGGCCGGCAGGCCGTAGAGCTCGAGCAGGTCGCGCTTCGTCCGCTCCGACACGGTCAGGACACGCGCCGCTGCTCGTGCGGCCCGAGGGACGACATTCCTGAAGACGAGTCGGTCCCGGAACGGCATCAACGCCGGATCGCGCTCGAACGAGAGGTCGTGGATCGTCACGACCGCCGGGCACGGCGATCGGAGCGGCACGGCGTACTGGGTGTGCACGAGCGCCGCACCGACCCGTCGGAGCAGCCGCGGCAGCGTCAGGAGCATCCGCAGCTCCTGCACGGCCGTCGTGAGCGTGAGTGGCTCGATCCCGTCCGGGACGAGGTCCGGACGCCGGGTGACGGCGGCGATCCGGATCCCAGCCTCGGCCGCGGGTTCCGCGAGCTCGCGCAGAAGATTGAGGACGTAGCGCTCGTCGCCTGTCCGCTGCCGCCCGAGGGTGTCGGCGTCGACGACGACGAGGGGCTTGTGACGCTGCGACACTAGCCGCGTCCGAGCGCCCTCGCGTACGAGCCGACGGCGGCCTCGGCGGCGCGCTCCCACGTGAAGAGGCGGGCACGCTCGAGACCGAGCCGGACGAGCTCGTCGCGCCGCCGGTCGGCCTCGTCGATGCCGTTCGCGATCGAGCCGGGGTCGAGGGGGTCGACGAGGATGCCCGCTCGGCCGACGACGTCCGCCATCGCGCTGCCCGCACTCGTCACGACGGGCGTACCGCAGGCCATCGCCTCGGCGGCCGGGATCCCGAACCCCTCGTACAACGAGGGGAAGACGAGGCAACGGGCGCCGCGATAGAGAGCCGCGAGCTCCTCGTCCGCGACGAAGCCGAGCCGCCGAACGTGGGGGCCGGCAAGGGTGACATTCCCCCAACCGGGGTCGCCGACGACGCGCAGCTCGATCCCCGCCCGCGCCGCCGCCTCAATCGTGCGAGCCAGGTTCTTGCGCGGCTCGACAGTCCCGACCGCAAGCGCGTACTCACCCGAGGCCGCTGGGCCGTCGGCGTCGAAGACCCGCTCGACGCCGTTCGGCACGACGTCGACGACCCACTCGTCGACGCCGGCCAGTTCCACGACCTCCCGCTTCGAGAACTCGGAGACGGCGATCACGCGGTCGGCCGAGCGGATCGTCGGCCGCAGAGCCGTTCGCCCGTAGAGACGCGTCCAGAGCGGGAAGACGTCCGGGTGCCGCAGGACGGCCAGGTCGTGCACGGTGAGGATGGTCGGGACGCGGGCGCGCGGCGGCGCCCGGAAGATCGTGCAGTGGAGCACGTCCACCTGCCTGCGCGACGCTGCGTGCGCGACCAGTGCGGGATACCAGACGACGTCGCGCGCGACCGCGGTCAGCCGACCGCGACCGCCCCACGAGAGCGGGAGCACCGTGACGTCCTGCCGCCGCTCGAGCTCCCCCTTCAGTCCGTTCAGCCAGCGAGCGGTGCCCGCACGCGTCTGCAGCAGCGGCGCCACGTCGAGCCCGACCTTCACGCCGCAGCTTCCTCGAAGGCCCGCAGGTGGATCTCGCCGGTGCGGCGCCAGCTGAACTGGGAGGCGTGGGCGAGACCCAGCGTGACCAGCTCGGCCCGGCGCTCGTGCGCCTCCCGGATGCCGGCGGTCATCGCCTCGACGTCGTCTGGATCGACCCGGACGGCGGCAGCTCCGCACGCCTCGTCGAGCGAGGGGTGGGCAGAGGCCACCACGGGAACCCCGCTGGCCATCGCCTCCACGATCGGAATGCCGAAGCCCTCGAAGCGGGAGGGGTACGCGAAGACGGCCGCGCCGCGCATCAGGCCCGCGGCCGCCGCGTACGGGACGAAGCCGAGCTTCTCGATGCCCCGCTCGTCGAGGAGTGGGGCATCGCCCCAGCCGGCCGCACCCGCGAGCGCAAGCGAGAGCTCGTCGCGGAGCGGCCGCCAGGCCTCGACGAGCGTGCCGAGGTTCTTCCGCGGCTCGAGCGTCGCCAGGCTGAGGAGGTAAGGACGCCCGAGCGAGGTGCGCTCTCCGTCGGGCGAGTAGCTGCGGTCGACTCCTGGTGGGGCGACGTGGATCCGGTCGGGCGGCACCGCAAGTAGCTCCGCGACGTCGCGCGCGGTGTAGGCCGAGTTGACGAAGACGAGGTCGCACTCACTCGCGCGGGCGTACTTATAGCCGTGCATCGCCCGCGTTCGCGGCGTCACCCACTCCGGGAAGCGCACGGGAACGAGGTCGTGGATCATCGTCGAGCGCAGGCCGGCGCGCTGAGGCGGCACCATCCAGTCGCTGAAGAGGAGGGCGTCGATGCTGCCGAGCCAACTCTCGGCAGCCGGCCGGCGCGCCCGGCTCCAGGCCATCCGGAACGCGTGTGAGAACGGGAGTACGACAGTGCGTGTCTCCACCGGAAGCTTCTCGAGCGCCTCCCTGATGCGCCTGCGCCCGCGGGGGCTCGTCGGCGCGAACGCGACGACCTCGTGCGCGTCCCCCGCCGCCTCGAGCAGGCCCGTGAGCGAGCCAAGGATGTAGTTGCCGATGCCGGTTCGCGGGTGCGAGAGGGGGCTGACGTCCCAGGCGATCCTCACGGCGTGACGTGGAAGTCGCCGAAGTGGGCGCCGAGCTCCCGGGTGTCGTCGGTCTTTCCGGGGAGGACCTCGGCCGGAACCTTCGTCTCCGCGACGTCGAATACGACCCGGCAATCGCCGCCTCGCGGCTGTAGCGGCACGTGCAGCACGGCTGTGCCGGCAGGTGCGATTCGCGTGCGCGTCGCGACCCGATTCCCGACGGTGGCCGTGACCGTCTGCCGCTCACTGAACAGAGCCGGGTCGCTCGAGAGCGAGACTGCCAGCGTGCCGCCGCGGCAGTTGCGGCGCGTGAACGTGACCCGCTTGCCCGACCACGTGTCGTTGGGGTACAGGCCCTCGATCTCCGTCTCAGAGGAGACGAGCGGCTCTTCGAGGCGCCAGAGGGTCAGGCCGAGCGCCCGGTCGCGTGCGACCTCCAGGCCCCTGTCGGGCGAGATGGTGCCCTCGAGGAGCACGTACTCCTCGTCGAGCGCAGCATTGCTCGCAAGGCGCACCGTTCCGTCGTCGGCGTCCAGGCGTACCTCCGTCTCCGCGAGGCCGCCGGGCGTCGGACCACCGATGTAGTAAATCGGCCCGACCGCGCGGTTGAAGAACTCGTTCTGGTTGACGACGAAGCGATCCGTCACGCCGGTCCAGACGATTGCGACACGCGTGCCCTCCGGCACGGCGCCGTCGATCCAGCCGCGGTCGCCGGTGCGGATGCCCTGGAAGAGCGCGCCACCGGAGGCTTGTCTGAAGCCGCGCTCGCCGAACCACACGTTGTGCGACATCGCTGCGAAGAAGGCCAGGGTGAGGAGCGGGAGAGCGAGCGCGTACCGGCGCGGCAGGAACAGGAAGAGAACGGCCGCGATCGCGCCTCCTACGAGCACGGTCGCATCGATGGAATCGAGGAGGAGCGAGCCGAACGCGGCCCAGATCGGCAGTAGCGCCAGCGTGTCGGAGATGGCGCCGGTCTCGATGAAGCGCTCGAACGGGATCGCGAGGGGCAGGAGCGCGGCGCCGATCGCGGCGGCCGCGGCGAGGAGCGGCGGCCGCGGGGCGCCGCGCTCGACCCAGACGAGCAGGCCGATCAGAAAGAACGGTGCGAGCACGAACGTGTTTCGCTCCTGGATGCGGTTCGCGAAGACGGAAGCGAACGCGGCGACGACGAGCAGCAGCGAGACCGAGAGCGACACGGCAGCCGCGGCGAAGGCGCCGACCTCAGGGCCGAGCCGCCGAGCGAGCGCGACGACGACGACAAAGGCCGCCATCGGCACGACACCGAGGTAGAGGTCGAGCTCCGCCAGGTGGTACAGGAAGAAGCGCGCCACGGCCTCGGGCCGGTAGTTGCCGTCGCCGACGACGGCATAGGCGCCGAGAAGGTCACTGAGCGAACGGCCACGCGCGGCCTGGACGCCCAGCACCAGCACTGCGCCGCCGAGAATCGCGACGTAAAGCCAACGGAACGGGCGCAGCGTCGGGCGCAGAGGCCGGCCCTGGAACAGCGCGAGCAGGAACGGCGCGACGACGATCGCCGGCAGGATCGCGACGGCCTGTACGCGGGTGCCGAAAGCGACGGCGACCAGTGCCAGCAACGTTGCCTGTAGAGGCAACGTGGGGCGCTCGAGGACGAGCACGACCACGAGCGCCAGCGTCAGGAAGAGCGGATAGAAGACGTTCTCGGTCATCACCGCGCCCGTGTAGGCGAGGGACGGTAGGGCCACGGCGAGCACCGCTGCCAGGAGCGACAGCCCCGGCCCGACGACCCGCCGCGAGAGGAAGTAGGCGGGGATCGCCGCAAGGGACATCGCGAGGGCGTTCAGCGTCTTCACCGCGGCGTAGGCGTCGGGCAGCGAGTCGAAGAGCGCGTACGCGGGGCTGATCAGGAGCGGGTAGACGACGCTGAACCCGCCTGCCGGTACGTCGCGGACCCGTAGCGCGCCGTCCGCCGCGATGCTCCGCGCGAGCTCGGAGTAGATGAGCTCGTCGACCATGATGAACGGCGCGACCATCCCGCGCGCGAGCCAGGCGCGGAGCAGGAAGGAGGCGACAACGATCCCGGCAAGCCAGGCCCAGGGAGCCGGGACACGCCGGACGCTATCGACCAAGCTCGACCTCGGCCAGGCGCTGCGCCAGGTCTGTCGCCTCGGGCGACCCGGCCTCGATGCCGACCGCTCGAGCGGCGGCCGCGACCTCGCCGAGGACGGCGTCTGCGACCGCCTCGCCGCCCGCCGCCTGCTCGAACACGGTCGTGTAGAGCTCGGCCACGCGTTCGAGGTCGTGCTCGCGCCGCGCCAGCTCAGCCGCGGCCACGCCCATCGAGTGCCGCACCACGTCGTTGCGCGCGAGCAACTCGAGCGCGGCGTGGAGCGTGTCGACCTCGTGCTCGTCGACCGGAACCTTCAACGCCACGGCGTCCGGCAGCTCCGAGAACCAGCCGACATCGCTGACAACGAGCGGCTTGCCCAACGAGAGCTGCCGGATCGCGCTGCCGGACGTCTCGCCCATCGTCGGGGCCCGTAGGTTGACGCACGCGTCGCAGCCGGCCAGCAGCGACCAGAGCCGGCTCTCCGAGACGTAGCCCTCGCGCACGATTCCGTCGGCGGAGAGGCCGAGCCGCTGCAGCCGCCGGTCGAGGTCGAAGCCGGGGGAGGTCGCACCCACGAGCAGCAAGCGCGCATCGGGCCGGTCGCGGCGAAGGCGCGCGAACGCCTCGAGGAGCTGCGGGATCCGCTTACTGGCATTGACGTTGCCGAAACAGCCGACGAGGTAGCCGCCCGTCGAATCCCGTGACGCCGAGGCCCGTGACGCTGAGGCCCCTGACGCTGAGGCTTGTGACGCTGCGACACAAAGCTCCGGCGGCGGCTGCCAGGCGGGATGCGGGATCCGCCAGATCCGGCGCTCGTACCCGGCCTCGCGCGCCTTCCGCTCGACGTAGTGCGAGTGCACGATCAGCCCGGTGGCCAGGTCGAGCACCTCCCCGGCGAGATGGAAGTCGGCCGGCCGGCTCTCCCAGAGCGGCGGGATGCGCTTGTCGAGCACCCCGTGGCCGAGCAGCCGCCCCACGACGCCGCCCTCACGTTCCATCGCGTCGAGGTAGCCGTGTCCGTCCCGCCGCCCGATCGTCAGCCCGGCGACGAGGTGGTGCAGCACGAAGTCGTGGAGCACGACGATCCCGGGCCGTCGGCGGAGTGCCTCGACGATCCACCCGTGCGCCTCCGGGTTGTTGCCAAGATGGTAAACAGCGAGGTCGGCGCCGCGTGCCTGTCGACCTCTACCTCGGCGGATGACCTGCACGTCGGCTCGCTCTCGGAGGCTCGGCAGCAGCAGGGCGCTGTAGTCGGCGATCCCGGATCGCTCAGGCGGCATCGGGCTGTGGTAGGCAACCTTCATCCGAGCAGGCGCTCGATGCAGCGATCCCACGTCACCCCGGCGGCCAGCTGCCGCCCCGCCCGGCCGTAGCTGCGCGCCTCGTCGGGGTGGGTGAGGAGGTAGCTCGCCGCCCGCGCGAGCTCGTGGGGCTCCGGGGCAGTCACGATGCCGGTGCCGCCGTTCGTGACGATCTCCAGGGGGCCGCCGGCGTCTGTCGTCGTCAGCACTGGTTTCTCGGAGAGGAACGCCTCGTACGGCACCATGCCGAAGTCCTCGTCCACCGGTGCGTAGTAGACGGCCCGGCAGCGCGCGTACAGCGCCGCGAGCTCGTCCTCGTCCACACGACCGGTGAACTCGGCGCGCCCGTTCAGGCCCCGTTCCCGGGCGAGCCGCTCGAGTCGCTCACGGTCCGGCCCCTCGCCTGTCACCACCACCCGCAGGGACGGATCGAGCGCCGCGGCCTCGAGCAGCAGGTCGTTGCGCTTTGCGCGGTCGAGTCGCCCGACCGAGAGGACGAAGTCACCGTACTCGTCGCAACGGTACGGGAGCTCCTGTGGGGGGTGCGGCAGCACCTCGGCCGCGAGGCCGGTGGAGCGCGCGATGCGCTCGGCGACGTTCTGCGAGGTCGAGAACAGCCGCTTCGCCTCCCCGAGCGCGATCCGATCAAGATGATGGACCGAGCGCCGCAGGGCCCGGTCCTGCACTGATTCGTCGAACTGTCCCAGATCGGTTCGGTCGAGCTCGTACGCCTGCCGGAACTGGTGCAGGACCCAGACGCGCTTCTCGGGGTGCCGGACGCAGTAGGAGGGAAACTTCGTCGCGATCACGAGGTCGATCGGCCGACCATCCGACTCCTCGAGGTCGAGCAGGCGCCAGAGAAACGCCTGCGAGAGGACGCGCGTGCCCGGGTACCACTTGAATGGCACCGTGACGAGCTCGACCTCGTGCTCGCGCTTGCGAAGCTCGTCGACGAGCTTGTCGGCGAAGATCTCGGCTCCCCCGCGGACGAACGGCACCTGCGGCGCACAGACGGCGATCCTCACGAGGAGGGCTTCAGCTCGGCCTCGAGCTGCACCTCGAGCTGGGCCACGCGGCTCTCGAGGTCGTCGATCAGCCGCAGCGCAGCCGCGTTGAACGACCGTTGGTCGTAGGCGAGCGGCTCGACGTACCAGCGCATCAGCTTGCGCAGGACCGCCTTGACCGGGTTCGCGAGCTTGCCGCGGACGCCGGGCCGAAGCTGGAGTGAGCGGTCGGCCGAGACCGGCCAGAGCCGCTCCGCCTCGGAGCGGGCCGCCAGCCGATCGTCCCCGCCCCCATCCGCACGCACGCCGGGTGCCGCCCCCGAGCGCCGCACCTCCTCCTTCAGCTGCGCGAAGAGGGCGGTGAGATCGGGGCCGGAAGCCGCGGAATTGCCTGCAGACGCGCCTGTTCCAGCCAGTTCCTCCGCCACCGGGGCAATTCTAGAGGCTCCATGTGAAACTCGGGCGTGCGCGGGGATGGGCGAAACCGTGCCGTGTCTGGCACACCAGCCGTGCGTGCCTGAGTTTCACATGGAGCCTCTACCTCGGCGGCGGAAGAGAAAGCCGCCGTGGCCGGTGGGACTCTCGGGCGCGCCCCGCGCCGCGAGCCAGGCGTCGAGGAGGAACTCGCGCACGAGCTCCAGCGACGCGCGCTCCGCGCAGGCGAGCAGCTCCTCGCGGTTGACGACCCAGCCGAGGTACTCGGTGTCGTAGCCGTAGTCGTACGCCCGCTGGATCACCGTGAACGAGGGGACGGCGCGGGCGAGCGGCAGGCGAGTGACGTAGAGGTGGCCGCTCGCATGGCCGGCGAGATCGTGGAGAGCTGCGCACCAGTCCTCGCTGTACTGGAGCGATCCGCTCACGAGCACGAGGTCGTAGTGCCGGTCGCGCCAGGAATCGTCGTCGACGAAGCGGCCGGGGTGGCCGAGCCCTCGTGCGGCGGCGACGATCCGCGGCACCTCCTTGCAGTGGTAGTCGACCTCGACCCCGGGCAGCACCTTCTCGGCGAGCAGCGCGTAGTGGCCGATGCCGCCCCCCCAGTCGAGGAGCGAGAGGCGCTCCTTGTTCCGAGCGGCGAGTGCGAGCACGTATGCGAACGAGACGAGCATGTTGTGCGCCGCCACGTCGTTGCTCTTGACCTCTTCGCCCTCGCGTACCTCGTGGTAGATACCGAGCGGTGACGGGCCCTCGAGGGCGTGGACGTAGGAATCCCACTTCGAGCGGTACGCCTCGGCGACCCCCTCGACGTCCCAGCCGGCGAGCCGAGGGTCTGACCTCGTCTGCCGCCAGCCCTCCGGGGCGTACTCCCACTCGGGCTCCGCCTCCTCGACAGGAGGCTGCTCGGGCTCGGGTCGCGAGTCGGGGGCCCGCAGGCCGAGCTTGATCAGGAGCACCTTCGCGCCGAGGACGAGGATCGGCGGCGTGACCGCCTTCACCGCCCACTTGAGCGCGAAGCGCGCAGTCACTTAGAGCTCGTTTGAGAATGAAGCCTTGAGCCGTCGGACCGCGCCGTGCGGCACGATCGCGGCGTCCTCGGTCGCCCCGATCGCGCAGCTATCGAGACTCCCTGCGTTCTTGCGCTCGCACCACCCAGCACATCTCGCCGGCGAAGCGTCATTCTGAAACGAACTTTGAGCGCACCGTTCCGTGGTTCCCTTGGACTCCGCTGGCGTCCAGCGGCGCCTCGTGCCACGGGATCACGGCTGGCCACTCCCCCGAGCGCCAGCGGACTTCCGCAAGGGTGCACTGGCGACGCGTGGGTGCGCAAGCGAGGCGTGCACCGCGTCTACGACCCACGCGAGCTCGTCGTCGCGCAACTCGGGGTAGAGCGGCAGGCTCACGACCTCGGCGCACAGGCGCTCGCTCGTGTCCAGGGCGCCGGGCCTGGCCAGCGACCGGTAGGCAGGGTGGTGGTGGATCGGCCGCTCGTAGTGGACGAGCGTGCCGACGCCGCGACGAGCGAGCTGGTCGCGGAAGAGCTCACGCTGCTGGCTTCGGACGACATAGAGATGCCGTGCGTGCTCGCCGTTCTCCGACGGGCGCGGCAGTGTCAGCGGCAGCCCGGACAACTCCGCGTCGTAGCGCTCGGCTAGCTCTCGCCGGCGCTCGTTCCAGCCGTCGAGGTACGGGAGCTTCGCCCGCAGCACGGCAGCCTGCAGCGGATCGAGCCGGCTGTTCCGGCCGCGTTCGACCGCGCCGTCTCCCGCGTCGCCGTAGGCGTGCAGGCGGCGCACGCGCTCTGCGACCGCACGACTGTTGGTCACGACAGCGCCGGCATCGCCGAGCGCGCCGAGGTTCTTCGTCGGATAGAAGCTGAAGGCGGCGGCGTCGCCGAACGTTCCCGCCCGGCGGCCGCTGCGCTCCGCCCCGTGCGCCTGGGCCACGTCCTCGACGACGAGGACGCCGTGCTCGCGCGCGATGCGCATGATCGTCTCCATGTCGGCGCAGCGGCCGTACAGATGCACGGGCACGATCGCTCTCGTGCGTGGCCCGAGCGCCTCCTCGAGCCGGTCCGGATCGAGCGTCATCGTCTCGGGATCGGGGTCGACGAGCACAGGTGTCGCGCCCGCGGCCACGATGGCCGCGACTGTGGGGACGCAGGTGTTGGCCGCCGTGACGACCTCGTCGCCGAGACCGACGCCGAGTCCTCGCAGTGCCAGCTCGAGCGCGTCCGTGCCGGAGTTGACGCCAACCGCAAAACCTGCCCCGCAGAAGGCGGCGAACTCCTGCTCGAAGGCTTCCACCTCGTCTCCGCCCACGAAACGGCCGGCCGCCAGCACCCGGTGTAGGGCGAGGTCCAGCTCAGGCCGGAGGGCGGCGGTCTGGCGCCCGAGGTCCAGGAACTCGACCTTCACGGTCCCCAGTACGCCCCACCGTGTACTCGGTAGTAGTCCAGCGTTCTCACGAGTCCTTCCTCCAGATCGACACGCGGCTGCCACCCCAGGCGACCGCGCAGCTTTGAATCGTCGGCCAAGTAGTCGCCAATGTCAATTGCGCGCCGTTCCTGGGGGAACGGGACGACCCGGTAGGAGCCGGTGCCGGCACTGCGGACGAGCAGCTCCGCGAGCTCCAGCAGGCTGAGATGGTCGTCGCCGCCGACGTTGAAGATCTCCCCGACCGCCTCGTCACGCACTGCTGCCAGGCACAGCGCCTCGACGGCGTCGTCGACGAAGGTGAAGTCCCGCTGCTGCGTGCCGTCCCCGAAGACGCGCAGCTCCTCACCCGTGAGCACCTGCCGGATCCAGGTGCCGAGGAACGTCTGGCGCGAGTCGCGCACCCGCATCCGCGGCCCGTACGTATTTGTGAGGCGTAGGACGCTCACGCTGAGCCCGTACACCCGGGCGTAGAGCAGGTGGTACCACTCGCCGGCGAGCTTGTGGATCCCGTTCACGTCCACCGGGTCGAGCGGGTGCGATTCGCTCACCGGCAGCTCCCGCGGCCTGCCGTAGACCTGCCGCGTGCCGGCGAAGACGACTCGGATCCCGGGGTTCTCCCGCCGGCAGCTCTCGAGGACCGCGAGTTGAGCCCCGCAGTTGTGCTCGAGATCCAGGAGCGGCTCGCGCATCGAGTCGATGTGGCTCGTCTGGCCGGCGAGGCTGAAGAGAAGCTCCGCCCGTCGTACGAGCGGCGCGAGCCGCTCCGTGTCGCGCACGTCGAAGAGCTCGACCTGCACCCCCTCGAGTCCGGCCAAGTTCGCGTGGTTGCCGCCGTGGGTGGGGACGAGCGAGTCCACCAGTGTGAGTTCCGCGCCGGCCTCCCGCAGCAGCCACGCGAGGTTCGAGCCGATGAAGCCGAGGCCGCCGGTGACGAGGACGCGTCGGCCGCGGAACGCATCGGTCACCTCGGGCGAGAGGATCACGCGACTCTTTCGCCGAGCAGGCCGCCTGCGGTTCGAACCGCCGCCTCCGCGTCCCAGCCGACGACGACCACGGGCAGGCCGAGTCCCTTCGCCGCGAGAACGAGCGCGCGATGCGCTAGTCGTTCTCTCGGCGAGCCGTCGCGACCGAGATCGAGCAGTGCGTCCACGGTTGCCAGAGCGTCTAGCGGCACGCGGGCAACCGGCGGCTGCACGCCAGCTCGCCGCGCGCCTGCGGCTGCGACGAGCCCGATGGCCCGCAGCGCCGTCCGCGCCCTCCCGGGCCCGGCGTGCAGGACGTACTCGCTCGCATCC
Organism: Gaiellaceae bacterium; assembly: GCA_037721555.1. Classification (GTDB taxonomy): domain Bacteria; phylum Actinomycetota; class Thermoleophilia; order Gaiellales; family Gaiellaceae; genus Gaiellasilicea. The sequence continues at coordinate 45,128 of JBBJOI010000015.1, read as the reverse complement.
GGTGCCGCCTCGTAGCCCGTCCGCTCGGCCGCGCCGCCGGCGTCCGGCGCCAGGACGAGCGGCTCCACGCCGGGGAGCAGGTCGGCCGCAACGGTCGCGACCGCGCGCAACCGCTGCTCGTCTCCGCCCACCAGCCCGATCTTGCGCAAAGGTGTTACCTCCACCGGGATCCGGAGGCTGCAACTAAACCAGCGCACGTGCTCGTGCACGAGGTCGAGCTCGAGCACCCACAAGCCCGGGCGAGGTGGAGCCGCGACGTCGACGAGCACGATCGCCTGTTCTCCGGGAGGCACCGCGTGCGGGAACGGCGTCCGCAGCCCGTCCCCGACCTCGAGCTCGCCCGCGGGGGTCCACCAGCGGTAGCTGACCCGCACCTCTGGGACGCCGAGGCGGTCCCAAGGCCACAGCCGCGTGCCCCGGTTTCGGACGCGGAGCCGAATTCCGCGCTCCTCGCGTAGCGCGAGCGTGGCCAACCGATCGACGAGCTCGAGCTCGGCGCGGTAGAGCGCCTCATCCGGTTCCCGGCCGTGCCAGTGGGCGTCGACCTCCTCCCGCGACGCATGGCGGAACGAGGGCGTGTCGGCGGGCTCGGGCCAGTCGGTGGTGGCGAGGGCGGCGTCGACGAGTGCGGCATCCTCCGGCGGGAGCGGGCGCACGTCGAGCTCGTCCCTGAGCTCGGGCAGGTACAGGGCGAGGTTCATCGGCAGCCCGGCGAGGCGCCGACCCGGAGCGACCGTCTCGTAGCGGCGGGCCTTCTGCCGCCGCGCCTCGAGCGGGTTCAGCAGCAGATCGGAGTGGAGGATCGGCCAGGGGAGGAAGCGGTGTGGCCCGACCGCCTCGATCGGCCGGTGTGTAACCCCGGGAAACCACAACAAGCGCGGGTCGTTCTGGACGAGCCGCAGCTGGAGGTCGGGCTCCCACGGGGCGCCGGCGAGGTAGGTCCGAGGCGAGCCGTACAGCCACCGGCGCGGCAGCCAGTAGTGCGTCTCCTCGGCCGCGGCCAGCAGCTTCGGCAGCTCCCGCAGCAACTCGGTGCCCGGAAGCTCGTCGTCGTCGAGCCAGAGGATCCAGTCCTGCGTGCAGAGGCTGTGCACCCAGCCGACGGGACGGTCGACCGGATCGAGGTACGGGTAGAGCACGAGGTCGTCGGCGAGCTCCGCCAGGGGCACGAGCAACCTCGTGTCGACGCGATCGTCCACGGCGATCACGATCTCGCTCGCCAGCTCCCGCAGCGGCTGCAGCTGCGCGGCCACGCGCTGCGTAGGTCCGCGCGTGATGCAGCAGACGGAGAGCGACATGGTGGTGGCCGCTCCCCCCATCCCCGCGCGTAGCTTACGCGAGTGTGAGGGTCGGGATCAGCGTGCTCACGCTCGTGCCGGGTGAGATCGGCGGAGCCGAGACGTACGCGCGCGGGCTGACGCGCGGATTGGCAGCCGTTGGAAGTTTGGACTACAGCGCCTTCGTGCCGCCCGCCGCCCCCGGGGCCGGCGGGGGGCTTCCGGAAGTTCTCGTGATCGAGTACCGCCGGGCGCGGTCGCTGCCGCAGCGCTTCGTTGCGATGACGGCCGCGGCGCTCCGCCCCGGACCGCTGCGACGGCGCTATGCGGGACTCGACCTCGTGCACCACCCGCTGACGATCGCGGTGCCGCCCCTGGCGTTGCCGACGGTCGTGACGGTTCACGACCTGCAGCACCTCGACCTGCCTCACCTCTTCAGTCGCAGCGAGCGCCTCTTCCGCCGGCGGGCGCACGAGGGCTCCGCGCGGCGTGCGATTGCCGTGATCGTTCCGAGCCAGTTCGTGCGCCGGAGCGTCGTCGAGCAGCTGGGTCTTCCGCCCGAGCGCGTCTTCGCCATTCCACACGGGATCGACCACGAGCGGTTTCGGCCGGGCACCGCGTCCCGGGAAGGATTCCTGCTCTACCCGGGGCGCCCATGGCCGCACAAGAACCATGCGCGGCTCTTCGAGGCGCTCGTCCTGTTACGGCGCGAGCGACCTGAGCTCGAGCTCGTGCTGACGGGCGGTGGTCACGGCCGCGGGCCGTTCCCCGACGGTGTACGCGTCAGGGGCCTCGTCGGCCCCGCCGAGCTGGTCTCGTTGTACCAACGCGCCGCGTGCCTCGTCTTTCCCAGCCGCTACGAGGGCTTCGGACAGCCGCCGCTCGAGGCGATGGCCTGCGGTTGTCCCGTCGCGGCCTCGCGGGCGACCGCGATTCCGGAGGCGGTCGGCGATGCTGCTGCGCTCTTCGATCCCGAGGATCCCGAGGACATCGCCGCGGTTGTCTCCGCGGTGCTCGAGAGCCCGGCCCGGCTCGTCGCCGCGGGGCTTGCCCGGGCCTCCGCGTTCACGTGGGCCGAGACAGCCCGACGGCACGAGGCGGTCTATTCGTCGATCCTGTAGCGCGCGCCGATTGCGCGCTTGTCCGGCGCCGGATGTCCGGCCTCCAACCGCAGCCAGGGCTGGAGGTCGCGCGGGAGCTGCGGCTTTTCGATCACGAACGCGAACAGGTTGGCCTGGCTCGGCAATGCGCGGGTGACGACGCCGAGTGCCGGCTCGAGCAGGCGCAGAGCGAGCCGGCGCGACGGGCTTGCCGCCGACACCAGCACGTCGGGGAACTCGAACTCCCGGAAGAAGCGGATGCGGTGTCGTGCATGCGGCGCGTATGAGGCGATCGTCTTCTCGACCTCGTGCTCCGTCCACCGATAGATGAAGTTCGGCGTGCTCGTGTTCGCGACGCCGCCCGCTCGCAGGCCGTGTGCTGCGACCGCAGCCAGCTCGTAGTCGTCGACGGCGCGAGCTTTGACTCCGAGCCTCATCAACGCGCTTTCGCGACTCTCGATCGCGAGCACAGCCACCCGGCTGACGCGATAGAGCTCGAGCAGGGCCCGGTGTGGCGATCGGCAGTGGTGCAGGCCTGCGCTGACGACAGCGACGTCGACCGACTCGTCCGGGAGGGTCAGGCTCTCGGCGTCCTCGAAGGCCCAGGAGTACGGCGCCAGATCCGCCGACGCCTGGCGCTCGTCGAGATTGGTGATCGTCACATGCTCGAATCCGACCGACCCGAAGGCCGCGCTGTCGGCGTTGCCCCCGGCGACGACGAGGACGGACATGTCCCGGCGGAGCAGGCCGTCCTCGATCAGGCTCGTGAGCACCCTGCGGTAGAAGCCGCTGCGCGGATCGGAGGCTGGCGTAGGGCGATTCATGCGAGCAGTCTCCGGTACGCGGCGGCCAGCCGCTCTGCCGCCGCGTCCAGCGAGTAGCGACGCACGAGTTCGGGGTCGTGGTCGTGAGCTCGACCGGAGTCTGACAGCGTCTCTCGCAGCAGGCGGGCGAGCTCCGGCCAGTCACCGGGCGCGAAGAGCGTCGCGCCGGGTCCGAGGACTTCGGGAATGGCACCCGAGGAGCTCGCGACGACCGGCACGCCTGCCGCCATCGCCTCGGCGAGCACCATTCCGAACTGCTCCTCCCAGAGCGGGATCGGGAGACTCGCAAGGACGACGCAGGCAGCGCCGGCGAAGACGGCCGGCATCTCGACGTGGGGAACCGCCCGGATCTCGACCCGGTGGGCGATGCCGAGGTCAGTGGCGTAGCGGAGCAGCCGCTCGCGCTCGGGGCCCACGCCGACGATGAGCAGCCGCACCGGCGGCTCGAGCAGCGCCAGTGCCCGCATCACGTCGTAGTGCCCCTTCTCCCAGACGAGCCGCCCCGGCGAGACGATCACCGGTGCCGGACTCGTGCCGGCACCCGGGCCAGGGACGAGCGCCGCACGGGCGGCCGCGAAGCGATCGGCGTTGACGCCCGGGGGCGAGACCTCGATGCGCTCCGCCGCAGCGCCCTCGAGGAGCAGGCACCGGCGCGCGCGGTCGGTGGCGGCGAGGAAGAGGTCGGCGCCTTCGAGTGCAACGCGCCGGTAGCCGCGCCCGCGGAAGGCTCGGAAGGTGTCCCGGAACGGGATCGTCTCCCAGACGGTCAGCACGAGCTTGAAGCCGAGCTCCTGCTTCAGCTCCGCCGGCTGCCCGCTGAACCAGACGCCGAGCTCAGCCGAGTGCACGATCGCGGCGCCGCGCAGGTGCGTCGCAAGGTCGCGGTACCGGTCGCCGGGAACCCGGGACGCGAGCTCGCCGATGCGACCCCCGGGCAGGAAGTCGCGCACCGCCTTCACCGGGATCACGTCGAGATCGAGATCCTCCAGGTCGTAGACGTTCGAGCCGGTCACGAGTACGACGACCTCGAACTCGTCGCGCAGGCGCTCCCACGGCCGCAGGTCCCAGGGGTTCGCGTTGTGGCCGCGCAGGAGAACGACCCGGGGCCTCACCGCCTGCTCCTCGCGCGCAGTGCCGGCAGCACCTCGGGCGGGACGGCGCCTGTGACGATGGCGACGCCGACGAAGACGAGCGCAGCGAGGGGTGCGGCGATCCACGCGCTGAGCGGCAGCACCAGAGCGACGATCGCTCCCGCCCCGGCCGCCGCCAGCGGTCTCGGGGCGAACCGGAGGCGCGGCGCCGCGGCGCGATCGGCGCGGAAGAGAAAGACGTAGACGAGCACGGCGAGCAGCGTCTCGCTGGCGACGGCCGTGGCCGCGCCGCCGATTCCCCCGTAGGCGTTCACCAGCACGAGGCCCAGAGCGACGACGACGAGCAGCGCGATGCCGTTCGCGAAGGCAACGTCGCGCTGGCGCCGAAGTGAGACGAGCGCGAGCGTCCAGACCTGGCTGAGGAAGATGCCGATGAGCGCGAACGCCTGCAGCTGCAGCATCGGCGCCGCGTCGTCGTACTCCCCGTCGCCGAGCAGTCGGATCGCCGGCCGCGCCAACACCACCGTCACGAGGACGAGCAGGAGCGAGACCGCGAGCGCCGTCTCGGTCAGGCGCTGCACCGCGTAGCGCAGGCGCTCACGATCCTCCGCGCCGGCGACGGCGAGCAACGGCAGCGCGACGCCGAGCACGAGCGTCGGGATCCCGAGCAGGATCTCGAAGACGCGAAACGAGGTGGCGAAGAGCCCCGTCTCGGTGTCGTCCGTCCCCAGCGAGACGAGCAGCACGAGCAAGCGGAGGTAGACGACGTTCATTGCGATCGCTGCAGCAAGCGGGAGCGACTCCCGCAACAGGGCGAAGGCAGTCGCCCGGTCGACGGATGGGCTCATCCCGCGCATGCCTGCGACGAGGAACGGTGTCAGCGCCACGGTGGCCACTCCGACCGCGACCGGGATGGTGAAAAACGCGAAGAGCGAGGCGCCCGCGACGACGAGGGCCGCGATCCCGACAAGTGTGAGCGCGTGCCTGAGCGTCTCCACGAGCGTGATCGAGCCGTAGCGGAGCTCGATCGCGAGCGGCATCATCAGGGTCGACTGGGTATGCAGGAGCAGGATTCCGACTCCGGCGACTGCGGTGCCCGCGACGACGACGCCGTCGTAGCCGGCCGCGAGCGCGAAGAGGGTCGCGACGACGACGCCCGCGGAGGTGAGCAGGATCCGCAAGGCAACGAGGTTGCGCATCAGCGCCGGCCGCTCCGCCGCCGGCCGGATCGCGAGCTCGCGGCTGCCGACGGCTGTCAGCCCGGCGTCCGTGATCCCGCCGACGATCCCGAGCAGCGCGATCACGACGCCGTAGCGGCCGAAGTCGGCGACGCCGAGATGGCGGAGCAGCAGCACCGACGTGCCCGCGCCGAGCAGGATGCCGGCGGCATAGCCCGCGCCCCGCAGGACACCACCCCGGATCACCTTGCCGCCCGCTTCGCCCGTCCGCAGGACGTCCGTGTGCTCCGAGGCGCTCACGTAGGGTCAACCGTAGTGAAGGCGTGGGTCGTCATCCCGACGCTGAACGCGCGGGAGCTGCTCCTCGAGACGCTCGCGAGCCTCGAGCGGCAGACGGCGCCTGCGGGAGTGGTGGTCGTCGACAACGCGTCGACCGACGGTACCGCCGAGGCCGTCGCCGCGCGGCATCCCAGCGTGCGCGTGGTTTCGAACGAGCGCAACCTCGGCTTCGGCGCCGCGATCAACCGGGTCGCGCTCGAGCTTAGAGGCGACGTGCTCGTGCTCGTCAACAACGACGTTGTGTGCGAGCCCGGCTTTGTCGCCGAGCTGGTCGAGCCGTTCGGCCGTCCGGAGGTGGGGATGACGGCAGGTGTCCTGCTGCAGGCCGACGATCCGGGCCGGATCGACTCGGCCGGGATCGAGCTCGACACCACGCTTCGCTCCTGGGACTACCTCTGGAACGAGCCGACGTCCCTGCTCGATCGGGCAGCCGACCCGGTCGGCCCCTGCGGCGGCGCGGCTGCGTACCGGCTGACCGCCTTTAAGGAGCTCGCGGGCTTCGACGAGACGCTCTTCGCCTACTGGGAGGACGTCGACCTCGCGCTCCGCTTCCGCGCGGCCGGTTGGCAGTGTGCGCTCGCTGCCCACGCTCGGGCGCTTCACCGGCACGGCCAGACGCTCGGTGCCGCCTCGCCGGCGGCCCGGCGGCTCGAGGCGTTTGGGCGCGGCTACGTGCTCGCGAAGTACCGCGTCGGCCGGCGCCGGCCGCGCCTGCGCGCCAAGGTTGCGCTCCTCGACTGGCCGGCGCTCGCGATCCACCTGCTCGTCCGGCGCGAGGTGGGTCCGCTCCGGGAGCGCCTGCGCGCGAGAGCTGCAGGCCTCCGAGGCTCGGGACACCGCCCGCCGCTGGAGCTCGCTTCGGTCGGCTTCGTCACGGCGCTGCGCCGGCAGGCGAGCCTGCTCAGCCTTCGCTTCCGGGGGGAGCTTCCGGCCCATTTCGGGCCCGCCGGCCGAGCGCCGAGAGCTGGTAGACCAGAAACTCGGCCGACAGACCGCGCGTGACTCTCTCGGCCAGCCGCGAGATGGGCCGGAGCCGGCCGTGCGAGACGGCTTCGACGCTCCAGCCGGAGCTCGACAGCAAGTCGCCGAGGTCGCGTTTCGTGAACCAGCGCAGGTGAGTCCGGTCGCGGTGGCCGGCCTCGACGTAGCCGAAGCTGCCGCGTAGCGCCACGTCGCGCAGAAGCGTCCAGTGCCGTGCGTTCGGCACCGACACGTGGACGCGTGCCCCCGGCGCGGCGACCTCGTGCAGGCGCTCGAGCACGACCCACGGCTCGGGCAGGTGCTCGAGCACGTCGTAGAGCAGGATCGTGTCGAACGGCCCGCTCAGATGCTGCAGCTCGTCCTCGGCGCGCCCGACGTGGATCTCGTCGTACGACCGCGCGGCAACCGCGGCCGCCTCGGGGTCGAGCTCGACGCCCGAGATCCAGTGCGCTCCCGCCCCGCGCAGGCTCCGGCCGGTGGCGCCCTCGCCGCAGCCGACATCGAGAACGCGCCCGAGCGGCCGCGGGAGGAGCCGGACGAGCTCGGCCCGATCCTGGGCGAAGTAGCCGTCGGGCTTCACGGCAGACGCAGGCAGCGGAGGTTGACGTAGTCGCCGTCCCATGCCTCCGAGAGTGGCGCGAGGCGGTGGCCGGCCTCGTCGATCCACTCGACGGCGTAGCCGGCCGCGTGCAGCCAGGTCAGCAGCTCGTCGCGCGAGGAGCCTGCGCGGGCGAGCAGCTGCGGATGGCACTCGACGAAGAGGGCACGTGGCGCGTCCTCGCGCTCGAGCAGGCGCTCCATCCCTCGCAGCGCTGCGAGCTCGGATCCCTCCACGTCGAGCTTGACGACGTCGACAGGCCCTTCGACGACCTCGTCGGCGCGAGCGACGGCGACTTCGACGGACGTCACCTCGCCGCCCGCCTCGAAGACGCTGCTCGTGTCGCCGCTGAGGTAGAGCCGGACGGTTCCCCTCTCGGCGCCGAGAGCCAGTCCGTGCACGTCGACGCGATCGGCGACGTTGTTCAGGTCGAGGTTCTCGCGGAGGATGTCGTGCACCGTCGGGTTCGGCTCGAAGACGACCACACGGCCGTTCGGCCCGGCGGCCCGCGCCGCGTGGACGCTGACGAATCCGAGGTGCGCCCCGCCCTCGAGCACCACCCCTCCGTCGGGCACCGCCTCGGCGAGCAGCTCGACGAACGTGCGCTCGCGCCCGTGGTCGCGAAGCTCGCGAACGTAGTGCAGCTGAGCGAGATCGCGTCCGTGCAGCCGCACCCCGTCCACCTCGAGCTCGAACCGCTCGAACGGCCGCGAGACATAGGGCCCCAGCGCATCGACGAGAAAGCCCAGCCGCCGCCGCCGCGCAACTGCGGCAGCCCGCTCGAGCAGGCTGAGCGCGGTGAGCTTCAGCGCTGAGGGCTTCAACCGCACGACCCGGTAGCCTAGATCGCGGATGGGCGACTCGATCTGGACCACCTCCGACCGTGAGCGGCTGCGGCAGGACTTCGGTGAGATCTTCGGCGGTCGGACTGTGCTGGTCACGGGGGCCGACGGCTTCATGGGCTCGCACCTGACGGACGCCCTCGTCGAGCTCGGCGCGCACGTTCACGCCTTCGTCCGCGCCACCTCGAGCGGGGCGCTCAACAACCTCGGGCATCTGCGGGGGCGGCTCAAGGTGCACTTCGCCGATCTCACCGACAAGACGTCGGTCGACTACCTCGTCCGTGAGCTGAAGGATGCTCCCGACCGTCCGTACGTCTTCCACCTTGGCGCGCAGGCGCACGTGGGCGAGTCCTGGCATCGGCCCTACGAGACGGTGATGGCGAACACCGTTGGCACGCTCAACCTGCTTCAGTCGATCGTCGACTGGGGGCTCGAGCTCGAGAAGTTCGACACCGCGGGCACGTCCGAGGAGTACGGGAACGTCCGCGACACGGTCGCGCACCATCACGACTTCGACGAGCAGGGCGGCCTGATCCTGCACGAACGCTCGCCGCTCAACCCGAAGTCGATCTACGCGACCGCGAAGGTCGCGGCCGACTTCCTGACGATGAACTACCACGACGGCTTCGGCCTGCCCGGTGTCGTCACCAGGATGTTCAACAACTACGGCCCGCGCCAGAACCCGCGCTACGTCACCGGGACGATCATCACGCAGGCGCTCGAGCGTCCCGAGATCGAGCTCGGCGCCCTCGAGCCGCTGCGCGACTTCTGCTTCTGCTCCGACGGCGTCCGTGGGCATCTCACCGTGGCTGCGCACGGCACCCCTGGCGACGTCTACGTCTACGGCCAGGGCGAGAACATCTCGATGGCCGACTGGTCGGCGCTGATCCTGCGCGTCGGTGCGGAGAACGGCTACTGGCCCGCTGACCGCGAGATCGTCACCACGCCGTCGCGGCTGCGCCCGGGCGTCACCGACGTGATGGCGCTCCGGGTCGGCTACGAGAAGCTCCACGGCGAGACGGGCTGGGAGCCGCTCGTCTCGTGGGAGGAGGGCGTCCTCCGCACCATCGCCTGGTACGCCGAGAGCCGCGGGCGCTGGATCGGGCGGGTCGACTGGCTCTCAGCCGCCGTCGGGGCCGCCGCCGAGGCCGAAGCCGTGGCCGAGGTCGGCGGCCACACGGAGTAGCCTCTCCGCATGCGCGTCCTCGTCACCGGCGGCGGCGGCTTTCTCGGTTCGCGCCTCGTCGAGCGGCTGGAGGGCGACGGCCACGATGTGACTGCCGCGCGCCGCCGCGACTACGACCTGACCCGGGAGGCCGACGTGGCCCGGCTCTTCGCCGATGCGCAGCCGGAGCTCGTCTTTCACCTCGCTGCCGAGGTCGGCGGCATAGGCGCGAACCGCGAGAACCCCGGGCGCTACTGGTACGCGAACCTCGTCATGGGCGCACACGTGCTGGAGCAGAGCCGGTTGCACGACGTGGCGAAGCTCGTGGTCGCGGGCACCGTCTGCGCCTATCCGAAGCACACCCCGGTGCCCTTTCGGGAGGAGGAGCTCTGGAACGGGTATCCGGAGGAGACGAATGCCCCCTATGGGGTGGCCAAGAAGTCCGTGCTCGTGGGTGCCCAGGCCTACCGAGAGCAGTACGGGCTCGACGCGATCTTTCTTCTTCCGGCGAACCTGTACGGGCCTGGGGACAATTTCGACCTCGAGACGTCGCACGTGATTCCCGCCCTGATCCGGAAGATGGTCGAGTCAGCCGACGAAGTCGTCCTCTGGGGCGACGGCTCGCCGACCCGCGAGTTCCTGTACGTCGACGACTGTGCCGAGGGGCTTGCGCTGGCCGCCGACCGCTACAACGAGGCCGAGCCCGTCAACCTCGGTACGGGCATCGAGATCTCGATTCGCGAGCTGGCCGAGACGATCGCCGAGCTGGCGGGGTTCCGCGGCGAGATCGTCTGGGACACGTCGATGCCGAACGGGCAGCCGCGGCGCTCGCTTGACGCGACCAAGGCGGAGCGCCTGTTCGGCTTTCGCGCCCGAACGAACTTCCGCGAGGGGCTCGAGCGCACGATCGCGTGGTACCGCTCTCACGCTCCCGTGCGAGCCGGTGATCGCGGCTAGGGGGCTACGGGCCGCCGCCGTGGCCGCGGCGCCGTTCGTCGCGCTCCAGTGGCTCGTGGCTGCAGGCGCGGCGACGGTCGCCGACGGCTACGACGAGGCCGCGTGGTGGTTGCTCGCGCTGAACCAGCTCGTGCTTGCTCCGGCAGCGATCGTGGCGGCGTTGTGGCTCGGTACCACTGTCGGCGGCCGAGCGATCGGACTCCTGTCGGCGCTCCTGGTCGTGGTCCTGCCGACGCTCGGCGTGCTGTACGCGCTCTCACGCTACCGCGACACCTACGTCGACCGTGTGCTGACGGAGGCGGTCGGGATCGGGAACGGCGGACGCTTCGCCGCAGGGGCTCTGTCCTTCATAGCAGCGGCGCTCGCTCTGGCCGCCCTGCGCGGCGAAAGACCGCGAGCGGCCGCAATCGCGAGCGGGCTCGCCGCGGGGGTCGCCGCGCTCGCGCACCCAAGTGGCGCGCTCGTCCTCGTCGGTATCGCGCTCGCGATTGCAGTGGTGTGGAGGCCCGTCGAGGCGGGCCTGCTCGCGCTCGGGGCTCTCCCCGGCGTCGTCCTCGCAGCCGGCGTGCACGGACTCGGTCTCGACGTCACCTGGGAGGCGTTCACCAGCAGCCTGACCGGCCTGCGCGAGTACCTCTGGAGCAACCGCCTGTTGCAGTGGCTGCCGCTCGCCGGAGCCGTAGCCGCCGTGCGCGGCTCGCTCCCGGCGGGGCTCCTGCTCGGAGGCTGGTTCGGCGCGTTCGCGCTCGTCTATGGAGCATCGCCCAATGTGAGTGTCGACAACGGTTCCTACCTCGTCGCGTTCGTACCGGCTCTGCCCGCGTTCTGCGTGCTCGTCGCGTGCCTGCCTCTGCTCGTCCCGACGCTACCGCAGCGGCTGCGGCGGCTAGGTCCCGCTGCTTGAGAACCCCGATCAACCTGAAACCTTGTGTCGCCGGGACGGCCTGGGCGGCTCGCCCCGCCGACGAAGCGTCATGCTGATCCGGGTTCTGACCTCGTCGAGTCGATCCGCTGCTCGAGCAGCGCCACCCTCTGCGCCAGGATCACGTTCTGATCGGCGAGCTTCGAGATCACCGTCGAGTAGTGGAGCAGCACGACGAGGATGAAGAGGATGCCGACCGCGAAGAGGACGGCCGGGGGATATCCCGTCACGCCCACCCAACCGGCAATCGTGTCCAGCGCCTCCCGCCACGCCGAGAGCACGAGCAGGACGACGCCGGTCGCGAGCCAGAGCAGCGCGTAGCGCTCCCGCAGCCGCCGGCTGCGGATCAGCTCGAGCACCACGAGGATGAGCAGGATCGACGCGATCGTCGCCGCGATCGAGATGCGGAGCGGCGTCAATGTGGGTGGCCCGGTGTCATTGCCGGAAGCACGGATGATGGTGCCGGGCGACCCACTAGTCCTCTGCGGGAACGACGCTGCGCCGGAAGATGCCGACGAAGAGCGCGAGCGTCACCTTGACGGCGTAGTAGAGCGATCGCAGGGCAGTGATCGACGAGGAGCCGAGCTCCCGCTCGCGCATCCGCACCGGCACCTCCACGATCCGCAGGCGGTGCCGCACGACCATCACCGCCGCCTCCACCTCCGGGTAGTCGTGCGGGTAGTCGGCGGCGAAGAGCCGGATCCCACGGGCGTTGACGGCTTGGAATCCGGAGGTCGTGTCGGTGAGGCGCTGGCGTGTCAGGAGCGAGACGAGCTTCGCGAACCAGCGGATGCCGGCGCGGCGCGCAAACGGCGGCCGGTACTCGCAGTCGCCGCCGGCGAAGCGGGAGCCGATGACGACGTCGGCCTCGTCGCGGGCGAGCGGCTCGAGCAGCTTCGGCAGCTCTGTGGGATCGTGCTGCCCGTCGCCGTCGAGGCGGACGGCGATCCCGTAGCCGTGCTCGAGCGCGTACTTGAATCCGGTCTGCACAGCTCCGCCGATCCCGAGGTTGAACGGCAGCCTGACGACTGCGGCGCCGGCCGACGCGGCGGCTGCAGCTGTGCCGTCGACCGAGCCGTCGTCCACCACGACGATGTCGAGGGCCGGGTCGAACGACCTGATCTCGGCGACGACGGCGGCGATGATGCCCTCCTCCTCGTAGGCGGGCACGATCGCGACCCGCCTAGACACGGCCCACCACGGGAGTTCCGGCTCCGACGAGCTCCAGCAGCTGGCGTGCGCGATGGGCGTAGGTGTGCTCGTCGAGTACGCGCTCGCGCGCGCGGGCGCCCATCGCCTCTGTCTGACCCGGATCGTCGAGGAGCTCGCGGTAGGTGTGGAGAGCCTCTTCGGCGGAGGAGACGACGAGGAGCTCGCTTCCCGGCTCGAACCACCGCTCGATCCCCTCGTAGGGGTTCGACACGATCGCGGCGCCCGAGGCGGCAAGCTCGAATGGCCGCGCGGTCGCCGACGCCGTGACCGTCGCGTGCGAGCGGCGCGTGATGTTCAGGTTGACGCGGGCTGCGGAGATCGCCTGCGCGAATGCGTTGAACGGGATGTCCCCGACGAGGCGCGCCCGACCCGTGTCGCCCTGGAAGTCGCGCCCGCCGAGCGCGAAGTCGAGCTCGGGCGCAGCTCGGCTCGGCTCGGCGACCATCGCCGCCATCCAGTCGCGCCGGAACTTGTCGCCGTAGCCGTAGAAGAAGAGATCGTGCTCCTTGGGAACCGACCGAGGGGCGAAGAACTCCGGATCGGCGCCCCAGAAGACGGCTTCGGCACGCCGAGCGCCGAGCTCGAGCAGGCGGCCGAGCCCTCCTTCCGAGTTCGAGACCACGAGGTCGTACTCCGACGGATCGGCACCGTGGTAGTAGTTGAAGCCGGTGTCCATGCCGCCGAACTCGGGCAGGCTCATCGGCACGTCGCCGTCGTAGAAGACGACGGGCACGTCGAACCGCTCCCGCAGGAAGGTGGGGATTCCGCGCAGGTGGGACATCGGCACCGTGAAGACGATGACCGCGTCGACGTCACGCTCCTGCTCCAGCACCCTCGTCAGGTGTCGCTGCCAACGCGGTGTCACCCAGCGCCGGATCGCCTCGCGCGTTGCCCGGTCGAAGGCGCTCTCGTCCGGCCGGTCCTCCGCTCGCCTGAGGTAACGATCACCGTTCAGACGGGCGAGGCCACCGCGAAAGGCGGCGAAGCTCTCGCCCTCGGCGTACGTCGGATTGGGAGCGGTCCGCCACCACGGCGACTCCACCGGGCGGCCGCGGTAGGGCGTCACGATCAGGTCGACGCCGACCTCGTAGAGCCCTTTCCAGAGCTGCCACCAGGCGGGAGTGCAGCCGTACCGGAAGTCGAGGTCGACGGCGGACGCGACGGCCAGGATCTTCGGCGCCTTCATGCGCCGGGAAGTCTACGGAGGTCACATGAGGGACCCGTAAGCGGGCGGAGAGCCTCCGACACGATGAGGCCTCGTCGAGGGGTGCGATGGTCGTGCGAGGCAAGGACGCAGGAAGCGCCCCTATTGTTGGATATGGGCGCGATCGAGGACGCCGCGCATCGCGCCGCCCAGCGTGCCACGGCGGCTCAGAGCTCCATTGTGTTAGAGGCCCTGAGATAGCCTCGCCGCGAGCGATGCGCATCTCGTTCCTCATTCCCGCCCTCAACGAGCGCAAGACGATCCTGGAGGTGCTGGAGCGGATCGAGGCGCTCGGGCTCGACCGGCAGCTGATCGTCGTGGACGACGGCTCGACGGACGGCACCTCGGAGCTGCTCGAGGAGTGGGGGCGCGGCCGCGATGGGATCGTGCTCCTGCGGCAGGAGAACGCGGGGAAGGGTGCCGCCATCCGTGCCGCGATCCCGCACATCGACGGCGAGATCGCCGTCATCCAGGACGCGGACATGGAGTACGACCCCGCCGACGTGCCAGCCCTCGTCGCCCCGATCGAGCGCGGCGTCGCCGACGTGGTCTTCGGCTCCCGCCTCTCGGGCGGCAAGCCGCAGCGGGCCTACCTCTTCTGGCACCTCGTGGGCAATCGCTTCCTGTCCCTGCTCACGGGTGTTCTCTACAACACGACCGTCAGCGACATGGAGACCGGCTACAAGGCCTTCCGCAGCGACGTCCTGCGTAGTCTCGATCTCCGCCAGAGCGACTTCTCGATCGAGCCGGAGATCACGGCCAAGGTCTGCAAGCGGAAGCTGCGGGTCTACCAGCTGCCGATCTCCTACTACGGGCGCACCTACGAGGAGGGCAAGAAGATCACGTGGCGCGACGGGTTCAAGGCGATCTGGGTGCTCTTCCGCGTGCGAGTCGGCGACTGAGAGCTCGGCTGCTCGGCTGGACGGTGAGAGAGAGGTGACGTTCACTCCACGTCGGCTGCGAGTGCTCGCCGTGGTGCTGCTCGTCGCCTGGTTCTTCCTGCCCGAGCTGCAGTCCGCGATCCCGATCTGGATCCCCTTCACCGTCGTGGCAGCGCTCGAGCTGCACTTCCTCGTCGGCGGCTTGGGCGACCGCGGAACCGTGCCGGCGCGTCGCGGACGAAGCCCGCAGGAGTCCGATCTCTCGGATTTCGGCGGTCAGGAATGGCTCGAGCCGGCGCTCGTCCAGATCGACGGGCGGGAAGTCTGGCTGCCCGCGACAGGGAAGACCGAGGAGGAGCTGGCGGAGCTCGTCGAGGAGACACGCGAGCGGCTGCGTCGCGGTGAGCCGCCGCTCGAGCCGCCGGCCCCGCGACCTCCTCCGGCGCCGCGGGGGCGCCCCCTCGCACGACTCGAGGGTCTCGGCGTGCTCGCGGTGCTCGCCGTCGTGCTCTTCGTGCTGCTTCCCGACCGAGGCTGGGACGGGCTCGACGGCGACGAGCGGGCGCGGACGCAGCAGCTGCTCTCGCGCGAGGCAGCTGCCATCGCCGGCCATGAGACGGACGTGCGCTGCGACGCCCGTGGCGAGGCGGTCGGCGTCGTCCAGCACGCGGACGGCGTCGCCGAGGTGGGCGGTCGACTCGCGTTCCTCACACCCTCGATCTGCTACCGGCTCCACCGGTTGGCGTTCGAGGACGACGAGGGCGCGTTCAGCCAGACGGCGCGGGCGCTCGCCGTGCTCGCACACGAGGCGTGGCACCTCCGCGGGGAGAGCGACGAGGGCGTCACCAACTGCTACGCCTTCCAGAGCGGTATCGGGCTCGGCCGCCGGCTCGGTCTCTCCGAGGAGACGGCAGCCGGGATGATGCGCCAGCAGCTCGCCGACAACGCGACCCTCGCCCGCTCGGCGCCGGAGTACCTCGTGCCGGGCGAGTGCCGGAATGGCGGGGAGCTCGACCTCGACCGCGGGACGAGCCGCTTCCCTTAGCTCGAGCTAGGCCTCGCCGGCCGCCAGTCGGGACTCCCGGAGTGGTACGCGGTTCGGCTCAGGCGGATCGGCGTCCCGCCCGAGGACGAAACGACATTCAGCTGCGTGTGGAGCTCTCTCGAACAGGCGATGTACGCGATCCACGCGCCGTCGGGCGACCAGGTTGGATCACCGCCGCAACCGGCGATGACCTTCGGATCGCTGCCGTCCACGTTCGCGACCGTGAGCCTCTTACTGTCGCTGAAGGCGAGCCGCTGCCCGTCCGGTGACCACGCAGCACGATCGGCCCTGCAACCGTCTCTGAGACCGTCCAGGTGCGCTGCACGAATCGTGACGAATCCGTCACACACGCGCAACGGCGTCTGTGGTAGCGCGCGGCGCGTCCGCCTCTGAGACGATCGCGCGCGGATCTGGGTCTAGTACGCGCCCCGTCCGGCCAACACGGCCGGGATCGTCTTCACGAGAATCGAGATGTCGAGCCAGATCGACCAGTTCTCGATGTAGTAGAAGTCGAGCCGCACGAGGTCGTCGAAGGTGAGGGCGGAGCGGCCGGAGATCTGCCAGAGGCCGGTGATCCCCGGCAGCACGTGGTAGCGCTTGCGGTGCCAGAGCTCGAGCTGGCGGTAGTCGCGCAGCGGCAGCGGCCGCGGGCCGACGAGACTCATCTCGCCGCGCAGGACGTTCAGTACCTGCGGCAGCTCGTCCAGCGAGAACCGGCGCAGCGCTTTCCCTACCCGCGTCACTCGCGGATCCTCCCGGATCTTGAAGAGGGCGCCGCCGGCCTCGTTGCGCAGCTCGAGCTCGTCCTGGAGCTCAGCTGCGCCCTGCACCATCGTCCGGAACTTGAGCATCCCGAACTCCCGCTCGCCGACGCCCACCCGCCGGTCGCGGTAGAGGACGGCGCCGCGGGAGTCGAGCTTGACCGCAAGCGCGATCAGGAGCCAGACGGGCAGGCCCACGATCACGACGAGGGAGCTGACGGTGAGATCGAACGTCTTCTTGACGGCCCAGTCGGCGCCGGCGAGAACGGGGGGCCGGAGCTCGAACAGTGGCACGCCCTGCCCCGGCACGTACTCGCCTCGTTGCAGCAGCAGCTCCGTCGCCCTCGGCGCGATCCGCACCCTCACGCCCGCACGGTGGGCGGTCTCGACGACCTCGAGCACCTCCGGCTCGTCGAAGTCTCCCTCGCTGAGGATCACCTCGTCCGGCCGCGCCAGCGCGAGCCGGTCGGCGAAGCTCTCGCCCGAGCGTGGTTGGAGCGAACCGACGAATTCGTACGCCAGCCCACCGCGCGACGTGAGCAGCCGCTGGAGCGTCGCCAGGCTCTCACCTTCGCCCAGGATCAGCGCCCGCGGACGCGCGCCGAGGACGCGTTGCAGCTCGCTCGTGAAGGAGTCATAGGCGGCTCGGAGCAGGCCGATCAGGATCGTGCACGTGACGAATGCGGTCGGGATCAGCCCGGACGTCGTGAAGTCGTAGTCCGTGCCCAGGCCGAATGCCAGCGTGATCGCAGCTACGAGCACGAGCGAGGAGGCGACGCGGCCGAGGCCGCTCCGCCGTTCTCGTCTCGCGTAGAGCCCGGCCTGCCAGAAGACGAGCAGGGTGATCGGAATCAGGAACGGGAGCCATTCGCGCGGCCCGGTGCGCCAGAGGAGGCTCCAGAAGACGTCGTCGCCGTAGAGGAGTGCACGGAGGACGAGTGCCGCGTAGAGCCCGAGCGCGAGCCCGAGTGCGTCGAGCGCCGCCAGCGTCACGACCCCGAGGGTGCGCCGGAAGAAGGAGCGCAGCGGCGCCCGGGAGAGGACGTACGGCCGCCCCGCCCGGACGTCGCGCTCGCGGGAGCTCAATGCCGGCTCCGAGGGCGGCGTCGCCACGACGCGATGTTACTGCCGCCCGGGGGCTACTACGAGCGAGGCAACGGTGTCCGCCCACGACTCCACCGAGTGCCCGGCGATCACCCGCTGCCGGAGCTCGAGACCGACGCGCCGGCGCTCCTCCAGGGTTGCAGCGCCAAGCTCGAGCAGCACGCGGGCCAGTGCCTCCGCGTCGCGTGGGGGGAAGCGGAGCTCGAGGTCGAGATCGCCGAGGAATTCCGTCAGCGCCGTGTTGCTCGCGACGACGGGGACACCGCAGGCCGCCGCCTCGTAGACCACCTTGTCGAGAGTCTCGCCGCCGCGTGGCTGCGTCGCACTCAGGAGCGCGTGCGCGGTTTGGAGCAGGGCCGGGATCCGATCGCGTGACACCGGTGGCTGGAGGCGAACCCGGCCGCGCAGCTCCTCCGAGCCTGCGACGAGTTGCTCGAGCTCGGCCCCATGGGCGCGCTCGTCCTCGGTCAGCGCCGGCCCGCGCAGCTCGAGCTCCGCGTCGAGTCCACGCGCGACAGCGAGCCGAAGCCCGTCGAGCATGGTCTCGTATCCCTTCCAGCGCGCCATCCGGCCGAGCGCGAGCAGTCGCAGGCGTTCAGACGTCGGCGTCTCCTCGGCCGGCGCCTCTTCGGCCGGTGCAAAGCGGGCGACGTCGATTGCGTGCCCCGTCGGGTGCAGCTTTGCGGTCGTGAGCGGGAAGGAGCGCCGGTCGACGCTGAGCACCGTGTCGGCGAGCGTGGTCGCAAGCCGGAGCGAGCGCCCAGCGTGCCAGTGCGTGTACCAGAGCAGGAGCGGGACGCTCCGCGCCTTGGCGAGCGGCGCAAGCAGGAGCAGAAACAGCGGCACCATGTGAACGACCGCGGCGTCGGGCCGTCCTTCGGATCGGAGAAGTACCGCCGCCGCGGCGCGCGCGAAGCGGAGCCCACGGCCCGTCCTGGAGCGGGCGCCGAAGGTCAGGAGCTCGACGTTCGGCGGCAGGTCGTGCCGGCGAACCGAGTCGCAGAGAACGGTGACGGATTCGGAGCGAGCGGCGAGCTCCCGCACCAGGTCGATCGTCTGAGCGAGCGCTGGGTGGTCGGCGTCGATCGTCTGCGTGACGAAGAGGAGCCGCATGCTCAGCGCGCTCGTCCGGCCGCCGCCGACTCCAGCAGCTCGCGCAGCCGGCGGGCCAGCTCCTCCGGCGTCGAGTGCCACTCCGCGTAGCGTTCCCGCGCAGCCGCGCCGAGCCGCTCTGCAAGGACGCGATCCCCGAGAACTCGCTCGAGTGCGGCGGCAAGCGCCGGCACGTCGCCGGGAGGGATCAACAGGCCTTGGCGTTCGTGCGTGACGAGGTCGGGAATCCCGCCGGCATCCGTTGCGACGACGGCTCTGCCGCGGGCGAACGCCTCGATCACCACGCGGCCGAGGCCCTCCGGCCACGACGGCAGGACGAGGAGCGTGGCGTCGTCGAGTGCCGCCGCGACCGCGTTCGGATCGAGCCACGCGTGGTGTTCCACCCGACCCGGGAAGTCGTGGACGAGGCGATCGGCGATAGTGCGCTGTGAGCCGCTGCCGACGAGTACGAGCCGAGCGTCCGGCAATCGCCCGGCCAGCACGCGCCACGCGGCGTCGAGCCCCGCGAGGTTCTTGTAGGCCTCGAGTGCGGCCACCGAGAGGATCGTCGGCCGTTCCGGGAGCTCCACGGGCGGCCGCTCGGCGAAGGCCGAGAGATCGCTGAACGGCGTGAACAGAGCGCTAGGCGGCACCCCGCGCGTGTCCTCGATCAGACTGGCAGTGAAGGTGGACACCGCCCGCGTCGCGTCGGCGTGACGCACGGAATACTCGGCGACACGATCCGCCAGGGGCGTCACGAGGCGCCGGCCCGGCGAGCCGTAGAGCCGCGTGAACGTCTTCCAATCGCCGTGAACCTCGACGATCACCTTCGTCGGACGACGGGCGAGCGCCCGTCCGAGGAGCGAGCAGGCGCCGAGGAAAGGGTCGGAGGCGAACACCGCCTCGGGCTTGAACCCTCGAATCTCGTTGCGGAGGCGGAACGGGAGTCGCAGGTAGAAGAGCAGGCCGTCGAGGATGCGCGGGCGCGAGGGAGCCGCGAGGTGGAAGCGATGGCTACTGGTGTCGCTCTCGGGCGCGGCCGCACCCACCACCCGGTAGTCGAGCTCACCTTCGATCGCATCCCACTTCTTCGCGAGCCACTCCGGCAGCGGCAGGGTGTAGCGCATCCGCCCGACGAAGAGCGCACGGGGCCGATCCGTCATCGGCAGGCCGGGCCATCGACACCGGTGGTCATCGTGACACTCCGGCGAGCACGCCCTCGAGCCGCGCGTAGATCACGTCGCTCGAGAGTCCCGCCACCGACGGCTTCGCCGCGGCGGCGAGCCGCTCGCGCAGGCCGGGTTCCTCCAGGATGCGCGCGAGCGCCCGGGCCAGCTCGTCCGGCCTTCCGGGCGGTACGAGCAGGCCGTTCTCACCGTCGTGGACGACTTCGGGCACCCCGCCGACTGCGGTCGAGACGACGGGCACGCCGACCGACAGCGCCTCGACGGCCGAGTGAGGCAGGTTCTCCCAGGCGCTCGAGAGGATGCCCGCTTCGGCGCCGGCCGCGATTCGCAGCGCGTCGTCGCGCGTCCGCGAGCCAAGGAACCGGATCCGGTCGGAGGCGCCTGAGGCCGCTGCGATGCGCTCGAGTTGCGCCCGCTCCGGCCCGTCGCCGACGATCGCAAGGCTTGCGGCCGGCGTCCGCGCGATCGCGTCGATCGCCACGCCGAGCGCTTTTTGCTCGGTCAGCCTCCCGACGAAGACGAAGGTGCCGGGCTCGAGCACCGCGGGCTCCACGGCCACAGGCGGGGGCGCGGGGTTCGTGAGCACCGTTATCCGGTGGCGGTCGAGCCCCCAGCCGACCGCGAT
This sequence comes from Gaiellaceae bacterium, assembly GCA_037721555.1. GTDB lineage: Bacteria > Actinomycetota > Thermoleophilia > Gaiellales > Gaiellaceae > Gaiellasilicea. Next base: position 24,743 of record JBBJOI010000015.1, on the reverse strand, counting down.
CTCTGCCAGGTAGGCGCTCGGCACCACGATCGCGGTCGCCGTCCCGAGCGCCCGCGTCCTCGCCCCCCGTAGGGCTCGTACCGCAGCCGTCGCGGAGTGCTGGAAGTCCTCGAGCGTCCCGGTGAAGAGCCGGAGGCGACGGGCTCGCTCGTAGGCGGGGTCCGAGACGAGCTTCGCGACGAGCGGGCGCCGCGCCACGGTGGCGGCGGCCGCGGCGGCCGCGTAGGTGGCGGTGGCGTAGACGACGTCGGCGCTGCGCGCCGCGCGGGCGCCGCGCAGCGTCACCTGCCCATAGCGGAGTGGAAATGGAAGCCGGCGTGAGACAACCGATACCTCGCACGGGCGCTCCGTGGGCTCGCCGTCGCCCATCGTGACGACATGAACGGCGTGGCCGCGGCCAACGAGGAAGCGGGCGAAGTCGGGCCCGTGGGTCGCGGGGCCGCCGACGTCAGGGGGCCAGATTCCGGTAAAGAAGGCGATGCGCATGTAAGAGCCTCTGGGGCTCGGGCCCGGCGCGAGCGCACCGGAGAACACGCGTAGCATAGGTTCTCCCGATGCCGAGACCGCCGCGGCGAGCGTTCGCGCCTCTCCGCGATCTCTCCTTCACCGTTTTTCTCCTGGCTGTCGTGCTCTCGCTGCTGCGTGCCAGGGATCTACCGAGCGTGGAGGTCGGCCTCGGCGGCGCGGACCTCTCCGTCGGGCCGGTCGACCTCGCCCTCGTCGCGACCGCCTTGCTCGCCGGGTGGCGGTTGCGGGCGCGTCGGGTGGTTCCGGGTCGCAGCCTCGTGCTCGCGGCCGCCGCCTTTGCCGCCCTGATCGCCGTGTCGGCGATCCCGAACGGCGTCGATGCGCTCACCTCGGCGGGCAGGCTCGTGGAGCTCTTCGCGCTCACGCTCGGTGCGGTGGCCTTCGTCGAGGACCGGGATCGTCTCGTCACGTTGCTCGGGGTCGTGGTCGGCTTCTGCGTCGTCGCTGTCGCCTGGGGCGCGGTCGAGTTCGTCGCCGGCGGGGGTGGGCGCCAGGGTTCGTTCATGGGCGAGCACGACCTCGCGGCTCTTGGGACGCTCGCGCTGGTGATCGGCCTCGCGACCGTCTACGCGAGGCCAGGGCGGCCGGGATCCATCGCCCTCGCCGGAATCGTCGCCGGCGGCTTCGCAATCGCGCTGGGTGCGTCGCTCGCGAGCCTGCTGGGCCTCTACCTGGCCGCCGCAGTGCTGGTCGCGCTCGCGCTCGGCCGCCGCTCCCTGCGCCTGGGCGCGCTGCTCGTCACGCTCGGAGTCGTGGTCGCCGTCACGGGAGCGACGCTGACCTTGCGGACTGGCGAGCTCGGCTTCATTCAGGAGTGGTTCGGCCCGGAGCCCGAGCGGCCGGGTCAGTACGCCGCGAGCTGGAGCCAGCGCCTGATCTTCGCCTATGTCGGCGGCCGCGTCTTCCTCGATCGCCCGGTTCTCGGTACCGGTTGGCACGGGGAGCTTCCCGCGGAGGACTACGCGCGGTATTTGCCCGACGCCCGCGCGCGGTTCCCGGATCAGCCGGCGCAGTACTTCCGCGACCTGGAGGGCACCTTCATCCCGCAGCAGACCTACGACCAGATCCTGCTCGAGCTCGGCCTCGTCGGGGGTCTCCTCTTCCTGCTGATCGCGTTCCTCGCCATCCGGCGGGGGCTCGGCGTCGGACTGCGGGCGCCGCCACTCGAGCACGCGCTCGTCCCGGCGGGCTGGCTCGGCGGCCTCGCGGGAGCGCTCGCCGGAGCCGCGCTCTTCGGGGGTTCTCCGGTCGCCTCGATATTCTGGCTCACGATCGGCGTCGTTGCGGTGACCCCGCACGTCGTCGGAGATCGTCGACTGCGCCCATGAGCTCGCTTCGAATCGTTCATGCGATCGCGCGCCTGAACGTCGGCGGTGCCGCCCTGCACGTCCTGCAACTGGCGCGCGAGCAGCAGCGGCGCGGGAACGATGTGCTGGTCGTTGCCGGAACCCTCGCGACGGGCGAGGAGTCGATGGACTACGTTGCGGAGGAGCTCGACGTCAGCGTGCAGCAGCTGCCGGCGCTGCAGCGCGAGCTGTCGCCGCGAGCCGACCTCGCGGCCATCCGTGCGCTGCGCGACGTCCTGCGGGCGACGCGCCCGGACGTGCTCCAGACCCACACCTCGAAGGCCGGCGCCACGGGCCGTATCGCCGCGCTTCTCTCCGGTACGGCGCGCCCGCGGGCCGTCGTGCACACCTACCACGGCCACGTCCTGCGCGGCTACTTCGATCCGCGGCGAGAGCGTGCGTTTCGCCTGATCGAGCGCCTGCTCGCACGGTCGGCCGACGCGCTCGTGGCGGTGAGCGAGGAGGTGCAGAACGACTTGGTGAGATTCGGAGTTGCACCGCGGGAGCGCATCGTCGTCGTGCCGTACGGCTTCGACCTGCCTCCGTGGAGCGACGCCGACACGGCGGCGCGAGCGACGATCCGCGCTCGGCTCGGCGTCGAGGAGGACACGTTCGTCGTCGGCTGGGCCGGAAGGTTCACGCCGATCAAACGCCCGCTCGACCTCCCGCGGACGCTCCGGGTGCTGCTGGACGACGGAGTCGACGCCGTGCTCGTGCTCGTCGGTGACGGCGACGAGCGCGCCGACACCGAGCGCCTTGCGCGTGAGCTCGGAGTGTTCGAGCGCTGCCGTTTCGTGGGATTCCAGCAGGGCCTCCGCGGCTGGTACGCGGCCTTCGACGCCCTGCTGCTGACGTCGGAGAACGAGGGTGCGCCCGTGGTGGCGATCGAGGCGCTCGCGGCCGATCGTCCGGTGATCGCGACCCGCGCCGGCGGGACGGCCGCGGTCGTGAAGGAGGGTGAGAGCGGTTTCTTGAGGCCGATCGGCGATACGGACGGCCTCGCCGCCGCCCTCGCCATGCTCGCGCGCGACCCGGAGCTGCGGCGGGAGCTCGGACGGCGCGGCGGTGACGACGTGCGGGCGCGCTTCGCGACCGGGCGGATGGCGGACGAGGTCGATGCTCTGTACCGATCGCTGCTTAGAAATTGAAGGTTCTCCACGTGCACAAGCTCCGCGGAGTGAGCGGCTCGGAGAACCACCTCCTCGCGCTCCTGCCAGCCCTGCGCGACGCCGGTGTCGACGCGTGCTTCCTCGGGCTCGACGAGCCTGGGAGCGAGGCGCCTCGCTTCCTCCGACGCCTCGACGAGGTCGGCGTGCCCTACCGCCACGTCCGCTGCGGCGCCGACGCAAGCCCCCGCATGGCCCGTGACGTGATCCGCGCGGTCCGCGCGGAGCGGCCCGACCTGCTCCACACCCACCTCGTGCACGCGGACGTCTACGGCGCGATCGCAGCCCACGCGCTCAGGCTCCCGTACCTCTCGACGCGCCACAACGACGACCGTTACCTGCTGGGGCCCTTCCGCTACGTCGATCGCCTCTTCGCCCGAGGAGCGCGCCGGCTGATCGCGATCTCGGCAGCAGTCCACCAGTTCCTCGCCGCGGCCGGTCACGACTCGAGGAAGCTCGTGACGATCCACTACGGGCTCGACGCCCTCCCGGCTGCGCGATCTGAGATCACGCCCGAGGCGGCCGGGATCGCGCGCGAGTCGCCGCTCCTCCTCGCCGCCGGCCGGCTGATCGACCAGAAGGATCACGCGACGCTTCTGCGGGCGTTCGCGCTGATCAGGGAGCGGCACCCCCAGGCGCGGCTCGCGATTCTCGGCGCCGGACCGCTCGACGCCGCCACGCGTGCTCGAGCGCTGGCGCTCGGACTCGACGATGCCGTGCTCCTACCCGGCCGGATCGAGACCCGCGACTGGCTCGAGCGCGCCGACGTGTTCGTTCACACTTCGCGGTGGGAGGGCTTCGGGATCGTCCTCCTCGAGGCGATGCTGGCATCGTTGCCTATAGTGGCAACAAGAGTGAGCGCCGTCCCTGAGGTGGTCGAGGACGGTCGGACCGGAATCCTCGTCGACGCCGGAGACGCGCCTGGCGTGGCGGGGGCGCTCGACCGACTGCTGGCCGATCCGGAGGGCGCGCGGCGGTTGGGGGAGGCGGGTTTGATCCGGGCGCGCAGCCAGTTCTCAGTCGCGCGGATGACCGAGCGGACGCTGAGCGTCTACCGCGAGGCGACCCAGCAGTAGCGGCGTCATCGCAGCGACGAACAGCACCGGTGCGACGATCGTCCGTCGCACCGAGGTCGCAACGTGGTAGTCGAAGTCGAGCGGAGTCGTCCAGTAGGCGCCGAGCACGCCAGCGAGGCAGCCGACCGCCACGACGGCCGTGAAGAGCGCCGCGCGCCGTTCCCGGCGGCTGAAGGCGACGACGATCGCGGCGCAGCCGAGCGCGACCAGGGCGAGCCACGACGACGGGTCGACGAGCTCCTTCACCATGTCGGAGCCCGCGCGGGGCACACGGTCGACCGGGCCGAAGCTCGCTCCGCCCGCGCCTGAGATTGCGTTGCCGACCTCGTGGCGACGCGTCCACAGCTCCCAGGGCAACAGGGTCAAGCCCGCCGCGAGACCAACCGCCGCAAGCTGTGCGGATCGCCGGCGCCCACCGGCCACGATCGCCAGGGCGACGACGAGGACGCCGACGAAGACGAGCCCCTCGGTCTTCGTGCCGATCGCGCCGGCAGCGAAGACACCCGAGAGCCAGAGCAGCTGGCTCTCTCCCGTCTCCACCCAGCGCCAGCCCGCAGCGGCCGCCAGCGCGAAGAAGACGGCCAGCGTGACGTCTGCGACCGCTGACGCGGCCTGGACCTGCAGCGTCGGCGCCAGCGCGACCGCGAGCACGACCGTCCGAAGCACGACGGGGCGAACCCGCTCCCGCAAGAGCGCGACGAGGGCGGCGGGGAAGGCGAGGAAGACGAGCCCGAGCTGGAGCGGCACGAGCTCGTTCGGGAGTCCGCAGAAGCGCATCGCGACGAGCTCGAGCACGGGCACGACGAGCGGATAGTCCGCGTTGAAGACGGCCGCAGAGGATAGGAACCCCGGGTCGAGCCCGCCGAGCTCGACGACCGACGCGGCCTTGATCGTCCAGATCGACCAGGCGTCGTCCGTCCAGAGCGGCTGCACCGCGAGATCGGCAGCGAGAACGGCAAGCGCGAGCGCCGTCGCCGGCGGCAGCAGCCTGGGCCAGCCGGTCACCACCACCCGGTGGGGCCGCAGCGCGATCCGAGGAGGCTTGTGTCGCTGCGACACAAGCCCTGGGACGAGGCCGCCGGCGAGGATGGCGGCACAGAGGAGTACCAGCTGCCACCACGTCAGCGCGAGCCCGGCCACGAGCAGGATCGAGCCGATGACCCCGACGGCGGCGGCTCCCGCAACGTAGGCGACTCCGAATGCCCAGGGGAGGTCGAGCAGGGCCGGCCGAACACCCGCCGCGCGGAGCACTCCGTGACCGGCCGCCAGGATGCAGCCGTTCGCGAAGACGAGCGTGAGCAGGTCGCGGGTCACGAGCGCGTCCGCGCGAGGTAGACCGGTTCCCGGTCGGAGAGCCGATTACGGCCGACGAGGCGAGGCGGGCGCGTGCGAAGCCCAAGCTCAGCAGGCGTCGCTCCCCAGGTGACGACCCACTCGGCCTCCTGCGGACGGTGGGCCTGCCGACGCGGAACGAGCTCGTAGCCGAGCCAGAGCGCGAGCGACTCCCGGACCTCGACATAGGCGTCCGGCGAGACGCCGACGCCATAGCTGTCCTCCCGCGGGATCAACCGCTCGATCTGCCGGACGAGTTCGCCGTCGATCAGCTTCGTCTCCGCCCCCACGTACTCCGCATGCTCCGGCGTTACGGGTGCGGTCTCCCGGATGTCGGCGAGGACCCGCCAGAGCGTGAAGGGAGCGCCGGCAAGGCAGAAGGCCAGCGTCCCCGTGACGATCAGCGTCAGCGGGCCGTCGTCGCCCACCGTCGCGCCGACCGGGCGCCGGCCGAAGAGGAGGAGCAGCAGGCCGGCCACCGCCCCGATCGCCAGCAGCGCGTAGCCGGTCGTGCCCGGGTGGGCCGGCAGGTTGAGCATTGGGCTCTAGATGCGAGCGTAGACTCCCAGGCGATGCAGCGGCGCCGTCTTCGCGAGCTGATCGCCGGCGCGCCACCCGATCCCACGCGCGTCTTCTTCACGAGCCTGTGGTTCAAGGGGCACAACAACCCGCGCTATGCGGAACTCGTGCCGCGCCTCGCGAGGCTCGACGGCTACCTCATAACGGTTTCGGATCGGCGCGTCCCGCGCGGCCTCCAGTACCGCGCGTTTCGCTGGAGCCGGGGGGTGCGGAACCCTGCTCTCTTCGCCCTAGCGAACCGGCGCTACAGGACGATGTTCACCGCCGACAACGAGCAGCTCGCGCACTTCGCGGGGCGGGCGGTCTCCGACGTCGACGATCCCACGTTCAGCTCGCGGGAGGTGGCGCTCATGCGCCGCCCGACCCTCGCTGCCTACGTCGTCACGGCCGAACGCGCGGGCCGCCGCTTCCAGAGCCTCGGCGTTGACAAGCCCTACCACGTGATCCCCCAGGGGGTCAGCCTGAGCTCGCTTCGCGACGATCTGGTCGCAGCAGCCGTGGCTCGCCGTCGCTCCGGCGAGCTCGTCGTCGGTTGGATGTCCGCCCATCTGCTCGCCACGGAGGATCGCGGTGGCGACAGTTCCCTCTACAACGTTGAGCACTTGCTCGAGCTGTGGGACGAGATCCACGCTCGGCTGCCGAAGTCGCGTCTCTGGCTGGTCGGTGGCGCGAGCGAGCGGATCTCGACGCGCGTGGCTGGCCGCGACGACATCCTCCTCTTCGGTCGGCTGCCGCGGGAGGAGGCGCTCGCAACCACGTCCGTGTTCGATCTCGCGCTCTACCCGCGCACCGAGGACAAGGGCATTCAGGCGGCCAAAGTGGCGGAGTTCATCGGGCTCGGCGTGCCGACGGTCTCCTACGACTACGAGGTGACGGAGAACCTTCGCGAGACTGGGGCAGGTGTCCTCGTCGGGACGCCGCGGGAGTTCGTCGAGGCCGTCGTCAGGCTCGCGCTGGACGAGCCGGCGCGGGCCGAGCTCGCCGCGGCGGCGAAACGCGCCGGCGCCGAGCTCGACTGGGACGTGCTGGCGCGACGGTACGAGGAGCTGCTCGACCTCTACCTACCGCGGCGTTCGGGCTAGAGACCTTCGGGTACGGGTGCGGCGGGCGGGCGCAGCTGGCGCCCGATCGTGGCTCGCTCGCTCGCGTCGAAGCCGAAGCGCCAGAGGGCGACGCCGCAGGCGACGAGCCAGCCGAGCCCGAGGGGGAGGAGCTCGAGCAGCGTGTCGGGCTCCGTCAGACGGGCGACGGCGACGAGGACGAGCAGGGCTGCGGCGGCGGCGGGCACGACCGGCTTCAGCGCAGAGCGGACGAAGGCGCCGACCGGCAGCGATGCGGCCGGGGCGACCAGCGCCGGGACGACGTAGAGCAGGACGGCGACGTCAGAGAGCAGGGTGCTGAGCGCGACGCCCCAGAGCCCGACCGTGGTGGCCAGGATGACCGAGAGGATGACGTTCGCGACGCCCGCGAGGACGAGTGCGCGCGCGATCGCTCGCTGGCGCGCCCGCGCGATCAGGAACTGCGTGACGAGATAGATGGGCTGATGGACGAGCAGCACGAGAGCGAGCAGGACAAGCACCGGCGAGCTCTCGCCGTAGCCGTCGCCCACCCAGCCTTCGATCAGCTGATCCGGGATCAAGAGCAGCGGTAGCGCCAGGAGGACGGCGGCGGCGGTACCGCCGCGCAGCCCCGCGAGGAGCAGGCGCCGCTGGCGCTCGTCCTCGCCGGCCCCCTCGTGCTCCGCGAGTGCAGGGTAGAGCAGGTTCGTGCCGACGCTACCGAGGCCAAACGCGAGCGTGAAGAGCTTGGCCGGGATCGCGTAGAGGGCCGCTGCCTCGGGGCCGAGCACGATCCCAACGACGACGATGTCGGTGGCGAAGACCACCTTGTTCGCGACATGGACGAGGAAGTTGCTCCAGCTGAAGACGATCAACTCGCGGATGCGTGCGCGCGAGAGGTAGGAGCGGCGCAGCCGCAGGTCCGGCAGCTCTCGGCGCAGCCACGCGAGCGGGAGCGCGAGCCGCAGCACCTGAGTGGCAAGGGTCAGCGCGCCGAGCAGGATCAGGCCGCCGCCGTTCGGAAGCAGGATCGCCACGAGCGTCGCGTAGAGCGCCATCGAGACAAAGTTGGCGCCGTTCTGGAGATCGAACCGCTGCTGGCCGACCAGCAGGTTGTTGAACAGTCCGAGCGGGAACCGCGCTGCGATCGAGAGCACGACGAGGAACGTTGCGATGCGCGCGGGCCAGATCTGGTCGGCTGGTGTGTCGACGAGCGCCGGCACGACCCAGGCGAGCGCCAGGCCGATCGGCAGCGTGGCGAGCCCGATCACCCCGTAGAGCGCGAGTCCGAGCGAGGCGATCGCATTCGTGTCTTCGGGCGCACGGCGTCCGCGCGCCTCGGCCGCAAAGCGGACGACCGAGGGTCCGACGCCGAGGTCGAGGACGGACAGGTAGATCGTGACCGCCCCGATGAATGCCCAGATCCCGAACGATTCCGTGCCGATGGCGCCGAGGAGAATGGGCGTGACGACGAGGCCGGAGATGATCGAGACTCCGTAGACCGCGTAGATGCCGAGCGCGTTCCGCCGGAAGAAGCGCATCCGCTACTCAGTGAGGCTTGGTGGCGACGACGTGGAAGTTCGCCGTCAAGGATCCCTGCCGCGGCTCGCGCAGCAGCGCCGACTTCGAGTCGATCGCGAAGGCGGTCCGGTTCAGGAGCCACACAGGCCCCCGGGCGGCTGTGCGAGCCCCCGCACGTCGGCAGGCGATCTCCACGTACGTCCCGAGCAGCATTCCCAGGCAGGCCGCGGTACCCGCGCCGGCGCGCACGTCGACCCGCGCCCAATCGCAGTTGTCCTCGAAGAGACGCTGTAGTCCGGTGTGCGTCCAGCGCCAGTGGTCGTTCGGCGAGGGGTGGTAGAGCTGCACGCCGTGCGTCGAGGCGAGCACGCGTCCCCCCGGGGCCGTCACTCGACAGAGCTCTCGCACCGCCTGCGCCGGGTCGTCGCAGTGCTCGAGCACCTGCGTGCAGAGCACGATGTCGAAGCTCCCGTCGCCGACCGGCAGCGCCTCGACCGAGCCTCGGAGCTCGGCCGCAGGATGCACGACGTCGACCCCGACATACTCCGTCGCGCGCTCGGCGAAGAACGGGTAGTACGGCTTGGGGCCGCAGCCGACGTCGAGGACGCGGTATCCCCCGGCACCGGCGCCCGCCTCCTCGATGAGCCAGGCCGCGAGCGGAGCGCGCACGGTCCAGGTCGCCCCGGTTTGCGACGGCCGGCGCCGCTCTTCACCCGGCCACTCGACGGTCATGGGAGGATTATCGGGCGCGGAGGCGCTGGAACGCGGTGAACGCGGGCTTCTTGCGCCCGGTGGCGGTGAGGAGACCGGACTGCCAACCAGACTCGATGAATGCCTGCCGCTCGTCCCGCAACAGGAACCAGAGGAACATGTCGATTCGCGGGTGCTTCTTCGCGATCCCGTACGCCTCGGTCAGGTACTTGGCCTGGTTGGCGAGCGAGACACCGAAGATCGGGTCGGGCGGCTTCGTCTGGTAGCCGTACTCGGTGATCCAGATGCGCTTCTTGCCGAAGAGGCGCGTCACCTCTGCGATCAGTGTGTTGATGTTGCCGAGCGTGACCGCGGTTGCAGCCTGGCCGCGCATACCGCCGGGCGGTAGCGTGGAGGGCGTCTCGTTCGGCCCGCCGTAGTACGGGTGGTGGGCGTAGGCGGTGAACCCTCTCGCGCCGGCCTTGTGCATGGCGCGAAGGAAGACGAGCGGCGAGACCGACTGGCGGCTCGTATTCGGGTTGTTGTTCCCGCGAGGAGCGGTGACGCCGCAGGCGACCTTGGCTGCTCCGACGCGTGTGACCCGGACGCCCTTGACGATCGCGTTGCAGATCTTCGCGTAATCGATTGCGCTCTGGATCACCTGCTTGCCCCGCACGAGGCGGAATTGCGGGCGCAGGAAGACCGGCGTGTTCGGCTCGTTCCAGGCAAGCCAGCGAAGCACGGGTGGGAGGATGCGACCGTCCTCGGCTTCGTACGTGCCGCTGTAGCGCGTGGCTGCCGCGGCCGCAAAGCGTTGCAGGTCGAGCGGGTTCTTCGGCGCGACGTTCACCCCGGCCGCCTTGTTCGCCCACGGCGGCGTGCCGATGATCGCGAAGACGACCTTGAGCCCGTACTGCTGCGCATAGTTCACGGTGCGGTCATAGACAGCCCAGTCGTAGGCTGGATCCGCGGGATTCGCCGGCCGCGCGGGCCGCCGCCTGGCAACGCCGTTGACGCCGCCCCACTGGAGATTGATTCGCAGCAGCTGTGAGCGGAGCTGCCGGAGCATCGGGAAGACGACGTCGGGATTGCCGTAGTGGATCTGGGCATCGTCGAAGATGCCGTGCTCGATGAAGCGCGAGGCGGACGCGGCCGGCACGCAGAGGGAAGCGGTGGCAACGAGGACGGCCAGCGTCCCTAGCAGTCGTCTAGACAACAGCCGTCGCCTAGACAACGGCCGACTCCGGCAGGAGCGACGCCTGGAGCCGGCGGAGACCCTCGTCGAGCGAGATCTCCGGGTCCCAGTCGAGCAGCTGGCGCGCGCGCGTGATGTCGGGCTGGCGCACCTTCGGGTCGTCGATCGGCAACGCCTCGAAGATGATCGGGCCACCGCCGAAGATCTCCACGACCTTCTCCGCCAGCTCGAGCAACGTGAACTCCTGCGGGTTGCCGATGTTGACAGGCAGGTGCTCTCCGCTCTCGGCCAGCGCGATCAGGCCTCTGACGAGGTCGTCCACGTAGCAGAAGCTGCGGGTCTGAGACCCGTCGCCGAAGACCGTCAGGGGCTTCTGCTCCTGCGCCTGGCGCACGAATGTCGGGATTGCCCGGCCGTCGTGCGGCCTCATCCGGCTGCCGTAGGTGTTGAAGATGCGGACGATGCAGGTGTCGAGCCCCTGCTGGCGGTGATACGCCATCGTCAGTGCCTCGGCGTAGCGCTTGGCCTCGTCGTAGACGCCGCGGGGGCCGATCGGGTTGACGTGACCCCAGTAGGTCTCGGGCTGCGGGTGCACCTGCGGATCGCCGTAGACCTCGCTCGTCGAGGCGAGGAGGAAGCGCGCGCGCTTGAACTTCGCGAGCCCGAGCGCGTGGTGCGTCCCGTAGGAGCCGACCTTGAGCGTCGCCAGCGGCAGGCGGAGGTAGTCGATCGGGCTGGCCGGGCTTGCCAGGTGATAGACGAAATCGACCGGCTCGTCGATCCAGATCGGCTCGATCAGGTCGTGGACGGTGAAGCGGAAGCGCTCGTCCCGCATGTGCTCGATGTTGGCGAGCGAACCGGTCTCGAGGTTGTCGACACAGACGACGCGGTGTCCCTTCTCGAGGAGCGCGTCACAGAGGTGAGATCCGAGGAAGCCGGCGCCGCCGGTCACGAGCGAGGTGATCATCGGCGCGGACTATAGCCAGGGGTTCTGACGGCATCCTGAAGCTTTACCGTTTCCGCACAAGGATTTACCGCAGTCTCATGGGTTCCGAGCCCTCCTAGAATATGGGGCGATGAGGCAGACGCCGGTCGTGACCGCGCTCCTTTCGATGCTCCTGCCCGGGCTCGGCCAGCTGGTCTCCGGAGCGAGACGCCGAGGTCTGCTGCTGCTCGCCCTCGCGGCGCTCGCTCTGATCGGCCTGCTGGCGGCGGCAGTCTGGCTTCCGGGAGTCGTCGCGATCGACCGGCGGCTCGTCGTCGCCGTGCTCGCTGCGAATCTCGCGGTGCTGGCCCTTCGCCTCTTCGCCGTGCTCGACGCGGGACGGGGCGGTCGCGTCCGCGCCGCGCGGATCGGCGTCGCCGCTGTCGCGGCCGTGACGGTCGTCCCGCACATTGCCGTCGCCTACGTGGCGGTGCGCGGCTACGACGTTCTCGAGACGGTGTTCGCAGATGACGAGCCGGGAGACGTGCTCGCGACGCGCGGCCTCTTCCTCGCGGAGGCTCCGCAGCTGCCCCTCGAGGTCGGGCCGGACAGCTGGGAGCTCGGCCTCGCCGAGCACCTCGGCCCCGGCGAGGCGCGGCCGCTCGAGCGCTTGCCGCAGGTGGTGGCCGAGGACCTGACGGCTGCGCGGCCGTGGACGACCATCCTCCTGCTCGGCACCGACGAGGGGCCAGGCAACTTTGGTGCTCGAACCGACACGATGATCCTCGTCGCCGCGCAGCACGGCACGGGCCGCGCGGCCGCGTTCGGGATCCCGCGCAACCTTGTTCAGGTGCCCGTGGGCGGGCGGCTGAAGCGGTTCAGGGAGCCGCTCAACGGCCTCCTCGGGTTCGCCCGCACGAAACCCGAGCTCTTCCCTGGCGGCAGCGACGCGGGGGCGACGGCGCTCAAGCAGGCCGTCTCACGCCTGCTCGGTGTCCGCGTCGACTACTACGCCCTCGTCAACCTGCGCGGCTTCGCCGATCTCGTCGACGCCCTCGGCGGGGTGAGGATCCTCGTCAAGGAGCGCCTGGTGGACTCGGTGACCCGGCCGGCCTGGGGCGAGCCAAAGCCGCGAATCGACGTCGTTCCCGGTCGCACCTACCGCTTCTACGGGCGCGAGGCGCTCGCCTACGTTCGCTCGCGGAAGGCGTCGAGCGACTACACCCGGATGGCGCGCCAACGCTGCTTCCTCAGCGCTCTCGCCGACCAACTCGACCCCGTATCCGTGCTGCGGAGCTTCGGCTCGCTGGCGAGGACGGTGGAGACGAGCGTCTCGACCGACGTGCCGCTCGACCGCTTTCCGGCCCTCGTCCGACTCGTCACGAGCATCGACCCGCAGGAGACCCTCACGGTCACGTTCGGCCCGGCGTACTTCTTCGCGCGGCGCAAGCGGGACAACTTCCCGGTTCCGCACGCCGGCAAGATGCGGGAGACCGTCCGCAACGCCGTCCTCCACCCGGAGCTGCTCAGCTCGAGCGGACGCGCAAAGCTCGCAAAAACGTCCTGCTAACCCCGCGGAAACGAAGGCGGCCGGGCCGTCACCCGGCCTCTCGCCGGGTCGGCGCGTAGGTCGAAGCGAAGTGTTCGCCGTCCTCGCAGCGACGAGACGGGGAGCCACGTCGTCGCCTTCGATCGGCCGTCGAGCGTGAGCCCGTGGACGTATGGACGGTCGGAACGGGCAGCCGGCGCCTCGATCCGGAGAAGCCCCAGGCCCGACCTGATCGTGACGCTCGGGAAGAGCGGGCTCCCGACGGCGAGGCCGCCGACACCCGGGACGGCCGGGTACAGGCCGAGGGCGCTCCAGACGTACCAGGCCGAGAGCGCGCCGAGGTCGTCGTCGCCGGGCAGGCCGGCGGGCCGGGGTCGGAAGAGCGTGTCGACGGCGCGCCGAACGACGGCCTGGGTGCGCCACGGCGCGCCGAGCCAGAGGTAGAGCCACGGGGTCCCGAAGCTGGGCTCGTTGCCGAGCCAGGCGTGCGGCGCGAGGTGGCTCGAGTCGAGGTCGGTGTGGAAGCGATCGAGCCGCGCGATCGACGCCCGCTCGCCGCCGAGGAGTCGGCTCAGGCCCGCGACGTCGTGTGGGACGAACCACGTGTACTGGGTCGAGTTGCCCTCGACGAAGCCGTTCTCGACGGTGTGCGAGTACCGGGCCGGGAAGGACCCGCTCGCGAGCCGGGGCTCGAGGTAGCCGGTGGCGGGATTGAAGAGGCGCCGCCAGTTCGACGAGCGCCGCGAGAACTCCGCGCCTCCGTGTCCGGTGGCGCGGCCGAACCGGCCGAGCGCGAAGTCCGCGAGCGCGTACTCGAGCGTTGTCGCGGCCGGCCCCCAGATGAAGCCGTCGCCGTGGTCGAGAGGCACGTAGCCGAGGGCCAGGTACGGGTCGAGCCCCGGCCGGCGGACGAACGCTCCCCACCTGCTCCCGTCGAGAGGGGTCGCGTGACTCGGATAGACGAACGGGCCGGGCGCCACAGCGGTCGCTGCGCGCGCCATGGCCGCGAAGGCGGCGCCCGTGTCGAAGCGTCGCGCCCCGAAAGCCCACGCGCCGCCGATCAGGAGCGGAGCCGGATCGCCGACCATGATCCCCGACTCGCCCCCGCCGAGCTCCCACTTCGCGAGTGAGCCCGACTCGGCTGCGCCCTCGACGAGCGAGCGGACGACGTCGGAGGCGACGCGCGGCTCGAGCAGCGCCAGCAACGGCATCTGCGTGCGATACGTGTCCCACCCCGAGATATTCGTGTAGCGCGTGTAGCCCTTCGCGGTGCGTACGGCGCCGTCACGGCCGCGGTACTCCCCGTTCGCGTCGCTCGCGATCGAGGGGTGCAGCAGCGAGTGGTAGAGCGCCGTCGCGAACGTCCGCCGCTGGAGCGTCGTGCCTCCACCGACGCGGATGCGGTCGAGCGCGCGGTTCCAGCGCCCGCGGGCCTGCTTCGCCAGCACGTCTCCGTTCCACGTCCCGCTGCTCTCGGCGACGAGGTTGGCTAGCGCGTTCGTCGTGCTGACGTAGGAGACCCCCACCTTTACCCTGAGCGAGCGATCGGGCGGAAGCCGGAAGCCGAGGAGGGCGCCACCGGTGTTGATTGTCCGACGGGAGGCAACCCCCTCCTGGACGAGCCCGTCCTCGCCCCACGAGGCGAACGAGGCGATCGGCCGGTCGAAGCGCGCGGCGAAGTGCGTGGTGGGCGAGGAGGGGCCGCCGCAGAAGCCGGCGTCGGTCGCCGAGCCCTGAAGCTCGGCTGGGCCACTCGCCGTGACGGAGACGCTGCTCTGGTCGGTTGCGCCGCCGCCGACGTCGAAGGCGAGATAGCCGGTGCGGTCGGGGAACCGGAAGGTGGCGAACCCCGTCCGCGCCGTCGCTGTTAGGTCGACCTCGATTCCGGTTCCGAGGGCCACCCGGTAGCGGCCCGGCGAGGCGCTCTCGCGTGCGTGCGCGAACCGCGCCGAGGGTGCGGGATGCTGCCGGAACGGCTCCCGTAGCGGCATGATTGGCACCGCGCCTCCGTTCGCGCATCCCGCTCCGCTCAGCCGCGTCAGCGCGAAGCCGCGCACCGTCGGGTCGTCGTAGCGGTAGCCGCCAGGGCTCGTCGTCTTCGCGGAGACGGGCGAGAACTGCACCATCCCGTGGGGCACGACCGCGCCCGGAAACGTGTGTCCGGCGTCGCCGCCGGTGCCGACGAGCGGGTTCACGAGGGACGCCGGGTCGACAGCGGCGCTCGCAGCTCCACCGGCACCGAGAGTCGCCGCTGCCGCGACCAGAACGAGCGTGAGCCTCGTCACTGCGGAACCAGCTCGCCCAGCAAGCGGCGGTAGCGGCCGATCGCGATCGACCGATCGGCCTCCGCCTCCACGTAGGCGCGGCCGCGCCGCCCCATCGCCTCGAGGTCGTGCTCGCCCGCCGCGAGCTCACGGATCGTCTCGGCGAGGAGGTCCGGACGGCCGGGCGGCAACACGATCCCGCACTCCGCCGCGCGGACGACTTCGGCGGTCTCGCTGTCGTCCTCCGCCGCTGCGATCACGGGCCGCCCGACCGCGAGGATCCCGTAGAGGCGGCTCGGGACGACATAGCCGGAGAGCCCGCGTGCGAGGCCGACGAAATGGACGTCGGCGCTCGAGAGCGAGTGTGAGAGCACCTCGCGCGGCTGGTACTCGAGAAACGAGACCGCGCCGGCCTCGAGTCGCCGCGCCTGCGCGACGTGGTCGGCATGGCGGACACCGAAGCCGATCAGGACGACGGCGAGCTCGTCGAGGTCGCGCAGGTAGGTGGTCGAGAGGATGAGCGTGTCGAGATCCTGCGCGTTGCCGATGTTGCCGGAGTGCATCACGACGAACCGGTCGGCGAGCCCGTGCTCGCGCCCCCAAGGGTTGTCGCGCGGCGCGGGCCCGAGAGCGGCCGTGTCCACCCAGTTCGGGATGACGCGGATGCGCGAGGAGGAGGTGCCCTTCGCCTCGAGTCGCTCCTTCATCTTCGCGCCGATGGCCACGACCCGATCGGCGCGGCGCAGGTAGTAGCTCGTGAGCACGCCGAGCACACGCACGAGCGCGGGGTTCCGGAGGCGTTGAAGTTGGACTGCGATCTCCGGGAAGACGTCCTGGCTGATGACGACCAGGGGGACACCGAAGCGCCGTGCCACCGCCAGCGCGATGTTGCCTACGATCGGAGGATCGGTCATGCAGAGGACGACGTCGGGCCGCGGGCCGCGGAGGCCGCGCCGGAGCGCCCGCGCGAGGTAGGTCACGTAGTTGGACGCACGCCGGTGGAGCGGAGCCCGGTCGTACGCAGTCGAGCGCAGGCGGATCACGTCGACGCCGTTGCGGCGCTCGAGGTCGGGGTCGTGCTCGCGCCCGCGGAGCCGGCCGGTGATGACGGTGACCTCGAAGTCCTCCGTCAGCGCCTCACAGAGCTCCGTCAGCAGGTGCGCGGTCGCCTCGACGCCCGGCCAGTAGTACTGGTTGAAGACGAGCAGGCGAGGACGGCTGGCGGCGGGCACGGGCGACCGGAGGATACTCACGGCCCTCCGCGCAACCGCCGGTGCGGCTAGCTCTTCGTCGTCACCTGGATCGCGGCCGACGGCGCGCTGAGGTTCCCGGCGGCGTCGGCTGCCCGGACGGTGTAGGCGTAGGTCGTCCGCCGTGCGACTCCGTAGTCCGTGTACGAGGTCGTTGCCGGGGACGCGACGAGGACGCCGTTGCGGAGGATGCGGTAGCCCGTGACGGCGACGTTGTCGCTGGCGGGGCTCCACGTGAGCGTGACCCTGTGCGGGCTCTTGAACGCGGTTCCCGTCAGACCTGTCGGTGTGGTGGGCGCAACGGTGTCCGAAACCCGTGCGTTCGCGGTCGCCGCAGCGCTACGATTGCCGGCCGAATCGAATGCGCGCACGGTGTAGACATGGTCGACGGACACGCGCGGCGCCGGATCGACGAAGCTCGTTGCCGTTACCGTTGCGAGCACGGCGCCGTCGCGAGCGATCTCGTAGCCGGTCACCCCGACGTCGTCACTCGCAGCCTCCCACGTGAGCTCGACTCGCTCGGGAGCCGTGCGTGCGGTCGCGACGAGACTTGTCGGCGCGTTCGGGGCGAGAGAGTCGATCGAGGTGATACTCACCGCCGCAGAGGCCGGGCTGCGGTTGCCGGCGGCGTCGAGAGCGACCACCGCGTACGAATAGGTCTTCGCGCTGGCGACCGCCGTGTCGGTGTAGGCCGGGCTCGTTGCGGCCCCGAGCAACGTCCCGTCCCGGAGGACCTCGTAGCCGGTCACGCCGACGTTGTCGGTCGCAGCCGGCCAGGTCAGCTCGTTGCGGGGGGGCGAGCCGTGCGCTTGCCCCGACGGCGTCTCCGGCGCAGAGGGGGCGATGGTGTCCGGTGTGGTTACCGTCGCGGTGGCGGACGCGTCGCCCATGTTGCCGGCGTCGTCCAGCGCTCGCACGGCGTAGGTGTAGGTCGTGGCGGCGGCGACGGACGTGTTCGTCCAGGTCGTGCCGGTCGTCGTCGCCACGTGGGTGCCGTTGCGAAGGACGCGGTAGGAGGTGACGCCGGTCTCGTCGCTGGCGGCGCTCCAGGAGAGCTCCACCCGGAGCGGCTCGGTGGCTGCCGTGGCGACGAGTCCCGACGGTGCGCCGGGCGGCATGAAGTCGGAGCTCGGTGCGCCACCCTTCAGGGCAGCGCACGCGACGCCGGTCGTCGTCGCCTCCCCGATCGCCTGGGAAAACGCGGGCGCGGAATCCTTCGGCGTCAGGTCGGCCCAGAGGGCGCCGGACTGCCAGCCTGCGAGGCGTGGCTCGTCGGCGAGCAGGAAGTTGAAGTACGCACTCACGTAGGGCTGGCAGGCGGCAAGGCGGATGGCGTCGAGCGCCTGCGTCCACTGATCGGGAGCGGGGGTCGTCTCGGCTGGCGCGGGCGAGGTGGGCTCGCCTCCTGCGTAGTCCGGCACGGTCTTGACGGTCTCCACGCCCGTATACAGGGCCGTCTTCTCCGGGTCGATCGACGTCTGCGCGCCCGATTCCGTGTACCAGATGCGGACGCCGGCCTCGCCTGGAAGCGGCTGCGCGGTGTCGTCGAAGGCGAGGAAGAGGTTGTACAGCAGCTTGTTCCAGTCGCCCTGGCCGATCGTCTTCGAGCCGATGTGCTGCCGCCACGGGCGCTCGGCGGCATCGGTCCCGTAGGGGTGGTAGCCCACCGTGTCGAGCAGAGGCGTCGTCCTGCCACTCGCCCGGTAGGCGTCGCCGACGGTGCGGATGAACGCGCCCGGAGACGCTGAGCCCGCGTTGTCGTTCCCGGTCGAGGAGAGCGCGAGCCCGATCACGTTCATTCCGGGGAACGCCGCGTGCAGCACGTCGTAGCAGCGCGCGAGGAGCGCCTGATAGTGCACCGCCGCAACGGGCGAGCCGTCGGCGGCAAGCTGCGGATTCCAGAAGAGGCTCTTGTTCGGCTCGTTCCAGACGACGACGTCGCGGATCGAGGGGTAGCGTGCGAGGACGCTGCGGACGTAGGTGCAGTAGCTCTCGCGGCCGGCCGCGTCCTGAGGCGCCTTCGAGCCCGCGTCGGCAAAGACCGCCAGCACGATGCGCTGGCTCCCCGATGCAGCCACGGCGCGATCGAGCTTGACCGCCTCTTCGCCGGCGATCGCCGTCTGGCCCGGTGACCACTGCGTCGTCAGCCGGAAGGCACTCCCGCCGAGGCCCGCGGCGGGAGCGACGGCGGCTGCTCCGATCTCCTTCGGCAGGTCCTCCGAGAAGCCGACGAAGAAAGGCTCGCCGTCTGTCGCGGGCGCGGCGGCGCCCGCTGACACGAGCGCTGCCAGGGCTACCGTGAGAACTGCGAGACGAACCATCTGCTCGATCCCTTCGAGGGCGGCCCAGCGTAGCCCGTTTGCAGGGAGAATTCCAGCAGCCTGAGCAGCCGGAGGAAGGGCGAGTGGCGGAAGCTAACGTTCGGCCCCGTGCGGATCGCGTTCGCCACGCCGGCCTACTGGCCCGCCGTCGCCTTCGGCGGCCCGGTCTGGGTCGCCCGTGAGCTGACGGAAGGCCTCGTGGCGCGGGGCCACAGGATTGATGTGGTGACGACGTCCCTGCGATCGGTGGGGGAGCCGCCTGCTGCTCGCTTCCGCACGTGCACACGCGTCGAGTCGGGAGTGCAGGTGCACGAGCTCGCCACCCCTCTTCGCTATCGCTGGATGGGCGTGACCCCAACGCTTCCGCTCGTGCTCGAGCTCCTGCCTCGACCGGACGTCGTTCACGTGTTCGGATACCGCGACGTGGTGACGACGCTCACCGCGGGGTGGGCTCGGGCGCGACGCATCCCGTACGTGTTCGAGCCGCTCGACATGTACGTGCGGCGGTACCGCACGCTGGCTGCGAAGCGTGTCTTCGACCGCTCCATCGGTGAACGGGTGGCCCGAGGGGCGGCGCTCGTGCTCGCCGTGTCAGAGCTCGAACGTGAGCAGGTCATCGCGGCCGGGCTCGACGAAGCCCGTGTCGTCGTCCGTCCGAACGGCTTCCCCGAGCCACACGAGGAGCGCGGCACCGCACTGCGCGCCCGGCTCGGACTCGGGGACGAGGTGCCGCTCGTTCTGTACGTCGGTCGCATCAGCTTCAAAAAGGGTCTGGACCTGCTGCTCGAGGCCGTCGCGGAGATCCCTCAGGTTCACGTCGCGATCGTAGGCCCCGACGACGGCGACGGCACACTCGCGCGGCTCGAGGCTCTCCGCGGCCGCCTTCGACTCAACGGCCGCGTGCACCTGCTGCCGCCGTTCGACGACCAGCAGCCGCGCCAGCTCTACGGGGAGGCCGATGTGTTCGTTCTGCCCTCCCGAAACGAGAGCTTCGGGATGGTTGCCGCGGAGGCAGCGGCGGCCGGAACCCCGGTCGTCGTCACCGACCAGTGCGGCGTCGCGGCGCTGCTGGAGCACGCCGCGGTGGTCGTGCCGCCGCACGCCGAACGGATTCGCGAGGGAATCGTTCGGCTGCTCGCCGATCCAGGGCTGCGCGCACAGCTTGCCTCGGCCGGGCGTGAGGTCGCGCGCACGTTCTCGTGGCCGGCGATCGTGGCCGAGCAGGAGCGGCTCTATCGAACCGCGATGAGATGACCGACCTTGCGGTTCTCGGCCAGGATCCGCGCTTCGGCGGGGGCGCGCTCGCGCAGATGGAGGCGTTCCTGGCCGGCGCGCGGGAGCTCGGGCGCAGGCCCGAGCTCGTCTACGCGCCGCACCCGACTCTCGCCGGCAACCGGGTGACCTTGGATCGGGTCGAGGCGCTGCGTCAGCGACGGTGGGCCTCGCGCCTCGCGCCGCGGCTGGAGCAGGCGCAGTCGGTGTGGGTGGTCACCACGATGGCCACACACGGCCTCGCGGCGCCGCTGTCGCGGCGGCGGTACGGCTGTTGGCTCGGAACCAGCCTGGACGACGAGTGGGCTGCCCGGGCTCGAGGGCTCGACCCGGTCCGGCGGCTCGCCCAGCGTCTGAACGCCCCCGCGCTGCGTCCACTCGAGCGCCGCGTGATCCGGGGGGCGGTTTGCGTCTACGCCACGAGTCCTTCCTCGCGCGCGGCCGTGGCGAGGGCGGGTGGCATCCCGGAGGGCGGGATCGGGATCCTCCCGCTTCCGGTGGACGTCGAGCAGCTGCGGCCCGAGCCCGACGAGCCGTGGTTGGAGCGCCTGCAGGCGCCGGTGATCGCGTTCGTCGGCCGCGCTGACGATCCTCGCAAGAACCTCCCCCTCCTAATCGGGGCCTTCGACCTGATCCGCGCTCGGGCGCCGGAGGTTCGACTGCGTCTGATCGGTCGGCCGCCGGCGCGTGTACCGGTCGGGGTGGAGGTCCTGGGCGAGGTCGGATCGCTCTGGGAGCCCCTGCGGTCGGCTTCGCTGCTCGTGCTCCCGTCGTGGCAGGAGGGTTTCGGCATCGTGGTCGCCGAGGCGCTCGCGTGCGGCGTCCCTGTTCTGTCGACGCCCTGCGGCGGGCCGGAAGAGCTGCTGCGGGCCTCCGGGGGAGGTCGGGTCCTCGCGGGCTTCGACCCGGAGGAGCTCGCCGCCTCGGCGCTCGAGCTTCTCAGGGATGCCGCGACCCTTGCGACCATGCGCCGGAGCGGCCGCGACTACGTCGTCCGGGAGCACTCCCCGGAGCGGCTGCGGGAGCTTCTGCGGCCGGCGCTGGAGGAGGTCGATGGCCACGCCTGAGGTCGCTGTCGTGGTCGGCAACTACGAGGGGGAGCAGGTCCTGCCGGACTGTCTCGAAAGCGTCTCAACCCAGACGCTGCGTCCCGCTCAGACGATCGTGGTCGATGCGTCGTCGGCGGACCGCAGCGAGGCGGTCGCCGAGCGCTTTGGCGTCCAGTTCTTGCGGCGCGAGAATCGCGGGCTTGGTTACCTCTACAACGAGGGAGTTCGCGCGGCGCGGCACGAGTACGTGCTCCTGGCGAACAACGACGTCGCACTCGATCCGCGCTGCCTCGAGCTGCTCGCAGAAGCGCTCGACGCGGACGAGCGACGTTTCTCTGCCGATCCCCGTCAACTCGATTGGGGCGGCGAGCTGACGATCCACGCGCGCACCACCTTCCGACGCGGCAGGCTCGTGCGCGAGTTCATCCCCGGCTTCACGCTCGACCCTGTCGTACCCGCTACGAGCGTCGTTCCCACGACCTGCGCCAACGGGGCTGCGATGCTCATCCGGCGATCGATGTTCGAGGAGCTCGGCGGTTTCGACGAGACCTTCTTCATGGAGTGGGAGGATCTGGACTTGTGCTGGAGGGCGTGGCTCCGCGGCTGGCCGACCGTCTACGTGCCCGAAGCCACCCTCCGTCACCGCGTGGGCGCCGTGACGACGCGGGACGTGCGCCCGAAGCGCCTCACCTCTTCGCACCACAACCTCCTCCGCTTCGCGCTCAAGTGTCTTCCGCCGGCTGCGGTCGCGCGGGTGGTGGCAGGGGAGCTGCTTCGCCTCCCGCGGCATCCGCGCATCGTGGTTCCGGCGCTCCTGGCGGTGATCCGCGAGCTGCCGGAGATCCTGCGCCTCCGGCAGGGTGTGCGCCCGTCGCCCGAGCACCTGCGCTGGGTGCTGGCGGGGATGCCGGCGTGACGCGCAGGGCCCTCGTCGTCTCCAACGACCACGTCGGCACCTCGATGGCGGGCCCCGGGATCCGCTCGTATCGGTTCGCGACCGAGCTCGCTCAGCAGTTCGACGTGACCCTCGTCGTGCCGTTCGCCACTGATCTCGCCGACGGGCGGATCCGGATCGTCCACGACAACCCATGGGATCCGGCCCGCATGACGGCGCGCGTGAGGGGGTTCGACCTCGTCGTCGCCCAGCGGCTGCCGGTGCCGACGATGCGCGCGCTGGCGCGCTCGTGGACGCGGACGATCTACGACCTCTACGCGCCGCTGACGCTCGAGCAGCTGGCCCTCGACGCACGCGAGACCACCAGCTCGATCCGCGGCTCGATGGCTCGGCTGAACAATCTCACCCAGGAGGTCGTGCTCGCGACCGGGAACGCCTTCGTCTGTGCCGGCGAGAGGCAGCGCGACTTCTGGCTCGGGGGGCTGGCCAACGCCGGCCGACTCGACGCAGAGCTGTACCGTCACGACCCGTCGCTGCGCCGGCTCATCGACGTCGTCCCGTTCGGGATCGACCCGGAGCCGCCGACCGCCGGCCGGGCGTTGCGGGGAGTCGTCCCGGGAATCGGGCCTGACGATCGGATCCTCCTCTGGCCGGGCGGAATCTGGAACTGGTTCGATCCGCTGACGGTGATCCGCGCCGTGCACGAGCTCTCGAGCCGGCGTGCTGACCTCCGGCTCTTCTTCCTCGGTCTGCGCCACCCGGTTCCGGGCGTTCCGGGCATGCCGCACGCGGCAATGGCCGAGGAGGCGGTCGCTCTCGCGGACGAGCTCGGGCTGTGCGACCGCGTGGTCTTCTTCAATCACGGCTGGGTCCCCTACGCCGAGCGCGGCCGCTACTTCCTCGAGGCCGACCTCGCCGTGTCGGCGCACTTCGACGACGTCGAGACGCGCTTCGCGTTCCGCACGCGCCTGCTCGACTGCCTCTGGGCCGGGCTGCCGGTCGTGACGACCCGCGGCGACGCCCTCGGCGACCTCGTCGTCGCGGCAGGGGCCGGGCGCGCGGCAGAGTTCGGAGACGTCCACGGCTGGGTGGAGGCCCTCGAGAGCATGCTCGACGACGACGCGGCGCTTCAACGAGCGCGCGAGGCAGCCGGCCGGCTGCGCGCCTCCTTCGAGTGGTCGCGCGTGCTCGAGCCGCTCCACCGCCTGGCGGATCCGTCGACGGCGCCTCCAGCCACCGACACGCTCGCTCGAACGGCCGCCGCCCGCTACCTGTCGCTGCGTCTCCGCATCGGCTACGAGCAGCACGGAATGCTCGGCGCGGCTCGCCGGCTGCTCGGGCGCGCCGGTAGGCCTAGTAGGACGCCGGAGGGCTGGGTACCCTAGGCCGCCATGGCGACGACGGCTCCTGCTGGACCTGCCGGCCGCCTCGCGCGCCGCGCCCGGCTCCTACACCACCTGCGGATCCTGAGGGTGATCGCGGGCGTCGACTTCAAGCTCAAGTACTCGGGCTCGGCGCTCGGCTATGTCTGGTCCGTGATCAAGCCGCTGGCGATCTTCACGACGCTCTACCTGGTCTTCGCAAAGGTCTTTCGCCTCGGCGAGATCTCGCAGTACTACCCGCTTGCGCTCCTGATCGGAATCGTCCTGTACACGTTCTTCACCGACGCGACGACACTGGGAATGTTGTCGATCGTGTCGCGCGAGAGCCTGCTGCGCAAGATGTCGTTCCCGCGACTCATCATCCCAGTCTCGGTCACACTGGGGGCCGCGATCACGTTCGGTGTCAATCTCCTCGTCGTGACGGCGTTCCTCGCCTGGAACCAGATCCCGCCACGCCTGAACTGGCTCCTGCTCGTGCCCCTGCTGCTCCAGTTCTACGTCTTCACACTTGGTGTCTCGCTGATCCTCGCCACGCTGTTCGTCCGGTTTCGCGATATCGGGCAGGTGTGGGAGCTGGCGGCGCAGCTGATCCTGTACGCGACGCCGATCATCTATCCGATCGGCTTTCTCCCGGAGTGGGCACGGACGATCGCCTTCCTGAGTCCGCTCACGCAGATCCTCCAGGACGTCCGGGCGATCGTGCTGTACCAGGATCTCGCGCCGAACCGGATCACGGTCGCTGATGCGTTCGACTCGTCCGCGGGCAGGCTTCTGCCGCTTGGAATCACGATCGGCATCTTCGTCGTGGGCCTCTTCATCTTCAGGCGTCAGGAGCCATGGTTCGCGGAGCGGGTATGACGACGCCTGCCGTTGAGGTGATTGGCGTCTCCAAGTCGTTCCGGCTCCCGCACCAGCAGACGACGACCCTCAAGCAGCACTTTCTGCACCCGTTTTCGCGCACGAGCTACGAGACGCAGCGTGCGCTTGACGACGTCTCCTTCGCCGTTCCGCCCGGCGAGTTCTTCGGCATCATCGGGCCGAACGGCAGCGGCAAGAGCACGCTCCTGAAGATCCTCGCCGGCATCTACCGGACCGACAGCGGCACCGTCCGGATCGACGGCCTGCTCTCGCCGTTCATCGAGCTCGGCGTCGGCTTCAACATGGAGCTGAACGCGCGCGACAACATCCGCGTCAACGGCACGCTGCTCGGCCTCTCCCGGCGGCAACTCGACGAGCGCTTCGACGACATCGTCGGGTTCGCCGAGCTCGAGCGCTTCGTCGACCAGCGACTGAAGAACTTCTCCTCAGGAATGCTCCTGCGGCTCGCCTACTCGATCGCGATCCA
>JBBJOI010000048.1:0-19278 GCA_037721555.1 Gaiellaceae bacterium | reverse complement strand
CGAAGCGCGACCTCTTCGATCACGATCGAGAGCGGGTTGTCGGCGTCGCCCGTGACGGCCTGCGGCGGCTTGCCGAGGATGCGGTCGAACGTCCCGCGCGCGGCCTGGAGGCGCGCGCCTCCTCGTTCTCGAGGCTCGCCTCGACTTCCACGTCTTTCGAGGCCAATGACGAGCTAACCGTCCGCAGGCGCGGCTTCCCCTCGATCATCACACAGACGGCGTACTTGCCGTTCGACTGCGGGTAGATCCCACGCTCGACACGGACGTGCTCCCAACGCTTCGAACCCGCTTCATCAAGACCTCCCTCGTTAACCCTACGAAACACTCGGCCCGAAGTGTCGCGTCGCGGCGGGGTGCACGCCAGCGGTGTACGCGGGGGCCGCGTTCGGGCTAGTACAGCCCGTCCGTTTTCGCCGCCATGATGAGATCGTTGCGATGCAGGCCCTTGATCTTGTGCGTCCACCACGTGACCGTCGTCCTACCCCATTCGGTCAGGAGCGCAGGGTGATGCCCCTCTTCCTCTGCAAGCTCGCCTACCTTGTTCGTAAAGTGCAACGCCTGGGCAAAATCGTCGAATACAAAGACGCGTCGGAGGCGTTTGATTCCATCGAGCTCCACGATGTGCCAGGCAGAGACTTGGGGATGAAATTCGGCGATCTCGGAATCCGTCACGGTCGGTGCGTCCTTGCGGCATGCGACGCACTTCAACTGCGTCAGTGTCTCCATCTCCCCGTCTCCCTTTGAGTCGGCCCCTCGCACGCGGCTTTCGTGAGCGATCACACTACCGCTCGCCCTAACAATCCCTGCCAGCTTCCCCGAAGTGAGCGAGGTGGGGTCACAAGGACTTGGCGCGCTGTGGACGGTCATGACGCGTTTTGTGCGCGACGCCGTAAACCGCCCAGCCGCAAGAACTAAGCTATTTGCAGGGAGTTCTTCAAAGTTGCGGTTCGAGTCCGCCTACCTCCATCGCGTCGTTGTCATAACGACAACAATGTTCCTGCTCAGGGGCTCCTTCTGGTGTCCGATCGCTTGAGCAGCAAACCGCTCTAACTCAAACTGTGCCGCCACTTCGGACGGGCGCGAGGGTCATTGGGACGTTGGCCGGCGACGTGCGTGCTTTGATAGAACCGCTGCCCCGAGCGAGAGCCGACCCGGCGGCTCTCTCAGGCCGGAAGCGACGCACGGGTGCTCGTCCTGACGACGTTCGACCTCGACGAGTACGTCTACGAGGCGATGAGGCCGGTGCGAGCGGGATCGCTCGTCCAGCCGTAGACGCCAGGCCGCGAGAGTGTTTGTGTCAACGAACACAAACGGGGTGTGACGTAGGATCGAAGCTGAGTGGTCCCGAGCCCCGCGGCGGCTCCGTAGGCCAGCGGGTTACCATCCGATCAGCGGTGCCCTCTGTGCCGAAGACCATCGTCGACTTCGACGACCCCCCGGTCACCGAGGTCGCGCTCGCGCTGCAGTTCGGCGCGCCCAAGATCGACATCTTTGACGCCAGTTCGCTGTTTGCAGACCTCTTGGGCCGTGCGGCGAAGCGACTCATTGGGCTTTCGGCAGGTAGCGAACCCTCACCGGGAAGATGACCGCGCCCACCGAGCGAAAGGGAGCTGCGCTCCAGCTGTTCGCGCCAGTCGCCGAGACGTACGACCGCTACGCCCGGCTCCTGTCCTTCGCCCAGGATGGGCGCTGGCGCTCGTTCCTCGTCTCGCGTATCGAGGCCGCGCCAGGCGACAGAATCCTCGACGTCGCGTGCGGAACGGCCGCCGTCGCGCTCGAGCTCGTCCGCTGCTTCGGTTGCTCGGTCGTCGGAGTCGATCAGAGTTCCGCGATGCTCGCGGAAGCGCAGCGCCGCGTCGCGCGCGCCGGAGAAAGCGCGCGGGTCGATCTCCGAGAGGCGCGTGCCGAAGAGCTCCCCTTCGAAAACGGAAGCTTCGACGGGGTCACGTTTACCTACCTGCTTCGGTACGTCGACGATCCTGCGGCGACGCTTCGGGAGCTCGCACGCGTCGTCCGGCCGGGGGGCCGGATCGCCTCCCTCGAGTTCTTCGTCCCTGACCGCCGCACCGTGAACGCCCTCTGGAGCGCGTACGTCCGAGCGGGCCTGCCGCTCCTCGGGCGAGCCATCTCGCCTGGCTGGCACGAGGTCGGCCGCTTCCTCGGCCCGAGCATCCAGGCGTTCTGGCGGCAGTATCCGCTCGAAGAGCTCCTCGCGCTCTGGCGTGCGGCAGGAGTCGAGAGCGTCGAGGCGCGGCCGCTTAGTCTCGGCGGGGGAATCGTGATCTGGGGCGAGCGTGGCGACTGACCCCTCGCGCCCGTCCTTCTACGCCCTCGCCTCAGGCGGGTGGCGCGACTACGTCACACTTCTCCACCCGCCCTATACCGCCTGGCATCTCTCCTTCGTCGCGATCGGCGCGGCTCTCACACCCGCCTTCTCGCTCTCGCGTCTGCTCCCGACCCTGACGGCGTTCTTCCTTGCCGTCGGCATCGGAGCACACGCGCTCGACGAGCTCCAAGGGCGGCCTTTGAAGACGCGTATACCCGACGCCGTGCTCGTCTCCCTGGGCGCTGCCTCGCTCGCGCTCGCAGTCGGGATCGGCGCGGTAGGCGCCGCGGTCGTCGACCCGTGGATCGGCGCGTTCGTCGTCGCGGGCTCATTCATCGTCGTCGCGTACAGCCTCGAGCTCTTTGCCGGTCGCTTCCACACCGACTTTTGGTTCGCGCTCTCCTGGGGATCGTTCCCTGTCCTGACCGGATTCTTCGCTGCGGCCGGGACGGTCAGCCTTGCAGCGATCTTCGGCGCACTCTTCGCATTCGCTCTCAGCCTCGCGCAGCGTCATCTCTCCACGCGCGTCCGGGACGTCCGCCGCCGTATCGCCCGTGTGACCGGGACCGTCACGCGGCACGACGGATCGGTGGAGCCGATCACGGCCTCCGATCTCGCCAAGGCGGAGGAGGTCGCGCTGCGGGCCCTGACCGGCGCGACGGTCGCGCTCGCCGCGGCGCTCGTCGCCATGCGCGTGGCGTGAGCAAACGCTCGCGCAACCGACTGCGACGGTGCACGCTTCAGGCGCACGCAGGAGATGCGAGAGCGTTCCGCAGGCGGGAAGACGGAGGCGGCGGACGTGCCCGCGCACAATGAGATCAGCGTCGTAACCGGTGCATTCGGCTTCACCGGTCAGTACATCGTCCGGAGGCTTCTGTCACGCGGGAACAGCGTGAGGACGCTTACCGCCCATCCCGAGCGCCTCGATCCCTTTGGGGGAACGGTCGAAG
Source organism: Gaiellaceae bacterium (assembly GCA_037721555.1). Classification (GTDB taxonomy): domain Bacteria; phylum Actinomycetota; class Thermoleophilia; order Gaiellales; family Gaiellaceae; genus Gaiellasilicea. Next base: position 16,002 of record JBBJOI010000048.1, on the reverse strand, counting down.
TTTCCCCATTCAACTTCGCCGATCGCTCGGCGCTCGTGCGGAGTCTCCGGGGCGCGAGCACGCTCTACAACACCTATTGGGTCCGCTTTCCCTACCGCCAGGTCACGTACGAGGAAGCGCTCGCGAACACGCGCGTCCTCCTCGGGGCTGCTGAGGATGCCGGCCTGCGAAGGATCGTCCACCTCAGCATCACGAACCCATCAGAAGAATCACCGCACGCGTATTTCCGGGGCAAGGCGATCGTCGAGCGCGAGATCCGCGCGTCGCGCTTATCCCACGCAATCTTGCGTCCGACAGTCATCTTCGGGACGGAGGACATCCTGATCAACAACATCGCATGGTTCCTCAGGCGCTTTCCTCTTTTTCGTCCCCGGTTCTGGTGACTACAGACTCCAGCCCGTCTTCGTCGATGACGTCGCGGAGCTCGCCGTGGAGGCCGGAGAAAGAGAGGACAACACGACCATCGATGCCGTCGGCCCCGAGACGTACACACGTTCGAGGCGCTCGTGCGCCGGGTCGCAGAGCAGTTAGGAAGCCGCGCCAAGATCATCCGTGCAAACCCGCGTCTCGCGCTCACGCTCGCCGACATCGTGGGGCGCATCGTCCGCGACGCCATCCTCAAGCGAGACGAGCTCGAGGAGTTGATGGCGAATTTGCTCGTATCCTAGAGTGAGCCAACGGGGCGGACGTCCTTCAGCAGCTGGCTCGAGGCAAACTAAGCAACCGTCGGGAGGAGATACGCCTCTGAACTTGCCAGGCACTACCGCGCAGGGCAGCGGCACCCCACAGGCTTTCTGAACGGGAGCGACGGGACTCGAACCTCTCCTCCGAGACCTTCGGCCTGTCACACTGGAGGTCGCGGGTTCAGACAGCTCCCGGTCATACGACGCGGTTCTACCGACGGCGTGCAAATGGCGGGTTCACGGCGGGTTCAAGCCCGCCGGGAACGCAGTGAAAGCTGACTGTGCAGGGATTTGGCGGCGTGATTGCCATCACTCGTAATGAAGGGGTCCGCGGTTCGAGTCCGCGCGTCGGCTTTTCAGGCGAGGAAATCCCTGCATGACAGGATTTAGTGTTGTCTCAGAAGGCGCGGAGAGCACATCACTTGGAATGAAGGGGTTCGCGGGCCGAGTCCGCGCAAGTCCCTGCAAACGACCCGATTCTCGCTTCAGAGTCCTGCGACAGCGGCTGCCATCGGGTGCCTTGAAGGATGCACGGGCGGGTTCAGAGCGGGTTCAGCCCAAGCAGGCGCGCTTCGAGGATTCCCTGATCGTCGAGCTCATCGAACCACGGAGGGGTAGGGGGATCGTGATCGATCGAGGATTCCACCAGCTTCGCCACGGGGAGCGCGGTCGAAGAACGCTCGAACGTACTGCCGTTCGGCGCGGAGGGGCGCCCTCGGGGTTGATCGTGCCGATCAAGCTGGGCGCGTGCCGGCTCGTACTCGCGAGTCTGAGCGTGCCGCGAGCGGCGGTGAAGAGCTGAAGTTGGGGGGCCTAGAGGCCCTCCGCGAGACGGCGCCGCCGGAGCGTCAGGCGGCGCTCGTCGACGGTGCGGGTGAGCGGCTGATGCGGAGGACGATCAAGGCGATCGAGAGGATCGGCCCCACTATCGTCCAGGCGGTCGCCAGGCCACCTGCCAACGCCCCCGCCGTTACGAGTCCGATCGAGAGCATCGGCGGCCTTACGAGCTTGAACGTGCCCGTCAGGACGAGCGCACCCCCACCGCACAGGGCGGGAACCAGAAGAAGAAGATGCGGTCGCTGCCGCGGATGGCGATCGTGGACTCGACGAGCCCGAGGACGATGTAGGTCAGACCGAGGAACCCACCGAGCAGCCGCGCGGCTCTTGCTCTGGTCATCGGCGGACTCTCCCTCTGTTGGCTCGTCGGTCAACATTTGCAGGACCGGGGAGTTGTGAGCTGCTACCTGGCGCATTACGATCGCAGCGGGTGACCGACTTTCCCGGAGTGGTGGTACCACCGGAGCGCACTCGCGCGCGGCGGGCCGCCGTTCGCGGCGAGATCTCCTCGATCGTCTGGTGGGTGCTGGTCGGCGCCGCGGCCGGCGCGATCGCCGGCTTTCTCGTCGGTGGGATCGGCGGCCGGCTCGCGATGCTGCTCCTGCGGCTGACCTCGAGCGACTCCGTGCTCGGCGCGACCTCGGACGACGGCTTCGAGATCGGCGTCATCTCACTGCAGACCTTCAACCTTCTGTTCGCGATGACCGTGCTGGGCGCCTTGAACGGTGTCCTCTACGCGGCTCTTCGCACGGCGATCCCGGGCCGCCTCAGGCTCCCGCTGTGGGTGGGCTTCGCGGCCCTCGTCGGAGGCGCCGGCTTCGTGCACGAGGACGGAGTCGACTTCACGCTCATCTCGCCTGCCTTACTCGCGATCGCGCTGTTCATCCTGCTCCCGGGGGTCGCGGCGGCGCTCGTCGTCCTGCTCGTGGAGCGCTGGCACCGCGAGATTGCCTGGCGGAATCGCCGCCTCACCGTCCTTGTCGCCGCCGCCTCGCTCGGCTCGACGTTCGCCCTCGCTCCCGCCGCGCTCCTCACCATCGCCGCGTTCCTCGTCAGGCGCGCCGGTGCGCAGGAGCGACTGCTTCAGGTCGGCCGAATCGTCGTGCCGCTCGGGCTCGCCGCCATCGCCATCATCGCCGGTATCGACCTCGTCGCCGAGTCCGGTCGCATCCTCCGCTAGGCCGGACTTGAGCTCGACAATTCGCCGAATGACCGCCCGGCGATTCTCACGGGCGTTGGGATCGAGATCTACAACCGCGCTCCACGCGTCGAGAAACGACACCGTCGCCGCCGGATGATCGCTTCCGCGACGTGACACGACCGGTCGAACGAGAGCACCTCTCCTAGCGAGGGTTGGCGCGAGCAGCCCGAGCCGCTCGCGCCAAACCAGCTACCGCTGAACGATGCGGTGAACTTCGAGGTATTCGATCGACGGCGGGCGCCCGCCAAGGCCTGCTTCCCCACGGGCCGCGGCGACCTTCTCCCCCCAGGCCTCCGCTTGTTCGCGCGAATCCCAGACCTCAACGATTCGTACCTTCCCAGCTTCGCCGATGGCGGCTACATGAAATGAACCTCCGGGCGGCGGCGTGTCACCGACCCCCAGACGTTCCCTCATCTGCTCGTACTCCTCAGGCGTTATTTCCGTCTCGATGATCCGCGCGATCGCCACCAGGCCTCCTCGATTGACGAGAGGACACTACTCCAGCTCACCCGCTCTGGTGACCCGCCGCGTCAATGGCCCCGCTTTCGCGCCTGAGGACGCCGAAGACGCATTCGCGCGTACTTCTTCGGGATGTCGTCCTCGGCAGGGCTATCTCGCGTGGTCGGCGGCTTCGAGGTAGGCAATCACCGCTAGCACGCGCCGGTGGGAGTCCTCACTGGCGGGCAGGTTGAGTTTCGTCAGCACGCTGCGCACGTGGCCCTCGACGGTGCGCTCGGTGAGGACGAGGCGGCGGGCGATTGCGTTGTTGGTCAGACCCTCGGCCATCAGCGAGAGCACCTCGCGCTCGCGGTCGGTGAGAGCGGCGAGGGCGTCGGGCTCTCCGCCGACGAGCGAGGCCACGACCTGCGGGTCGAGCGCCGAGCCACCGCGGGCGACGCGTTCGGCGGCCTCGAGGAACTCCGCAACGTTGAGGACCCTGTCCTTGAGCAGGTAGCCGAAGCCGCCCTGTGAGACCAGCCCGACCGCACCGGCCGACTCGACGTGCTGTGAGAGGACGAGTACCCCCACGTCGGGGTGATCGTCTCGGATCCATCGTGCCGCGCGGATTCCCTCGTCGGTGAACGAAGGCGGCATCCGAACGTCGACGACTGCGAGGTCGGGCTCGTGCTCGACAACCGCGGACCGGAGACGACCGGCATCCTCGACCGCCCCGACCACGTCGTGTCCGGCATCCTCGAATAGCCGGCGAAGGCCCTCCCTGAGCAGGGCCTGGTCTTCGGCGATCACGACTCGCACGGCAGTTCCACGGTCACCACGGTTCCTTGGCCGAGCGGGCTGTCGACGCTCAGGCTGCCACCGAGGGCGGCGACGCGGTCAGTCATTCCGCCGAGGCCCGAGCCCTCGGCAGGACGAGCACCGCCGATTCCGTCGTCGTGAATGCAGACGAGGAGGCTGCCGTTTTGCCTCGCGGCGGTGACGGTGACCTGTGATGCCTGCGCGTGCTTCGCTGCGTTGGCGAGCGCCTCGCTGGCCACGAAGTAGGCTGCGGTCTCGAGGCGATCCTCGAAGCGTTCCTCGGTCGCCTCGACCCTGGTTCGCAGCGCCGAGCGCGACGCGAGCTCTCGTAGTGCTGCGCCCAAGCCGTCGTCGAGACGCGCGGGTCGGACCCCCCGCGCCAGTTCGCGCAGCTCCTCGATCGCCTTGGAGAGCTCAGCGACGGCGGCGTCGAGCTCCCCCGCTGCGCGGCTCGGCGCTGGTACCTGGCCCTGAACGTGGCGGAGCGCGAGCCCGATCGAGACGAGGCGCTGCTGGGCTCCGTCGTGGAGGTCTCGCTCGAGTCGCCGGCGCTCCTCATACCCGGCGGTGACGATCCGCGCCCGCGACTGCTCGACCTCTGCCAGCCGGCGTGCCACCTCTGCGCGCAGACGAGCGATCTCGATCGCCAGCCCGGCCGCGTCGATCACGCTCTCGAGCAGATCGGGCCGCTCGGAGAGCGCACGGCCGTGCAGCACGGCGCCGAGCCGAAGGCTGCCGCGGCGCACCGGTGTCAGATCCCGCTGCGAGTCGGGCGCCAGCCGCGCCGGGCGCCCGGAGGAGTCAACGTGCTCATCACTCTCCGGCAGCCAGAAGAAAAGCTCGAGGCTCGGGTCGCCCAGTGCCTCGGCGAGCACCTCGCCGGTCGCCTCCGGGGCGGCGCGGCCGGCGCGCAGCTCAACGAGGTAGCGCTCCACGCGTCGCAGCCCCTCATAGCGGGCGCGACTGAAGCGCCGATCCACGAGCATCTGCACGCGCGAGCGAAGAGCCCCGAACGCGAGCGCCACAGCCAGCGTCGCTGCGGCGGTCGGCAACGTCGACCCCGCACCAAGTGCCACCCCCAACGACAGAGACACCGCCGCGTAGGTCACGGCCAGAAGCGCGCTGAGCGCTACGTAGACCAGCGTGCGGTTGATCAGCCGGTCGACCTCGTAAAGGCGATAGCGCAACACGGCGGCGCCGATCGCCAGCGGGATCGCGAGCACGACCAGCACGAGACCGATGACGGTCACGGTCTCGGAGCCGCTTCCCAGAAGGCCCTCCACCCAGCCCGCGGCGACCGCGGCCGGGACCAGCGCCGCCGCGTAGGCGAACAACTTGATCTGCGACCGCTCCACGCCTGAAGCGCGCCGCAACCTGGTGCGTACGGCGAGCGCCGCCGCAACCAGACTCGCGAGCATCCCGAGCGCGCCGATCGTGAAGGGAGGGAAGAAAATGACCTCGGGCAGCCGTGGCAGCGGGGTCGAGACCGCCTCGAACGGTTCCTTGAACGAGCCCGGCCGAAGAAACGAAAGCAGCAGAAAAACCGTGAACGACACCATCGCTGCCAACGCGATCGGCCGCCACCGCGGCGAGGGGAGCCGGCCGTCGGGAAAGACGAACGCGATCGCGGCGAACGCCGCAAACAGCGTCGGCCAGCCTGACTGGTCGAAAAGCACCGCCCACGCGGCTCCCGGCAGCGAACCAGGCCGCTCCAGGATCCCGTAGGTCGCGTAGTTGGCCGCCAACCCGTTGAGGGCAAGCACGAACCCGTTTGCCAGCAGCAGCCAGCCGATCGGATTGTCGCGGCGACGAGTGGCCACCACGACGCCCACCCCCGTTGACATCGCCACGGCGAGCGGGAAGACGAACGAAAGCCAGACCGGCTCGGTCGAACGCGAAGACAAGGCATCGAGCAGGACCGCGCCCGCCATGACCCCAGCGGTCAAGAAGACGACAACCCAGAGAGCGACTCGCGCGGCTCGCATTCCACCCATCATCCCCCGCTCGGGGCGCCCTCACAACCGCGCCACCACTCGCTCGGAGACAGGTGCTGGCACGGGCCCATGACCAGTGCTCGCAGCGATGTGCCACGGCCGTGGCACTCGTAGGTTCGAGAGGTCCGATCAACCTTTGAAGGGAGCACCATGGAAAGCACCGTAAACCGCCCCGCCGTCGATGTCGGCCCCCAGCGCGCAAGGCCCGGCCTGGCCCTGTTGCTGGCCGTACTGTCAGTTCCCGGCTCGACGATCGCCTGGGACCTTCCTGCCGGCGGGCTGTGGATCGGCCTGCCGCTCGGCCTCGCCGCGATCGTGCTCGGGATCCGCGCACGCCGCGAGCTCGCGGGTGGTGCCGGGTCGAGATTGGCGCTCGCCGCGATCGTGCTCGCGGCCCTCGCCCTCGGCCAGATGGTCGTCTACGTAGTCGTCTCGGCTATCAGCTAGACGGATCGACACGGCCAACTGAGCCTCGTGGTCGGCCTGGCCGACGCCAATCGGGGCGAGCGAGGCCGGCTAGGCCGCTCAGCTACGCAGATCGGGAGCTGCTCCTTACCGAGCAGGCGCTCTCGCACACGAACCCAGAGGAGAAACGATGAGAGACAAGCTCACACGCAAGCCTTGCATGCCGGCGCTCGCGCTGCTCGTCGCCGCCTCGGTCGGCCTCGCGGCCTGCGGCAACGACGAGCGGAACGAGCAGGCGGCGGCAGCCACGAAGAAGGTTGCCGTCACGGCGACCGAGGCCGGCAAGCAGTCGCGTCTCTCCATCCCGAAGTCGGTGCCGGCCGGGCTCGTGACCGTCGAGCTCACGAACGCGGGCAAGGCGTTTCACGAGGCCCAGCTCATTCGCCTCGACCCCGGCCACACGCCCGAGGACGCGCTGAAGGTCATTGCCGCCGAAGGGGCGCCCAGCCCCGGCTGGATTCAGGTAGCCGGCGGTACCGGCCCCGCACCGCCGGGTGGCAAACGCTCCGTGACACAGCGGTTGCGGCAGGGCAACTACATCGTCTACGACGCCCCTTTCCAGAACGAGGGCTCGGGCTTATCGTTCGGCTTGGCCTCATTCAAGGTCGACGGCGAGGCTGACGACGAGGGCGGCGAGCTGCCAAAGGCGGCGGCGAAGATCGAGGCGTACGAGTACGGCTTCAAGGCGTCGGGGCTGACCGTCGGCCCAAACACGATCGAGTTCTCGAACACCGGCAGTGAACCGCACCACCTGATCGCAGTGCCCTATGAGCCCGGCGCTACGCTGGCCAAGGTGCGCAAGGCGTTCATGCAAGAGCAGGGAGGCGCGGAGCCGCCGCTCGACTTCGAGCACACCTACTACACCGCCAGGATCGCCGGCGGTACAAAGCAGGTCGTCGAGCTCGATCTCGACAAGCCGGGCAAATACGCACTGCTGTGCTTCGTCAGCGATCGCAAGGGCGGCCCGCCGCACGTAGCGCAGGGCATGATCGCCGAAGTCACGGTGCGCTGACTGGCACCTCCCGCGATCCGGAGAGAGGCGGCGCCGACACCACCTCCGCGCGGTGGCGTTCGGCGCCGCAGCTGTTGGAAGGCAGGCGACGCCCGAAGCAAGGACACCGCTCTTCGGCGGCCCGGGACCGGGCATAACCGTCGCCGTGCAATAGCGGGTTCACGGCGGGTTCAGGCACATCGCCGGCGCAGTAAATGCTCAAGCAGCAGGGCTTTTTAGGGCGTCGCCATCATCACTCGTAATGAAGGGGTCCGCGGTTCGAATCCGCGCGTCGGCTTCCCAGGTCGAGGAAATCCCTGCAATAAGCGAAATCGTGTTGTCTCGATAGGCGCGTGATGCATTCCACTGGAATGAAGGGGTCCGCGAATCGCGTCTACGCAGATCCCTGCAATCGGGCTGATCCTGCCTCAGAAAGCTGCGAGAGCAGTTGCAAGCGAGTGCCATGAGGGATGCTCCGGCGGGTTCAGCGCGGGCTCAGCCGGGCCGTTCTGGTAGTTGCAGGAGCTGCGGCTCAGCTCGAACGAAGTCCCCCGGAACCTTGCGACTCGTCGATCTTGTGCGATGCGCTTCCACGCGAGGTGGCGGACAGTTCGCGGATCCCGCAAGGCTGCGATCGTGGCGCGACTAGAGCCGGACGGCGGTCGCGAGCCCGAGACGGATCAGCCGCTCGACAGCGGCCTCGGACTTCGCCTCCGAGATACGCACGAACTCAGTCCCGTTCACGTCCGCGACGGTGAGGAGGCAGCCGGCTTCGACGTCACGGATGGCAGCGATGGTGAAGATCGCGGCGGCCTCCATTTCGACGGCGAGGCAGCCGCCGGCCTGCCCAGCGCCGCTCTCGTTCCGGATCGGGATCGTGGGTCGTGAATGCGGTTTGTGCGCTGCTTAACAAATTTCGCCCGCGCGCCCCGTCTGCCGTCATAGACTTACCGTCATAGGAAGGCAGTCGAACAGGGGGAGGGGACATGCGTAAGCTCACCGCAACACCGCGGCGTGCGCTCGCCGTGCTGGCGGGAATTGTCAGCGCGAGCGTTGTGTTGACGTCCGCGGCGCTCGCAACGCACGCGTTTGGCGATCGGGAGGTGACGGTCGGGAGTAACGATCTCGTCTTCTCGCAGAACAAGCAGAACGAGCCGGGCGTCGCGATCAATCCGATCGCCCCGAACATCGTCGCTGCGGGCGCGAACGACAACATCGATCTCGAGGCGTGCAACGTTGGAGCCGACAACACGTGCCCGTTCACGCCGGGAGTCGGCGTCTCCGGAGTCCAGCTTTCCATGGACGGCGGTGCCAGCTGGGTTCAGCCGACCTACACCGGCTACTCGGCTCGCGACTGCATTGGAGTGGCGGGAACCGCGACCGACACGTGCACGCCGGATCCCAACGGTGACATCGGGACGCTGCCGAACTACTTCGAGAACGGGCTCGTCTCGAACGGCGATCCGATTGTGGCCTTCGGGCCGCGCCGCGGGGCGAACGGCTCGTTCTCCTGGGAGAACGGCTCGCGTCTCTACTACGCGAACATCGCAACGAACTTCTCGAGCGAGCGCGACGAGCAAGGCTTCAAGGGGGCCGGAGCAATCGCCGTCTCGCGGCTCGACGTAACCGGTGCCGGCAACCGACTCAGGGATGCACTCGCCGGAGTCAACGACGCCTGGAAGGACCCGGTCATCGCAACGAAGCAGAATGCCGCGCTCTTCTCCGACAAGGAAGTGATCTGGGCGGACAACGCGGCGTCGAGCCCGTTCTTCGGAAACGTGTACGTCTGCAACGTCGCCTTCCGAAGCGTCGGCGGGGCACCGGAGCCGGTCGTTCTCTCCCGCTCGACGGACGCCGGCGAGACGTGGGAGACGCGGCAGCTCACCTCGGCGGCGAATACGCGTCTCGGTCAGGGGCGGCAGGGCTGCACCGTTCGCACGGACAGCGCCGGCGTCGTCTACGTCTTCTTCTCCTCGGCGGACAAGAAGAAGGACAATCCGCCGTTCTTCGACTCGGCGCAGCTACTGGCCCGATCGTTCGACGGGGGCAGGACGTTCGAGCGGCCGTTCAAGGTCGCGGATGTCGAGGAGTGCGGTCGCCTCGATCCTGTCCAGGGACGGTTCACGTTCGACGGCGTCGCAGGGGCGCGGACGAATAGTTTCCCGAGCGTCGACATCGCCAACGGGGCACCCGAGGGCGACGGTCCGGACACGATCGTGCTGACGTGGTGCGACGGCCCGACGCCCTCCACGACGTCGGGAGCGAACGAGCAGGCGCTCGTGCAGGTCTCGGGCAACAAGGGGGAGACATGGACGGCGCCGGTCAACGCCGCCGAGGCGAGCGACCGGCCCGACTTCCCGGCGATCGCCGTATCCCCCGATGGGACAGACGTCTACGTGACCTACATGGGCTTCGCACAGCCATGGCAGCCGACGACGGCAGCGGCGCGCACGATGGCGGGCGTCGTGCGCTATGCCGCGCTGACAGGGACCGCCCTCGGCGGCTTCGTGACGAAGCACCGCGGCGCTCCTGGCGACGCGCGAGGCTCGAGCACGAATGGTCTGTCGAGCGAGTTCCTCGGCGACTACAACTGGGTGTCGGCCACGAACAGCCTCGCCGTCGCGGTCTGGAATGACGTCCGCAACGCGACGGACTGTCCTGCGATCGACACCTATCGGCAGAACCTCGCTTCGGGTACGACGCCGAACCCACGTCCGGCGCCGCAGGTCGACTGCCTGCCGCCGGATCCGAACACCACGACGTTCGGCGGCACCGACATCTTCGGGACGGTCGTCACGCCGTAGCCGAAGGCGAGTCGGAGACGACGAGGGGCCGGTCCGCCGGCCCCTCGTCTAGACGCCCGCCAGCTGGCTCTGCCGCCTATGTGACTTCGAATCCGGCGGCCGGCCGCAGCGCGTTCCCGGCCACCGACGCCGGTCAAGCCGAATGCAGCTGGTGAGGCGCAGACCACATCGGCGTTGCGCTGAGCCTCTGCGAACGTCGTGCAACATCAGAGGGCTGCTGGCGGTCGAAATCGCCAGCCGTAGTTTACCAGAGATCCCGTTTTCTTACCCGCTCGGGTCGTCATACACATGCTCGGACGGTTGTGGGGACCCGACCGGGGGGCGACTCGTCGCGCGGCCGCCGAACGAAGCCTAAGGTCACCGAAAAGCCACTAGAGGGAGGTGCCGCATGTACGCACGTGTAGCCACGTTCGAGGGCGAGCAAAGCCAGATGAAGCAAGTCGCGGAGACGATCGTCAAGCGATCCGAGTCTGGCCCACCTGAAGGCGTCCCGGGCAAAGAGTTTCTTCTCCTGACGGGCCGCGAGAGCGGCAAGATCCTCGCAATCGCGCTCTTCGAGAGCGAAGACGACCTGCGCAAGGGTGACGAGGCGCTGAACGCTATGAGCCCGCCGCCGGGCGCAGAGGGCATGGGCCGACGCACGGGCGTCGAAATGTTCGAGGTACCGGTTCACGCAAAAGCGTGACAGAGGCCGACCCCGGTCGCACAACGAGTTCTTGACGTGGCGGCTGCAATAGCGGGTTCATGGCGGATTCAAGCCAACCGCGAGCGCGGTAGTAGGCGAGTTGCAGGGCTTTTGCGACGCCGCCATATCACTCGTAATGAAGGGGTCGGGAGTTCGAGTCTCCCCGTCGGCTTCTCAGGTCGATGAAATCCCTGCGTAACAGGATTGTGTTGTCTCGGAAGGCGCGGAGTGCACTTCACCGGGAATGATGTGCTGTCACCGTCTGTCACACACGCGTCGGCTTCTACCGATCGAAGATACCCTGCAAGACGGGCGATTCCGTGGCTTCAGAAGAGCCGAGATCGCACCCTCGAATTGTCCATCTGGAGAATGCATGGGCGGGTTCAGAGCGGGTTCAGAGCCACGCTGTCTGTGAGTTCATGAGCAGAGCCCCGGACAGCCCGACTTACGAGCTCAAACTCGTGGCCTGTTTTCGTTCGCACCGCGAGCCGACAGTCGTGTCGGACATGCCTACTTCACGAGATCGAGCGCCGAGAATGACCCCGGGCGGATCGGCACGAACGGCAGCCCCGCGTGGTCGCACCCGCTCGCGGAACCGCGTGTGCTCGCTGCCGGCGTTTATGACGGGGAAGGGCCGTCCACTGAGCTTCTCGCAGCACCTGTCTGGCACGTTCTCCCCTCCGAGCTGCCCGCAGGAGGAAAGCTTCGGCGCCGCCTGTACCTTCGCACCGGGCTCCTGCGCCAGACGCTGATCTCGCCGCACGGCGAGGCGGCGGCGCTTCGGTTCTCGTCGCTTGCGCGACCGGGTACGGTCGCCCTCCGCGCGGCCGGCCCGCCGGCCGTCGTTTCCGGTGGCACGAGCCTTCGCGCCGCGCCCGGGACGAGCGCCAAGGAAGGGAGGGCCGATGGGGCGACGTTCATGCTCGTGCCGGCGAGCAGAGGCGGGGTCGCGGCGGCGGCCTCGGAGGTCGCAGACGCCGGGCGCGTCGAGCGGCTCGGCGCCTACGTGTCCAGCCCGGAGACCGTGCCGGACGCGGACACGGCCGTCGCCGCGCTGGCAGACGCCCGTCGAGCCGGGTTCGAGGCGCTCCTCGGTGAGCACCGCGCCGCGTGGGCGGAGCGGTGGGAGGACGCCGATGTCGTCGTTCGCGGCGATGAGCAGCTCCAGCTCGCCGTCCGCTTCGCGCTCTTCCATCTGATGGGCTCGGTCGCCTCGTCCGGTGAGGCGGCGGTCGGAGCGCGCGGCCTCGCAGGCCCGGGCTACCGAGGTCACGTCTTCTGGGACACCGACGTTTTCGTCCTTCCCTTCCTCGCCGCCACGCATCCGCCGGCGGCGCGAGCGATCCTCGAGTACCGCATCCGGCGGCTCCCGGAGGCCATGCGCGCCGCGCGCTCGCTCGGCCTCGCGGGAGCGCGCTTCGCCTGGGAATCCGCCCGCGACGGCGTCGACGTGACGCCGCCGGCGGGGCGTGACGCGACCGGCAGGCTCGTCCGGATCAGGACTGGGGAGAGCGAGGAGCACGTCGTCGCCGACGTGGCCTGGGCGGCCGCCTGCTACCTCGACTGGACAGGTGACGAGGAGTTCGCGGCGGGAGCGGGCCTTCGCCTCCTCGTCGAGACGGCTCGCTACTGGGCCTCGCGCGTTCGTTTCGACCGCGACGGCCGAGCGCACCTCTACGGCGTCATCGGGCCCGACGAGTACCACGAGCCGGTCGACGACAACGCCTACACGAACGTGATGGCACGGTGGAACCTGCGGCGTGCCGCTGAGGCGGCGGCTCGCTCCGGCGGCGTCGCCGAGACGGAGCGAAAGCGCTGGCTCGACACGGCGAACGCGCTCGTGGACGGCTACGACGTGTCGACTGGGCTCTACGAGGAGTTCGCCGGCTTCTTCGGCCTCGAGCCGCTCGTGGTCGCCGACCTCGCGCCGCGGCGGCCGATCGCCGCCGATCTGCTGCTCGGTCTGAGCGTGTCGCCGGCGCGCAGGTCGTCAAGCAAGCCGACGTCTTGATGCTCCACCACCTCGTCCCCGGTGAGGTGAAGCCGGGCTCGCTCGAAGCCAACCTCGCCTTCTACGAGCCGCGCACGGCCCACGGAAGCTCGCTCTCGCCGGCCGTCCACGCCTCGCTGTTCGCCCGCGCCGGACGCCTGGGCCGCGCCGTCCAGATGCTGCGAATCGCGGCGGGCATCGATCTCGAGAATCTCACCGGGACGACGGCGAGCGGTCTCCATCTGGCCACGATGGGAGGGCTCTGGCAGGCGCTGGCCTTCGGCTTCGCCGGCCTCCGGCCGCGCGGCGAGACGCTCGTCGTCGATCCGCGCCTTCCCGACGGGTGGGAGGAGCTCGAGCTTCGTGTCCGCTTCCACGGAGCGCGCGGCCGGGTCCGCATCCGGCACGACGGCGTCACTGTGGAGGGAGATCGAGAGCTGCGCTGGGAGGAGGCCAGAACATGAGGGTGCTGGCTGCACTCGACAACTCGGCTGGCGCCGGGCCGGTCGCGGAGTTCGCCGCGGCGCTCGCGCGTGTGCTTGCTGGCGAAGTGGATGCGCTCCATGTGCGCAGCGACGGTGGCGAGCGGGCGCACGCAGCCGCGGAGCGTGCGGGGGTTCCGCTTCGGGTCGCGCGAGGCGACCCAGGGGCGCGCCTCCGGCGTGAGGCCGAAGCGGACGACGTTGTCGCCGTCGTTCTCGGGTGCTCCCGGCGGCCGTGGCAGCCCGGTCGGCGCGGTTGCACTCGAGCTCCTCACCGCGCAGCCGAAGCCCGTCGCCGTGGTGCCCGCCGGCACGGCACACCCGGGACGGCTGGGGCGCATCCTCTTCCCGCTCGAGGGGACTCGCTCGACCTCCCTCGCCCCGCGCCGGACGATCGAGCTCGCCCTCGACGCCGGCCTCGAGATCGTCCTAGTCCATGTCTTCGACGCCGCCTCGTTACCGTCGTTCACCGACCAGCCGCAGCACGAAACGGCGGCCTGGGCAGGCGAGTTTCTCGCCCGCTACTTCCCCCACCCGCCCGAGGATGTGCGCCTGGAGAGCCGCGTCGGCGATCCCGCCGAGCACGTCGTCTCGGTCGCCCACGAGATCGACGCCGACCTGGTCGCGCTCGGATGGGAGCAGGAGCTCGCCCCGGGTCGCGCCCGCGTCGTCCGCGCGGCGCTCGAGCAGGCGAGGCTGCCTGTCTTCCTCATTCCGATCGTCAGCGTCGACGGCGAACGTGCCGAGACGGAGAGCGAGCGACTCGTCTCGGGCGGGGCAACGGCGGCGCCCGGCAATGTGGCGGAGAGGGCATGAGCCAATTCGCGATCATCGCCCGGCTGAAGCCTGGAGCCGAGCCGCGCGCCGCCGAGCTACTCCGAAACAGACCACCGTTCGACCCCGCGGAGCGCGGCCTTGAACGCGACGCCGCCTATCTCTCCGCGACGGAGGTCGTCTTCGTCTTCGAAGGATGATGGGCTTCAGCGTGGCAGCTGTCACGGGCTGGTTCCTCGTCCGCATGCTGAGGTGTGGTCGGTGAGGAGGCGCCTGTTCCGGCTCGGCAACTTCTTCGTGATCCTGCTGCTGCGCTCGCCGCTGCACGGGCTCGCCAGCGGCTCGCTGCTCCTCCTCAGCTACCGCGGCCGCCGCTTCACCGTTCCGGTGATGTACGCCCAAACCGCCGGTGACCTGGTCGTCTTCGTCGGGCAACCCGAGCGGAAGTCCTGGTGGCGCAATCTGCGTGGCGGCGCACAGGTCGAGGTGCGTCTTCGGGGTGGGCGTCTGTGCGGGAACGCGATCGTCACGGACGGGGAGGCCGCCGGGTCGTACCTCGAGCGCTTCCCGCGGGCGCGAGCAGCCGTCGCTGCCGAGTTGCAGCCGACCTTCGTTCGGATCTCGTCCCTTGACTCCGTGGCCTGAATCTGCGGTGAAGTACGCAGCCGGGATCGGAATCGGCCCGGATTCGCTTCACCCTTGGCGCGGCGATCATCGGATCACACCACTTTTGAAGGAGGAAGACGATGAAGAGGATCCTTGTTGCGACCGATGGCTCGCCCTCGTCGGTTGAGGCGGTGGCGTTCGGCGCCGAGCTGGCGGTCGAGCACGAGGCCGAGCTGATCTTTGTACACGTCGTTCCTGTGTTCGACGTTGTCCCGGCAGCGGGCTTCGGCGGCATGGGCGGCGCCTTGCCGCACGAGCCGAGCGGGTACGATCACGCGCTGCTCGAGGATGCGGCAGCAGTCGCCGGCGAGCACGAGATCGTCTCGACGACCGCGTTGCTCAGGGGCGACACGGTCGACGAGATCGTCGCCTACGCCGACTCGCACGACGTCGATCTGATCGTTGTCGGCTCGCGCGGTCACGGTGGGATCGCCAGTGCCCTGCTTGGCAGCGTCTCGCGCGGAGTGCTGGGCGAGTCGAAGCGGCCCGTACTGATCGTCCGCGCTGCGGCTGTTGAGGCCTTGGCCACGAGCTGAAGCTTCTGACGACACGAGCGCGGAGCCCGCACGGGGCGACGCGCTCGTCGCCGTCGGCATCGAACAGATGCGGCTCGGGGGCCCGGAGGATCGTCGCAGCGATGGGATCAGTTGCCGGCGGCGTCCTTGTCGAGGAGCCCGTGGTTGAGGGCGTAGCGGACGAGCTCGGAGCGGCTGGCGAGCCTGAGCTTCTGCATGATGTGCGCGCGGTGTGTCTCGGCTGTGCGAACCGAGATGTAGAGCTGTTTTGCGATCTCCTGGTTTGTGTGGCCGAGGGCGAGGAGGCGGAGGACCTCGTGTTCGCGTACCGAGAGGGGATCGTCAGCGCGCTGCGCGGCCGCTTCGACTTCGGCGGTGACGAGTCTTGCGCCGAGCGAGGGGTGGACGTAGCGGGAGCCTGCCGCGACCTCCCTGACGGCATGCGCGACCTCGACGTCGGCGGCCTCCTTGAGCACGTAGCCGTGCGCGCCGGCCGCGAAAGCCTGTTTGACGTAGTTGGGATCGTCCTGCATCGAGAGGATGAGCACGCGCGCGTTGGGCGCGGCGGCCAGGACTTTCGGGGTCGCCGCGATCCCGGATTCGCCGGGCATGACGACGTCGAGGAGGACGACGTCCGGCTGCTCGAGCAGTGCGGCCC
>JBBJOI010000014.1:0-68254 GCA_037721555.1 Gaiellaceae bacterium | reverse complement strand
TCTAGAGGACGCCCTCGCCCTCTATCGCCAGCTTGGAGACGAACGCGGACAGGCGAGGACCCTCAACGGCCGCGCATGGTTAGCGGGCATTTAGGGGCGATTATGACAAGATGCGCCCACTCGTCGAGGAGGCGCTCACCCGTGCGCGCGCGCTGGAAGACGACTACACGCTCGCGGGCGCACTCGCTGCCAAAGCAGAGCTCCTGGTTGGCGGAGATGCCGACTACCAAGGCGCGTTCGCGACCTACGAGGAGGCAGCAGCCGCATACGAGCGAGCCGGAGACCGCACGGGTGCGGCGCGAATGCGGACGAACCTTGCGGAGGGGCTGCTGCTTGCAGGTGACCACGCGGCTTCGGTCTCCTTGTTGAGGCATCTCGCTCCGGAGATGCGAGAGCTCGGCCTTCGAGATGTGGAGTTCACCCGGCTGCGCCTGCTGGGCCTTGGACTGCTGTGCGCAGGAGAGCTGGAGGAGGCGCAGGGAGCGCTCACGGAAGCGGTCGGTCTGACTCTCGAGCTGGAAGACCGAAAGGGCACTGTCGATTGCCTTCTCGCGCTCGGCGCTGTAGCCGCCGAGCGCTCGGAGCTTGCGCTGGCAGCGCGCGTATGGGCAGCGGCCGAGCGCGAGCTCGATGCGAGCCCATACCAGCTATACCCCGTCGACCGGCTGGCGTATGAGCGCTCGCTTGCGAGCACGCGCCCGCAACTCGCGGACAAGGCCTGGGACGAGGCGTGGGCGGAAGGGCGGAGGCTCAGCTTGGAGGAGGCCGTCGCAGAGGCACTCTGAGCTTGCCCGGCTTCGGTGGACACCTAGACGTCAGGCAGCTCCTGCCTGTTCTGGAATGACTACTTGCGAGAAGAACGCGGCGTTGTGCCCTTTCTCCCCCTCCCCGGCGGGAGCGCGGCCCGGAAGACTCCGTCTCGCCTTCGGCAGCAGCTACACGCAGACAGCAAAAGTGAAGCCAATTAGCTCGCGCGTGACCGTCGCCGCAACTCGCGGGCGAATCTAGGAGGTCGTCAGCTCGC
This sequence comes from Gaiellaceae bacterium, assembly GCA_037721555.1. Lineage (GTDB taxonomy): Bacteria > Actinomycetota > Thermoleophilia > Gaiellales > Gaiellaceae > Gaiellasilicea. The sequence continues at coordinate 67,230 of JBBJOI010000014.1, read as the reverse complement.
TCCTAGGATGATCAGTCGCTTGCGCGAGCCACCTCCGCCGAGCACGAGCGTCACCGCGTCGCAGCTGCCGTCGAGGGCGGGGCCAGCGTCAGCGTGTGTGCTGCAACCGTCGCGCCTCCTGCGTCGCGGACAGCAACGGGTACGGATGCGGCAGGTCGCTCGGGATCGCGACCGACGCTGCGCCACCGCGCATTCGCTTCTACTCTGTACACACGCGATGACCGTCCAGCCCTCCGGCACCGTCACCCTGCTCTTCACGGACATCGAGGGCTCAACGCGGCTGCTGCAGGCCCTCGGCGGCGAGCGCTACAGAGAGGCGCTCCACCAGCAGCGAAGGCTCTTGCGCGAGGCCTTCGACCGTCACGCGGGCTACGAGGTCGACTCCGAGGGCGACGCCTTCTTCGTCGCCTTCCAAAGCGCAGAGGGGGCCCTGGCAGCAGCAGCCGAGGCCCAGCAGGCACTCGCCAGGGCCGAGTGGCCCGAGGGAAAGCCGCTGCGCGTTCGGATGGGGATCCACACCGGCGAGCCGCTGCTGGCGCCGCCGAAGTACGTCGGCCTCGACGTGCACCAGGCCGCCCGGATCATGGGTGCCGGCCACGGCGGCCAGGTGCTCGTCTCGCAGGCAACGCGCGCGCTCCTCGGCGAGGAGTTCGCGCTGCGCGACCTGGGCCAGCACCGGCTCAAGGACCTGACCCTTGCCCAGCGCCTCTACCAGCTCTGCGGCGACGGGCTCGTGCACGACTTCCCGCCCCTGCGCACGCTCGAGAACCGCCCCACCAACCTGCCCACGCAGCCGACGCCGCTCGTCGGCAGGGAGCGCGAGCTCGAGCAGGCAGGCGGGTTGCTGCTGCGCGAGGACGTGCGCCTGCTGACCCTGACCGGGCCGGGCGGCACGGGCAAGACGCGCCTTGCCCTGCAGCTCGCCGCCGGGCTGATCGAGGAGTATCCGGACGGCGTCTGGTTCGTCAACCTGGCCGCGCTCACCGACGCTGCACTCGTGCTGCCGACAATCGCTCAGACGCTCGGCGTGCGGGAGGCATCGGGGCAGAGCTTGCAAGCGAGCCTGGCCGAGCATCTGAGCGACAAGCGGCTGCTGCTCCTGCTGGACAACTTCGAGCAACTCGTGGAGGCGGCGCCCGAGCTGTCGGAGCTGCTTGCCGCCGCGCCTGGGCTGACGGTGATCGTCACGAGCCGGGCCCCCTTGCACGTCGGCGGCGAGCAGGAGTACCCGGTGCCGCCGCTTGCCGAGAGCGATGCGGTCTCGCTCTTTTTGCAGCGGGCGCAGGCGGTGAAGCCGAGCTTCGCCTTGGACGGCAACGGGCCGCTCGTGCTCGAGATCTGCCGCCGGCTGGACAACCTGCCGCTGGCGATCGAGCTTGCCGCCTCGCGCACGCGCATCCTCTCGCCGCAGGCGCTCTTGCCGCGCCTGCAGCAGCGGCTGAAGCTGCTGAGCGGAGGAGCCCGCGGCGCGCCCGAGCGCCAGCAGACACTGCGCGCGGCGATCGACTGGAGCTACGAGCTGCTCGAGCCCGCGGAGCAGCGCTTGCTCGCCCGCCTGTCGCTGTTTGCGGGCGGCTGGACGCTGGAAGCAGCCGAGGCGATCTGCGCCGAGGGCCTCGAGCTCGACCCGCTCGACGGCCTCGGCTCGTTGGCCGAGAAGAGCCTCGTTCGCCAGGCAGAAGACGAGGAGGGCGAGCCGCGCTTCAGCATGCTGCAGACGATCCGCGAGTACGCCGCCGAGAAGCTGGAGCAATCCGGAGACGGCGAGAACCTACGGCGAGCGCACACGGACTACTTCGTCGCGCTCGCCGAGGAAGCAGAGTCTGAGCTGAAAGGCCCTGAGAACGTGGGCCGAGCGCGGCAGCTCGACCGCGAGCTCGACAACGTGCGCACCGCGCTTGGGTGGGCGCTCGCCGCCGAGCAGCCGGAGCTCGAGCTGCGGCTCGCGGGCGCGCTCTCGCTGTACTGGGACCAAAGAGGCGCCCACAAGGAGGCGCTGGACTGGCTGAGCGCGGGGCTCTCGCACTCCGACGCGGTCGCGCGCGAGGTTCGCGCCAAGGCGCTCCTGGCCGCCGGCAGGTCGGCGGCGGAATTGAGCGACTTGGCGGCCGCCGAGCCCTACCTGGAGCAGAGCCTCTCTCTCTTTCGCGAGCTTGGAGACGAAGACGGCCAGTGCCGCTGTCTGTATTACCTGACGCTGGCACTCGCGGGCCGCGGGCGCTACGAGCAGGCCAGCGTGCTCGCCGAAGAGGCGACCGCGCTCGCCCGCTCGCCGAGGGCCACGATCGCGATGCTGGAGCTGCAGGGCATGTTGCTGGTGGAGGGCTCGGGTGACTACCGGGGCGCACGCGCGCTCTTCGAGCAAGCACGAGCCCTGCAGGAGCAGACGGGACATTACGAAGGCGCAACGATCATGCGCCGTCACGTCGCCGAGGCGATGCTGCTCGAGGGCGACCACGAAGCTGCTGTCTCCGCGCTGCGCGAGCTCGTTCCCTTGAGCCAAGAGCTCGGCGACCCCGTCCGGCAGGCAATCAACTTCCGGTTGTTGGGCCTCGCCCTGCTCCGCCAGGGTCAGCTCGCAGAGGCGCAGGCAGCGCTCGCGAGCGCGGTCTCGCGCGAGTTTGAAGTCGGCGATAGAAGAGGCATGATCGATAGTCTGCTCGCGCTGGCAGCGGTTGCGGGCGAGCTCGCAGAGCTCGAGCAGGCCGCGCGTCTTTGGGGCGCGGCGGAGGCGGCGCTGGAATCGTGCTCACACATGCTCGACGCCGTCGACCGGCTGACCTACGAGCACTATCTTCCCAGAGCTCGCGCACAACTGGCTTCACCCGCCTGGGAGACGGCATGGGCCGAGGGACGCCGTCTCAGCCTCGAGCAGGCAGTCGACGAGGCGCTCGAGGCAGCCAGCTCGTCGAGCCCGCCGTCACCGTAAGACGGCACGACCCATCGAGCTTATTCGCTTCCCAATCCCGATTCGCATCCCTTCGCCGACGCCGCATCGACTGCGAGAGGTAACGGGACAACTACCGGGAAGGCAGTGGTCCACTCGAGGAGGGAAAAGATCTGGCGCTTCACTAACTTCGGGCGCGCTTCCCACGCCTGTGGGTGCCGAAAATTCGGATCAGTGCTGATCAGTGACCCGGTCCGTCGAGCGGTCGCGCGGGACGCGATGTTCAACGACGACAAGCGCTAGATCGGCGCGAGTCGTGCGAGCACCTTCTCGAGAGCCTTCAGCGCCTCAGCGCGAGTCGCGAACGCGCCGATCTGCGGCCTCGGCGACCCGCGCCCCTCGAGCCGATAGCGGTACGGCCACAGCAGCTGCCCGTCCGCACCCTTCGCCTTCAGCTTGAACACCTGACCCTGCTGCCACATCACGCCCTCCTCGATCGATCGTCTAAATCGAGGAATCACACCGCGCGGCGAGCGGAGCCGATGACCACCCCTCATGCTGCGGCGAGTTCGTACTCGTGGATGCTGCTCATGCTGTCACCGTCTCCTCGATGAAGACGTTCTTGCGCGCTTTTTGTTGACGGGCTAGTCGGACACGCACGTTGAATGGACGAAGAGTCGCGCCTTCGCGTCTCGAACACCGTCGACGCCGACCGCGGCGGCTGGGTGTTAGTAGACGAGCTCGTCGGTGTGCAAACGCTTGCGATCGACGACGCTGGCGAGCGGCGTCGCGCAGCGGCGACACTGCGGCGCCGGCGTGACTCTGGCATCGAGCTCGCCGCCTTCGCATCACTCGAGTGCCAGCTGGTCGCCATCGTCAATCCCGGCGCAGAGCGACGACTTCGTCAGCGTGCGCATGCCGAACGACGACCTCGATCGCATTTAGCGGCGCTTCGTCGGCGACCGCCGCGGGCGGGTGTCACATCTCGTCGGCGTCCGTATAGATGCGGATCGCCCAGCGACCGTCGGGCTGCTCGCGTCAGTTGTAACGCCATTCGTCGAACGAGAGCCCGGCGATGGCTGCCAGGGCCTCGCGGATCGGTTCGATCTGCATGGTCGAATCGATGACGACGGTGGCGAAGACGGCGCCGGCCGGCCGCTGGCCGAGCGCTCGCTCAGGTACCCATCTCGTCAACGAAACCACCGGGCGCGGCGAGATCGTCGAGGACACTGTTCAAACGGGAGACGTCGCCGACGCGCTCGGCTCCGACCGTCGCCGCCGCTCGCTCGCGCGCCCCATAGGGGTCGAACTCGCGCGCGGTAGTCCCCTTCGACGCCGTCTTCGACAGGGTGCGCTCCGTACCACGCCGTCCCGCAGCGTTTCGCTTGCGCTACTCGTCGGCGAGGTCGCCGATCTTCCCCGGCACCTTGAAGCGTGCCGTGCGGCAGCCGCCCGCCGGCATCGTGACGACATCGGCCTTCTCGCCGTCGACGGCGACGACGACCGCGCGCAGCGTCCTCGCGGTGCATTTGCCGCCGTTGCGGCCGGCGAGCAGCTTCCGGCCCTGGTCGGTGATCGAGAGCCTGACCTCGGCGGGAATGTCGATCTTCAGCGGCTCCTCCTCGGCGGAGTCCCAGTGGGCGACGGCAGCGAAGGTGACGATGCCGGCGGCAGCGACGAGCGCGCCCCAGAACATCTTCTTGCGGGCGTCGTCGAAGGCCTTGCCGAGCCGTTCGAAGCTGGCGGCGGCCATCAGCCGGTCAACTGACTGCTCAACGGCGGCGACGCGCGCGTCGGCGAGCTCGGCCGCGCGGTACTTGATGTCGCTGTCGACGTCGGCGTAGTAGGCGTCGTAGGTCTCCTTCTGCTTCTCATGGCGGTCGACGTACTCCTGCTTGAGGGCACCGACGTTCGCGTAGCCGACGAGCAGCGCGGGGTCGGAGTTCACGCGCGTGCGCAGGTTCTGCATTTCGTCGCCGCTGCCCTCGGCGAGGTCGCCGAGGCTGACGCGGCTCGCGGTCATGACGCTCGCGGCTTGGTTAACGGCGAACGCGACACCGGCCAGACCGATGAAGACGGCGAGCAGCGCGAGCACGAAGCGCCCGAAGGACAGATCGCCGATGTCCGACAGCTGGCTGCCGGCGACGAGCACTCCGCCGACCGCTGTGAAGATGGTGATCAGCCATTTCGCGGTCTCGCGGATGCGGTCTGCGGCCTTCGCGAGCGGATCAGCAGGCGACGTAGGCTCGTCAGCCATCAGCGCCTCACTTGAAGCGGATCAAGATCTCGGCGCGTGCGGCCCGTGCCTGCTCGATCAGGTCGGCATGCTTGTCGAGGTCGATGACGTTGGTGCCCTCGAAGACGCGAACGATGGTGCGCTCATTGCGGCTTGGCACCGCCTCTTCCTCCTCACGTATCCCTTCCTCGTACCAGTACGGCAGGTGCTCGGGCGGGATGTCGGCGAAGTCCTCGAGCTCGGGCGGCTCCTGGGCGAGGGCGTCGGCCACCGAGCGCTCGAAGCGCGCCGTCACCGGCGGCTTGGTCGGGCGGGGGATCCGGATCGGACGCTGCTCGCCGCCGCGCTTCTCCTCGGGGCGCCGCGGCCCGGCAAGGACTGTGATCCAGAACCCCTGCCAGCCGACGATCGCAGCCTCGTACGGGCCGGGATCGACGGTGATAGAGGGCTGCCAATCGCTACCGGACGCGTGCATGCGCAGCCGACACTAGGAGGCTCGCTTACCTCCGTCAACGCCCTGCAGTCTGCCGGGCCCGCCGGACTAGAACGGGTCGTAGTCGCGTCCGGCCGCCTTGGCCTTGATCCGGTCGTAGCGGTGCGTGAGCACTGAGAACCCCACGACCATCATCAAGACTGGGCCAAGCCCACGAACGAGCCGATCCCGGCACCGACCTCCTGACCGATCGTTCGCCGACGGCGTCAATTCACTTCCCCTCGTCGTAGCGCACCTACGTCGCGGGCGCTCTCTTCTCCGAGGGCCGAGCGGGTGTGGGCTCGACGGACTTGCAGCGAGGCTTCACGGCGAGGGGTTCGAGTGCTTCGTGCCGCACGAGCAGTTCGGCGAGCTGACGCAACTCACTCCCGCCGAGGTGTACCACGTCGACGCGGAGGGCGTGCGCTCCGCGAACGTGCTTGCTCGCCTGGCTCGACGGGCCGAGCATCGACGACGGCACGGCCTGCGAGATCGGATGTTCGCCGAGACTCGTCGAACGCGACGGGAGGCGGTACCGCGGCATCGTCGGCCTCGTCACGGACCTGCGCCTCGAGCGCCGGAAGGGAAACGCGGCCGGCGACGGGATGAACCTCTTCGTGGCCGGGGCGATCGAGGCCTGCGGACGCATCTGCTGGTCGGTCGACCGGCCTCGGCGAACTCGAGAGCGAGCTCTCGACTCAATCCGCTGCCAACGCTGCGGCGCCTGGGCCGGCCGAGACGAGTGGGCGGTCGCACCCGCCGCGGGCAAGAGGCGGTCTACCACGGCTCATGCGGCTGCCGACAAGACCCATTTTCGCGCGCTAGTAGTCTCAGTGAGTTTTGCCACCTTTGCCGTAAGATTAGGTTCCTTTCGGCTGATTTGACAGTGGCAACGGTCCGCGCTACGAATGAAGTCGACATACCAGAGCTGGATCGCTCTTCTTGCGGCGGAGTGGTCTTGAATCCCACCAGGGAGGTTCAAGATGACGGAGCCAAGCGGGACGTACGCTACTGAGACGTCTCGCACAAGCGTCCTAAGAAGGGGACGCCTAGAGCTTGATCGCTCTTCTTTTGCGGCAGGAGTAATCTTGAATCCGACGATGGAGGTTCAAGATGACGGTTCCACGCGACACACACGCTATCAACGTTACCGCAACGTCAGCACTGCTCTCGAAACGATGTCGAAAAAGATTGTTTCGAGCCTGCCTAAGAAAGTTGCCGTCCGGTTTCCACGGAGGAGTTTTCTTTCATGAGATTAGCGCTCTTTCTTACAGTACTCGTGGTTGGTTTGGCCAGCCCCGCCTTGGCCCACTTCGATACGGGCAGCTACACGCACAAGGAGCCGTGTCCAGGCACGACATCAAACCGAATCGATCCGCTTAACTTTATTTTTCAAGACTGGGGAACATGGCAGCGTGCCGTCGCGAGCATCGAAACTCATGCCGGTTGGGGCAACACGAGTGGTTCCAATCAGACGTTCGTCGATCATGGAAACTGTTACAACACAACGGCGCATCGGGCTGACGGAACTGGGAGCAGAAACCATATACGACTTCACCCAATCCATTATGACACAACACTAGGATATACGACCGTAGGCGACGCGCATCACGAGGATTTTGTCATCACGTGCGGTCATGCGGTCGACGCGAACGGAGATCGCGGCAGCGGATTCGACCAAGGGCGTAACAATCTGTTCTTTGCACTTGATGGACTGCCAGGGCACTCGGGATATTACTCATGGTGGGGCAACACGCAGAACTTCCAGCAGTGCGACGGAGGTTATGCTGGCTCTGACGGCAACGTCGTATTCATGTCACAGCATCAAATCAGTGACTAGGGGGAACTGCAATGGCTAGTCGACTCGTTATAATGCTGGCTGTACTTGGGGCCGGAGTGTTCATCGTAGTTGCGATCGCTGCCGCCGACGACACTCCACGTCCGGCTGTGGTCACGCCGAAGAGCACCTTCACGCTACAAGCAGCGAGTACCTTCGCGGACTTCCCCGTCTACAATGCCGGCACGACGACGGTAGGCGTACCACTCGTGGCGGTCTTGCGCAGGAATGATAGACCGACCAACTACGTCTCGTTCATCTACGGCAGCTGCGAGGTCACATCCGACACCGGCTGTGCGCCGCCAGCAGAGATTCAGACGTGGGCAGCGTGCTCGCGTAATCCGTCGTTCTACAAAGGTCCGCAGAGCGTGAAGGCGGAGGCGACGACGGTTCGAGGTGTTCCGGCGGCCTTCTTTGAAGACGGTCGACGGCTGGAGATCCAAACTGGATCTTCAACCGTGGTTATCTTTGCGAGATCGTCGTCCGAAGCGTTGACAATCGCCGCTGCGCTCGTAGGGGTGAACAACCTGGTCGAAAAGGGGAATCTTCTTCCGCCGCCGACGCCTGGCGCGCTGACCGGAAATCTAAACTGCTCATGACCGCAGGGATCGCAAGCGCAATAGCGTCCTGCGGCGTCGGTATCGTGACGGGCCGATGGATCGTCCTTGGCTTCGTCGCGCTAGTGTGGCCGCTCTACTTCCTCGGACTCAGTATGGACCGGTGGGGTAATGGGGTAGGAGAAGCGTGGTGCATCGGGCTTGGCGTTCTTACGCTAATCTCCACTGCCGGCGCAGCTCTTGGCGTCGCGGGCAGACGTTTCCTAGAGCATCGTCAACATCCCATCTGAGTAAGCCGCGTTGAGGCCGTTGCCTTAGCAACGGCCTCAACCCTTCCTGTTGCTCGTGAGTGGCCTCGGGAGCGAAGTCCATTGCGGCGCGTAGGGGAAAGCCTGAGTGTCAGACGAGCTTCCCGTACCGTTAGTGGCGAAGCTTGAGGTCAATTGGAGTAGAGCCGACCGGCGCCCGATCACGGTGCCCATCGTGCCGATTAGTTCGCGTAGTCCCACTTCGTCATTCCTCCCTCTGGAAAGACCCCGGCGGCCTTCGCGAGCCTTCGAAGCTGCGGCAGGGGGAGGTTCATCAGGATGATGAGTTCCTGTCCTACCGGCACGAGTGGCTGACCCTACCGCACGCGTCACACACTCACAGTTCGCGAAATGACAAATGAGGCGGTCGCGGTAGTTCGCGACCGCAGCCCGGTTTGTTCCGATACTTCGACAATGATCGAAGAGGTAACGGAAGACGAGAGACTCTCGCGGATCGTCATGGCCTTGAAAGCGCTGGCAGAGCCGAACCGGCTCCGCGCGGTCGCTGCGATCGCGGAGCGTCCTCGCACAGGTACCGAGCTTGGCCAAGTGCTCGGCCTCCGGGCCGCGACCATCAGTCACCACATGGCACGTCTGGAGTCGGCTGGGATCGTTCGAGTAACGCGGGAAGGACAGCGACGCCGCTACACCCTCGATAGTCGAGGCATGCAACGACTCGCTTCCACTGCGTCCGCCGAGAACGCTCGCCGCGCTAACACCGAGGCAGATGATGACGTGTCCGCGTTCTTCTCTGGCGGGCGCCTCACGAGCATTCCCGTGAAGCGGAAGAAGCGCGTCGGTGTTCTACAGCGGCTTATGTCCGGCTTCGAGGCGGGTCGCGATTACAGCGAGAGCGATGTCAACGCCATTCTCGGCCGCTCGCACGACGACGTCGCGACTCTCCGGCGCGAGCTCGTCGGCTACGGATTCATGAGCCGGACTCGAAATACCTACCGCGTCGCCAGCGAGCTACCGTCACGCGACGCGACGGTGGCGCAGGAGGTACCGCCCGATGAGCGCGCGTGGCTCGCAGCACTCATCGAGACCGCCAAAACACAAGACACGCCCCGCACAGACCGCCCATAGCGGAAGTCCGCCAGCCTTACATCACTCCTTCAGGAAAGCTGTGCCCGGCACGCCTCGCCGCGTCCCTAGCCGTGTACGACGGAAAGGCCTCGCCGACGGAGACGACGCCGGCGGCGACCCAGCCGGCCGGGGGCCGTTGGGTGTCGGGCGAAGACCAGACGAACGGGAGTGCGGAGGCGTCTGTGACCGGGAGCGCGTTCGGACGCGGGGCGGTGCGGACAGCGGCGTCAGCGTTAGTGACCCGTCCGGCTTGGTGGTTGCCGGTGATCGCCGTGCAGACGCCGCGCTGCACAAATCGTCTGGCCGGGGTATCGCGAACAAGCTCCGAACGGGTCGCGCGCGAGAGCAGTCCCGTGCAGGAGTTTCCCGTCACCCGCGGCGAGCAGAAGGAGCCATCGGGCCATCGGCATTCTGCTCTTCGTCCGCGACCCAGTCCGCGTGACAACTCGCGAGGTCGCACTCCTTTAATCCAAGCGGCTCACCAACCAGAGCTTCACGGCGCTCCCTGAGCCGCCGTCCTGCCTCGGGTTCAGGTAGTACGTTCGCGGCCGATGCGAGCGCTTGTCGAGCGATGGCATCCGCGGGGAGCCCTCTGGCGCAACGCCGATTTCCTCTGGCTGTGGACAGCGCAGACAGTAAGCCAGTTGGGGAGCCAGATCACAGGGCTCGCCCTGCCGCTCGTCGCCATCCTGGTACTCGAGGCGAGCACGTTCGAGATCGCGCTGCTCGCGGTCTTCAACTGGGTGCCGTTCTTCTTCCTCAGCCTGCCGGCGGGAGTGTGGATCGACCGTTTTCAACGTCGCCGAATCCTGATCGCTGCCGACTGGGGTCGCGCGGTTGCCCTCGGCTCGATCCCGCTCGCGTATCTCGTCGACGCACTCTCGATCACGCAGCTATACGTCGTCAGCCTCGTTGCAGGCACGCTGACGATGTTCTTCGACCTGTCCTACCAGTCGTACCTGCCCTCGCTCGTCAAGCGCGAGGAGCTCGGAGAGGGCAACGCCAAGCTGGAGGTCAGCCGCTCGGAGAGCCAGGTTGCGGGGCCGGGGCTGGCCGGCGTCCTCGTCAGCGCGCTGACGGCGCCGTACGCGATCCTCGTCGATGCGATCAGCTTCGTCGCCTCGGCGCTCTCGCTCTCGCGCATCCGACAGAAAGACGAGAAACCGGCGACGTCGCGCTCGGAGCGCCCCTCGTTCCGTGCCGACATGCGCGAGGGACTTCGCTTCACCCTTCGCCATCCCATCCAGCGGCCGATCATCGCCTTCGTTGCGGGAAGCAACCTCTTCGTCAACAGCTCTTTGCGATCTACCTCGTCTACGCCGTGCGCGAGCTCGGCCTATCGGCGACGACGGTTGGGCTGATCGCGGGGCTCGGAAACATCGGCTCACTCGTCGGGGCACTCACCGCGAATCGTGTCGCCCGAACGTTCGGGATCGGTCCCGGACTGATCGCCGTAGCAACGGCGGGCGCCCTCGGGTTGCTGCTCATCCCGCTCGCATCGGGCGACCTCGTGATCCCATTCTTCGTGATCGCCCAGCTGCTCTGGCGCTTCTTCGTTCTGAACTACTTCGTCACCGCGGTCAGCCTGATTCAGGCGATCACGCCCGACCACCTGCTGGGGCGCACGAACGCCTCCAGGCGGTTCGTCGTGCAGAGCATGATCCCGCTCGGTGCGTTCCTTGGCGGAGTGCTCGGGACGTTCATCGGCTTGCGAACGACGATCGCGATCGGCGCAGTCGGGGCGACGCTGTCCGTCATCCCGCTCTTCCTCTCGCGGCTGCCGACGATCCGCGAGACCGCTGATGCGGAGGAAATGGTCCGGGACTACAACGAGGAGTTCATTACGCGCCCCGAGGCGATTGGCGTCGGCTGATGCCGTGGAAACCGAGCCGCGTCATTAGTCCTGCGGAACGTATGCCCCTCGCGGGCCACCGGGTCTCTGCCGATCAGTATGCCGTGGCACTCGAAGACCGCGACTGGTACCGAGAGGAACCGAGTAAAGGCTGGCGCAACGAGTGGAAGCGGCGTGACAGCGGGTCAAGCTTCCGAGCCAGAGGCGGCCGCGTCCACGAAGGGGCTGGGCTTGCCATCTTGGTCAGCGGGCTGCTGGCGCTCGTCACCTGGCATTTCGACCTCCTGAACCTCGGGAGCGGAGCGGAAAGGCGCGTCGCGCCGCCCACGACGCCCGTCGTGCAAGTACAGCCGCCGACGCGGCAGCCAGTGCGATCGCGCACGATTCGGCTCGCGCCGTCGCCGGGATTGGACTCCCCGGCGAAGGAAGTGGCGAAATGGTCGGTCAGCGACCCGAGATTCGGCATAGTCGCAGTCGTCGTCCCGGTGGGGCAAACGCCACGCGAGGCGTTGACGGTTGCGCTCGCTGAACGCGGCTATCAGGTGATCAGGTAATCCCGGAGCTTCTGAACGCGTTGTTTGATGTCCGCGCCTAGCGAGGGTTAGACAGCACGTTCAGTGGAGTCGGCATCCTTCAGTAGATGCCAAAGAGACGACCGCCAAAGGGACAGCCGACGGTCACGTCCCGTAGCGTGGTGTAGGAGCGCGTCGGACGGAGCCGGAGGGTAATCCGGCCAAGGATCTCAGCGACTTCTTCGACGTAGGCTTCAACCTTGGACGGCACGCTAGACACGGCTCCAGCCTATTGAGCGTTCGCTCTACCCCGTGCGGGTCGCCTGAGTGCTCCGTCCGACAGGTCCATAGGTGGGACTCGGCCGCTTCGCCGTAAGGTCGAACCGTGGATGCGTTCGGACGACTCCTTCGTGAAGCGGCGGTGACTCCGACCCTCTCCCCCGCCGTGGCCGGACCGAACGCCTCTTCTTCACAGGCTACGCCGCGGCAGCCACACCGGATTCCGGCAGCCGCTGCTGCGCATCAAGCTCCTCACGACGAGATTTGCCGAGCTCGACGCGCCGCGAGCTGTCTACGCCAACCTAGGTCTGAGGAGGTTCAACTACGCAGAGGCGCATTAGTACGGCAACCCCGGCGCGTACCAGCACTTCGTTCTTGCATGGAACGACTCCGGTGCGAGCTCCGGATGGCCGGACCCGAGCTTGATCTTCGGAGCGGGAACCGGTGTCTTCAGGAGTGGAGCCTGGGCGGCCGAGACTCACCACCCGTCGACCGACGAAATTCTCCACTTCCGCCAACAGTCGACGTTCAACACGTACGCGGTCGTCGGGCCGCGGTTCCACATCGAGGACTTCCCCGTCTCTTTCGGCCCGGACCTCGACGAGGTCAGAACGATCGACTGAGCCACCCCCAGATCCGTTGCGCAACGAGTGTGCCCGGGACGATCGAAGCCTACCGGATCAAGGCGCTCGACTCTCTGCAGGTGCCGCTCAGTTTCGTAGCGCGCGCGCAACGCGCGCTACGACGCGAGACCGAGAGTACTCGGCGGAGGCAGCGATCACCACGCCCAGTCAGGCACACGGGCCGCACTGGGCGGCAACCGTCCGACGCGGCAGGGCTCGAGCTCTCGTGGCTCGTCGCTCGTGCCGATGTAGAACCTGATCCTCGACGCCCGGCTCCACGGCCAGCGACCGGTGGCGACGACGGCGATCAGCGGGTGCGGCGTTCCGAAGTCGGGGTCACTCGCGAGTTGGCACATCGCCTTCCGGTCGCGATCGCTAAGCACGGCGGGACCGCCGGGATGCGTATGCCAATCGCCGAGGAACGTGACGGTGCCGCCGCTCGCATCCCACGCTGCGTCGAACCGTGGCCGGTGGCCACGGCCGGAGATCGTCACGCCGAACGGCGTCCCGCGGCTCGCGGCCGGAGTCGCATGCGTGACGAAGAGCTCGCTCGCGTCGTCAGACCACCAGCCGAGGAGCCAGCCGCCGACTTCCCACGGCCGGCCGGGAACCTGTGCCAGGCGATTGAGCGCTTCGCCGTGCACGAGGAGCTCTGGACTGGTCACTGACAGATCGTGCAGTCGGGATGGACCGGCAAGCGCGAGTGGATCGCCGTTCGCTGCGCCGCTTCGCCGGTGCGAAAGCCGAGCGTGAGCAGGTCGAAGTCGCGAGCCGGGTATCCGTTCCCCTCGAGGAGGCGCTGCACTGCGACGCGTGCCGCCGCCGCCGCTGCGTCGGTGAGCTCGAAGCCGGCGCCCGTGAAGGTGGGATCGGCGCAACCGCGCTCGAGCACCTCGATCACCTCAGGATCGTCGGAAACCTCCGGCACGGGCTCCGCGCCCGCCACTGCCTCCTCTTGTGCGTAGGCAAGGCAGAGAAGGCAGCCGCTGCCGACGTTCTGGACGAGGACGCGGCCACCCCAAGCTCCCGCGCTCACCCACGTATGCAATACCGGTGTTCCGCTCTCGCGACCGAGACGGGAAAGGTGATAGCCCGTCGCCGTGTGCGCGGTCGCGTTGACGATCAGGTCGCAGTCGGCGAAAGCCGCAGCCGCTTCGTCGTCGAGGCGCTGAAGCTGCGCAGCCGAACGCCCGTTCATCGCCGACCCGAAGCGAAGGCCGACGGTGACGATCTCGCTCACCCAAGGATTGATTCGTCTCAGTCGCCCGGTGACGGCATGTACCTTCGCCTGACCCAGGTCGGCGAGGTCCAGTTCGTGCCGCACGCGATTGCCGATCGTGACGATGTCGGGGTCGCAGAGGACGAAGCGGCCGACGCCCGCCCGCCCGAGCAACGCGGCGAGCGGAGACCCGAGCGCTCCGAGCCCGACGATCGCCACACTCTTGCCGGCGAGTGGCTCGAGGTGCGGCTGCCGCAACCAGCGCTCTTCCGTACGAAGTGGAAACGGCCGCGGCAGCTCGACGCTCCCGTCCTGACGCACGAGAAGAAACAACCACGCATCGTGGTACTCGTTCCTGCGAGGACCCTCGTCGGGATAGACGAAAGCGACTAGCGCCGGGATGTCGGCGCGCCGTCGGGAGCCGCGGTCGATCTCCGCGAGTCCGATCGCGCGGTCGAGCATGTCGCCGGCTTTGGCCTTCGCCCATCGGTGTACCTCGGCCGCGGTCTGGCCGGACGGCGCCGAGTCGACACGCCGCCAGAACCCGCCGACGCCGAAGTCCGCCGCGAGCACGGCTCGCTCACGGTCGAGCGGAATCTCCTGCATGCCCGGCGAGGTCGCCCTCAGCCAGGTCACGCCGCCGCGGAAGGGTCGAAGCGAGACGACGTTGACCCGGAATTCGCCTTCGCGGAAGCCGGTCAAGTCAGCGTCGGTGATCGCGACGGCGGTCGCCGGCTCATGGATGTAGTAGTTGGCGCGCGGGTCGGGCGCGTCGGCCTCCTCCGCCCGAAGCGCGTCCCGATCGTTCTCCCACAGCCACCACAGCCGCTCGGCCCGCTGAACCGCCTCGGCGCCGCCCATCGGCCGAACCTCACCGAGAACCGGATGGTCGAGGCAGAGAGCTCCCTCCGGCGTCCTGTGCCTACCGATCGGGAGCGCCGCGGCAATCACGGCGACGGGCTCACCCTCTCCGTAGCTCGGTGGGTAGCGGACCTCCGCGCCGACGCGCCGGTCATCGAGCCGGAGGTCGCCGCGGAACACGACGACCTCCTCCTGCTCGAATGCCTCTCGATCGAGCTCGAAGTCAAGACCGGCGTCGGCGAATGCGCGCTCCTCGCCTTCGACGCTGTACTCGCCGGTCTGCCACCACCGCCGTCGATTCACCCGTAGTTGCGGCCCTTGTCCGGCTTCGGCTTGGGCTTCGGCTCCTTCGGCTCCTTCGGCTCCTTGTCCTTCTCCTCGTTCGTCTCGTCTGTGTTCATACGATCCTCCCAGGCTGTGCCCTCGACGATTTACCGACCGGAGCCTAGGCCCGGCCACTGCTATCACGGTAGACACCACCTCGGACAGCACGAGAGCCAGCTCCGCAGTCGCGTTGCGAGGCCGCAACGGAGACTCCGTCCGGCGCCGGACCTAACCTCCTTACATGCGTCATCGAACAAGGGAGAGACAGTGAGCGGGTTCACGCTTGAGGAGGTCGTCGCAGCCAGGGACGCGGCGCGAGGGTTCAGCGGACTTCTGGAGCGACTCCGATCACGGGACGCGAGCCGCTTTGTCGTCCTCTTCCGCAACCGACCCCAGGCCGTACTCCTCCACGTCGACGAGTACGAACGGCTCGTTCGCGAGGCGGAGCGCCCGGTCCTTCCTTCAGCGGCTTAGCGCAAGCCATACCTGGTGAACTGTCTGGCATTGGTCGGCCGTTTCTCTGCTGGCTCCCGCGAAGTGGGCGGTGCCACTCTTCGACGGTTCCAACGAGAACCCGTCATCGTCGCAGTCAGCGGTCAGGAAAGGCGGATCTCGAAGCTCGAACTCTTGAGGAAGGTACAGCTCATTCGGTTGCCGCCCGCGACCACCGCTCCCCTTACGAGGGACTCGATCTCTTGCATGTGCTGGCGCTCGTGGCCATCCGTCGCGTGGGCCGAGCTGTTGAACTGAAGCGAGAATCGGCGCTTGGCGCTCGGGTTCGTGCTGCGGCCCAACGCCGGCCCGAGGCGTGAGTCGATGATCGCTTGGACGACCCTGGAGTCGGGGTTGCGGTGCTCGCCGTTGCCACAAAAGAGATACCGATTGGCGGTAATCTGTCGTGCGAACTCGGGTGTCAGGTTGTGCTCCGAGCCGTGGTGCTGAACCTTGAGCACATCGACGTGAAGCCCGAGCTCGGGATCGAGCAGTCCGGCGTTCTCGAGCCCGGCCAAGACGTCGTCGGCATGGCCGTCGCCCGTGAGCAGGACCTGGCGTCCGTTTTCCTCGACGAGCAGCATCAGCGACGCGAGATTCGGGACGGTGACCTTGTTCCGATCCCCGAGCGCGGCCGAGGCGAGACCGATTGCTCGTCGTAGGCGGTCGAAGTCGCTGGCCCCGAGTCGACGTACGTCTTGCTCCATCTGACGGCGGAGCCGCTCGAGCTGCTCCTGGTTCTCGCGAAGCCAGGTGTTCCACTCAGCGCGCAGCTTCCTCAGGTCACGGGTAAACGGGCCGATCACGGTCAGCTTGAGTCCACCCAGTCGAATTGCCTTTACGTCCTTGCCGACGAGTGCGAGCTTGCCCTTGAACTGGCGGTTCACTGGAATGCCCAGCTGCCGCGGACTGGCGCGCCGTGAGAGCTCGATCCCTTCGGCGATGCTCGTCGCAAGCTCACGGTGGGCCGCGGCTAGAGAGCGCGTTGGCTGGTCGTCGGCCGACGCCAGCAGGCTGGCGCTGGCGTCGAGCCGGCCCTCAATGGCGCCGTCGTTCTCGCTCACGAGCTCCCCGAACGCGTTGTGCCAGAGGTCGCGGATCTCGGGTGGGCGCGCGTTCTCCGGCTCAGGGTAGTCGTGGTTTCCCGTTCCGCGCTGGTAGTCGAACACGCGCCAGGCGACGAGGTCGTCCATGAGCTGCAGGACGCCGGAGATGTGGTCGCGATCGATGTGGGAGACGTAGACGAGATCCAGCGCGATGTCCCTCTGACGCAGGCGCGCGAGGTAGGGAGCGACGTGCTCGCGATAGTCGGCCCGCATCCCTCCGTCTACGAGGACTCGCTTCCCGTCGTCCGCTGTGATCAGCAGGCAGTCGCCCTTACCGGCTTGGAAGACCCGGAGCTTCATCGAACCTTGAGCTCGGTGCTCGTCCCGACCGAAGCCGCCTCGACGATGCAGCGATCCGGATCGACGATCCCGGCGCCGGCGTCGTCGCGCCAGCGAAAGTCCGATCCGGGCAACGGGCGGGCGGTGCGACGGAGGATCCCGCCGATCTGAGCCGCCGTCAGGGTCGGATTGACCGCCAGCATGAGACCGACGACGCCCGCGATGTAGGGCGCGGCCATGCTCGTGCCGCTCATCCCGACCCAAGCGTCCTTCGCCTCGGCGAAGCCGTGGGCGGCGACGATGTTGCTGCCCGGCGCGGCGACGTCAGGCTTCTCGCGACCGTCCCGAGTGGGGCCCTGGCTGCTCGTGATCGCGATCCGCCTCGCCTCGGCATCGAGGTTCGCGACGCTGATGACGCGCTGTGCGCATGCGAGTGTGCTGACGGTCGATCGGTCGACGAACGATGTCCCGGAGAAGAACGACGGGAACATCCATGCTTCCTGCTCGCCGATCCGGCCCACCTGCTGCGGGTCGTCCCGCTCGATCCAGCCGTCGTACGATCCATCGCGAACCTCTTCACCATGGAGCCGGACGAGCCACTCACCTGCGGCGACGCCGCCCTCGGCGTTCTCGCCCATCGGAGGGCTGAGGTAGACCGCGACGAGATTGCTCCCGTTGGCAGGGTGATAGCGCTCGTTGTAGACGCTCAACCGGGTGCCGCTGGGAAGCTCTCGATTCTCGATGAACTCGCCCGGCCGTACTTCTTCCGTCCAATCGCCTCCCGGTGGCTTGACCTGCACCGAGAATCGATCCTGAGGCCCGTACCAGACCTCGAGCTCATTCTCCGAGAGATCGGCCACCGTGTCTCCGACGACCGTCCACGCGATGTCGGACACGAGCTCCCGGGCCATGATCTGTCCAGAGGTGTGGACGCGTCCCATCGTCCAGCCGAAGTCGTCTTCGGCCTCGGCGCGCTCCTGCCCGGCGTTTCCGGCCGCGACGCAGACACAGCGCCCCGGGCGGATCAGCGAGGCGTCGATCCAACGATTGATAGGAGCAGAGTCGTCGTGGGCGTGCCCGTTCGTCGCCAGGCTGATGTTGATCGAGATTGGCCGCCGCAAGTCGTCGGCGACGGCCAAGAGGTACTCGACCGCATGTGCAAGCCGGGTCGAGTCATAGAAGGACGTCTGGCGAGCCATCTCGCTGTCGGGAATCGAGATGAGCACGGCGACGATCTCGGCGTTGCGACAGACGCCTCGATTTCCGGCCGCGATGCTCGCCACGTGCGTTCCATGCGACCCCGGCTCCATGCTGGACTGAGGCTCGAGCTCGATTGCGGGAAGTCCGTGCTCCGTCGCGGCGGCGATCGCGGCGTTCATGTCCTCCTGCACGATCTCGGCGCCGTAGTCAAACGGTGCGGTTCCCCGCTTCGCGGGCGACAGCCGGCTCGCTCCTGCCTGATCCCAGATGCGCAGGAACCGGGTGCCGCCGGATCGGTCGCGGAAGTCCTTGTGCGCGAAGTCGTATCCGCCGACGTCGATGAGCCCGATCAAGACGCCCTCGCCGTACCGATGGCGCGTCCTGCCCTCGACTCGCCGGTCGGCCGACGTCGGACTCGTCGCCGATCCGGCAGCGAGAGCCGGCTTCGGAACGACGAGAGGCTGCCCGAGCTCAGCGTACGCGACCCGGTCGGTGGTGGCGAGCTCGAGCGCCTTCCGAAGAGGCAGCTCGGCCGTTCCGACCGTGCCTCGAACCGCGGTCAAAGGGGTCTTGTCGAGGCCTTGCACCTCTCGATCGTCTTCGAGCTGGACGAAGACGCTCACGATCGCGTCGGCGGGCTCGGCGAGCTTGCGACGCAGCCCGGTGAGCGGCGGCTTGGCGCGGTCGGAACTCCGACGAACACGGCGCCGCTCGCTCGACTCGAGCGCGCGGGCGGGACTGAGAGCAACCGCCGCGCAGCGACCGGCTCGGCGACCATTCACCTCGGTATCGCCGTTCGCAACCATACGGAGCTTCGGCTGCAGCCGCTGCGCCAGCGTTGCATCGGGTGCAGCCCTTCGCGCCCTCATCGGAACACCGCCCTCCGCGTCGGCTTACGAGGCGACTCGAGCGTATTTCCCGTCAGGACGCCGTGTCAACACTCGACCGCACCGTTCAAGCGTCTCGGTGAACAATCTTCGCGAGAGGGTGTATTCTCAGTCCCGGTTTGGCACGCCGTCGGCCACAGCTGGGAAGGAACCACGTAGGCGGTAACGCTCCGGCGAACAGAGCAGGGTCAGGATGACCGTCGAGTTCATCCTGCCGGGTGCCGACGCAGCCGGCCGGATCTTATTGACGTGGACTCCGGTCGAGGCGCGGGCCCGGCTGCTCAATCCCACCGGGGCCAACGACGTTAAGGTGACGCTGCGCAACGCCGGCTCGGGTGGTCGCGTCAGGTTCGCGACCACGCGCACGCACCTCGGTACGCCGACGCTCCAGCTGACGCTGCCCGTGAGCGGCGCGCCCGTCCGGTTCTTCGTCGCCGGTGAGTTCGGTCGTCCGAGCGCAGCGCTCGGCGATGCGACGATCGAGGCGCGCAGTGCCGGCAGCCTCGGCGTACTCGGCACGAAGCCCGTCACGGTGCGCGTCCGCAAGGACGCTCAGAAGCTCACGCCGGGCGAGCGCGATCGTTTCCTCTCAGCACTCGCGACCCTGAACGGAGGCGGCAGCGGTCGGTTCCGCGACTTCCGCGACATGCACGTGGACGCCGCTTCCGGTGAGGCGCATGGCAACGTCGGCTTCCTCCCTTGGCATCGCGCCTATCTGCTGGACCTCGAGCGCGAGCTGCAGGCGATCGATGCGAGCGTGACGCTCCCCTACTGGCGGTTCGATCGGTCGGCGCCGAACGTCTTCACGCGCGCGTTCATGGGCGTCCCTAATACTGCCGGCCGCCTCGAGTTCACTGCCGGGCACCCGTTCTCGACCTGGCGCACGGACGGGCAGCTCGGCATCTCGCGGACACCGTCGTTCGCAGCCAACGCGGCCCCGGGAGGCCTCCTGACCGAGGCGCAGACGATCGCGTTGGGAGGTGCCGCCCCGAACGCCTCCTACGGCCCTTTCGCTCGATTGGAAGGGAACCCCCATGGCCTTGCGCATACGAGCTTCGGCCTGGGGTTCATCAGAGCCATCGACACAGCTGCGCGCGATCCGCTCTTCTTCATGCTCCACGCCAATGTCGACCGGCTCTGGGCCAAATGGCAGTGGATTCACCGCCGGACGAATCCGGGCCAAGCGAGCGCCTTCGCGCCGGCCTTCGGCAACCAGATCGGACACCGGCTGCCCGACACGATGTGGCCATGGAACGGCATCACCGGCGCCCAGCGACCCCCGACGGCGCCGGGGGGTACGCTCGCGTCGTCGCCATCTACGACTGCGCCCGGCCAGAAGCCGAGGGTTCGCGCCATGATCGACTACCAGGCGGTGGGAGGCGGCGTGGCACTCGGGTTCGCATACGACGACGTACCGTTCGAGGTGTGACGCGATGAGCGTCGATCGATACCGCAAGGAGGTCGAGGCCGAGCTCGCGAAGGCGACCGCGCAGGCGCAGAGCTCGCGGCGCGCGGTCCCCCCGGCCGGGCGTGCGGCGCGGCTCAGCGCGAGCGCCCGGGCGAACGAGCTTAAGACCGTCCCGCTCGACGTCGAGGATCTCGCGGACCGTGTCACGGCGCTGCTCGCCACGGTGCGCGACCGCAAGGAGCCGGTCTCGGTCCGCGCGGCCGCGTTACAGGCGCTGAGCGCGCTCGACTTTCTCGGGCCGCGCTTCGAGCCGTACCGGTCCGACTACAAGCAGGCGCTTCGAGAACTCACCGCCGACCCGAGAAGCACGCTCCGCGAGAGCGCGCTCGAGCTGCTCGCGATCCACAAAGACCCGTACGCGCAGGGGCTGCTCGTGCACAGCCTCGAGAAGCCCGCGGAGGCGGTCGTCTCAGAGGCCAAGGCGATGCAGTTTCTCGCCTACGACGATCACGCCGAGCTCGTGCCGCTCGCCCGGCGGGTCTTCAAACGCGCGACGGGCGCGGCGCGCGAGGAGGCGCTCCGCGTACTCGCGACCGATCCGAGCTCCGTGAAGCTCCTGAGCCGGCTCCTCAAGGACAAGTCGGAGACCTCGAGCATTCGCCGCCTCAGCGCCTCGGGGCTCCAGAGCCTCGACCCCGAGGTCTTCGAGAGAGCCGCGCGCAAGATCGTCGCCGACGACAGCGATTTCAACGACATCCGCGCGACCAGCCTCGCCGCGCTCGCTCACGGTCGCGAGACGCACGATCGATCCGCCGACCCGAAATTCGTCGAGACGGTCCAGAAGCTGACCACACAAACTCGCTCATCGGCCGTCCGCGCCTCCAGCAAGCGCTTTCTCCGCGCCGCCGAGGGATGACCTCCCGCCCGAGGACTGCCCCCCGGAAGAGCACCTCGGCCTCGGATGGGGCGGCTCAGATCGACGCGGCACGCCGATCGCCCGACGCGGCTCTGAGGCTCGTCGAGCTGCTTCCGGAGCGTGCACCGCTCTACGCCGGCCGCGGCAGCAACGAGGCGGAGCGCCTGCGCAGCTACGTGCTCGCGAGCTTCGAGTCCATCGGCCTGCCGCCCAACGCCGTTCCGTACGTGCTTGAAGAGCTGGAGACGGGCCGGAACCCGTACACGGTCGCCGCAGCCGCCCGCGCGCTCCGCGGCGCCGCAGTCATGCCTCCGGCGGCGCCTGCACTCCTCGTTGCCGCGATCCGCCGTCTTCGGGCAGTCGACGACGTGGTGACGTTCGAGCGCTTCGCCCCCACACTCGACAGCACAGACTCGGTCACGGCGCTCTCCGAGCTGGCCTCGACGCTCGCCTGGATTGGGCCACGGGCGAGCCACGTCCTCGAGCCGCTCACCTCGCTCGTCGAGAATGAAGGCCACCGCTTCTCGGACGCCGTGCTGGCCGCACTCACGAAGGCGGTCGCGGCGCTAGGTCAGTCGGAGGCTGCGACGGTCGGATGCTGTGGGACGAACGATGATGAGGTCGCGGCCACGACCGAGTCCGGTTTCGTCGCGGCTAGCGCCGTTGATCCTCGTCACGTTTTGCTCGAGAACCAAGACGGGCAGCGCCTCGTGTTCGCTGAGGCGTTTGGCGGCCGACCTTCCGCGCTCGCGTTCTTCTACACGCGCTGCACGAACCCGGAGAAGTGCTCGCTGACCGTCACGAAGGTCGCCCGACTTGCTCGTCGGATCAGGAGCGACGGCCTGGAGGCGAACGTCGCCGGCATCTCCTACGACCCCCGCTTCGACCACCCCGCTCGCCTACGCAGGTACGGAGTGGATCGCGGAATGCGTTTCTCACCGCGGTGCTCGCTCCTGCGCACCGTCGGCCTGCTCGATCCTCTCGTGGACGCATTCGAGCTCGGCGTCGGCTACGGCCCGGTCACCGTCAACCGGCATCGGCTCGACCTCATCGTCCTCGACGCTTCGCTCGGCGTCACGCAACGATTCGAGCGCCGCCTCTGGACCGAGAGCGCCGCGCTAGACGCACTACGGATGCAGGCGACAGCAACGGCGTAGCGTCGTCAGCCGACGCCGGCGTCCGGGTACGGGAATCCGGTGGGAGCAGCCCCCTCCTCGACGTGCTTTCGCATCCCGGCGTCGCAGACGGCGTACCCCCAGTTGACGAGGCGCTCCTGGCTCGCCCGCGGCATCCGCCCGAGCCGTGTCTTGATCTTCGCGAGCTTGATCGTCTGCGCGTACGGCGCACTCAGGGCGTCCGCCAACTCGTACCGCGCGATGTTGGTGTGGATCCCCCAGTAAACGCCCTCTCGCAGACCACCCTTGAACGCATCGATCGCTTGCCGCTTCCGCAGGGCGCGAACCTGACCGTCGATCACCGAGAGCACGCGGTAGAGCTGAAGCGGCCAAAGTGCGCGTGGACGGGGCTTGGGGCCGAGGCGGCCGCCCCCGTCGCTGATCAGAATCGTGTGCTGTCCCTTCCAGGCCGTCTCGAGCCCGAGGTTGTCGTAGACGCCGCCGTCCGTCAGGACGAGCCGGGTCGTGTAGGGCGGGTTCTCCAGGTTCTCGAGGTCGCCGTCGTCGTCATCCCCCGTCCCAGGCATGTGCGACTCGTGCGGAAGGTCGAGGACGAGGGGTGAGAGGAATGGCGGAAAAGCGGAGGACGCCGCCACCGCGACACCGAGCTCCATCGTCGGCTCGGCGATCTTCCCGACTCGATAGTCCCACGCATACGGCTTGGAGAAGCGACGCAGGACGCCCGATTGAAGGCTGGTGGCGTTGATGACGAAGCGCGGTGTGGTCGGAAGCTCCTGCAGAGTCATGTCACCGAAGAGATGCTTGCGGTAGGCGGCGGCCACCCGCATGCCAATCGAGCCGCGTCCGAGTGCCCCGCGAACAATCGCCCAGACGTCGATCGTCTGATCGGCCAGCGCGTGGAGTGGATCGAGGACGAGTTGCCCGAGATTGGACGCCGAGCCGCTTCCGTCGAACTCGAGCTGATCCCACCGCGCGGCGAGCACGCCAGCCGTGATCGAGCCGCCGGAAACGCTCGAGATACGGGTGAGCCTTGGCAGCCAGCCGAGCTCGTTCAGGCGGAGTAGCGCCCCGGCGTGGAAGAGCATCGCTCGGTAGCCGCCGCCCGACAGGCATAGAGCGACTCCGCTCGTGGGCTCCGGTCTGCCCCCGCCGGCGTCGACGAGGGGCGAGGCGGCGCGGAGGACAGCATCGGCCGGAGGCGTGGCCATGCCGAAGCGAGTATGGGCGACGGTAAGAGTGATTGCAACGAGCTGGGATCACTCAGAGATGCCCAAGTGTGCGTGGAAGCAAGCCACCTATCGTTGACGAGGACACTCCAGAGTGAGACAGTCCGAAGCAAGCCAATGTTCTGGTACTACCTCGTCGTGGGGCTCTTGGGCGCGATCGTGGCAAGCGGCGAGCTCGTGTCCCGCTATCGCGACGAGCCGGTTCGGGCACTACTGACTGGAAGCGCTGCTGTCTATGTCGCCTTGAACGCCGGAGCATCCTTGGCCGCGCTCGCGATCGTGCGGGCGTTCGACTTCAAGCTCGGTCTCGATGGCGCCTCATCGGACGCCGACGTTCGCTGGACACAGACATTGGTTGCGGGGTTCGGCGCGATCGCCCTCTTCCGCAGCTCCCTCTTCATTGTCCGCGTAGGCGATCAGGACGTTGGAATCGGCCCAAGCACTTTCCTCCAGAACGCGCTCGGCGCCGCCGACCGCGGCGTCGACCGCCGTCGAGCAAACGATCGCGCATCGTTGGTTGGAGAGGCGATGGCGAGCGTCTCGTTCGAGAAAGCGCACCAATCGCTCCCTGCGTTCGCACTAGGATTGATGCAAAACGTCGAACCGGACGTGCAGGCTCAGATAGGTCGGCAAGTCGAGGCGCTCCGCACCGCCGCCATGCCTGACTCCGCGAAGGTGCTCCTCCTGGGGTTGCTGTTGATGAACGTGGTCGGCGGCCAGGTGCTGCGGGGAGCCGTCACGTCACTTGGTGACGAGATCCGGCTCGATCCTCGGCCGTGATGAACGGCGTCTATGCAAAGGCCGACTGCATCTCCGCGAGCCGGTGGCCTTGCGGCGTAAGAGAGACCGTCTCCGAGCCGGCTGACCCAGACAGCTGCACGAGTTGCGCCTCGGTCATCGTCTCCAATGCCTTCGAGAGACTGAGGATGTCGAGCTGCAACGCAGCTTGAAGCTCGGTCACTGACAAGGGCCCACGCTCCTCGAGGACGTGAACCAGCGTAATCGGCACCGAGCCGGTGTCCCCCGTTCTCTCTTTCGACTGCATCGTCTCGAGGAAGGTGCCGAAGTAGTTCGAACTCTCCTCAGCCATCGCCATCGACCTCCTTGGTAGTTACACGTTGTCGCCCACCGCGTTCCAGCCGCATGCCCGGCACGGCCAAGTACACGACATCCCGCTCACCGACTGCGACGACTCGCCGCCCAACCGTCGTCTGCTCTCTCATCCACTCCAGCATCGCAAGCGACAGGCGGACGGCATCTGCTCGAGAGCGCAGCCCGCAACGAGCCTTAAGGTCGTCAAGCGCCTCAACTTCCTCGACGGCAAGATCCAGTTGGACTCGAACGCGGGCTCTGTTGCCTATGACAAGACGACTCATGCGACTGAGTAAAGCACACTCCCGCGCTGAGTGCAGGTTCGAGCCTACCTCCGCCACCCCACAGCGTCGTAGATCGACCGCTGCGAGCCGGATGTTGTTAGTTATCTCGCTGCGTTCGAGCGGGTGTCGCGAGAACTCACCAGTCGCTTGGAGTCACCTCCAGCTGTTCGGTTAAGACAACGAAGTACGCTCCGCAGACAATCCCACGTAAGGGCATATCCTTACCACGGAGACAGGATCGGCTTACGGGCACCTGCCTCCGGCCACACGCCGAGCATCTTCCGGGTAGCCGGCGCGGCAAACTGGATGCCTCGCGAGCATCCCGCACGTTGCTAGTTTCGCGAACACGCCATCCCGCACAGATCCCGCAGGAGGTCGCCGGAAACCCCCGCCAACTCCCGCCAATGCCCGCGGGCAAACCCACGGAAAGACCTGCTCTCGCGGGAAATACCCGGCGAACCCCGCCCAGCCCCGCAAGCGATTGACCGGCCTGTCACGCCGGAGGTCGCGGGTTCGAGTCCCGTCGCTCCCGTTCGGAACAGCCCTGCAAATGGGCAGTTCGTGTTGTCCACAGAGGCGCCGACCATCGGGTGTTTGGGCCACGGTGGCCCAAACATGCGCGAGCGCTTTTGCGCATAATGCCCTGCACATCTGGTCTTTCCTGCGATCTACACGCTCTACGGCCTCGCGCACCAAACGGGTCATCACCGACGGACCATCACAGCGTGCTCCCGCGCCGGGAAGCTGGCGACGGGACCGCGTTCGCGGCGCTCGTCGACAGGATCACGCGCGGTGGGAGAATGTTGCGTCGTCGAGGCTCGTCGGTGCAACGCTCGACGACGAACGTCTGCCGTTCCTCTGCAATTGCCTCGAAGTACCACGATCCGGACGTTAGGCCGGCGTGGCATTCGAAACGTCGGGCGTTTCCCTACGTTTTCGTTCCGACGTCCCTCGCTGTATCCCCATCGTTACGCCGAGCTTCGGGTGAGAGCGGATACCGAGCTTGCGGTGAATTCCTTCGAGCCGGTCGGGGTCGGTCAGCAGCTGCGGGATGGCGCTCGGCAATTCGAGCTGCCTGAGGCCGAGATCGTCGGGCTGCATCGAAGGCGGCACCGACTCGTAGTGGGCGCGACACGCTTGTCTGTCGGCTCCCTCGACCCGAGAACCCGCTGAGCGCCAGTTGGCCTCGCGACTATTGGGGAGGCGCCCAGAGCGGGAGCTTGCAAGCCCGGTCTCGGTACTGCGGGAATAGGCTGATCTTGTGCATGTGCAGGGCCATCGCGTACACGTACAGGCTGTGTGCGCGCTCGGAACTCGCGCCGAGCCTGACGGCCGCTTCCTTGAAGTAGACCATCGCCTGGCACTCGACTTTCCCTTCGTTGCGACGCCACCGCCAGCGGCGCAGATGGAACGCCTCGTGCACGAGGACCAGGACACCGAGTGCCTGCTGCCAGTCAGGCACATCGTTACTCGCGACGCCGAGCGCGCCCGCGCAGACGAGCGGCGAGAGCACAGAGTAATCGTCGAGCATGTTCGTGTAGGCGTAACCAAACGAGGAGGCGAATTGGGCGTCCCATTCGCGTTGGGAGGGGCAGCGGATCTCGCCGACGCCGAGCGAGTAAGACGCTGCGACCTCGTTCAGCTTCGCGGGCCGCTCGTAGGCCTGTGCTGCCCCGGCGAGAACAAGCGTCGTGAGAACGACCAGAGCAAGTGAACGTGCGGCCTGCGCCGCACACGTAAACAGGCGTGAGCGCCACCTCGACCCTGTCCACCGCTGATGAAGAGTTCCCACCACACCTCTCTGTGTACCGTGCCCTCGGACGCAGAAGGCCCGCGGACGCGGGCCTTCTGCTCTTTGGGCCGTCGGGTTAGTTGGCTTGGCCTTCGTCGGTACGGACTGCCTGAAGTGTCGAGAAGTCGACGACGACGAGGAACGTGCCCTGTCCACGGAGTTCGGCGTAGGCGCCGGTCCCATCGACGATCCGGAACGTGCCCTTGCCGGCCACGTGCGGTGTGCCCACCGGACCCGCGATCCCGCTGAACTCGGTCGTGAAGGTACCGAGCCTGCCGACGAACGTCTCGGTTCCCTCCAGCCTTCCATCGTCCTGGTTCCCGAACGGCGTGAGCACCGCACGTGATGTCACGGTGCCCGAGTCGCGGATCGCGCCCGAGGCGACGAACGTGCCGGACGACGCGCCCGGCCCGCCCGCGAAGCGCAGGCTCTGGCCGATCTGCAGCTTGGTGTCGACGGACGACGCCGAAGTCATCGGTACCACGACGAGTGTTGCGACCGCCGCGAGCGCAGCAGTGAGGAGTAGGAGCCTCTGTTTCATGTTCGACCTCCTTCGGCGGTTGGGTTGACGGTCGGCCGCATCGGGCCTAGTCCTCGTCGGTGAGGGCGGTCGAGATCCGCTCGAACGAAATGCCTGCACGGGCGTAGGCCTCACGAATCAGCTGCTCCGAGGCCGCTTCGATGACGCAGAGAAACGACTCGTCGCGCGGGACGATCGTCGAGCGAAGGAAGCGCACCGGCTTCCCCTCACGTTCCAGCTCGGCGACGGTGGCGCGCACGCGAGCGACCCAGCGTCGAAGTGCCTCGACGCCCAGGCCGGGCCGGTAGTGCTCGACGAGGAAGGCCTGTCGCGTCCCTGCAACCGCTCGAAGTACCATGGGCCCGACGCTACGCCGCCGCCGCCGCCGAAACGTCGGGCCTTTCCCTACGTTTCGGCCCCTGCCTCCCTCTCTCTGCTCACCATCCGTGCGCCGAGCTCCGCACGAGAGCGGATGCCGAGCTTGCGGTAAATTCGCGAAAGGTTGGCCTCGACTGTCTTCGGGCTCATGAAGGCGGCGGTCGCCACCTCGCGGTTCGTCAATCCCCCGGCTGCGAGCTCGGCGACGCGCAGCTCTGTCGCCGTCAGCTCGCGCGGCGAGCGGTGGCGCAGACCGACGCGCGCCAGCTCACCACGTGCACGGTCGGCCCAGACGGGGGCGCCGAGCCGCTCGAAGAGCTCGAGCGCCTGCCGGAGGGCGTCGGCGGCCAAGCGCTTTTGGTTCGCGCGACGGTGCAGCTGGCCCTTGACGAGGAGCGTCCGGCCGAGCTCGAACGGGATCCTCGACGCCGCGCTGAGATCGAGCTTCTCGATCTCAGAGAGTGCGCCAGACATGTCTCCTTCCGCCGCGAGCACCAGCGCGCGCGCGCGCGGCAGTGTCGTCGAGATCCAGAGTCGTGGGAAAGAGCGGCCCCGCTGCTCGAGCCGCTCTAGGACGGCCCGGGCACTCTCGAGCTCGCCGAGGGCGAGCAGGGACTCGATGTGAAACGGCTCGCTCCGGTCGTGCGGGACTTCCCTGGCGCCGATCGAATCGACCAGCTCCCGCATCCTCGTCAGAGCATCGTCCGCCGCCCTGTCGTCCCCGGCCGCGAACTCCACGAAGCCGAGCGTGGAAAGCGACAACGCCGCCCACCAGAGCTGCTGCCCAGCCTCGAACTGCTCGATCAGGGGCAGCAGCGTGGCGCGGGCGCGTCCGGTGCGCCCGCAGTGAGCGTCGATGAGCGACCGGGCCGCGAACCGCAACGCGACAGGACCTCGCGCCGCGGCCGGTACGAGGGGCGCACAGCTCTCTTCGATGTACCGTTCAGCCAACGCCCACTGACCGGCGCGGAGCTCGGCGAGCGCGAGGTGGCCCAATCTGTCCGCTCGCGAGGATTCCCACCCAAGCTCGCGGTACAGCTCGTCCTCTTCGGCGAAACGGGACCTGGCGGCATCAAAATCGTCGGTGAAGTGGAACCAGAGCAGGGGAATGGGATGCTTGTCGGCGACTCCTGCTCGGGCCTCCAGCTCCAGTCCACGCTCGAAGAGCTCGCGCCGCGACGGGCGCCCGAGCATCGTCTCGGCGAAGAATTGGTCGATCAGGGCCGAGGCGACAAGCTCCGGTTCTCGCTCCTCGCTCAGCACCTGTAGCGCCGCCTTCGCGTGCTCCACCGCCCGCTTCGGTTCGCGGAGAACGTTGAACCTGGCGAGCATCGCGTAGATCCTGCCTCTGAGCTCGTGGTCGTCCGACACCGTCGTCAGCGCCTGCTCCAGCCGGTCGTTCGCATCACTGGCCGCCCCCTCAAACCAGTCGATACTCGCCAGGCACAGCAATGCCTCCGCTCGCGCCGAGGCCCCAGCCGGCGTCGCAAATGCGCGCTCGGCCAGCGGTCGAGCGGCCACCCGACCGCCCACCGCCAGCAGCGAAGCGGTCTGACCGCGCAAACGCCGGGCAAGCGCATCCGGTTGGTCCGGCGGCGTCAGGCGGCAGGCTGCCTCGAACAACTCGGCTGCGGCATCCTGCGCGCCTCGTAGCGACGCTTGCTGCGCTGATTGCTCGAGCTCTGCGGCGATCGCCGCGTCAGCCTCATCCGTGCTCAGCGCCAGATGACGTGCGCGTTCCTCCCGGTCGCCGACCACTTCTGCCAGACGCCGATGCAGCTGTCGCCGCTGCTCCTGCGAGACGGAGCCGTAGACGGCAGAAGCCAGCAGCGGATGAGTGAATCGGATACGTCCATGCTCCGTGACGAGCACGTTGGCCCCCTCGGCCTCGGCCAGGGCCGCGACTGCCGTTTCTGGTGCTGCTAACGCACGTCCGACTGCGGTGACCGTCGGGCGCGAGAGCGTGGCAGCGATGAGGACAGCCTCCTTGGCCGTGGCGGACAGGGCGCGGAGACGAGCCGCCACGAGCTCCTGCAGCGCAGTCGGCACTGGCATCGGATCGTCGTACGTGTGCTCGTCTCCTGCTCGTGCCAGCGCCCGCCCGATTTCCAACGCGAAGAACGGATTGCCACCGGACGCAACGGCGAGGCGACCGAGCGTCGGGCGGGCGAGCGACATGCCGAGCCGGCCGCTGAGCAGGTGATGCAGCGCAGCCAGTGAGAGCGGTCCCGGGGCGACGCGCTCCAGCCGATCCTCCGCCAGGGCGCGATCAAGCTCGAGCGGCGCCGCGCCGCCGACTTCACCCCGCAGCGTCAGGAGCAAGCCAATCCGCGAAGGCAGCCGGCGCGCCGCAAACACCAGTGCGCGCTCTGATGCCGGGTCAAGCCACTGCACGTCGTCGACCGCGACGAGCACCGGTTGCTCGGCCGCAAGCGCCGTCAGGATTCCAACGAGCGCCGTGGCCGTCGTCCGCGGATCAGCGGGCTCCTCGAGATCGGCGAGCAGCAAGGCCGCCGCAAGCGCGCGCTCCTGCGGAGCCGGCAGCGCGCCCCGCGTTCCCTCGAAGACGGCGCCCACCAGGTCCGCAAGCGCACCATAGGAAAGCTGTGCCTCGCGCTCTGTCGGTTGGGCTCGAAGCACCTTGTACGAACGCGCTTCGCCCGCGGCAATCGCCTCGAGCCAAAGGGTCGTCTTGCCGATTCCTGCGTCGCCTTCGATCACGAGCGCCGCTGAATCCAGCGCCATCCGATCCAGAAAGCGCCCGATCACATCGAGTTCCGGTTCGCGACCGAATATCGGGCCCGCCAACACCCCTCCTCGCGCTGGACCTCGATTGTAGGCGGCCAGACTGCGATCCCTTCGACGGGCCGACGATCGGCAGGCGGAACCGCATGTTGGCACGCCACTCATGGACTGTCGTTGCAGGCCGACACCCACCACCCTTGAGCGGAGCTCGGGCAGCAGAAGGGCAGCAAACGTCCGAAATCGGGCCTACGCAATCGTGCACAAATCGGCCGACGAGGCCGGCAGAGCCGCATGGATAGAGCGATTGCACGCCAATCGTCGCCAATCGTCGCCACTCGTGGCATCCGTGGAACATGCCTGTCACGCCGGAGGTCGCGGGTTCGAGTCCCGTCGCTCCCGCTCTCAAAGCACCTGCAAATGACTGTTTATGTTGCCTCTTTAGGCGAAACTAGCTGCTCTACGATTCATCGTTTGCTGCGCGGCCAGTTCTGCGGACGCTGATCACTCCGAGAACTCCCTGTAATAGAGGCTGTTTGCTCTCGCCCAACGCACAACCGTTGGAGTGGGATTCGCGGAAAACAGGTCATCGGCACGTTCGAGCATGTCGTGACCCTGTAAAGCCGACGTGCGGATTCGAGCTGCGGTTGCCGGATCTGACGTACCCGTTTGTACCCCGTTTTCACGGGTGGGCCAAAGCCACATCGACCCGATCCAGGAGGAGGTTTTCGTCGTCCTCGACGTAACGCTGACGGTCGATGTCGGGGAGCCGCCCGATCGACAGGAGCTGCCGCGCGGCAGCGTCCTCGTCGTCCAGCCCGGCACAGCGCTGCAGCTCGGGAATGCACACGACGAAACCCTGGTGCTCTTCATCTACGGTGCTCCGCCCGAGCGGGGCGAGGCGACCTTTCTGCCCGACGCCGACGCGTGAGCCCCTTCTCCGACGCCGCATCGATCCCGCCACAGCAGGTGTGGGAACGGATCCTCGCCCGCCCGGTTCACGGCGAGCGGCTGACGTTCGCGATCGTCGAGCTCGAGTCCGGGGGCCGTCGTCGCCGAGCACAGCCACGACCACGAGCAGCTCGGAGTCGTCCTGCGCGGCTCGCTGCGCTTTCGCGTCGGCGAGGAGGAGCGCGAGCTGCCGCCGGGCGGCACCTGGAGCATCTCGTCCGACGTGCCGCACAGCGCGACGGCGGGACCGGACGGCGCGTCCGTGATCGACGTCTTCGCCCCGGCCCAGCACGACTGGCAGGAGATCGAGCGGCAGGAGCCGCGGCCAGGGCGCTGGCCCTGACCGCGGCTCCTCGTCGCCGGGGGCTCGCTCAGCCGCCGACCGGGCGGGCGACAAGGAGGGCGACAACGGCAGCGATGACTCCGGGCCGGCGCAGGGCCGGGGGTCTTCGGAGCTCGAGCGCCTCCTCGCCCGCGGTGATGAGCGCAGCGCAGGTTGCGTAGCGGTTCTCGGGCTCCTTGGCCATCGCCTTTTGGACCACGGCGTCGATCGCTTCGGGAAGCTCAGGCCGGCGCTCGCTTGGGTTCGGTGGCTCCTCCTGCAGGTGCGCCCAGGCCACTGCCAGCCGCGAACCGCGCACGAACGGGGTCTCGCCCGTCAGACATTCGTATAGGAGACAGCCGAGCGAGTAGACATCCGAGCGGCCGTCGACCGACCCGCCTTCGATCTGCTCCGGGGCAAGGTAGGCAGGTGTGCCCATCGAGCGCCCCTCGGCTGGTCCGCCCTGCTCGTCGAGGCGCCGAGTTAGCCCGAAGTCGGCGAGATAGACATGCTCGTCGGAGGCGAGAAGCACGTTGGAGGGCTTGACGTCCCGATGGACGAGACCTCTCGCGTGCGCTGCGTCGAGCGCGTTCGCAACCTGGCTGCAGATGGCAAGCCCGCGGGCGGGGGCGAGCGCACCCTCAGCGTGGAGGAGCGCCCCCAGGTCCGTTCCCTCGACGAGGCGCATCGCGAGGTAGAGGCGACCGCCGACATCGCCTGCGTCGTGGATCGGCACCACATTCGGGTGCTCGAGCGACATCGCGAGCTCCGCCTCCCGCGAGAAGCGTTCGCGGAAGCGCTGGTCCAACGCAAGCTCGGGCGCCATCAGCTTCAGCGCGACGGTCCGTTTCAGCCGCAAGTCGTAGGCGCGGTAGACGACCCCCATCCCACCGCGGCCGATCAGCTCGTCGATCCTATAGCCGACGAACTCGGAGCCGATTCTGATCTCTGTCTGAACGCTCACGGCAGCCGTCCTCCTGGATCGAGCCTACGCCGCTGCGGGCGCCGGGGGAATGGTGGGCGGTGGTGCTGAGGCACCGCTGAGCGTCGGCTGAGCCGACGACGGGTGTTAGCGTCGCCGACGTCGAGGAGCACGAGGCCGCGAGAAAGGAGGTGACGTGGAGTTCCGCATCCTGGGACCGCTCGAGGTTGTCGAGCAAGGCCGTGCGCTCCCACTGGGCGGCCCGAGGCAGCGGGCGCTGCTCGCACTTCTCCTCACACGTGCCAACGAGGTCGTCTCGGCGGACTGGCTCGTCGAGGAGCTCTGGGGGGCCGAGCCGCCCAGGACAGCCGCCAACGCGCTCCAGTACCACGTCTCACAGCTCCGCAAGGCACTTGCTCCGCACGAGGTGATTGTCACGCAAGAGCCGGGCTACATGATCCGAGTCGGTCCGAACGAGCTCGACGTGTTCCGCTTCGAGCAGCTGGTGGAGCAGGCGCAACAGGCTGCACCCGAGTTGGCCGCCCGACTGCTTCGCGAAGCCCTCGATCTCTGGCGCGGACCGCCGCTCGCCGAGCTCGCTCACGAATCACTCCCCCAGACCGAGGCACTCCGCCTTGAAGAGCTCCACTTGGCCGCGCTCGAGCGGCGGATCGACGCCGACCTTGCGCTCGGTCGCTTCGCAGAGCTGGTGGGTGAGGTGCAGGCACTCGTCCGTGAGCATCCCCTCCGCGAGCGGCTGCGTGCTGCGCTCATGCAGGCGCTCTACGGCTCGGGTCGCCAGGTCGAGGCCCTCGAGGTCTTTCGCGAGACACGGCGGCTACTTGTCGAGGAGCTCGCCATCGAGCCGAGCCCGGCCCTGAACGGGCTCGAGCAGGCGATCCTCCGCCATGACCCGGCCCTGACCGCGCAGGAGGGGGCGCCCGCCGCGCCGCGTCAGCGAGCGATCCTCGTCGTCGCAAGCGACCCGGAGCGGCTCAACGACCTCCTCGTGATCGCCGAGCCGCTCGCCCGACGGCCGGCGCGCGAGCTCATCATGGCTCGGTTCTTGCGTAACGACGGCGAGCTTACGGCCGCGAGCGCCGCACTCTCCGAACGCCGAAACCTTCTTGCGCAGCAAGGCGTCGCGTCCCGGATAGTCATCCACACCACCGGCGAGCCAGGCGCGGATGCGGTTCGGCTCGCCACCCAGTACGACGTGGATGTCGTGCTGCTCGACGCTGCCCCAGGGCTCCTCGAGGGCGGCCACCCCGACCAGGATCTCACGGTCGTCCTCGAACACGCGCCCTGCGATGTCGCCGTGCTCATCGGGGGTGGGGACATGGCCACCGGCCCGCTCGTGACGCCGTTCGGAGGCGTCGACCACGACTGGGCCGCGATCGAGGTAGCCGCCTGGATTGCCCAGTCGCTCGGGACGACGCTCAGGCTCCTCGGGACCGAGGCCGATCCCGCCGTCGAGCGACGCGACGCCAGCAGGCTCTTGTCACGCGCCTCGATGCTCGTGCAGCAGGTGATTGGAATCGTCACCGAGCCGGTTCTCATTCGTCCCGGTGAACAAGGTGTGCTCGAGGCGGCACGCGACGCCCGCCTGCTCGTCGTCGGCCTGTCCGACCGGTGGCGCACCGAAGGCATCGGCCACGCGCGGCTCGCCGTCGCAAAGGGCGCCGAGGTGCCCACGCTCTTCGTCCGACGCGGCCTCCGGCCCGGCGGCGTCGCCCCGACCGAGACGTTGACACGCTTCACCTGGACGCTCGCGTCGGAGCGGATCCGCCCTACCGAGCGGTAGAGAGGTCGCCTTCCAGCGCCTTTTCCTGCCACGGAGAGTGGCTTCAGGTTGCCAAGCTGCCTTTGGAGGGAGTTACCGCAACCGCTGCACGGCCGTCGGCACACCGATCCTCCGGCAGAGCCGAAAAACGTCCGCCAGCGTAGAGCATCTCCGTGGAGCGTCAGAACATTCGTCCGCGCTAGACGTTCTGTAACGAGAGGACAAGTCGGGCAGCAGAAGGGCAGCAAACGGTCACAATCGGGTCTGTCCGATCGTGTCGAAATCGGTAGGTTGGGCCTGCAGAGCGCATGAATAGAGCGATAGCGCATCCATCGTCGCCAATCGTCGGATCGGTGGAAGAAGCCTGTCACGCCGGAGGTCGCGGGTTCGAGTCCCGTCGCTCCCGTAAAAGTCCTGCAAATCCGTATATGTCTTTGACATAACGACCGCCGGCTTCTTTTCATCCCGCGCAGATCCCGCACGAGAATCGGCCTGAAACCGCCGCAAGGAGCCGAACCTAGCCGGTAATCCCCGGAAGAGGATGACCGGCCACGACAGCCGGAGGTCTTGTCTCGCCCTAACGCAGAAGGGGAGACGCTTTTCGCGATCGGAAGTGGCAAGTACGACGGATCCCGCGGCGCATCCCGGCTCATTCGACTCTATTCGCACAGGAAAACGCCGGACGCTCCGAGCCTCGGTCACAGTCGACTTCGCGCCTTGAAGCGCGGCAGCACGTACTGCTTTGCGTATCTCCCACCGAAGATTGACGTCGGTCCCTAGGCTCGGGCCGGCGCGCTGCGAAGTGCCCAGACCGAGCGTCCATCTCGAGCCCTCCATCTCGAGGATGCGTACTGGCGCGAACTCGGGCTCGGCGCGCTTGGAGCTTCAGGATCGACGCAGAGTCCCTCGCGTCAAGGGCTCGGTGCGCACGCACAGGGGCGGGGAAGAGGTCCGTGAGTGCGCGGCATCGCGGGGCCTCAGGAGTGCACGACCAGAAGGAGAGCGGGATACCGGGTGCGTCGCCGAGCATGGCGACCTCGGGCGGTGCTATCAGCCGACTCCTCTCGCCACCACCCCCGGCCGGGAGGGCACCAGGCCGGGGGCGGTGGTGCGGCGCATCTACGAGGAGGTGCGAGTTCGAGGGATGCGATGGCCGGAGCGCCTCGCTGCGATCGCGCCGGCAAGCAGAAGCACGAGGCCCGCCACAGCCGCTGCGCCGATTCCAAACGCCGTCCACGAGAAGCCGCCGGCCACGGTTGCCAGCTTTGGTGCTGCGGCCGCCGTCTTCCTATGCCCAAGGCCGTACTTCTTGTTCAGTGCCTCGCTGCGCAGCTTCAGCGCGCGATACTCGGCGCCGGTCATGCCCACTCGGACGCGGCTGTAGGTGCCGAGGTGGTAGATCTTGTTGAGCGCTTGGCTGCGAAGCATCAGCGCCCGGTACTCGGGGGTCGACATGGCGGCAGGCCGCGCGGTTGCCGCTTGGGCGATTCCGGCGAGCGCGATCAGTACGGCGATCGCCGCCAGGAGGCCAGCGACCCAACGGATCTGATGCGAGATGTTCATGTCTGCTCCTTTCATCGGAGTCGCTCACGTGTCTCAAACTGCGTTACCTGGGGGTACATGGCCGCTCCTTTTTGCTCGTTGCTGACCTGAACCGACGGTACGCGCGGACGAGCTTCGGCGAAATCGGCGGAGTCGCCGGTTTTGAAAGGGACGATCTACTCGGGAACCGGCGGAACGGCTGGACTTTGTCCGCTATCCCGAGGCGGGGAGCCGCCTCGAGGCCCGCCTTCGGCCGCGAGCTTGGCGGCGAGTTCGGCGCGGGAGCGGACGCCGAGCTTGCGGTAGATCTTTGACAGGTTCCACTGCACCGTCTTCGGGCTCATGAAGAGCGCGTCCGCGGCCTCCCGGTACGTCCGCCCCGCGGCCACGAGCCCCGCCACGCGCTCCTCGGTCGCCGTAAGCGTCCCGGGAGCGGCGGCCCGTCCGCCGATCCGTCTCAACTCGGCGCGAGCCTTTTCGGACCAGAGCCTGGCGCCGAGGTCATCGAACACGGCAAGCGCCTGCGTCAGCGATTCCCTAGCGACGCGCTTCTTGCGGCTCCGGCGCTGCAGTGTCCCCAGAACTAGAAGCGTCCGCCCGCGCTCGAACGGCTCTTTGAGATCCTCGTGCAGCTCAAGCGCACGGTCGATGGCCGCGTACGCAGCGTCAGTGTCACCGGCGGCGGCGTTGAGCAGCGCTCGGCAGCGGCTCGCGATCGTCTGCGCCCACACGCGCTCCAGTGCGGTGCCCAGCCCCTCCAGTTCAGCGAGGAGCGTGGCGGCCGGCTCCTGCTCACCGAGCTCCAGTAAGGTCTCGATCGCGTCGCCGTGGAAACGGAACAGCGCCGGCTCGCCGAACCCCGCTTCCGCTGCGGCGCGAGGAAGTGGGCCGAGAAAGCGATGTGCCTCGCGCGCGTCGCCGAGCGAGTGCTCGAGGAAGCCCCGAATCGCGAGCATCTCGAGGTGCGCGGGTAGGACTCCGACTTGGAGCGCGAGGGGCAGCCCCTCGTCGGTCGCGGCACGCGCTTCGGCCACACGCCCGAGGTGGGCGTCGACGAGCGCCTTGATCGTCAGCGCGAACGGGCGTTCGTCCTCCTGGCCGGTCTGCAGCGTCGCCTCGAAGCACTCTTCGGCGTAGCGCGACGCGAGCTCCCAGTTTCCGGCCAAGCACTCGACGCGACCGAGCTGGAAGGCCAGGTAGTTCACGGAGTGCTCGCCGCCCTGTGCGAGCATGCTCTGCCGAAGTGCATCGAGCGTCGACCGTGCTGCATCGAGATCCCCGGCCCATTCGAGCAGCACCCCCTGGATCCAGACGGGGCCGAAGCGCCCCAGGAACGGCCGCCACTCGTCCTTCCTCTCGAGCTCGAGGGCGCGCTCGATCAACGCGGTCGGGATCCCCCGTCCGCGAACGGTCTCGAAGAAGGCCATATCCGCGAGCGCGCCTGCGAGCAGAGTAGGTTGACCGAGCCGCTCGGCCATCTCAAGCGCCGCACTCGCATGAGCCTCCGCCGCCGCCATGTCGCCGATCTCGTGGATGCTCCAGGCGAGCCCTCTCTCGATCTCGATACGCGAGGCGAGATCGTCTCCAATCTCTGCGAGCGCGGCGCGGAACAGGTCGGCGCCGACGTGGGAGCCCTTACCGAAAGACCTGACCCACGCGAGGCGGGTGAGCGCGGCTGCGCGCTCGGGTCCGGGAGGAAGGCGCGCCACCACGTCTTCGAGCAGCACCCGCGCCCGGTCGGTATCTCCCGCCTCGAGATGGCACTCTCCGGCCTCGACCGCCCGCCTCCAACCCTCGGCGTCGTCGGGCGGCGTCAGCCTCCGTGCCCGCTCCCAGAGCTCTGCTGCGGCCTGCGGCGCCCCGCGCGCCCTTGCCCGCCGCGCGGCATCCTCGACGGCGGCGGCCACCTGCGGGTCAGGACCGGTCGCGGCGAGAGCGAGATGCCGCGCGCGTTCGTCAGCGTCGTCGACGATCTCCGCCAGGCGGGCATGAAGTGCACGCCTCCGCGACCCCGCCGCCTGCGCATAGACGACGGACGCGAGCAGCGGGTGCGAGAAGCGGATGCGGTCGTCCGCGAGCTCAACGACTCCGGCGGCCTCCGCCTTCTCGAGCGCGGCCTCCCCGCCCCCGCGGATAGCGGCCGCAGCCACGAGCTCGACCGTCGGGCGCGAGAGCGCCGAGACGACAAGCGCCGCCTCTCTCGCCGCCGCGGGAAGCCCGGCGAGCCGCTCCCGAACGAGCTCATGGAGGTTCGCCGGTACCGGAAGTGGATCCCCGGGCGCGAGCGAGACATCCCGCGCAAGCAGCGCCCGGCCAAGCTCGAGCGCAAAGAACGGATTGCCTCCCGATACCCGCTGCAACTCGACCAGCGCCGGGCGCAGAAACGCCTTGTCGAGCCGCGTCCTGAGAAGCCGATCGAGCGATTGGAGATCGAGCGGGCGGACAAGCAGACGCGAGACTCGGCCCGACTCCAGAGCAGACTCGAGCTCGAGAGGAGGGCCTGCTCGCGTCTCCGCGCGGCGCGCGAGGAGGAAGCCGATCGACTCGCCCCGCAATCGCTGGCCGCGAACGTAAGCGCGTCGGCCGAGGGCGCGTCCAGCCACTGCACATCATCGATGGCCACCACCAGCGGGGAATCCTCGGCGAGGAGTCGAATGACACCGAGGACACCGAGAGCGACCGCCCGCCCCTGCAACCGCCCCGGCTTGGTCTCGACGCGGAGGAGCGCGATCTCGAGCGCCTCCCGCTGCGGTTCGGGAAGCCTCGCCAGCACATCCTCGGGCACGCCCTCGAGGAGATCACCCAGCGCGGCAAACGGCAGCGCGATCTCGCCCTCGACCGGCCTGCAGGCGAGCACCTGCAGTCCGCGCTCATCGGCTGCTGCGACGCCCTCTCTCCAGAGCGTCGTCTTCCCGATCCCGATCTCGCCTTGGATGAGCATCGTGATCGGTCCCGCAGGGACGGCCTTCAGGAAGTCGTGAACCGAATCGATCTCCGACTCGCGCCCAACGATTTCCAACGCCGGCGACATCAGACCTCCTCAGGCAGCGTGGACAGATCGTATTCCTCGGCGCTCGGGATAGGAACATCCAAGGTCGCTCACCACCGCGGCGCCGGACGGAGTGGCGGGCATCCACACGGCTGCCGCGAATCACGCGATTCGACGCCGAACCGTCCACGCTCAGGTACCGGCACCTTCCGCCGGAGACGCCGGCGCGCCGCTGCACTTGATGGCCAGCGAGGTGCTGCAGGCCCATCTCGCTCCAGCCGGCCCCGTTTGCCGTTGAGGCAACTGCTCATCCCGCGCTCATCCCGCACAGGCCTGCCGGAAGGCCCCGTCGGCTCCCGCGAATCCCCGCAACCACAGGGGCGGAAAGCCCTGCGATTCACGGGAATTCCCGCCTATCCCCGCTCAACCGGGAAGCGCCATGACCGGCCTGTCACGCCGGAGGTCGCGGGTTCGAGTCCCGTCGCACCCGTAAAAAATACCTGCACAAACGCTATTTTTGTTGTCGCGTCCGAGAACGTCATCGCGGCTCGGGCAGCAAACGATCAAAAGGGACGCGCGTAAAGCCGTCCATCGGCGCCGAAGCCGACGCGAACCTGCCCGGATCGCGATGCTCGCTAGATCCGATGGAAGTCGCGGATGCGGTCGTCACCTTGACCTCCGGCGTGTCATCGGCCACGTCCGGCGTGAGCAGTTCCAGTAGAGCGTGCTCATAGCTCGCCAATCCCTCCTACCCCGTGGAACCCATCCGCCGCTTGGTGTTCGCTGAGCCACAAAGCGACGCCGTACCGGTTCGGAGGCGGCTGCAACGCCCTCGCCCTGTTGAAGACCTTCATAACCACGACTCTCCGCTGAGACGACGGGAGCCGCTCGATCGCACGGCGGATCGCGTCGGCGAGCACGGCTCCGTACGGGTCGTCGACCACAGCCACTCTGCTCCGCGGTATCTGACGCAGGTGCGCCTTGGTCCGCGCCCGGCGGCGCAACTCGTCGACAAGCCGTTTCTCGGCAATCGTGTAGAGCCAGGCAAGCACGAGTCCGGTTTGCATTTTGGATCATGAGAGCGCAGAGAGCCTGAAAGTAAACGAAGGGCGACGAAAGGTCGTGCTTGATCGTTGGCGGCTTCAGGCATGGGATGTTGTTCGGTTCAGTGCCCTCGCCGGAGCGACCGTCATCGAATCAGCCCACGCGGTTACGGCTGGCCGTCCCCCTCCTGCCGACGACTCGACTAAATAGCAATCGCAGTCGCGCTCGGCCACCCGATCGGCGCGTCCTGCTCGCGCATCCTCTCGACGATGATCTACGAGCTCCGCCGCTCGGGTGGCGGCCTCCGCCTCGCGGCGATCTGCTCCGGCGGCGGCCAGGGCGACGCGCTACTGCTCGAGGTCTAGGCTGCGGCCTACTTCACCGTCACGGTGAAGCAGTCGCTCAGGAGGACCTGGCTGCCGTCGTGGCTCATGACGCGCCAGCGAACGTCGAAGCGAACGCCGTCGGTGAAGGGCGCTCCGCGCACGATTTCGAAGTGTGCGGCGCCTGCTCCGCCCTTGGACGTGGTCAGCGTCTCCGGCACGGGATTCCAGGTGTTGCTCGTGCAGACGCCGTTGGGATTCAGGTCGACGGCGCGTGCGATCGTGAACGTCGTGTTCGGGAGTGCGTGGTGCAGGTTCACCACGCCCTGGACGTCGAACGTTCCGGCGCTGTCGTTGGCCGTCGGCGAGACGTTGACTCGACCGATCCCCTGGCCGGAGACGGCGGTGAGGACGCTCTGCGTGCCAGGCTGAGCCTGCGCGGCCGTGACGACGCCGAGCAGGAAGAGCAGAATGACGACGAGTCGTCTCATGAGAAAGGACCTCCGCGGTCGATTTGCATCACGATAGAGCTGCCACCCCGGCGCACACGACGACGCACACGGTCGAGGAGGGGGCGCCGATGCTGTGCCTGCTCGGCCCGCCCGCGGTGCTGCGGGACGGACGCCTCGAGCCGCTCCGGCTCCGCCCGAAGGCGTTCGCGCTGCTCGCGTATCTGGCGTTGCGCGACGGGCCCCTGCCTCGTGGGGAGCTCGCCGAGCTTCTCTTTCCGGACGCCGCCGATCCGCGCGACAGCCTGCGCTGGCACCTGAGCCACCTTCGCGCCCGCCTGCCGGACTCGCTCCGCAGCCGGATTCGCGCCGGCCGCGACACCGTCGAGCTCGACGTCCCGACGGACGTCCGCGCGCTCGACGACGGCGACCTCTCCGTCTACCGCGGCGACCTCTGCGCTGGTCTCTCCGTGAACGCGTCGGCCGATTTCCACAACTGGCTCTACGTGGAAGACGACCGCGCCCGCCAGCGGCTCCGGCAGGGGACGGTCAAGCTCGCGCGCCGCTCGCCCGCCGCCGCGATCGCGCCGCTCGAGTGCCTGATTCGCAGCGATCCCTACTTCGAGGACGGGCACGTGCTGCTCGTGCAGGCATACGAGGCCGCGGGCAGGGAGGACGAGGCGCGTCACGCCTACGACCGCTATCAGCGGATCGTGCGCACCGAGCTGCATGCTCGGCCGCGTTCGTCGGTCGCCGCGCGCTACGAGTCGGGTCCGCCGGACGGCCGGCCGCTCCCGCTCGAGGATCTGATCCCGCTCCGGGACATCTCGATGCACGTCGTCGAGTGGCCGGGCGCCGACCCGCCCGTGCTCGCAATCCACGGTTCCGCGGGCAACGCCTACGTCTTGACCGCGCTCGGAGAACGGCTCGCGCCGGACGTGCGCGTGATCGCCGTCGACCTCCGCGGCCACGGCTTCTCCGACAAGCCGCCGCGGGGATACGCCGTCGCGGACCACGTCTCCGATCTGCGCCAGCTCGCCGAGGCGCTCGAGCTCGAGCAACCGGTGCTGCTCGGCCACTCGGTCGGCGGCGCAATCGCGACAATTGCGGCCGAAGCCGTCTCTGCGGCGGGCGTGATCCTGCTCGACGCGGTCGTCGGCGATCGAGCCTTCACGGAGAACGCCGCCGCCCAGGCGATCGGCGCCCTCGGCCCGGGGCTCGATTGCCGGTACGCAGGCTTTCAGGAATACCTGGAGCGCTGGCAGCTCGACGGTCGCGAACCACAGACCGACGTCGAACGGTGGATCGACCGCAGCGCGCGCTATGCGCTCGCACCGGGTTCGGACGGCAGTTACCGCATGCGCGGGCTGCGGCAGGCCCTCGAGGCCGAATGGGAGTCCGTGACCGAGGCGGACAGCCTCGGCGCGCTTCGGCGGCTGACGTGCCCGGTCCTCGTCGTCCAGGCGTCGGAGCCGTGGATCGCTGGGCTCCCGTACCTGCCCGACGCCGCGATCCGAGCCCAGGTCGCGGCCGCCCGTCATGCGACCGTGCATGTCGCCGTTGGTTCCCACCACGGCGAGGTTGTGCGAGACCCCGACGCGGCGCTCGTCCGGGCGATCAAGCAGTTCGTGCGATCCGTCGGGCCTATCTCCGCAACGCGCTGACGAGCAGCTCGGGCTCGAACGCGCGCGCCGTCACACCGTCCCGGCCGGTCATCGCCTCGGCGGCGAGGAGCGCGCTCACGATTGCCGCCTCGCTCGACGTCGTCACCAATCCGCCGAGCGTCGAGAACGAGGCGGACGGGCTCAGGCCGTCAAACGAGTGGCGCACCTTTCGCTTGCCGATCCTGGCGCAGTATTGGACTGCCAGCGTCATCGTCTGCTCGCGGACGTCCAGTGTTGACGGTTCTCGGGCAGCAGAAGGGCAGCAAACGCTCGAAATCAAGGCTCAGCAATCCTGCGCAAACCAGACGCCAGACCCCGCAGAGCCGCATCAATAGAGCGATAGCGCGTCAATCGTCGTATCCGCGGAACAAGCCTGTCACGCCGGAGGTCGCGGGTTCGAGTCCCGTCGCTCCCGTTAAACTCCCTGCAAATAGGCGTATGATGTTGCCAGCGTAGACGCGGCTCGATCCACATCCAGGCAGCAAACGATCAACTTCGACCGGAACTCGCGTTCAGCGTACCGCGGTCGGCTGCGTCACACTCGTCCTTCCTCCGGTGCCGGCCACGGCGCTGCGAGGGAATCCCCGGCTACCGGAACTATCGCGACGATCGTCCGTGCGCCCCGCGCCCTCAGCTACTCGAGCAGCCGGCCTGCCGCGTCGAGCTCCGGCCCGCTGGCCAGTGCCGCGACTTCGGAGGAGGGCTGCGGGATCGGCTCGCGCGTCACGGTTTCCTCGCCGGCCCAGACGAGGTTCACCTGGAACTCGGGGTCTTGGTCGGGGAAGTCGATGCGGTTGTGCGCCCCTCGGGTTTCGCGTCGTTCCAGCGCACAGGCGAGCGTTGCGCGGGCGGCGAGGAGCGAGCCCTGCAAGTCGAAGGCGTGGGCGAGGTCGTCGTAGCCGGCGATGTCGGGCCGCACTTCCATGTCCTGCGCTCGTGTAGCGACCTCGCCGAGGCGAGCCAGCCCCTCGCGGAGGCCGGTCTCGGACCGGATCACTCCGCCGCACTCGGACATGAGGTCGCGGACCGCCCGCTGCAGCGGGCGGGCGAACTCCTCGCCGCGGCGGGCGAGCAGCTCGTCGACCTCCTCGCGCGCGCCGGCGATCGCGGCACGGTCGCGCACCTGCAGGTCGAGCTCCGCCGACCAGCGGGCCGCCTCGGCACCCACGATCCGCCCGAAGACGATGCACTCGGCCAGCGAGTTGCCGCCGAGCCGGTTGGCGCCGTGCACCCCGGTGGCGCACTCACCGACTGCGTAGAGCCCTTCGACATCGGTTGCGTGCGTCTTCGGGTCGACCCAGACGCCGCCCATCGAGTAGTGCGCGGTCGGGGCGACCTCGATCGGCGTGCTGGTGATGTCGAGCATGGCCAGGTCGAGGAGCTGCCGGTACATGCGCGGCAGCCGCCGTAGCACCAGCTCGCGGTCGACGTGGGAGATGTCGAGGAGCACGCCGCCGTGTTCGCTGCCGCGACCCTCGGCGATCTCCGTGTAGTTGGCGAGGGCGACGCGGTCGCGCGTGGAGAGCTCTAGCCGTTCGGGGTCGTAGCGCTCCATGAAGCGCTCGCCCGCCGCGTTGCGGAGGATTCCGCCTTCGCCCCGCACCGCCTCGGTGACCAGCGTTCCTGCCGATTCCTCGGGGAAGACCATCCCGGTCGGGTGGAACTGGACGAGCTCCATGTCGCGCAACCTGCAGCCCGCCTCGGCGGCAAGTCGCATCGCATCGCCGGTGTTCTCGTCCCGCCGGGAGGACGAGCGGCGCCAGATCCGGGTGTGGCCTCCCGCGGCGAGGACGACCGCGTCGGCGAGGATCACCCAGCGGCGCCCGTCCTCGATATCGAAGCCGTAGGCGCCGAAGACGCGGCCTTCGTGCACGAGCAGGCGGGTGATGTAGACGTCGTCGCGCATGGCGACACCCACCTCGGTGGCGCGAGCGACCAGCGTCCGCTGGATCTCCCGGCCGGTGTAGTCGCCGGCGAAACAGGTTCGCCTGAAGCGGTGCGCACCGAAGTAGCGCTGCGTGAGCCGCCCGTCGTCCTCACGGGCGAGCTCCGCGCCGTAGCGCACGAGGTCCTCGATCGCGGCCGGCGCCATGCGGCAGAGCAGCTCCACCGTGCGCGGGTCGGCCAGCCAGTAGGACTCGCGGAGCGTGTCCGCGGCGTGCTGCTGCCAGCT
Organism: Gaiellaceae bacterium; assembly: GCA_037721555.1. Lineage (GTDB taxonomy): Bacteria > Actinomycetota > Thermoleophilia > Gaiellales > Gaiellaceae > Gaiellasilicea. The sequence goes on along the minus strand of JBBJOI010000014.1, from coordinate 22,557 downwards.
GTCCTCGGGATCCATCGTCGCGAGGGCGGCGTTGATCCCGCCGGAAGCGAGCACGGTGTGCGCGTCGTCGCGCCGGCGCTTGCCCACGCACAACACCTGCACACCGCTCTCCGCCAGCTCGATCGCGGCCCGCAGGCCCGCCGCGCCGGTGCCGACGACGAGAACGCTCGTGGACGTGCGATGCTCGTTCATGTCGCGTAGCCCGCGACGAGGAGGCCGATCGCGATCAGGGCGACCGCGGCTGAGAGCGCCCCGACGAGAGCGGTCAGCGGCACCGGGGCCCTGCGTGGGGAAGCGGTGGTCGATCCCGTCCGGCCGAGCTTCGCGAACCCGAACTCCTCCGCATGGATCTGTCGGTCTGGCACCCCGTGGGTCGTGAGCTGGGCCCGCAGGTTGTCGATCATGGCGGGCGGCCCGCAGATCAGCACGTGCGCGGAGACGAGGTCCGCGTGCTCGTTCGCGAGGCGCTCCGCGGTGAGGAAGCCCTCCCGGTCTCTCGCAACGACGGTGACGCGAAAGTCTTCGCGGCGGCTCGCAATCGCCTGGAGCTCGTCGAGGAAGTGCGCCTCCTCGTCGTGCTCGACGCAGTAGTAGAAGTCGATGGACTGCCCGCTGCGGTCGCCGAGGCTGCGGGCCATGCTGAGGAACGGCGTGACGCCGATCCCTCCAGCCAGCCAGACTTGCCGGCCGCTCGGCACGTTCCAATGCGAGAAGGAGCCGTAGGGGCCCTCGACGACCGCCTCCGCATCCGGCTCGAGCCTGCGCAGGGCGCGCGTGTAGTCGCCGATCGCCTTGACGGTGACCCTCAGGGTCGGCTCGCCCGGCGACGCGGTGATCGAGAAGGGGTGGAACTGGTTGCCGACCTCCCCGGCTCGAAACGAGAAGACCTGGCGCTCCACCGACACCTCCCACGGATGCAGCTCTGCGCTGAGGGCAAGTGAGCGGAAGCTGACGAAGACGAACTGGCCCGGTGTGAAGGTGAGCGGCCGGCCGAGAGGTTCCATCACGATCTCGGTGACGAACTCGTCGAGCCGGTTCACGGCCGTGATCCGATATCGACGACGACGGACGAGCACGTTGCCGAACAGGGAGCGATAGGCGAACGCGACGACGCCGAGGGTCGCCAGCACCGCCATGTAACGGTTCAAGGCAACCGATTGGGCTTTCGCCCCGGACGTCGTGAACACGTGGTAGGACGCCGCGAGGAAGATGAACCCGAACGTGCGCTGGACGTAGACGAAGACCTCGTGTCCCAGCCGCACGAACAGGGTGGTCAGGATCGACACGGCCATCGCCCCGAAGGCGAGCACCCCGGCGAAGACCGTCCATCCCGCACCCGGCCCGAGGAGCTCGACGGCGGTGCCGGTGGAGATGGTCGCGCGCCCGGCGAGGACGAAGACGACATGGCCGAGCAGCAGCGTGAAGGCGACCTGCCCCAAGACTCGATGGGCCTTGTACATGCTGTCGAGGCCGCCGAAGAGCGTCTCGACGACCCGCAGGCGTGCGCCGAGCAGGAGGTTGAGCGCGAACGCGGCCGTGCCGGCGAACGCGCAGAGGACCGCGACGCTCGTCAGGCTTGCGAAGGAGCCGCTGAAGCGAGCCTCGAGGGGCGCGGAGCGCGCCCAGAGAAGGAGCGGCGCCGTGCAGAGCGCGGTGAGCACGAGCGGGCCGCGAAGCGGAGCAAGCTTCCCGAGCGTCTTGGTCGTTCCGGTGGACACCTCTTCCCCGTTCCTAGACGATACGTCTCGTGCTGTCAACTTACCATGAGACGAGACGTCTTGTCTAGGTGATAACCTCTCTCGATGGCGGACGTTACTCCTCACCAGGTCGAACCGCCTCGGGAGCGCGGGCGTCGCCGCAGCGAGCGCTCTCATCAAGCGATCATCGTCGCGACCCAGGAACTCCTCGTCGAGGTGGGGTACCGGGAGCTGACGATCGAAGGAGTGGCGGCAAGGGCGGGAGTCGGCAAGCAGACGATCTATCGCTGGTGGCCCTCGAGGGCAGCACTTGCGCTCGAGGCCTACCTCGCCGGCTCCGACGCAGTGCTCCAGCCTCGACTCGACGGCGGGCCCGCGCAGGAGGACGTCCGGGAGCTGCTCGACTGGCTCGTCGCCGTGCTCGTCGAGCCGATCGGAGGTCGGGTGGTCGCCGGGCTCATCGCCGACCTGCAACACGATCCCGACCTGGCCGAGCGGTTCCACCGCGATGTCGTGCCGGCACGCCGACGGGCCATGCTCGAGGCGCTCGCGCGAGGCCGCCAACGCGGCGAGATCCGGGCGGACGCCGACATCGAGCTCGCCATCGACGCGCTCCACGGAGCGGTCATCTACCGCCTGCTCTTGAGCGGGGAGCCGCTGGATGCCGGCTTCACGGAGCGACTCGCACATCAAGTGCTCGACGGGATCGGCACTCCGGCCGACGGGCGTCCGCTCGCGCGCGACGACGCCGCTGCGAGAGGAACCTAAATCTCGCCCACATGCGCCCCGCCGGAGTTGCAAACCGCACGACCCTCACTCCCCGGGCGCGCGGATGCCCCGGGTTAACGGTTCTCGGGCAGCAGAAGGGCAGCAAACGCTCGAAATCAAAGCCGATCAAGCTTGCGTAAACCAGACCACGAGGCCCTAACCGCCGCATGAATCGAGCGACTGCGCGTCAATCGTCGCCAATCGTCGTTTCCCCGGAACAAGCCTGTCACGCCGGAGGTCGCGGGTTCGAGTCCCGTCGCCCCCGTCCTCGAAATACGCGCAAATCAGCATATTTAGTTGCCTAGATAGACGCGAACGCTCGCTCCGAAAGTCATCGTTTGCTGCCCCGGGCTGTACTTAACGGCAGTTTTCACGAATCAAGCCGCCGAAAACAGGTCAAGTGTGAAAGCAAGCCGCGAGCATGACGGGACGCCGATGGCCACGGGCTGCGGCTTCGGCTCAAGTTGGCACCTACTCGCGCCGCCGCGCCGGCCGTTCGACCGCGACAGCGCCCTCGGCAGGCGCGGTTCGACGGACTACGAGCTGCCTCGCGCGGCGGCTCGGCCGAGCTAATGCGCCCACCTGCACGCACAGGAGGCCCGAGCCATGCCACGGCTCCTTTTGCGACGGCCGTCGCGCCGTCAGGTACCGGCTCGGGTCGCGAGCCCGTCGACGAAGAAGTCGAGCGGGAGATCGGGCTTCTACTGGCACTTCGCCGACCGCGCCGAGCTGATCGCCGCGACCCTCGAACTGTGGGAACAGCTCGCGACCACGGAGACGATCGACCGCATCCAATCCATCCCCGACCCGCGCGAGCGCCTGACCGCGCTGGCGGCCGGTGCATACGCCGGGGCAGCCTGAGGCAACGCCTACCCCGCGGTGCTCGCGGCCGTCTCCGACCCCCGTATCCAGAACGTGCTCGAGCGCGTCACCCGTACCCCAAGCTGGCCCTCCTCGAAGGGCTCTACAGCGATCTCGGCCTAACCGGCAGGCCGAAGCAACTCGCCACGCCCGCCTGGCCTACGCACCTGTACCTCGGAATCAGCGAGCTGCGCCACGCCGACCTCGACAGCGGTTCAACCGGCCAAGAACTCGACGCCTCCCTCAAACTGGCCGTCGACATCATCATGCCACCGCACCGTGCCGCATGAACGACGCTACAACGATGACAACGCCCACCGCCCAGTCGAGCTCATCCGGGATGCCTGAGAGAGCGGACGCTTGCACTTCCGCCTGGCCCCCGCTCCGCCTCGTCGGGCCAATGGCTGACGTCGGGGGCGGGGGCTGTGCTTGTCGCGAGATTGGCGGGTCATACCTACGTGGCCGTGCGTGCTGTCGCTCCCGGCACGGTTGACCGCCTCATGAACCCCTTCCTCACGGCTCTGCTCATCCTTGTCACCGGCGTCCCGTTCGTGGCATTCCTGGTGTTGGTGCCCCGGCGCCTGCTCGGCCTGCAGATCGGTCTGGTACGGGCGGTCATCGCTGCGATTGTCGGAAACGTGGTGTGGTTCGCCGCCGGGGTGTCGCTCCAGACAGGTAACGAACCCATCACCTCGGCCCTGGTGACCGTTCAGATCGGACTGGCGGTGGTCGGGGCGATGGCGTTTCTCGCCGCCGCCGAAGTGGTCGTCCCCAGCGGATCCGGACTGCGGGTCGTGAACTTGAGGCGGGCGTGGCGCAGGAAGCTGGGCCGGAGCCGGCGCTACGCCGAGATCTTCGCCATCACGCTGCGCCACGGTCTGCTGTCGAGCCGCCGGCGTCGGCGCGCGTCGAACGACGACGCCGAGCGACGGGCTCTGGCCCGCTCGCTACGTTTGGCACTGGAGGAAGGCGGCGTCACCTTTATCAAGCTCGGTCAGCTCCTGTCGACCCGGCGTGACCTGCTCCCGCCGGAGTACACCGACGAGCTGGGCACGTTGACGGACCGAGCCCCGCCCGTGGCGTGGGAAGAGGTCGAACGTACGCTGCACGAAGAGTTCGGGCCAGCGGCGGCCTTCGCCCACGTCGACCCCCAACCCATCGCGGCCGCTTCCATCGCTCAGGTCCACGCCGCGACCCTTCCTTCGGGCGAAGCCGTCGTGGTCAAGGTCCAAAGGCCCAACATCGGGCCGCTCATCGCGCGTGACGTCGACATCCTCAGCCGGATTGCCCGCTTCTTGGAAGCTCGCAGCCGCTGGGCTCGTAACCTGGGGGCAGTCGAGCTGGCCAACGGCTTCGCCACCGCTATCGGCGAGGAGCTGGACTTCCGCATCGAAGCTCGCAACATGGTTGCCGTCGCCCAGAGCTCGGCTCGTCGCTACGACGAAACGGCGGTGGCGGTGAGGGTACCGGTGCCCAATGCTTGTCTGTGCACCCGACGAGTGCTGGTGATGGAACGCCTGGAGGGCACCTCGATCGGTACGGCACTGTTGCTCGACGAGCACAGCGTCGACCAGGCCCCCCTCGCGCGGGCACTGCTGCACTTCGTCTTGACGCAGATCATGCTCGACGGGGTTTTCCACGCCGATCCTCATCCCGGGAACGTCCTGCTGCTGCACGACGGCCGGATCGGGCTGCTCGACTTCGGATCGGTTGGTCGCCTCGACCCAACCATGCGATCGGCGCTCCGGCAGCTCTTCGTTGCCCTCGATCGCGAGGACCCCGCTGCGGCACGAGACGCCCTGATAGAGATCCTGGTTCCCTCCGCAGACGTAGACGTACAGCCGCTCGAACGTGCCCTCGGGCGCTTCATGGCCCACCACCTGGGTCCATCGACCGGTAGTGACGCCGAGCTGTTTGCCGACCTGTTTCGTCTTGTCCCCGAACACGGACTCTCCGTCCCACCGGAGGTGGCCGCGGTGTTCCGCTGCCTGGCCACCCTGGAAGGAACGCTCATGCACCTCGATCCCGGCTTCGACATCGTCGAGGAGTCCCGCGCATACGCCGTGTCCCTACTCCGAGATCAGATGGGCTCGATGTCCGCACGGGCGGCAACCGAAGAGCTGATCTCCCTCCTACCGCTCCTGCGCCCACTCCCACGCCGCCTCGCCCGACTCACCACTGCCCTAGAACGCGGGGAGCTGACCATTCGCGTCAGAATGCTCGCCGACGCCGACGACCGCCAGTTCGTTCGCTCAATGCTCCAACGGGCCGTGACCGCCTTCCTCGGCGCCGCAACCGGCATCATGGCCGTGCTCCTGCTCAACGCCAACGGCGGACCCGACGTCACCTCGGCAATGAGCCTGTTCCAACTGCTGGGTTACAACCTCCTGCTCGTCAGCGTCGTGCTCGTGCTGCGGGCGCTGACCATGGGTTTCCGCGATCACGAGAACTGAACTGAGCTCCTCAGAGAGACCTCCAACGTTGGGCGCCGCCCACCTGCATCCGCCTGCTGGCGTTCGCATCCGCCGAGCCTTCACCACGTACCTGGAAGCGCGCTATGGAGAACGCGGGCCGGATCGTCGCCGAGATGGATCTTGGTGGTCGTCCATCACCTCGATTCGCTCGACGCCCAGCGAGGGGATCACCGCGAGGGCCCGCTCTGCCGACTCTCGGTTCTCAGTTCTTTGAATGGCCAGCAGATGCGTGGCTAGCGCGGCGTCGCGAAGATCCTTCGCTCCTAGCTGCCGATCGTCGTCGACGAGGACAATGCGGCTCGTCCACAAGACCGGCACGAGGGAGAGCAGCTGGTTCAGGAGCCCGTCGAGGAGCACGAGCGCGTTGTCGGAGGCGTCGAGCTCAAGCTCCCACAGCGCCGCCAGAAGCGTCGCGTCGCCTCGCGCTCGCGCGCTGCAACGTCTGCGCCCTGGCCGTGAGGCCGTAGCGAACCAGCGCCCGCTCGCGGCCCGCCGGCACGTCCACCGCGACGTCACTTGAGGCAAACGGTGCATCGGGCTCGCAAAGCCGCCGTAGTTCTCCGGTCAGCGCTACGCGCCCCACGGCTACGGCGCCGACGACGCGAGGTTGACCAGCGTGTGGATGAGGATGCCGGGGTAGACGCTGCGCGTGCGGCTGCGCAGATAGGCCAGACCAAAGCCGAAGGCTGCGATGGAGATCAGCGGCAACAGGAGGCCATGGGTGAGCGCAAAGGCGAGACCGGTCAGCGCGATCGCCCGTCCCTGGCCGAAGCGCTCCAACAGCGTGAAGCCCAGACCGCGAAAGGTCAGCTCCTCGACGATCGGCGAAACGAGGGCGGCGATCGCCGCATTGAGTACGAACGGGAGAGCGCGATCGGGATCCCAGGCGACCTCGAGGCCCTGCTCTTCACTGGTTTGGAGGAACGGAAGAAGCACGAGTAGTAGCCCTGTGCCCACGATCACAAGCACGCCGATCAACGCTGCCCGCCACCACGACCTCGGGCGCCGCAGCGCGAGCATCTCCCGCACATTGCCCCGCCCGGCGATCAGCACCACGACGCCAAGCGTGATCGCGTTCGAGACCACGCCCACCAGGACCGTCCAGTAGCTGTAGCGAAAGTCTTCCGGCAGGCCGACACCCTGCCGGACAATGAAGACGAGCACTATCGTCACGCCCACGAGCCCCGCCCAGGCGAACAGTCGCCCGTCGCTGCGCGCAGCCTCACCGCTCACACTGATCTCCTGTTTGACGCGTTCGCCGGCGTCACGCGCCCCTCGACGGTCACATTCGTCCAGCCGGCGGCTCGGCGACCGCTGGCAGCTCGGCAGCTCGTCAGCTCGAAAGCTCGGGACGTGCGATCTCGATCCGCTTCCGCCGTTTCCCGAGCGCGCGAAAGCCGGAGGCATAGCAGAGTCCGATCAGGAGCGCGATCACCGCGAAGACGACCTGCTTGACGTCGCCCGCGAGGAGGTCGGAGATGCCTCCGAGAAGCGTCGCGCGGAGCAGGTAGACGATGGCGACGAATCCCAAGACTGGTCGGAGCAGCGGGAGCCGGCGCAGATCTCCTGCGGCCGATAGCGCATAGAGCCCGAAGACAAGGAAAAAGGCGGCCACGAATAACGTCAACAAGTACGGCAGCGCCGCGTGCTGATCGGCGAGGTCGCGCATCGGAGCCTCGATGTCGACCCAGCGAAAGACCGTCCAGGCCCAGCCAAACGCGACGAGGTGGGCGGCGGCGATGGCGAGGTTCGCCCATCCCCCAAATCTCAATGGCAACATCGGGTTCATCTCCCTGGTGAGTGACACGGACTGTACGGTGTAAGGTAACGACCTTACGCCTTACATCGTAAAATGTCAAACCGGACGAAGCAGAGCAGAGCCCGGCTCGATCGGGACCGGATCGTCGAGGCGGCCGTCGCTCTCGTCGATCGCGATGGGATCGAGGGATTGAGCATGCGCAAGCTCGGGCGCGAGCTCGCCGTCGAGGCAATGGCCCTCTACCACTACTTCCCCAGCAAGGACGCACTCATCGACGCGATAGTCGAGGCCGTCGTCGGCGAGATGGGAGCTCCGTCCGAGGCTGGGAGTTGGGAGGAGCGGCTCCGCGAACGATTCCGCTCGTACCGCCAGCTCGCCCAAGCGCATCCGCACGTCTTCCCGCTCGTGGGTAAGCGGACGGTGAAAAGCCCCGAAGCGCTGGCGCCGGTCGAGCAGATGCTCGACATCCTCCGTGGCGCGGGGTTCACTCCTGAACAGGCGCTCCAGAGCTTCCGGACGCTCTCGAGCTACGCATACGGGTACGCCCTAGCGGAGATCGTCGGCTTCGCGCTGGAGCCGAGCACGGACGGAACCGCCGCCCGCTTCGATGTGCGCACAGTCGATCCCAAGCGCTTCCCACGCATGCGCGAGGTCGCGCCACACGTCGTTGCCTGCGATCACGACACTGAGTTCGAGCTGGGACTCGACCTCATCCTGGCCGGTCTGGCCGCCGCTTCCGAGAGCCGGCGGACGTAGGCGGCACGCGACGCGTCACGTAGACGCCGCCTGCGCTCCCCGCGGCTCGGTGATTCGCGCTCGGGACCACAGTGTCCTTTACCAGCCGCAACCTCGTCCTCTCCGCCGGTCAACGAGTCGCGCGCGGGCAGCAGAAGGGCAGCAAACGGCCGAAGTCGAGCCTACGCAATCGTGTGCAAATCAGACGCCAGGCCCGCAGAGGCGCATGAATAGAGCCATAGCGCGTCAATCGTCGCCAATCGTCGTCTTCGCGGAACAAGCCTGTCACGCCGGAGGTCGCGGGTTCGAGTCCCGTCGCTCCCGTCTTTTGACGTGCCTGCAAATCGGCACTATTGGTTGTCCAATCAGACGTAAGGACGCCCTTCGTGGCCCGATCGTTGGCCCGTTGTCTGAATAGCGAAAGACCTGCAAATGGCGATTTCGCGAGCGGGCTTTGTAGCCGGTGGCACGAATAAGAACGGGCAGCGGGAGCCCAGGCGCTCGTTCGTTGCCTGGCCAGGCGAAAGCCAGCCTGTCGCGCCGGCGGTCGCAGGGGTTCGAGTCTCGTGGCACGCATTCCTCTTGTTTTGCACGCGCTAGTCGGGCGATTCGTTGCGGCTATTGCAAATCCGGAGGCTCGCGAATGCCCTGGCTGTCAGTGAAGTGTGGGTCGATCCTGGGTTCGAGTCCGCTCTGGTCCCATTGGCCGTTGCGAGAAATACAACGACGTGCTGCTCAGGGGCACTCTCCGGTATTCCGGTCGCTTGAGCAGCGAACCCTTCTACCTCAAGCTAGCCGGCTCTTGAGCGAAGCGTCGGCGATACTCGGGGCGTGCCGAAGGGCCTGCCCACGGGGACGGTGACGTTCCTGTTCACTGACATCGAAGGCTCCACCCGCCTTCTGCGGGAGCTCGGGCCTGACGTCTACGCGGAGGCGCTCGCCGAGCACCGCCGCGTTCTGCGGGCTGTGTTCGCCGCCGAGGGGGGTGTGGAGGTCGACACCCAGGGGGATGCGTTCTTCGTAGCCTTCCCGACTGCCGCTGGGGCCGTCACCGCTGCGGCCTCGGGGCAGCGGGCGCTCGCTTCCGGGCAGACGACGGTGCGAATGGGTCTGCACACCGGCGCGCCAATCGTGGCTGCGGAGGGCTACGTCGGGATCGACGTCCACCGCGGCGCGCGGGTCGCCGCACTCGCCCACGGCGGCCAGGTAATCGTCTCCGCCACAACGGCGGCGCTGGTCGGAGATGAGCCGCTGCGCGATCTCGGACGCCATCGGCTCAAGGACTTCGACGCCCCCGTACAGCTGTTTCAGCTCGGCACGTCGGAGTTCCCACCGCTGCGAACGCCGGGCGCGGTCGACCTCCCCACCGCGGCCACTCGCTTCCTCGGGCGCGAGCGCGAGCTCTTCGAGGCGGCTTCCGTCTGGCTTGACCGCCACCCGCGCCTGCTGACGATCATCGGTCCCGGCGGCACGGGCAAGACGCGGTTCTCGATCGAGCTTGCCCGGTTTCTGGCCGAAGAGGCGGACGGGGGCACGGTCTTCGTACCGCTCGCACCCGTTCGCGACGCAGCACTGGTCGTGCCCCTGATCGCCGAGCGCCTGGGCGCCTCGGATGTAAGTCCCGCCGCGATCGCGACTCGGGTCGGTGAGAAGCGAGCCCATGTCCTCCTCGACAACCTCGAGCAGCTCCTGCCCGACGCAGCCCGGCCGCTCGCCGAGCTGCTCGCTGCCGCCCCGGGTCTTCGGATCGTGGCAACGAGCCGCGAGTCGCTTCGCATAGCCGGGGAATCCGAGTTCGACCTGCCGCCGATGGACGAGGGAGATGCCGTCACGCTGTTCATCGAACGGGCGCACGCCGTCCGCGCCGACGTCGGCGACTCGCCGGCGGTGCATGAGTTGATCCGTCGCCTCGATGGCCTTCCGCTCGCGATCGAGCTGGCCGCGGCACGGGTCAAGCTCCTCGGCCCCGAGCAGCTACTCGAGCGGATCGCGCAGCGGCTCGACCTGCTCAAGGGCGGCCGCGACGCCGACGAGCGCCACGCCACGCTGCGTACGACGATCGCTTGGAGCTATGGCCTCCTCGACGACGACGAACAGCAGCTTTTCGCCCGGCTCGCAATCTTCCGCGGCGGCTGCACTCTCGAGGCGGCCGAAGCAGTCTGTGACTCGAACCTCGACACGCTTGCGTCGCTGCTCGACAAGAGCCTCGTCCGCCGCCGCACCGCTGCGAACGGGGGGGAGCGCTTCTGGATGCTCGAGACGATCCGTGAGTTCGCGCGGGAGCATCTGGAGGCCTCGGGTGAGGAGGATGCCCTGCGGCGACTCCAGACCGATTGGTTGATCGAGCTCGCCGATCGGGCGGGCACGCGCGCGACTGTCGGAGTCCCTGGTAAGTGGGATGTCGATCTCGTCGCGCCCGAGATCGACAACGTCCGCGCCGTGCTCGACTGGGCGGCCGAGCACGACCCCGAGCGTGGCCTCGCCCTGGCCGCGTCGCTCGAGGGATTCTGGCTCGTTCGCGAGCAAACCGAGGGCGCGTCACGGCTCGAGCCACTGCTCGCACGAGCCCCGGGCGCTGAGCCGGAGCTTCGCTCCCACGCGCTGCGGGCCCTCGGCGGTGCGCTCCAGCTCTCCGGCGAACCCGAACGTGCCGCGCCCTGCTACCAGCAGAGCCTCGAGCTCTTCATCGCAAGCGGAGACGAGGTCCAGACGGCGAACCTCCGCTACCGCGTCGCTGGAAACATGGTGGACAGGGGCGAGACGGCCGCCGCCTGGCCGCTGCTCGAGGAATCACTCCGTACATTCCGGCAGCTCGGCCTGCCTCGCGGCGAGGCACAGGCACTCGGATACCTCGCGGAGAAGCCGCACGCAGAGGGCGATCTCGCGCACGCGATCGAGCTCACACTTGAGAGCGCCGCCGTCGCGCACGAGATTGGCTGGGCATGGTGGGAGAGCGGACAGCTCCACGGCGCCGCCGCGCTCGAGCGCAAGTTGGGAAAGCTCGATGCCGCCGAAGGTCATGCGCTCCGCTCACTCGAGCTCTCCTTGGGCCTCGGTGACCGTCGGCGCGTGGTTTTTACTGCCGCCGAGCTTGCAGTCATCGCCGCGGAAAGCGGTGACACCGAGCAGGCCGGACGTCTCTGGGGAGCGATCGAAAGCGAACAAGCATCCAGGCCCGTCCGACAATGGGGGAACCGCCGCGAGGAGCTCGAAGCCGTGGTTCTTCGCGTGGACGGACCCGCGTTCGCGTCGGCACGCGCGGAGGGCTGCCTGCTGTCAATCGCCGAGGCGGCCGGCCTCGAGATAGCCCCAGCCGGTTAACCAGTTCCGAACCTCGTCGCAGGGCCACCACGACCACGTGGAGTGAGCCGCGGCAGGGCGCTCGTTCTGGGGACACCCCCGAACGCTGGCGCATTCGGGGGTGTCGCCCCTGCCACATCTACGCACGTCCATGCACCGCCTCTGTTCAGCGAACTCGGGCGCGACCGCTCGCGAAACTCGGTAGGGCGCGTCGGTATCTACTTCGGCGCAGTGACGGCGAGTGCCTGGTCGACGAGGTCGTCAAGGCTCGTGGCGGCCGCCGCGTGCCGTGCGGCGGCGAGCTGCTCGGGAGGTAGCTCGGCCTCGAGAGCCTCGAGCGCCGGTCGCGCCGCAATGCTGTACGAGGGCGGCAGCTGCTCGTGGCCGAGCGCGAAGGTGAGCACCGTCGCCGCCTGCTCGCGCTCGCCCTTCTCGCGGAGCACCGCGCCGGCGCCGCTCAGCGCGAGCAGCTCGAGCGAGATCGCCGCCGAGGCGTGTGCTTGCTCGAGCGCCTCGCGGAACGTCCACTGCGCCTCGCCAACGTCGCCGAGGGCCAGCGCAGCAAAGCCGATCCGGCAAAGGGCGGCGATCTTGCCCCACCTGTGGTTGACCTCGCTGAACGCCTTGTAGCCGGCCCGACCAAGCCGCAGCGCCTCCTCGTAGTCCTCCGTTCCGTAGGCGCTGAGGCTGGCGCGGCTCAACGCGTAGCCGGCGCCACCGACGTCTCCGACTCCGGTGAACAACTCGTTCGCCTCCATGTGCAGGCGCATCGCGTCGCCGTAGCGCTCCTCGGCATCGGCGAGGAGCCCGAGCTTGCTCGTGGCGTACGCGCGCAGAAGCGGGTTGCCCAGCTTCTCTGAGAGGACGTGCGCAGCCTCGAATGCCTCGCGCGCCGCTTCGAGGTCATCCAGGAGGAGTCGGGCGAAACCGAGATCCATCAGAGCCCCGCTCTCGGTGAGCCCGTCGCCGATCGCTCTCGCGATCTGCGCCCCCTCTTCGGAGAACGCCACCGCCTCCGGGTAGACGTCCCGATACACCGCCATGATGCCGAGCGCGCACACGCAGCTTGCGAGCTCTCGCTCCATGTTCCGCGCCCGCAGGACGGGCAGGCAGCGCGTGGCGAGCTCCTCCGCTGCCGGGTCGTACCCGAGTCGGGCGCTGATGGCGACCCGGTAGATCGCCGCCGCCAGCGCGACGGCACCCGTGCTTCCGGGGTCGTCGGCGTCGAAGCCGGCCGTGCGCCCGAGCAGTTCGAGCGTCTCTGCCCCGTCGAACCAGCTGTGCATCCAGAGGAACATGTAGAAGGCTTCCAGCACCGGCAGCGCTGCGTCTTCGTTGTCCTCCGCCAGGGTCCACTCGGCCGCAGCGCGCAGGTTGTCCAGCTCGCCCCGCAGCTCGTCCCGCGCGACCGCGAGCTCGGGGCTCATGAGTGCCGCCTGCCGCTCCATCAGCATGGCCGCGTAGTGACGAGCGTGCCGCTCGTGTGCGTCTCTCTCCTCGCCGGGTGACGCGGCCAGCCGCTCGGCTGCGTACTGGCGCAGCAGCTCGTGCAGCTCGAAGCGGCCGAAGTCCGAGCGTCGCACGAGCGACTTCGACACGAGATCGGAGAGCAGGCGCAGGTCGGCGCCCGCGACCGCGACGGCCGCCTCGCGTCCGTAGTCGCCGCGGAGCACCGAGAGCCGCGCGAGGACATCTTGCTGCTCGCCGGAGAGGAGCCTCCACGACTGGTCGAAGGCGGCGCGGAGGCTGCGATGTCGCTCCGGGACGTCGCGCATCGACGTGGCGAGGAAATCGATGTTCCGCTCGATCTCCTCCGCGATCTCCGCGCACGAGAGCACCGACACCCAGGAGGCGGCGAGCTCGATGCCCAGGGGCAAGCCCTCGACCAGCGTGCAGATGCGGCGCGCCTCGGCGCGCTCGTCGTCGTCGAGCGAGAAGCCCGGCATGACCTGAGTCGAGCGCTCGACAAAGAGGCGAAGCGCGCCGGAGCCCCCGTCCCCGTTCTCCGTGAGGCTGAGGCCGTGCACGTCGAGCACCCATTCGCTCTGCACGTTGAGACGCTCACGCGACGTCGTCAGCAGCTCGACCTGCGGTGCGCGCTCGATGATCTCCCCGAGCAGCCCCGCGCCGTTGACGAGGTGCTCGAAGTTGTCGAGCACGAGCAGCGTCGACCGCTCGCTCAGATAGTCGAGGAGCTGTTCCTGCGCCGAGAAGCCGCTGTGGGCGCCGTCCACCGCGAACTGGATCGACTCGGCAAGCGCCGGCGCCAGGAACTCCGGCGATGCCACCGAGACGAGTGGGACGAAGTGCACGCCGTGCGGATAGCGTTCGATCCGGCGCGCGGCGGCCTCCAGCGCGAGCCTAGTCTTGCCCGCCCCGCCCGGCCCGACGAGCGTGAGCAGGCGGCAGTCGGGATCCTCGAGCAGCCGGTCGATCTCGTCGAGCTCCGCCGCGCGGCCGACGAACGACGTGCGTGGGGCCGGCAGGTTCTTCATGCCCGCCTCGATCGTCTTCAGGAGCGGGAACTCGCACAGGAGCCCTTCGATCTCGAGCTGGTAGATGCGCTCCGGGGCGCTGAGATCCTTGAGGCGGTGCACGCCCAGGTCGCGGTCGTCCGCGACCACGCGCGCACTGGTTGTCTGCGACAGGAGCACCTGCCCGCCATGGCCGACGGCGGCGATCCGCGCGCCCTTGTGCACGTCGAGGCCGACGTATCCCTCCTCGGTCAGCCGCGGCTCGCCCGTGTGCAACCCCATCCGCACGCGGATCGGCCCATCGGCAAGTGCGCGCTGGCCGTCCGCAGCGGCGGCAACGGCGTTCGACGCGCGCGCGAAGGCGACGAAGAACGCGTCACCCTGCGTATCGACCTCGATGCCCTCGTGGTCGGCGAACACCGCGCGGAGCCGCCGCCGATGCTCGTGCAGCGCCTCCCCGTAGCCGTCTCCGAGCTCGTGCAGCAGCCGCGTCGAGCCCTCCACGTCCGTGAACAGCAAAGTCACGACGCCGGTCGGGAGATCGCGCACCATCGCACACGATCATGCGCCGACGCCGCTTCGCTGTCCAGCGGGCAAACGGCCAGGCCCGATCCCCTTGTTGCTCTGAGCGCGCCTTCCTAGACTCCCAGCGTGGCCACCTGCGCCGTGTGCGGATACGAGGCCGCCGGCACCTCCAAGTTCTGTCCCGAGTGCGGCACGCGCGCGGACGGGCGCGGTCGCGAGCAGCGGAAGGTCGTGACGGTGCTGTTTTGCGACGTGGTCGGTTCGACGGCGCTCGGCGAGTCGGTCGACGCGGAGGCGCTGCGCGCGCTGCTGGGGCGTTATTTCGGGAGCATGAAGTCGATCGTCGAGCGCCACGGCGGCGTCGTCGAGAAGTTCATCGGCGACGCCGTGATGGCGGTCTTCGGGCTCCCAGCCGTGCACGAGGACGATGCCGTGCGCGCGCTCCGGGCGGCGGCGGAGATGCAACTGGCCCTGCCCGAGCTCGGGATCGAGGGCCGGATCGGCGTCTGCAGCGGCGAGGTGGTCACCGGCACCGAGGAGCGGCTTGCGACGGGTGACGCCGTCAACGTGGCCGCGCGGTTGCAGCAGGCGGCGCAGCCCGGTGAGACCTTGCTCGGCGAGACGACGTTGCGCCTGGCTCGAGAGGCGGTCGAGGTTGAGCCGGTCGAGCCTCTGCCGTTGAAGGGCAAGCGTGAGCCCGTACCCGCCTGGCGGCTCGTGGCCGTGTCGAGCGTGGTGGCGGAGCGGCAATTCGACTCGCCCCTGGTCGGGCGCGAGCGGGAGCTGGGAGCGCTCGCCGAGGCGTGGGAGAGGGCGTTCGGCGGACCCGGTTGCGAGCTGGTCACGGTCGTCGGAGCGGCAGGCCTCGGCAAGTCGCGCCTGGCGGCGGAGTTTCTGGCTACCGCCGACGCGACGGTCGTGCGCGGCCGCTGCCTCTCCTACGGGGAGGGGATCACCTACTGGCCCGTGGTGGAGGTGCTGAAGCAGCTCGCGCCGCAGCGGGCGCGACTCGAGCTCGATCCCGTCGCGGCCGAGGCGCTCGCCGTGCTGCTCGGGCGGGAGGGAGCATCGTCGACAGACGAGATCGCCTGGGCCTTCCGCAAGCTGCTCGAGGCGGTCGCGGTCGAGGGGCCGCTCGTCGCCGTGTTCGACGACATTCAGTGGGGCGAGGACGTCTTCCTCGATCTCGTCGAGCACGTGGCCTTCCTGTCCACGGGCGTCCCCATCCTGCTGCTCTGCATGGCGCGGCCGGAGCTGCTCGAGCGGCGCAGCGGCTGGGGCGGCGTCACGCGACTACAGCCGCTCGCCCCCGAGGATGCGGAGGCGCTGATGGAGGCGCGCATCGGCGCGCACGAGCTCCGTGCGGATGCGCGTGAGCGGATCCTGCGCGCCGCGGGCGGCAACCCGCTCTTCGTGGAGGAGATGGCGGCGATGGTGCAGGCCTCCGGCGACGGCGAGGTCGAGGTGCCGCCGACGCTGCAAGCGCTACTGGCAGCGCGCCTCGACCAGCTCGAGCGGCCCGAGCGGTCGGTGCTCGAGCGCGGCTCGGTTGAGGGTGAGGTCTTCCACCAGGGCGCCGTGCAGGCGCTCACGCCGCAAGAGTCGCGGCTGACGACGCAGCTGACCGCGCTCGTGCGCAAGGAGCTGATCCGCCCCGACCGGCCCCAGTTCACCGGCACCGACGCCTTCCGCTTCCGCCATCTGCTCATGCGCGACGCGGCCTACGAGGGCCTACCGAAAGCGGAGCGGGCGGAGCTGCACGAGCGCTTCGCCGACTGGCTCTCCGAGCACGGCGCCGAGCTCGTCGAGCTCGACGAGCTGCTCGGCTACCACCTCGAGCAGGCCTACCGCTACCGCCAGGAGCTGGGGCAGCTCGACGGGCACGCGCGGGTGCTCGCCGCGCGGGCGGGCGAGCGGCTGCGGCTTGCCGGAAGCCGGGCGATCCTGCGGAAGGACTTCCGAGCCGGGCTCAGTCTGCTCGAGCGGGGGGCGCGCCTGCTGCCCGACGAGCGACGCGACGCGCGCTTCGAGATCGACCTGAACTGGGCGCGCCTTCAGACGGGACAGGTCGGGAAGTCGCTGGCAGGCCTGGCTGAGGCGGAGGCGCGCGCGGCTGCCGCCGGCAACCGTATCGCCGAGCTTGGCCTCCGCCTGGAGTACGCGAACTACCAGAGCGTGCTCGAGCCGACGGAGAAGAGCGCGGAGAGACTCCGGAAGCTCGCCGAAGATGCGCTGCCGGTGTTCGAGGCGGCCGGCGACGAGTGGGGGCTCACCGTCGCGTCCGGCGCCCTGCTGATCGCCGCGGAGATACAAGCGCCACGTCAGGTCGATGTCGCCGCCGCGGCCGAGCGCGTCATCGAGCATGCGCGACGGGCCGATGATCGTCTCTGGCTCGAGTGGGGCGAAGGCGAGCTCTTCGCCGCCAAGTACCAGGGTCCGACGCCGGTCGAGGAATGCCTGCGCTGGCTCGACGAGCACCCCGACTTCGAGCGGCGAAGCATCGCTCCGCCTCGCGATCGCCTTCTGGCCGCGCTGGGGCGATTCGACGAGGCGCACCGCCTGCTCGCAGGAGTCGCCGACCGCATGGCGGAGCTCGGTGCCGTGAGGTCCCGGACCTACCTGGCCTCGCGCCGGTTCGACATCGCGATGCTGGAGGGCGATGCGGCCCGCGCGGAGGAGGCAGCGCGAGAGGCGTGCGAGGCGGCGGAGGCGACGGCCGACCTCAGCAACTTCATGTTGCTCTCCTGCAACCTCGCCCAGGCGCTGCTCGAGCTCGGCCGAGACGACGAGGCCGAGCAGTGGCTCGAACGCGGGCGCGAGACCGCCCCGAGCGAGGAGCCCCTCCCGCAGATGCTGTGGCGCCAGGCGCGTGGCAAGGTGCTCGCGCGGCGTGGGGAGCTCGAAGAGGGCGAGCGGCTCGCGCACGAGGCGGTCGCCCTCGCGGCGGACACGGACATGCTGAACGCGCACGCTGACGCGCTGCTCGACCTCGCGGAGGTGTTGGCGCTGGCGGGCCAGGACGCGCGGGCGGAGCTCGAGCAGGCGTTCGCGCTCTACGAGCGGAAGGGCAATCTCGTCATGGCGGAGCGCACGCGATCGAGACTGGCGGAGCTCACGGCATCGCGGTAAGTCGCTGTCTCGCCGGCGGACGTTAGAGGCAAGGCGCGACACGTGAACCAGCATGCCCGATAGCCGTGAGCGGGCGCGCGCGACGATCTGCTGTCCTGCTCGACAACACTTCGTGGCCCACTCGTGGCCCAAACGTCTGTCGGACGATTGGCTCAACCATGCGGAGCCGCGGCAGCGAGAACGCGAAAAGCGCCTGCAAATGAAGTCTTCAGAGACGTTCGTCGCTGGGCGTCGTTGTGCCCGACTCGGCCTGTCACGCCGGAGGTCGCGGGTTCGAGTCCCGTCGCTCCCGTAAAATCCCTGTAAATCTGCGTCTTTTGTTGTCTAACCTGGGCGCAAACGACCGCCGGCTTCCATCCATCCCGCGCACATCCCGCACGGGAATCGCCGCATGACGCCGGCGGGAGCCGCGAATTCCCGCAAGGGCTTCCCGGTGCGCATGACCGGCGGTCGTCTGTGATTACCTCCACCGCGTCGACGTGCGTGCAGAACGTCAATGCGCCCACTCATGTCTAAGAGAACAGCGTTGACGCCGACCCTCTAGATTTTCGATCCGATGCTCAGGAAGATGAAAGCGCCGGAGCCGCCCTCCGTGCGGGGCGAACTCCGGCGCCGTCGTTGCGCGGTCGAGCGAGGAGCTACGGAGCCGGGCAGGCCAGCTTCGCGGCCTTCTGCTGTGCGCGGAAGGTCTCCCTCGCGGACTTCTGCTGAGCGTGGAACGCCTTCCTTGCCGCAACCTGTGCCGCGTGGAGCGTCTTCCGCTCGGTCTTCTGCTGAGCGTTGAGCGCCTTCCTCGCAGCGACCTGCTGAGCGTTGAACGCTTCCAGTTCGGCCTCGGTCGCGTTCGGATGCGTCTGCAGGAACGTCGCCCGCTCGGCCTTCTGCTGATCGTGGAGAGCCTTTCGCGCGGTCTTCTGCGCGATGCGGAGGGCCTTCTTCGCGGCCTTCTGGTCAGCGCGAAGAGTCTTCGCCGCTGCCCTCTGCTGCTCTCCGAAGGTCTTGTTCGCCTGCGCGATGGCCTGCATGCAGGCCGTGTGCGCCGACGGCGCCTTTGCGGCGTGCGCCGGTTTGGCCGGCTTGACGGGCTTCCCGTGTGACGCCGTAGCCGGGAGGGCGATGGTCAGCGCCAGCACCGTCCCGCTGAGCACCAACATCAGTTTCCGGAGCATGTGTGTACCTCCTGTGGAAGACAAGTTCTTGTTCGTGACCCTCTAAGTAACCGGGCCGGGTCATCCGACAGTGTTCGCGGTGTTTTCGGCTTGTAAAAATCGGAGGCGCCCGATCCGGGCAGCGGGAGCCCGCACGTTTACATTGCGATTACCTCACGGGTACCGTCCGGTAATCACGGGCGGTGATAGTGGGGGCCGGATGTACGAGATTTCGATCAGAAGCTGGAGCGCGGTCGTCGCCGTCACTGCCGTGGTGCTCGTTGGTGCGTCGCTCGCCGAGGCGTCCACGTTCGAGAAGCCCGTGCCTGCTGGATCTCAGGGGAAAGCGCCGCCCGCTCGCGGCCCGGGCAACGCGAAAGCCGGCGCCGGCAAGGGGATCGTGCAGTCGGTCTCGGCCACGGCGATCGTGCTCAAGGAGCTCGACGGGAGCACGGTGAGAGTTCCGGTCGCCTTGAGCACACACGTCTTCGTCAACGGCCTGCGGGCCTCGCTCCGCGACGTGAAGGCCGGGTTCGTCGCTTCCGCGAAGTGGAAGGCGGGCAAGCCAACACGGGTGCTCCACGCCTTCGATCTGTCAGGTTCGGACGCGGTGAGCGTCGGGGTCGTCGAGTCCGTCTCGACCGGCGGCGTGGTCGTGACAGGCACGGGCGGAAGCACGGTGTCCATCCCCGTCGATGCGAAGACGCGCGTGTTCGTCGACGGGAAGCCGTCCACGCTCGCCGCCGTCAGGGCGGGTTACACGGTCGTGCGCACCGCGAAGGACTCGAAGGGCGCCAGACCTGCGCGCGAGCTCCGTTTTCTCCGGCCGGGCTAACATCGGGGTATGAGTGGCAGCGTTCTGCTCGTCGAGGACGAGGAGAACCTCGCCTCGCTCGTTCGGGCCTATCTCGAGCAAGAGGGCTACCGCGTGATCGCGGTCGTCACGGGGGCCGAGGCCCTGCGGGCGATCGAGACTGAGCCGGTGCGGCTCGTCGTGCTCGACCTCAACCTGCGGGACATGGACGGGCTCGATGTCTGTCGGCAGATCAGGACGCGCTCGTCGGTGCCCGTCGTGATGCTGACGGCGCGGGACGAGGAGTCAGATCGGCTCGCGGGGCTCGCCCAAGGGGCGGACGACTACATCGGCAAGCCGTTCTCGCCCCGGGAGCTCGTCGCACGGATGAAGGCGGTGCTGCGACGCAGCGAACCGCACTCCGAGGAGGAGCTGCTCGTGCTCGGCAACGTCGTCCTGCGGCGAAGCGCCCGCGAAGTCTCCGTGGCAGGCGAGGCGGTCGCGCTGCGCCCGCAGGAGTTTGACCTCCTCGCCTACCTGATCCAGAATCGCGGCGCGGTGCTCTCGCGGGACGTGCTGCTCGATCGGGTCTGGGGGTACGACTACGCTGGCGGGACACGTACGGTCGACGTGCACGTCGCTCAGCTGCGGCGCAAGCTCGGGCGGCCCGACCTGATCCAGACGGTCCGGGGCTTGGGCTACAAGGCGGTGCAGCCGTGAACGCGCTCCCAGGGCTCCGCGCGGCGAGATGAGGTCGCTGCGGGCGCGCGAGTTCGCGGCGATCGCCGTCGCAGTCGTCGCGGCCGTGGCCGTGACCCTCGTCGTCGCCGCGATTCTGGTGCGCCGTTCCGTCAAGGAAGAGGCGCTCAGCGCGCTCGCGCGCCAGACCGCGTTGATCGCGGCGCAGGAGCGTGCAAAGCCGTCGCCGTCGGAGGAGCTGACGAGTCTCGGCGTCTTCTTCGAGACGCAGCAGGAGCGCCTCGCGATCATCTCGATCCCGCAGGCGGCACTCCTCCTCCCGGGCGACGGCGCCGCTGCGCTGAACGCCGGGCAGCCTGCCCAGGGGTCGGTCGACGTCGGCGGGCGGCGCTACCTCTACGCGGCCCGGCCGATCGGCGAGCGGGCGATCGTCCTGCTCCGCTCGGCGAAGCTCGAGGCCTCGGACTGGCGTCCCTTCACGCTTGCCTTCGTGATCGCGGCAGCCGCGGGCGCGGGAATCGCCGCGATCGCCGCGTTCCTGCTGGCAGGCGCAGTCGCGCGTCCGATCGGTCGGGTCGCTCTGGCCAGCCGGCGACTTGCGGCCGGCGAGACGCACGGCCCGCTCCCGGTCGAAGGCGCGGCCGAGGTGGCCTCGCTCGCACTGGCGTTCAACCAGATGGCGGCGGACCTCGACCGTGCCAAGGACGCCGAACGATCTTTCCTGCTCTCGGTCAGCCACGAGCTGAAGACGCCGCTCGCCTCGATCCGGGGCCACGGCGAGGCGCTGCTCGACCGTGTGCTCGACGTGCCGGCGGGCGCGGGCGTGGTCGTGCAGGAAGCGCAGCGGCTCGAGCGGCTGGTGCGCGACTTGCTCGATCTCGCGCGCCTAAACCAACGGGAGTTCTCGGTCACGCCGCAGCCCGTCGACCTCGCCACCGTTGCGGCGGAGGCCGTCGGGCGACACGAGAACGAGGCACGCAGGGTCGGCGTCTCCCTCGCCGCCGAGACACCCGCACCGGCGCCCTCGACCGCGGATCCGGACCGCGTGCTGCAGGTGCTGTCGAATCTGATCGAGAACGCCGTTCGCTCCACGCCGGCCGGCGGCCGGGTGACGGTGACGGCGAGCCCCGGTGAGCTGAGAGTCGCCGATAACGGCCCCGGCCTCGCGGCCGAAGACCTTCCGCGCGCGTTCGAGCGCTTCTTCCTCCACGGCCGCTACGGCACGAACCGGGCGGTCGGAACCGGGCTCGGCCTGGCGATCGTCAAGGAACTGACCGAGGCGATGGAGGGCTCGGTGATGGTGGAGAGCACGGTCGGCCGCGGGACGACGTTCGTGGTCCGGTTGCCGGAGGCGTGAGCTGAGCCGCGCCGCGAAAATGCACGCGGACGGACGCCGAAATCGAGAAGCGAGTCTAGGTGAGCCTCGCCTGGGCCAGCGTGCGGGAATGTTCCCTGGGAACGATCTCGCCCAGCTTCTGAGAGAGCGAACTATGCCTCGACGAGCATCACCAAGGTCTCGGGCAGAACTCCGTCATGCGCCATCGCCTCTCCAGCCGCCGGAGTTTCCATCGCGGCCGCGAGTGCATCCATGTCGGCCACGTCCATCAACACCGCCACTCGGGTCGAGTTCGTCGGGTCGATGAATGTCCGGATGTTGGTGACACCGAGCGGGCCGAAGAACTCTTCGCGCTTCGGCGAGGCAAGCCAGTGATCCCTGTCCTTCACGTCGTGATGGCCGATTACGGTAGGTATGGCAACTCCCTTCGTTGATGGATCGATCACAACAGGAACCTGTATCGCCGATCCTACGCCGATGCGACAGTCAGGAGCCGCCTCTGATGTCTGACGACAGTGATCTCGACTGGGCGAGCGTTCGTGAGTACACCCTGAGCCTCCTTGAAGCGTCTGCCCTGCGCGGTGGCTGCGAATGACGTTCGAACCCTGGGCGTGCCGCGGGTCGGGCCTCAGATCTTCGGAGATGAGCGAGGTCGCTTCTCTCGTCGGGCGGACGGTCACTGAGGTTCAACCAATCGGGAATCCCTCCGAAAGGTTGACGTCGGCGACGGGCGTGTGGGACTGTTGGAGGCGCCTCGCCACTCGGTGGGCATCTTCGTGAGGAGGAAGTCGTGGGCGAGCAGAGCCTAGAACTGGTCAAAGACACCTATGAGGCCTTTGGGCGTGGTGACGTGCCGGCG
>JBBJOI010000013.1:0-69719 GCA_037721555.1 Gaiellaceae bacterium | reverse complement strand
GGCGCCCCCGGCCCCCCGGGCGGGCGGGGGGGGGCGGGGGGGGCGGGGGGGGCCCGCCCCCCCCCCCCCCCGACTGTTCTCCCATGGATTTCACGCTCACGCCCGACCAGGAGTTGATTCGCGCGACCGCGCGCGAGCTCTGCGAGCGCGAGCTCGCACCGCACGCGCGCGAGTGGGACGACGCGGAGGAGCTCCCGCGCTCCGTTGTCGACACCCTCTCGGAGGCGGGCTTCCTGGCCGCTGCGCTGCCCGAGGAACTCGGCGGCGGAGGCCTCGACTCGGTCTCCTACTGCCTGCTCTGCGAGGAGCTGGGTCGAGCCGACTCGTCGGTGCGCGGCATCGTCTCCGTCTCGAACGGCCTCTTCGGCAAGACGGTGGCGAAGTGGGGGAGCGAGGAGCAGAAAGCGGCACTCCTGCCGCGGCTCGCGAGCGGCGAGGCACTCGGCTGTTACGCGCTCACCGAGCCCGGTTGCGGCTCGGACGCGGCCGCTTTGGCCACGCGGGCAGTCCGCGACGCCGCCGAGTGGGTGCTCACCGGGTCGAAGGTCTTCATCACCCTCGGCTCGTGGGCGAGCACCGCGATCGTCTTCGCCCGCACGGGCGAGGAGGGGCCGCGCGGCATCACCGCTTTCCTCGTCCCGACGGACGCCGACGGCTTCGCGGCCGCACCGATGAAGGGCAAGCTCGGCCTGCGCGCACAGGACACGGCCGAGCTGTCGCTCGACGGGGTTCGCGTCTCCGATCTCGATCGGCTCGGTGAGGAGGGACAGGGGTTCAAGGTGGCGATGTCCGCGCTCGACAACGGCCGCATCTCGCTTGCGGCCGGCTGCGTCGGGATCGCACAGGGCTGCCTCGACGCGTGCGTCGGCTACGCCGCAGAACGGCACGCGTTCAAGCGTCCGATTGCGGGCTTTCAACTCGTTCAGCAGCTCCTCGCCGAGATGCACGTCGAGACGGAGGCGGCTCGCTTGCTGACGTGGAAGGCAGCGGCGCTCGCTGACGCCGGGCGCCCGTACACGACGGAGGCCGCGGTGGCCAAGTGGTATGCGAGCGAGGCGGCGGTACGGGCCGCCAATGGAGCCGTGCAGGTGCTCGGCGGCTACGGCTACTTGGACGAGTATCCGGTGGCGAAATATCTGCGCGATGCGCGCGTTACGACCCTGTACGAAGGAACGAGTCAGATCCAGACCCTCATCGTCGGCCGCGCCCTCACCGGTCACAGCGCCTTTACATAAGTCAGCGCCTCTTTACCTAAGCCAGCGCCTTTACCTACGCCAGCGCCTTTTACCAAAGGGAGAGAAGATGCCCGAAGCCGTCGTCGTGAGTGCGGTTCGTACGCCCATCGGCCGCGCCGGAAAGGGGTCGCTGATGGATGTGCGGCCCGATGACCTGCTCGCGTTCGCGATCAGAGAGGCGGTCGAGCAGGCCGAAGCGCTGGATCCGAACGAGATCGTCGACGTGATGGTCGGCTGCGGCTTCCCGCAGGACAAGCAGGGCATGAACCTCGCACGCCGCGCGGCGCTCTTGGCCGGGCTGCCGAAGCGGGTGCCCGGGACGACCGTCAACCGCTTCTGCGCCTCCTCGCTCCAGACAGCGCGGATGGCCTTTCACGCGATCAAGGCGGGCGAGGGCGACGTCTATGTCGCCGCGGGTGTCGAGTCGATCTCACAGGTGGACGGCTACCCGAAGGACGCCGAGGAGCTCCACCCCCAACTCGTGGGAGACGGCGCGATCGCGAACGTCTACATCCCGATGGGGTTGACCGCCGAGAACGTCGCGGAGCGCTACGACGTCTCCCGAGACGAGATGGATCGCTTTGCGCAGCAGTCCCAGGAACGAGCCGTCGCCGCCCAGGCATCAGGGTTCTTCGCGCGCGAGCTGACGCCGTACACGAAGGAGGACGGAGCCGTCGTCTCCGCCGACGACGGTCCTCGTGCGAGCTCGACGTACGAGAAGCTGCAGGAGCTACAGCCCGCGTTCAAGCCGGACGGGAAGGTGACGGCGGGGAACGCGTGCCCGCTCAACGACGGCGCGGCCGCGCTCGTGATCACCTCGGCCGAGCGCGCCGCAGAGCTCGGGTTCAAGCCGCGCGCCCGCATCATCTCCTCCGCCGTGACCGGCGTCGATCCGGAGCTCATGGGTGTGGGCCCGATCGACGCGATCCGGGTGGCGCTCGGCCGAGCCGGCATGACGATCGACGACATCGACGTGATGGAGCTGAACGAGGCGTTTGCGGCTCAGGTGATCCCGGTCTGCCGGGAGGTCGGCGTCGATCCCTTCTCCGAGAAGGTGAACCCTCACGGTGGCGCGATCGCGCTCGGCCATCCATATGGGATGACGGGCGCGCGGATCATGTGCACGCTGCTGAACGACCTCGAGACGCTCGACGGATCGATCGGGCTCGAGACGATGTGCGTCGGTGGCGGTCAGGGCATGGCGATGATCGTCGAGCGGTTGCGCTGACCGGCGGCCGCGTCAGCGAGTGGTCGAGGCCGGCTGCCGTCGGAGCAGTGCTGCCAGAGCCGTAGATTCCCACCGTGAGCGACGACCGGCCGGATCTCGCCCCGCTCGAGCGGACTGCGCATGAGGTCGCGGCCGAGTGGGGCGTCGCGCTGGGAGAGCCGTTCACGCTCGCGCGCTACTCGTACGTGGCGCCGGCCGGAGAGGAAGCGGTGCTGAAGGTGACGCCCCCAGAGGACGACGAGTCGGACGAGGAGGCCGAGGCGCTCGAGCTCTGGGACGGCGACGGCGCAGTGCGGCTCCTGCGCCGCGACCGCGAGCGGCGAGTACTCCTGCTCGAGCGGGCGCGGCCGGGAGACGACCTCGCCGACCTCGCCGACGAGGAGGCGACCGCGATCGCCGTTGCGACGGAGCTGCGGCTCTGGCGGCCCGCGGCGCAGCCATTTCGCTGGATCGGCGACCATGTGCCTCGGTGGCTCGACGCGGCGAACGGGCACGAGCTCGTCCCGCTGGCGCGCGAGCTCTACGCCTCGCTCGAGGTCGGACGCGAGACGCTCGTTCACGGCGACTTCCACCACCACAACGTCCTCCGCTCGGCTCGCGGACCCCTCGCGATCGACCCGAAACCGATGCTCGGCGAGCCGGAGTACGACGTTCCGTCCTTCCTCTGGAATCCGCTCTCCTACCGGATGCGGCTCGACGTCACTGAGCAGCGACTCGCGGCCTTCGCGGCGGCGGGGCTCGACGAGGAGCGGATGCGGAAGTGGGCGGTCATCCGCGGCGCGTACCTCGGCGTCGATGAGGGCGAGTCGAAGACTTTGCGGTTACTGCTCTCTTAAGACGAGAGCAGGCAGGCGACGGCTAACCTCGACGCGATGGAGGTCAGACGCGCATCTGCCGCGGCAGCCGGGCTGCTCGCGGCCGGAGTGACACTGGGTGTGGCCGAGCTCGCCGCGGCGGTGCTGCCCGAAAGCCGTTCGCTCGTCGTCTCCGTCGGGGACATCGTGATCGACAACGTGCCCGGCTGGCTCGAGCGCGCCGTGATCTCGACGCTCGGCTCGAACGACAAGCCCTTCCTGATCGCCAACATCCTCGTTGTGTGCGGGCTCCTCGGTGCCGCGCTCGGCGTGCTCAGCACGCGGCGGTTCCTGATCGGAGCGGCCGGTCTCACCGCCATGGTGGGAATCGGCGTTGCGGCGTCGCTGGCCGACCCGCAGGCTGATGGCCTCGGTCCGGTCGCCGCCGGGTTGATCGCCGCGTGCGCAGGCGTCGCGGCGCTCTGGCTGCTGCTCCGGGCAGCGTCTCCGGTCGTGGTGCCGCTACCGCAGCCGCGAAGCCCGGCAGGCGGAGGCGTTGCCGACCGCCGGCGCTTCCTCGGCTACGCCGCCGCCGCCGTCCTCGTGGCCGGCGCGGGCGCCTACGGCGGACGGCTGCTCTCGACCCGGAAGCGCGCTGACGAGATCCGGCAGGCGATCCGCATCCCTCGCCCCGCTCGTCGCGCGCTGCCGCCGCCGCCGGGAGCGTCGCTGGACATCCCCGGGCTCACTCCGCTCTACGTCCCGAACGACGACTTCTACCGGATCGACACGGCGCTGATCGTCCCTCAGATCGACCCGGAGGACTGGTCGTTGCGGGTGGAAGGCGCGGTCAAGAAACCCTTCACGCTGACCTATGCCGAGCTGATGGCGATGCCTCAGATCGAGGCGGACGTGACGCTCTCGTGCGTCTCCAACGAGATCGGCGGCGACCTGGCCGGTAACGCCCGCTGGCAGGGCGTGCTGCTCTCCGACCTCCTCGAGCGAGCGGGGCTCCGCAGCGGCGCGACGCAGGTGCTCGGGCGATCGGTCGACGGCTTCACCGCCGGCTTCCCGACCGAGGTGGCGCTCGACGGTCGAAACGCGATGGTGGCGGTGGCCATGAACGGCGAGCCGCTCCCGGCAGCACATGGCTTTCCGGCCCGCCTCGTCGTACCCGGCCTCTACGGCTACGTGTCTGCGACGAAGTGGCTCGCGGCGATCGAGCTGACGAGCTTCGCCGAGGTCGACGGCTACTGGATCCCGCGCGGCTGGAGCAAAGAGGGGCCGATCAAGACGCAATCGCGGATCGACGTTGTCTCGCGCGAGGTCGTCGCCGGGGTCGCCTGGGCTCCGACCCGCGGGATCGAGCGCGTCGAGGTCCGGGTCGACGGCGAGCCGTGGCAGGAGGCGACGCTCGCGGCGCCGCTGCACGACGACTGCTGGCGTCAGTGGTTCCTGCCGTGGGACACCACCCCGGGGACGTACGTGCTCGCCGTCCGGGCAACGGACGGCACGGGTGAGACGCAGACGGCGGAGCGGACGGACGTCGCGCCCGACGGCGCCTCTGGGCACCACACGATCCGCGTCGAGGTCTCCTAGCCCCGCCAGTTTCGGAGCTGCGCCCAGAGGTGCTCCATCGTCGTCTCGCGCGCGGGGTGGAGGGGGTCGTACGGAACGTAGTTCACGGTGCGGACGATCCAGCCGTCGTCCCCGAGATCGAGCATGTTGATGCAGGCCGGCGCCTGCTCGAACGTGCCGAAGTAGGTGCGATCGCCAGAGAGCGCGTAGGAGACGACGATCCGGTTGACGCCGCCGTGGAGGACGGCGAGCGCCGTCTTCCACTCGCGCGCCACGAGCCGGTCGAGCGCGGGATGAACGCGGTCGAGCGCCTCGCCGAGCGACTCGCCGCCGAGGAAGCGGGAGCCCTCGTCGGTCACCCGCAGCGCGCCGACGAAGGCCTGCTCGAGCTCCTCGGGCGGGATCGCATCGAGCCGGCCGCCCCGCCATTCTGCAAACTCCGGCCAGCGCTCGACCTCGTGACCGGGCGCGACGATCGCAGCGGTCTCGGCCGTGCGCTGCAGGTCGCTCGCGATGACGAGGTCGAGCTCGACGCCCGCCAGCGCGTCGCGCGCCGCCGCGGCCTGCTCGAGCCCGCGCGGCGTCAACGGCACCGCCTCCGGGTTGACCGGCCGCCCCGCGTCGTCCACGTACGACACATCGGCGTGCCGCATCAGGTAGAGCCGGCGCCTCATCCGTCGTACTTGGCCAGGTGGCGCGGATTGGAGACGCGCAGCTTCTCTGCCACCTGCTCCTTCAGCAGAGCGACCGCGTTCTCGGGCACGTCGCCCGCGCGGATGCGGCGCGCGAGCTCCCAGTCCTCCTCGCGCGGCGAGGTCGTCGCCCAGAGCTCACGCTCGGCGATCCCGAGACCGTTGATCGCGACGATCGTGCGGAACTTCAGCCGGTGGTCGGCGAGGATCGGGAGGATCTCCTCCTGCAGGAATTCCCGGACCGCCTCCGCCAGCTCCTGCGGCGTGGGGCGGTCATGCTGGCCAGTCATGCGGCCTTGTCGATCAGGTCGAGCAGCTCGTACTCCATCTCCGCGGCCAGACGACCGAGCACGGCGAGCTCGACGCTCCTCTCCTGGCCGTTCAGGTGCCGGCGTGACTGGGTAAGGCAGCCGGTCGCCCACTTGACGTTGCCAAACACCTCCCAGGCGAGCAGCTCCTCGCGCGTGACCGTGCGGCCGGTCAGGTCCGCGTAGCGCTCCAGGTACCGGTCGAGGTCGCCGATCCCGCCGAGGTGCTTGTCGTCGGCGCCGAAGCGCCACGCGCGGACCAGCGGCCACGCGAGGTCCTCGACGGGGTCGCCGAGGTGGGCGAACTCCCAGTCGAGCACCGCGACCAATCCGTTGTCATCCACGGCAACATTGCCGATCCGCCAGTCGCCGTGCACGACGACGGGTTCGCGGCCCTGCGGTAGCCGCTCCTTGACCCAGTGCAACCCGAGCTCGATCGCGGGGTGCGGCTCGCCGACCGAGTCGAGCTCCGCGTAGAAGCGGGCGATCGTGTCGCCCTGCTCGAGGAACGGCAGCCGCTCGGGTGGGATCGCGTGGATCTTGGCCAGCTCCTCGGCGAGCTGGAGGTCGAGCCCGGGCGGTGGGCTCTTGACGATTCGCCGGCCGATCGTCTCGCCCTTGATCCGCTCCATCACGAACGCCTCGCGGCCCTCGACCTCGCCCAGGTACGCGATCGGCTCCGGCACCTTCACGCCGGCCTCGTGCGCCGCCCGCAGCACCTCGAACTCGTGCTCGAGCGACAGCGTCGTCTGGTGGATGACGCCGCCTGCGGCGCGACGGATCAGCAGCTCACGCCCGCCGGCATCGACCGCCCACGCTTCCTTCGAGGCGCCGCCGGCCAGCAGCACGGCGCGCTCGACGGGCTCGCCCAACGCGGCCGCGAACGCTTCTCTCACAGGAGCAACTCCGCCATCACCTCGAGCGCCTCGGTCTGGCGCGCCTGGATCACGAGCGTCGAGATGCCCGCTTCGCGCCAGGGCTCGAGCCGCTCGGCGATCCGCTCCTTGGGGCCGACGAGCGCGATCTCGTCGACGAGCTCGTCCGGCACCGTCATCGCCGCCTCACCCTTCTTCCCGTCGAGGTAGAGATCCTGGATTTTGGCGGCGGCCTCCTCGAAGCCGTAGCGTTGCGTGAGCGAGTTGTAGAAGTTCTTGCCGCGCGCGCCCATGCCGCCGATGTAGAGCGCCAGCATCGGCTTCAGCATGTCGCGGCACTGATGCACGTCGTCGCCGACGAGAACGGGGCAGAGCGGTGCGATCTGAAAGCCGTCCGCGGCGTTCTCGAGCGACGGCCCATGGATCTCCCGGAAGCGGTAGGGCGAGAAGAAGATCGGCAGCCAGCCGTCGGCGATCTCGGCCGCGAGCGCGACGTTCTTCGGTCCGATCGCTGCGAGGTAGATCGGCACCTCGCGTCGCAGTGGCTTCAGGATCAGCTTCAGCGGCTTGCCGAGCCCGGTCGCGTCCTGGCCGGAGTAGGGGATGTCGTAGTGCGGCCCGTGGTGCTCGACGGTCTCGCGCCGGAGGGCGGCGCGAACGATCTCGACGTACTCCCGCGTGCGGCCGAGCGGCTTCCCCCAGGGCACGCCGTGCCAGCCCTCGACGACCTGCGGCCCCGAGGTTCCGAGGCCGAGCAGGACGCGCCCGCCAGAGAGCTGGTCGAGCGTCGCCACTGTCATGGCCGTCAGCGCGGGCGTCCGCGCCGGCATCTGCATGATCGCGGTGCCGATCCCGATCCGCTCCGTCCGCGCCGCGATCCAGCTGGCGATCGTGACCGCGTCCGCCCCCCAGGCCTCCGACGTCCACACCGAGTCGAAACCGAGGCGATCCGCTTCCTCCCCGAGCGCAACGGCGCCGGCCGGATCGTCGTACCCCAGCTGCAGGCCGAGCTTCACGAGCCGATCCTACGCCGCGTACTTCTGAGACGTGGCCCGAACGTCCACGTCCCAGGGTCTGTCCCCGGCACGTCCCGAGACGGTAGTCCCGAACGTCCACGTCCCAGGGTCTGTCCCCGGCACGTCCCGAGACGGTAGTCGTGGAGACGAGGCGCGCCTCCGTCTTGCAGTGCTAGAGCTGCGGCACCATTCCCTGCGCGCCCTCGACGCGCGGCCCGGGAACGTTCGGGAAGCGGAAAAGCATCGGCTCGCGGCCCGGCTGGCAGACCCAGGCCTGGCCCGTGCTCTCGCTTCGGCCGGCCAGCAGAACCGCCTCCGCGATCTGCTCGGGCTCCATCAGCGGGAAGCCGGCCGCGTCGAGCTCTGCCTGCACCGGCACGCTCATCGCGGTCCGCACGATCCCCGGACAGACGAGGTTGATGCGGACCCCGCGGGGCTCGAGTACCGGTGCCATCGAGCGGGCATAGCCGACGACTGCGTGCTTCGTCAGCACGTAGAGCGGATCGGATTCCATCGGAATCAGACCTGCGAGGGAGGCGGTGACGACGAAGACACTGCCCTCACGCATCCTCGGCGCGAGCGCCCGCACGCCGAAGACGACCCCGTCGATGTTGACGCCGAGGATCCGGCGGTAATCGGCCAGCGAACCGTCGCCGGCCGATAGCACGCCTGCGTTCAGGCAGACGAGGTCGGCCGGCTCAACGCTCTCCCAGGCCTCGAGGCTCGTGACGTCGAACCCACCGGCGAGGTCGAGGCCGAGCACGGATGCACCCTCCGCCTCGAGCGCGCCTACGATCGCCTGGCCGATCCCGCCGACCGAGCCCGTCACCACCGCTGTCTCAAGAGTCTCTAACACAGTGAGGCCGCGCCGGCGGCATAGAGCTTCATTGTGTCAGAGGCTCTAAGGAACAAGCACGATCTTCCCGGTCGAGCGCCTCGATCCGATCAGCTCGTGCGCCTCGTTTGCCTGCTCGAGCGGGAACTCCGCACCCACGACCGGCCGGAGCGAGCCCCGCCGCCAGAGCGCCAGCAGCTCCGCCGCCTCCTGCTGGACGAGCTTCGGCTGGAAGCCCATCAGCCGGCCGAGGTAGAAGCCCTGCGCGCCGATGTTGCGACCGACGAGGCGCGCGGGATCGACCTGCTCCCACGATCCTCCGGCGAAGCCGATCGCGATCGCGACGCCGAGCGGTCGCAACGCCTTCAGGCAACTCGCGAACACCGGCCCGCCGACCAGGTCGAACGCGACGTCGATGTCGTCGAGCTCGCCGATCTCCTCGTAGGAGACCGTCCGCTGCGCGCCCAGCTGACGGGCGAGCTCGCGCTTCTCCTCCGATCCCGCGGCCGCCGTGACTGTCGCTCCGGCGAAGGTTGCGATCTGAATCGCCGCCGTCCCGACGCCGCCGGCCGCGGCGGTGACGAGGACGTTCGAGTCGGGGTGCAGGCGGGCTTGTCTCCTCAGTGGGATCGACGCCGTCAGGTACGTGGTCAGGAACGACGCTCCCTCGGCGTAGCTCGCGGTGTCCGGCAGGTCGAAGACCCACTCGTCGTCGACAGCGGCGCGCTCGGCGTAGCCACCGCCAGAGTGCCGTACGAACGCGAGCACCCGCCTTCCGTCCAGGTCGCCTGCGACCTCGCTGC
Source organism: Gaiellaceae bacterium (assembly GCA_037721555.1). Lineage (GTDB taxonomy): Bacteria > Actinomycetota > Thermoleophilia > Gaiellales > Gaiellaceae > Gaiellasilicea. The sequence continues at coordinate 60,355 of JBBJOI010000013.1, read as the reverse complement.
CGAGGACCGTGGGCAGCGGCGGCGGTTGCGGATAGCGGCCGACCTGCATCAGCACGTCGGCGAAGTTGATCCCGGCGGCGCGCACGTCGACGAGGGACTGGCCCGCGGCCACGACCGGATCGGCCACGTCGTCGACCGACAGTGGCTCGCCGATCGCATGGAGGACTGCCGCCCGCATCAGTGGGTCTCCCGGTGACCGTTCGGCGTCGATGGCGCGTGAGCTGCAAGCGATGCTAGGACACAGGGAGCGTCCATACCGGTTGGTATGGACGCGACTGAGGACGACGCAGCGCGCCGCAGATGACGCATCAGCGGCGCCTTAACTGTTGCCGGAAGGCCCACTTTCTCATCGACCCGTGAACTGCGGCGTGCGCTTCTCGAGAAAGGCCATCACGCCCTCGGCGCCGTCCTCGCTCCCGATGCAGCGCATGAAGGCCTGGGCCTCCTTCTGCATCCCGTCGGCGAGCGGCAGGTCGCGCGTCTGCGCTGCGAGCTCCTTGATCACGGCCGTGGAGTGCGGCGAGCGCTCCGAGAGCGTGCGCGCGATCTCCAGCACGGCGTCGTGCAGCTCCGCCCGCGGTACGACGCGCTCGACCAGGCCCCAGTCGTAGGCCTGCGCGCCCGAGATCGGGTCACCGGTGAGGTTGAGGTAGAGCGCGCGGCCGTGGCCGACGAGCCGCGGCAGGCGTTGCGTGCCGCCGCCGCCTGGGATCAGCCCGAGCTTGATCTCCGGCTGCCCGAGCTGTGCGTCCTCGGCCGCGACCCGGATGTCACATGACATCGCCAGCTCGAGTCCGCCGCCGAGACAGTAGCCATGGATCTCGGCGATCACCGCCGTGCGTCCCGCCTCCATCTTCATCGCCAGCTTCTGGATTCCGCGCGCCGAGCCTCCTTCGGCCGCCTCGATCGCGGCGTCGCGCATGGCGGGAAACTCCGAGATGTCGGCGCCGGCGACAAAGGCCTTCTCGCCGGCACCGCGGATGACGATCACGCGCGTCTCGTCCGACGTGTCGAGTGCCTCGTGCTCGGCCTCGAGCTCCTCGAGCAGCCGTGCCGACAGAGCGTTCACAGGCGGGTGATCGAGGGTGACGAGCGCGATTGCCCCCTCGTGCTCGACCTTGACGTACTCAGCCATCTGGCTCCTTCTGGTTCGCGGCGGTCCTGGGGCCGCGGGCGACCCCCTGCAGAGATTCTTGCGCGCTGAGCAGCCGCTCCTGCGGATGCACAGCTTGCGCCATCAACGCGGGCCCATCCGAAGCGCGCCGTCGAGACGGATGACCTCGCCGTTCAGGTACTCGTTCTCGACGATGTGCTTGACCAGCGCGGCGAAGTCTTCGCCGCGCCCCAGACGCTTCGGAAAGGGAATCTGCGACTCGAGGCTCTCCCGGATGTCGTCGCGGAGCCGCGAGAGCATGGGCGTGTCCGAGGGTCCCGGCGCGATGGTGCAGACGCGGATCCCGAACTTGCCGAGGTCACGGGCGATCGGCAGCGTCATCCCGGCCACGCCTGCTTTCGACGCCGTGTAGGCGGCCTGCCCGATCTGACCGTCGAAAGCGGCATTCGAGGCGGTGTTCACGATCACGCCGCGCGTGCCCTCCTCATCCGGCTCGCCCGAGGCCATCTTCTCGGCGGCGTGCCGGATCACGTTGAACGTGCCGACGAGGTTCACCTCGACGATCTTCCGGAACTGCTCGAGCGGGAAGCCGATCACGCGCGCGCCACCGCCGATCCCAGCGCAATTGATGGCGCCGTGCAGCTCCTCGCACGACTCGACGAGCGCTCGCACCGACTTCTCGTCGGTGACGTCGGTCTCAGGCAGATCGGCGATCACGACGCGCCCGCCGGATCTTTCGAGCAACGCGGCGGTGGCCGCGCCGAGACCCGAACGGCCGCCGGTGACGAGAAACGTCTTGCCTGCGACCTTCACGCGGACGTCGGCTGCTTCACGAACTGCTCCCGCAACGCGGTCTTGCGGAACTTGCCGACCGCGGTCTTCGGGATCTCCTCCACGAACTCGAACGAGTCCGGAAGCCAGAACTTGGCGAAGTTGGGTGCCAGGAACTCGCGCAGCTCCTCCGGGGAGGCGGTTCCGCCTTCGCGCAGGACGCAGACCGCCAGCGGCCGCTCGTCCCACTTCTCGTGGGGAAGGGCGATCACGGCTGCCTCGGCGATCGCCGGATGCGCCATCAGGGCGTTCTCGAGCTCGACCGACGAGATCCACTCGCCGCCGGACTTGATCACGTCCTTCGAGCGGTCCTTGATCATCACGTAGCCCTTCGGGTGGAACGACGCGATGTCGCCCGTCTTGAACCAGCCGTCGTCGGTCCATCGCTCGGCCTGCTCGGGCGTCTCGTAGTACGCGGCGGCGACCCACGGGCCACGCACCTCGAGCTCGCCCATCGCCTCGCCGTCCCAGGGGATCTCGTTGCCCTCGTCGTCCATCGCCCGCAGCTCCACGAACGGCAGCGGCAGACCCTGCATCGCGACGACGTCGAGCTGTGTCTCCTCGTCCGCATCCCGGTACTCCGCGACGTAGTCGGACGTGGTCGCGAGTGGTGACGTCTCGGTCATGCCCCAGCCGTGCACGACCGTCTTCCCGTGGCGCTGCCTGAAGCCGGCGATCATGGCGCGCGGCGCGGCCGAGCCGCCCACGAGCATCGAGTGGAGCGCGGACAGGTCCCAGCGATCGGGCTCCTTGTCGAGCATGCCGAGGATGCCCATCCAGATCGTCGGGACGCCCGCGGTGATCGTGACGCGCTCCGCCTCGAAGTCGTCGAGCAGGGTTTCGGGGTCGAGGAACGGGCCCGGGAAGACGAGCTTCGCCCCGACCATCAAGCAGGTGTACGGGTAGCCCCACGCGTTCGCGTGGAACATCGGGACGACCGGCAGCAATGTCTCCGCCTCGGTCACGTGCAGGCCGAGCGGTGCGGCCAGGGCCTGTCCCAACGTGTGCAGGACCGTCGAGCGGTGCGAGTAGAGGACGCCCTTCGGCATCCCCGTGGTGCCGCTCGTGTAGCACATGGCAGCCGCCGTGTCCTCGTCGAGGAGCGGGTCCTCGTACTCGTCCGGGTCGGCGCCCGCGAGCAGCTCCTCGTAGGAATCCTCGACCACGAAGACGTGCTCGATCTCCGTCTTGTCCTTGAACTGCTCCCAGAGAGGGAGGAGGGCTCGGTCGACGATGACCGCCTTGTCGCCCGCGTGTGTTGCGATGTAGCCGAGGTCGTTCGGATGCAGCCGCAGGTTGAGCGTGTGGAGGACGTACCCGCCGCAGGGGATCCCGAGGTAGGCCTCGAGATGCTGGTAGTGGTTCCACGCGAGCGTCGCGACGCGTGTGCCCGGCTCGAGGCCGACTCCCTGCAGCGCGACCGCGAGCTGCCGCGCCCGCTTGCCGAAGTCGGCGAACGTGTAGCGGTGGAAGCTGCGATCCGGCAGCCGCGTGACGATCTCCTGGTGTCGGAAGTACGTCTCCGCGCGCTTCAGGATCGTCGGCAGCGTCAGCTGGAAGTCCATCATCAGGCCCTTCATCACGACTGCTCCCCCTTCTCCGCTCCCAGGTTGCTCAGCCTCTGGCGGTGCGCCAGATCCTCCTCGTTCACGAGATGTCCGTCCCGGTCGACGTAGCCATCCTTGCCGCCGACGATCAAGAGCACGAGCTCCCCGTCGCCCGCGTTCGAGACCTTCCGGTGCGTCGTCGACTCCACGTGCACGAGACCACCCGGCCCGAGCTCCCTCGTCTCGCCCTCGACCTCGAATCGGGCCGTGCCGCTGTGGACGAAGTAGAGCTCGTCCTGCGTGTCGTGGTAGTGGAAGACGCCCTCGTAGCCGGCGGGGTAGACGAGCGCGTTGACACCGAACGCGCTGATCCCGAGCGGCTTGCGCACCTTGCGGAAGCCGGGACCGTCCCCGAGCTCGTCGAGTGACGAGAACACATGGCTCATGACGCGGCCCTCCTCGGCATATCGGTGTAGACGCGCTCGCCCGCGAAGCGGCGCGAGTCTCGATCCCACGGGAAGAAGATCGCGTTTCGCCAGGTCATCCTCTCGCCGCTCGGCTCGTTGCCGAGCCACTTTGCGCTGTGCGTGCCCGTGACGATCGCCTCCTCGACGACACCTTGCGGACCGATCACGATGTTCTGCAGCTCGAAGACGATGTCCGGGAAGGCGGTGAGCAGCTCCGTGTAGAAGCGGGCGGCGCCCTCATGCCCGTGCCACGAGACGTCGTCGGGGTAGACGGTGTAGACGCAGTCATTCGAGAGGGTCGCGAGGAGGCCCTCGATCGAGCGGTCGTCCTCGGCCTTGGAGTGCTCCTTCCAGAGCTCACGGATCTCGTCGACCTCGGCGGGATCGACCTTCATGCGCATCAGCTCGAGCACTTCTGCCTTCGGGACGGGCAAGCGGGCTCCCTCAGTCGACGAGAATTGGATCCAGGAGCGCCGCCGCAACGGCGGCGCGGTGGGTCGCCGCGTTCCCGCCGAAGGCGTCGAGCCACTGCGCGCGCTTGTAGTAGCGGTGCAGGACGTGCTCCCAGGTGAAGCCGATGCCGCCGTGCACCTGAATCGAGCGCTCGCAGGCGAGCACAGCGGTCTCCGCGCACTGCGCCTTCGCAGCAGCGACCGCGACGGCGGCCCCTTCGTCCTCTTCGGCGACGCACCAGGCTGCCCAGTACGCGAGCGAGCGTGCGAGCTCCGTCTCGACGTAGGTGTCGGCGAGCGGGTGCGAAACGGCCTGGTAGGTGCCGATCTTCTTGCCGAACTGCTCTCGCTGCGAGACGTAGGAGACACCGAGCTCGAGCGCCTTCTGCGCCACGCCGACCGCTTCCACCGCGAGGGCGGCGAGTAGGCGCAGGCGCACGGGCTCCCACTCGCCGGCGACGGAGACCTTATGGCTCTGAGCCACAAGGCGGCCGAGCGGACGCGTCTCGTCGACCGTCGGCAGCGTCTCGCCCTCGGCGGCGCAGGCCTCCATCTCCTCGCTCAAGACGCGATCGGCAGCGTCGAGATCGGGAACGAGTCCGTCGACCTCGACCGACCAGGCGTTCTCGTCGACCTCCGGCAGCGCGGCGAGCACGACGGCCGTCGTCAGAAAGGGGCCGGCGTACAGGGCGCGCCCCGCCTCCTCGAAGAGGATCGCCTCGTCGACGAAGGAGAGCCCGCCACCGCCGCGCTCCTCGGGAACCGAGACGCCGAGCCAGCCGAGGTCGCGTAGCTCGGCGAGCGGCGCACTCGGATTGGCCTCGAGGAACGCGCGCGCCTCGCGCCGCAGCTCCTCCTGCTCCTGCGTGAACGCGAACTCCATCAGCGGCACTCTTTCATCGACTTCGGGTTCATCGACTTCGGGTTCATCGGCTTCGGGGGAGGCCGAGCACGCGCTCGGCGATGATGTTGCGGAGGATCTCCGAGGTGCCCGCCTCGATCGTGTTGCCGCGCGAGCGCAGCTGCTGGTGTTGCCAGTATCCCGGCGCGGAGCCGTGAGATTGGGAATCACCGTTCAGGAGCTGCGCCTCCGACCCGAGTAGCTCGAGCGCGAGCTTCGTCACGCGCTGGTTCGCCTCCGACCACCAGAGCTTCGCGCCCGACCCCTCGGGACCGGGGATGCCGGTCTTCATCAGCGTCGTCAGCGAGCGATAGTTCGTGTAACGCACCGCCTGGAGGCCGATCCACTCGCGGGCGATCGCGTCACGCTGTACCTCCGTAGCGCCCTTCTGCTTCGCGAGCGCCGTCAGCTTGCGGATCTGCGCCTCGAGCCCGGCGGTGAGGGCGAAGCCGAGCGTGCCGCGCTCGTGCAGCAGGGTCGTCATCGCGACCTGCCAGCCGGAGCCGACCTCACCGACGACGTTCTGGAGCGGCACCTCGACGTCCGTGAAGAAGATCTCGTTGAACTCGGCCTCGCCGGTGATCTGGCGCAGCGGGCGTACTTCGACGCCCGGCGCGTGCATGTCGACGAGGAGATAGGTGAGGCCCGCGTGGCGCTGGCTCTCGGGGTCGCTGCGGGTGACGAGGATGCACCACTCGGCCATGTGCGCGAACGACGACCAGACCTTCTGGCCGTTGACGACGAAGTGGTCGCCTTCCTGCCGGGCGGTCGTCCGCACGGCCGAGAGGTCCGAGCCTGCGTCCGGCTCCGAGAACCCCTGGCACCAGATCTCCTCCGTCGAGAGGATCTTGTCGAGGTGGCGTTCTTTCTGCGCATCGGTGCCGTGCGCCATGATCGTCGGCCCCGCCATGCCGAGCCCGATCACGCCGAGATGTGAGGGCGCCTCCGCGCGCGCCATCTCCTCGAGGAAGATCGCCTGGTGGCTGTACGGAGCGCCGGCGCCGCCATACTCCTTCGGCCAGGTCAGGCCCGCGTAGCCCGCCGCGTAGAGCTTGCGACTCCAGTCACGTCCCGCCTCCTCGAACCGGCCGTGGCGGATCTCGTCCGTCAGGTTGGAGTCGATCCACTCGCGCAGCTCGGCGCGGAACGTCGCCTCCTCGGCCGTGTCGCGAAGGTTCACGGAACGACTCTATCCCGTCAGGAACGCAGCCACCACCGCGTTGAAGCGGTCGGGCTCCTCCAGGAACAGGAGATGGCCCGCACCGGCGAAGCGGACGAGGTCCGACCCGGGGATGCGGCGGGCAAGCTCGACGCCGTTCTCGTAGGGCACGATGCGATCGGCGTCGCCATGCACGACGAGTGTGTGGGCCGCGATCTCCTCGACGTGCGAGTGTTGCTCGACGAAGCGCCAGCAGGCGTCGTACTGCGCGCGCCAGCACCGGGGTGGGGTGGGGAACTCGAGCCGGTCGCGCAGCAGCTGCTCGAACCGTACCGGATGCTCCTCCGTCCAACCAGGACGGAAGGAGAGGGGCATCGAGGCGCGCGCGAACTCGGCGGGGGTCTTGTTCGCGTTCGCCTCCCAGGCGGCAATCGTGTCCGCCGGGGTCGGTAGGTAAGAGGGGCCGCCGGTGCCGGTGCAGACGAGGACGAGCCGCTCGACGAGCTGGGGATGGCGGAGCGCGAGGGTCTGCGCGATGTAACCGCCCATCGAGAAGCCGGCGACATGCGCGCGGCGGCCGTCGAGCGCCTCGGCCGTGTCGTCGGCGAGCTCCTCGATCGAGTACGGCCCGGGAGGTTTCGGCGAGCGGCCGGTGCCGCGGTTCTCGACCGCGATGCAGCGGAACTGCTGCGACCACGCTGGGATCTGGCACTGCCACGACCAGATTGCGTAGCCGAGGCCCGTGATCAAGAGCAGCGGGTGGCCATCCTCCGCTCCGGGCTCCTCGCCGACGTAGATCTCCTCGCGGTAGAGCTTCACGTGACAGCAGTCCGGTCGAGCTCACGAACAGATCGTCCTCCGATCAGGGCGAGTGTGAGGTCGATCTCTGCTGCGAGCTGCCTGATCACGGCCTCGACCCCGGCCTGGCCGGCGACCGCCAGGCCGTAGACGTATGGCCGGCCGAGCAGCACGGCGTCCGCTCCGAGCGCGAGCGCCTTCAGCACGTCCGAGCCGCCGCGGATGCCGCTGTCCATGAGCACGGACGGCTCGGCACCGAGCGCGTCGCGCACCTCGATGAGCGCGTCGAGCGAGGCGACCGCCCCATCCACCTGTCTGCCGCCGTGGTTCGAGACGACGATTCCGTCGGCGCCGTGCTCGAGCGCCGTGCGGGCGTCCTCCGCGGTGAGGATGCCCTTGACGAGGATCGGCAGCTCCGTCCGCTCGCGGAGCCAGTCGAGGTCGTCCCACGTCAAGCCGAGGTTGGAAAAGAGCGAGAGCGCTCGTACGGAGGCACCGACGACGTCCTCCTCCGGCGGCGTGTCGAGGAGCGACCGGAAGACCGGGTCGCTAAAGAACTGTGCGAGTCCCTCACCGTGCAGGAAGGGGAGGTAGCCGAGCCGCAGGTCGCGCGGGCGCCAGCCGAGGATCAGCGTGTCGAGCGTGACGACGATCGCGCTGTACCCGGCCTCGGCCGCGCGATCGACGAGGCTGCCCGCGATCCCGCGGTCGCTGAACCAGTAGAGCTGGTACCAGCGCGGCGCCCCGCCGAGCTCGAGGGCGACGTCCTCCATCGAGGTGGAGGCAGCGCTGGACAGGATCATCGGCACACCTGTCGCCGCCGCAGCCCTGGCGACCGCGCGCTCGGCGTCCGGGTGCGCGATCGAGAGGACGCCGATGGGCGCGAGGAGGAAGGGGACGGGTGAGCGCAGGCCCAGTACCTCGATCGAGAGGTCGCGCACGAGGTTGCCGGCGAGCATCCGCGGCCGGAGCCGCCGCCGCTCGAAGGCCTCCAGGTTCGCCCGCATCGTCGCTTCCGTCCCTGCTCCGCCGGCGATGTAGCCGAACGGCCCCGGCTCGAGCATCTCGGCTGCTTTTGCCTCCCAATCAGCCGCCGTCAAGGGCCAGGCGGCGCCGCCGCCGAGGTAGATCGCGTTCTGGATCTGGCTTCCCGGCTCGAGCACGTGTGCGAGACTCTATGCAGATGACGGAGCTCGCCCTCAAGCCGGATGTGGCTGCCCGTCGCGCCGAGGTCCGCGCGTTCATGGAGGAGCACGTCTACCCCAACGAGGCCGCGATCGCCCGGGAGGATGAGGCCTCGGACGCGCTGATCGAGGAGCTGCGCACGAAGGCGAGGGCGGCGGGGATCTGGGCGCCGCACCTGCCGCCGGAGGCGGGCGGGACGGGCTCCGGCTTCATCGAGTACGCGCTGCTGAACGAGGAGATCGGCCGCAGCATGTGGGCCCAGCTCGTCTTCAACTGCCAGGCGCCCGATGCGGGCAACGGCGAGATCCTGCACATGTTCGGCACCGACGAGCAGAAGGAGCGCTTCCTGCGCCCGCTCGTCGACGGCACGGCGCGCTCCTTCTTCTCGATGACCGAGCCGGACGTCTCGGGCTCGGATCCGACCGAGCTGCGGACGACGGCGGTCGCCGCCGGCGACGACTGGGTGATCGACGGCCGCAAGTGGTTCTCGTCCTCCGCCGAGGGCGCCGCGTTCGGGATCGTGATGGCGGTGACGGACCCCGATGCACCTCCGCACCGGCGTATGAGCCAGATCCTCGTTCCCGCCGACACGCCGGGATTCGAGGTCGTCCGGGCGATCCCGGTGATGGGGCACGCCGGCCGCGGCTGGTCGACGCACTGCGAGGTGCGCTACACGGGCGTCCGCGTGCCGCGCGAGAACGTCCTCGGCGAGCCGGGCGACGGCTTCCGGATCGCCCAGAAGCGACTCGGCCCCGGCCGGATCCACCACGTGATGCGCTGGCTCGGCCAGATGCAGCGAGCGTTCGAGCTGATGTGCGCCTACGCGCTCGAGCGCCAGGTAGGCGGCGCACCGCTGGCGGAGAAGCAGACGGTGCAGAACTGGATCGCCGACTCCGCCGCCGAGATCCAGGCGTGCCGGCTGCTGACGCTCGATGCGGCACGGAAGCTCGACGAGGGAGACGAGGCTCGCGTCGAGGTCTCGCTGATCAAGTTCTATGCCGCGCGCGTTCTGAACGAGGTGATCGACCGCGCGATCCAGACCCATGGCGCGCGCGGGCTCACCGACGAGACGCCGCTCGGGCACATGTACGAGCAGGCCCGCGCCGCGCGCATCTACGACGGCCCGGACGAGGTGCACCGCATGGTCGTCAGCCGCCGGATCCTGAAGGAGTTCGCCGGCGGCGGCGTCTACCGCTTCGACTGACCGTTCCCACTTGCATGCTTTGAGCATCGGACACGGCCATGCGGGCCGTGTCCGACGCTCTAAGCGTGGGACATGCCCGGCGGAGCCAGGCCGGGCCTCGAGAGCAGCCTGGTGGACTCACTGCTTCAGCGTCCGGGCACTTTTTGTGGCTTAAAGCCTAGGACGTGGCCGCAGGAGTCATGTTTCTCGTGCGACGTACGGTTACCCTGTGCTGTCGCCGCGGGGCAGACGGCGCGGCTGGATCTCGTCCACGTCGCCGTGCGTGAGCTCTGACTCGAACCCCTTGAGCTCGACCCACCGATAGTGCTCGGAATCGAAATCCAGCGCCTCGTGCAAGCACACCCACGGGTCGGCGTCGCTCGGGTCGCCCCAGTCATCGACGATGGGGAACACCCTTGCCGGCCACTCGCGACCCACAGACTCTGGCCACCAGTAAATCGCTCGCACGACACGCGGGAACCCGGCGCGCGGCGATACATGCTCGACCCGCACGAGCTCGGCGATCCCCTCCACGTGTTCATGATCGAAACGCATTCCCGGCCGCTCCACCCGGAACCAGTACTGGCGGACGCTGACCACGAACCGCGTTGTCCGGGGACCGGCGATCAGTCGGGAACGAGCTCGCGGCGGCGCTGGAGTTCCTTCGGGATCTCCATCACCTTCCAGGCGAGGCCCAGGCGGCGCATCAGCCGGATCGCGAGGCCGCCGATGTCGAGCTCCCAGGGCTTGAGGCCGTGAAAGGCCGACGAGGGGAACGCGTGGTGGTTGTGGTGCCAAGACTCGCCGAGCGAGATCCACGAGAGCCACCAGACGTTGCGCGACTCGTCCTTCACGCGGAAGCGGCGCGAGCCGACGAAGTGGCAGACGGAGTTGACAGACCAGGTGATGTGGTGCAGCAGGAAGACCCGGATCAGGCCGCCCCAGAAGAGCGCCTGCAGCCCGGCGCCGAACGTGCCGCCCCAGAGCCAGCCGACGGCGAAGGGCAGGAGCAGCGAGAGCGCCACCCACGCCGGGAACCAGCGCGAGATGAAGACCATGCCGCGCTCGGCGAGCAAGTCCTTCGCGTACTTCGTCCATTCGGCCCTGCCGACATTGCGGAAGAGCCACCCGATATGGGCGTGCCAGAGCCCGGCGAGCTTGCCTCGCAGACCCGGCTCGAAGCCCGCATGCGGCGAGTGCGGATCTCCCTCGCGGTCGGCGAAGTTGTGATGCTTGCGGTGGTCGGAGACCCAACGGATCACGGGGCCCTGCACGGCCATCGAGCCGAGCACCGCCAGGCTGTAGCGGATCGGCTTGAACGTCTCGTAGGAGCGGTGAGTGAACAGCCGGTGGAACCCGATCGAGATGCCGAGGCACGTCAGGAGGTAGCCAACGACGAGGATCGTGATGTCGCGCCAGGTCACGAGGCTGCCCCAGAGGAAGAAGATCGAGGCGACGAAACCAACGAAGGGAATGGAGACTCCCAGCAGGTTCGTCGTCTTCTGGCCCCGGCTCATCGCCGTCAGCTCGGTCTCGGCGGGGGGGCTACCGGCTCTGAGTGTGCTCACGCTTCGATCCCCTTCGACGAGCGGCGCGGCTGACCTCCGCCGACGGGAGGAGAGTAGCGAGGTTGCCCGGCTTCTGTCTCGACCCGTAGGGTACGCCGACCCTATGGCCCTCCTCTCGCTGCGGAACGTGACGCGCCGCTTCGGTGGCATCGTCGCACTCGACGGAGTCTCGTTCGACGTCGACGAGGGGCAGATCGTCGGGCTCATCGGCCCGAACGGTGCCGGCAAGACGACCGCATTCAACGTGATCACGCGGCTCTACACGCCGAACGAAGGGGTGGTGGAGTTCGCCGGCGACAACCTCCTGAAGGCGCCGGTGCATGGCATCGTCAGCCGCGGCATCGCCCGAACCTTCCAGAACGTCGAGCTCTTCAAGACGATGACCGTGCTCGACAACGTGCTCGTCGGCGCCCACACCCGGGAGCGCGCCGGCGAGCGGGAGGCGCTCGAGGCGATCGACTACGTCGGGCTCGGGAGCGTGGCGGGACGCCCTGTCGCCGGGCTCCCGTTCGGAACGCTGAAACGCGTCGAGCTGGCGCGTGCACTCGTGTCCGAACCGAAGCTGCTCCTGCTCGACGAGCCGGCGGGTGGCTTGAACCACGAGGAGGTCGAGGAGCTTGGGAGGTTCATCAGGCAGATCAGGGACGACCGCAAGTTGACGGTGCTCCTCGTGGAGCACCACATGAACCTCGTGATGGGGATCTCCGACCACGTCCATGTGCTCAACTTCGGGAAGAAGATCGCGGAGGGCCCGCCTGCCGAGGTGCGGGCGAACCCGGCGGTGATCGAGGCCTATCTCGGAACGGACGACGACGGCCATCCCGACACCCGCACGGCCGAACGGCCCGTCGAGGTGCACGAGGTGAAGGAGTCGGATGGCGCTGCTTGAGCTGCGCGACGTCGAGGCCCGCTACGGGCCCGTGCGCGCGCTGCAGGGGGTCTCGCTGGCCGTAGAGGAGGGGCAGATCGTCGCGGTGCTCGGCGCAAACGGGGCGGGCAAGACGACGACGCTGCGCGCGATCTCGGGCACCGTCCGCCGCAGCGGCGACATCACGTTCGAGGGCAAGAAGCTCGGTCGCCGGGGTCCGGAGACGGTGGCGAAGCTCGGGGTGGCGCACGTGCCCGAGGGGCGCGGCACCTTCGCCGAGCTGTCGGTGGAGGAGAATCTGCGGCTCGGGGCCTATACGCGCCGAGGCTCGATCGACGCCGACATCGAGCGTATGGGCACCTATTTCCCTTGGATCCAGGAGCGCAAGAGCCAGCACGCCGGCACCCTGTCCGGCGGCGAGCAGCAGATGCTCGCGCTCGCCCGGGCGCTCATGAGCCGCCCCAAGCTCCTGCTGCTCGACGAGCCCTCGCTCGGGCTCGCCCCGCTCGTCACGCGTGAGATCTTCCGCATTGTGTCCGAGCTGAACGAGAAGGAGGGCCTGACCGTGCTCGTCGTCGAGCAGAACGCCGCGATCGCGCTCCAGGTTGCGTCGCACGCGTACGTGCTTGAGGTGGGGGCGGTAGCCGTGTCCGGGACCAGCGAGGAGCTCGCCCGTGACGAATCCGTCCGCCGCAGCTACCTCGGCTATTGAGTACCTTGGCCCCTGACGCGTGACCGAGTTCTTCCAACAGGTCGTCTCAGGTCTCGCCCTCGGCTCAATCTACGCTGCGCTCGCGCTCGCACTCGTCCTCATCCATCGCGCGACGGGCGTGATCAACTTCGCACAGGGTGAGATGGCGATGTTTACGACCTACATCGCCTGGACGCTGACGACGAACCACGGCTGGAACGACTGGCTTGCGTACGCAGCGACGCTCGCGCTCGCGTTCATCGGGGGCGTTGGGATCCAGCGAATTGTGATCCGGCCCGTCGAGCGCGCCTCGATCTTGACGATCGTGATCGTCACGATCGGGCTCGTGCTGGTCTTTAACGGCGCCGCCGCCTGGATCTGGACAGCCGAGGTCCAGTTCTTCCCGAGCCCCTTCCCGAACGAGACCGTCTCGATCGGCGACGTGGCGATCTCCGTGATCGACCTCGGCACGATTGCCGTCGTGTCCGTCCTCGTCGTCCTGCTCTGGGCGTTCTTCCGGTTCACGAAGATCGGGCTCGCTCTCCGCGCCTCGGCTCTCAACCCCGACGCGAGCCGCCTCGTCGGCGTCCGGGTGGGGTGGATGCTCGCGATCGGCTGGGGGCTCGCGGCGATGCTCGGCGCCGTCGCCGGGATCCTCACGGCGCCCACGACCACCCTCGACCCGACGATGATGCAGGCGATCCTGATCTACGCCTTCGCCGCTGCCGTGCTCGGCGGTATCGATTCCCCCTTGGGAGCGGTCGTCGGTGGGCTGCTGCTCGGCGTCGGCCTCAACCTGATCGGGAACTACGTCGACTTCGTCGGCGCCGACCTGCGACTCCCCGTCGCGCTCCTGATCATCCTCGTCGTCCTGCTCGTGCGTCCTGCCGGTCTCTTCGGCAAGCAAGTCCTGGGGCGCGTGTGAGCCGGCTCGGACTCAGACCGCGGGACGCCGTGGGTGTCGGGCTCTTCGCGCTCGCTACGGTGGTCGTCCTCTTCCTGCCGCGATTCATCAGCGACTTCCGCGCGCAGCAGTTTGCCTACGTCGGTATCTACTTCATCGCCCTGATCGGGCTCAACGTCCTCACCGGCTACACCGGCCAGATCTCCCTCGGCCACGGAGCGTTCATGGCGATCGGCGGCTACACAACCGCGATCCTCATCTCGAACCAGGGGCTCGAGATCGGTGGGCACGTGTTCGCCGGCGACCTGAGGGACATCTGGACGCTCCCGATCGCCGGGCTCGTCGCGGGACTCGCCGGCTTCCTGTTCGGGTTCCCCGCCCTGCGACTGACCGGCCTGTACCTCGCGCTCGCCACGTTTGCCGTCGCCGTCGCGACGCCTGCGGTGATGCGGAAGTTCGAGAGCTTCACGGGGGGCGGCGCGGGCATCAACCTCTTCGAGTCACCGCGACTGACGGGCGTGTCGACGACCGATCCGATCACCTTCGAGACCACCGAGGGCGTGGACATCCTGGGTTTCCACATCCCGACCTTCAACGAGTGGCTCTACTACCTCAGCTGGACGGTCGCGCTCGCCCTGTTCGCGGTTGCCTGGCTGATCCTGCGCGGACGCGTCGGTCGTACGCTCCGGGCGATCCGCGACAGCGAGGTCGCTGCCGCCTCGGCGGGAATCAACCTCGCGCGGTACAAGACACTCGCGTTCGGGATCAGCGCCTTCTACGCGGGCGTCGCCGGAGCGCTCCTCGGGATCGCGACCACCTTCGTCAATCCCGACGTCTTCGCCGTCACGCTCTCGATCTTCCTGCTCGTGGGCGTCGTCGTGGGTGGACTCGGCTCGCTCTGGCCCCTGGTCGCGGGAGCGATCTTCATCCACTTCATGCAGATCGAGTGGGCGCAGAACGCCGACAGTGCGATCCCGGACTGGCTGCCGGTTCTGGGCGACGTCAACACGAACGTTCCCGGAGCACCGTCCGTCGCTTTCGGGGTGATCCTGATCCTCGTCATGCTCGCCCTGCCGGGCGGAGCGGCCGGCCTCGTCCGCCGCCTCACCGCGCTCGTGCGTCGCTGAGGCCTCTGGGCGTTTCGACCGGACCTGAGCTCGGGGGGCCGGCGGCGAGGCCGGCCCCCCGCCTATTGAACCTGACCTGTTGAACCAACGTCCCCTGAACCAGGGTCTACGATCGGTTGCGGCACTGGCTCGAGGAGATCGCCCAGCTTGCTCACGCGCCGAACGGACGATCGGACTCTCTGCGAGCATGCCTGGATGGATCTGTTGACGGCGCCGCTCGACGAGCTGCTGGGTGAGGCACGCGCGCGCCGGCGTGGCGACGGGCTCGTCACGTACTCGCCGAAGGTCTTCATCCCGCTGACCACTCTCTGCCGCGATGTGTGCGGCTACTGCACCTTCGCCCGGCCACCACGGCGCGGCGAGCGTGCGTATCTGAGCGAGGAGGAGGTGCTCGCGATCGCGCGCGCGGGCGCTGCTGCCGGCTGCACGGAAGCGCTTTTCACCCTCGGCGACAAGCCGGAGCTGCGCTACCGGTCGGCCCGGGACGAGCTACAGGCGTTCGGCTGCGCGACGACGATCGAGTACCTCGCTCGCGTCGCGGAGCTCGTGCTCGACGAGACCGGCCTGCTGCCGCACCTGAATCCCGGCGTGATGACGCGTGAGGAGCTCGAGCTGTTGCGGCCCGTGTCGGCGTCGATGGGGATCATGCTCGAGACGACGGCCGACCGGCTCGGCGCCAGGGGAGGGCCGCACTGGGCCTCGCCCGACAAGGTGCCCGCGCGACGCCTGGAGACGATCGAGCTTGCAGGGGAGCTGCGCATCCCCTTCACGAGCGGGATCCTGATCGGAATCGGCGAGACGCGCACGGAGCGGCTCGACGCGCTCGCTGCGCTCTCCGGCTCCCACGAGCGTCACGGTCACCTCCAGGAGGTGATCGTCCAAAACTTTCGCGCCAAGGCCGGGACGAGGATGGCGGACGAGCCCGAGCCCGAGCTCGAGGATCAGCTCTGGACGATCGCCGCGGCGCGGCTGCTGCTTCCCGAGGACGTTTCGGTGCAGGCGCCGCCGAATCTCGCCTACGGCGAGTTCCCGCGCCTCCTCGACGCCGGCATCGACGACTGGGGCGGCGTCTCGCCCGTCACGATCGACCATGTCAATCCCGAAGCGCCCTGGCCGGATCGCGACCGCCTAGCGGAGGCGACGCGCTCGCGCGGCCTCGAGCTGGCGCCGCGGCTCCCGGTCTACCCCCGCTACCTCGACCGGCGCTGGCTCGACGCTCGCGTGCTTCCGGCTGCGCTGCGCGCGTCCGACGCGCTCGGGCTCGCCCGCGAGGATCGCTGGCATCCGGGCGAGAGCGGCCCAGTACCGTTCGTCGTCGGGCGCGACTCACTTCCGCTCGGCACGTCCGATGCTCTCGGCGAGGAGGAGCTCGTCCGCCTCTTCCGCGCGCGGGGTGACGAGCGGCAGCGGGTCTTCGCAGCGGCCGACCGGCTCCGTCGGGACGTCTGCGGCGACGAGGTGTCCTACGTGGTGACGCGGAACATCCAGTACACGAACGTGTGTTACTTCCGCTGCGGCTTCTGCGCCTTCTCGAAGGGCAAGCTGGCCGCAAACCTTCGGGGAGCGCCGTACCTCGTGCCGCTCGAGGAGATCGTGCGGCGTGCACGCGAGGCGTGGGAGCGCGGCGCGACGGAGGTCTGCCTCCAGGGCGGAATCCACCCTGCGTTCACCGGCGACTACTACGCCGAGGTCGTGGCCGCGATCCACACGGAGCTCCCCGGCCTGCACATCCACGCCTTCTCGGCGCTCGAGATCTGGCAAGGAGCGGCGACACTCGGCGTACCGGTCGCGGAGTACCTCGAGCGCCTGCGCGCCCTCGGCTTGGGATCGTTGCCCGGCACGGCCGCCGAGGTCCTCGACGACGAGGTTCGGGCTGCGATCTGCCCGGACAAGGTGAGCACGACGCAGTGGCTCGCGGTGCACGACGCGGCCCACCGTGTGGGCCTCCGCTCGAACGTGACGATGATGTTCGGGCACGTCGAGGCGCCGCGTCACTGGGCCCGCCACCTGCTGCGAGCGGTCGAGCAGCAACGCCGATCTTCCGTGCATCAGGGCGGCGGGTTCACCGAGTTCGTCCCGCTCCCGTTCATCCACATGGAGGCCCCGATCTGGCTCGCGGGAAGAGCGCGTTCCGGCCCCACCTTCGGGGAGACGCTCCTCGTCCACGCGGTTGCCCGCCTGGCGCTCCACCCCGAGATCACGAACATCCAGGCTTCGTGGGTGAAGCTCGGCCCCGAGGGGGTGCGTGCGGCGCTCGCGGCGGGCGTCAACGACCTCGGCGGGACACTGATGAACGAATCGATCTCGCGCGCCGCCGGGTCTGGCCACGGGCAGGAGCTGCCGCCCGAGTCGATGGAGGCGCTGATCCGTTCGAGCGGGCGCACGCCTCGGCAGCGGACGACTCTCTACGCGGATGCTCCCCCCGAGCGCCGGGCGGCCTCGTTCGGTGCACCCCCGCTGTCCGAGCCGTTGAACCCGTCGATCCGGGACTCGAAGCTGAAGGCGCCGCCGCGCCTCGTGCGCCCCGGTCTGCTCGCCCAGGCTCGCTAATCCGAGCTAGCCGTGCCGGCGCAGGGCGGCCGGCAGGCCGACGAGCCAGCGCGGGATGCGGCGGCGTGCATGGCGCACCGCCTCGTCGACCGCTGAAGCGGCACCTGTGTCGAGCCCGCCTCCATGACCGACTAAGAGGTGCTCCGGGTTCAGGCCGAGCAGGGACCGCGGGGGCAGGAGCCGCAGCAGCGGGTGGACGCCGACGGGTTCACGGCCTGCCCGGAAGAAGGGAATCGTGCCGAGTACGTCAGCGCAGACGAGGGCGCTGCGCTCCGGCCACCAGAGGGCGACCTCGCGCCAGAACCGGTTTCGCAGTACCGGTCGGAACTCGAACGGTGTACCCGGAAGTTCCCGAGGCACCACGTGGAGCGGCACGCCGAGCCTGGCGGCAATAGCTGCGGAGTTCCGTTCGTGGCGGTCGAGCAGCTGAATGATGCCGGCGGGCTCTCCCAGGGCCAGGAGGCGTTCCTCGAGCTCGCGCGGCTCGATCGGGTCGACGAGCCACAACCGACCCTCGTGCACGAGCGCATGCGAAGTCCGCGCCAGACTCGTCTCCTCGAGCCACCCGAGGCCGAAGTCGGTCTCGTCGACGATGCGCATCTCAGGCGGCACCGAGCTGCTCGAAGGCGCGTTCGAACGTCTCCTCGGATTGCGCCCCGAGCACGAGGAGGCGCCGCTCGAGGAGGAAGGCGGGAACGGCGTTCGCGCCGATCGAGACCGCCTGCTGCGTCGAAGCCGCGACGCGATCTCGGTAGCGGTCGCCGGTCAGGACGTCGTCCACCTCGTCCGCCGGCAGCCCGAGCTCGGCTGCGAGCGCGCAGAGGACGTTGCCGTCGCCGATGTCCTGTCCCTCGCTCCAGTAGGCATCCATCAGCCGGTCGTGGGTCTCCTCGTGTCGACCGAGGTCACGAGCGAGCTCCGTCAGGCGGAGCGGGCTCTGCGTGTTCGGGACGACGCCGGGGTGCGGGTTGTACGAGAGCTCGCGCTCACCGAAGAACTCGCGCATGCGATCGGCCATGCCCCGACCGTAGCGGGCCAGCAGCTGTTCTCGTGGCAGGCCGTCGGCCGGGTACTCCGGGTGCAGGTCGAACGGGAGCCAGACCACGGTGGCGCCGAACCGGCGCCGGAGCCACGCGACCGTTGGCTGGGCCGCGCGACAGAAGGGTCAGATGTAGTCGCTCCAGATCTCGATGTGTCTCTCGGTCATGTCTGCAGGCTAACCGCCTGGGCGAGCGTGAAACGGTCTCGCCAGAGTGCGCTGCCGACGACGGCGCCCTCGCAGCCGAGCTCCCGGATCGACTCGAGATCATCGAGCGAGGCGATTCCCCCGGCGGCAAGCAGCGGGAGACTGGACGCGTCGCGCACCTCTCGGAGGAGCGGAAGGTCGGGGCCGGCGAGCGAGCCGTCGCGCTGCGTGCTCGTGACGAGCAGCCGCCCGACGCCCTCGTCGCGACAACGCCTTGCGAGCTCGGCAGGCCCGAGGTCGGCCGCGCGCGTCCAGCCATCGACGGCGACCCGGCCGTCGCGCGCGTCGACCGCGACGACGAGACGCTCCTCGAAGAGCGCGACAGCCTCTCGCAGGAACGCCTGGTCGAGCGCGGCCGTCCCCACCATTACCCGCGTCGCGCCGGCCTCGAGGGCGGCCTCGATCCTGGGTAGCGTGCGGTAGCCTCCGCCGACCTGAACCGGGATTGCGGCCGCGTCGACGACGCGCTGCACGAGCTCGAGCGACGGCTCGGCCGACAGCGCGCCGTCGAGGTCGACGAGATGGAGCCAGGAGGCTCCGCCGTCGGCGAATCTTGCGGCCGCGTCGACAGGATCCCCGCCTTCGACGGTGACCCGCTCCGGGTCACCCTCTGCGAGCCGCACGACTCGGCCCGCGAGCACGTCGATGGCGGGAAAGATGGTGAACTTCTGTGTTAGCACATTAGCATGCTAACATAGAGGCATGGACCTTAGCGAGAGCATCCAGCGTCGGGAGGTCGAGCCGATTGCCGGCCTGGACGCCCTGGCGGATTGCGTGATCGGCCTCCGCACGCGCGACGAGGCGCGGCGCTTCCTCCGCGACCTCTGCACGCTGCCTGAGCTGGAGGCCCTCGCACACCGCTGGCAGACAGTCCAGCTGCTCGAGCAGAGCGTTCCGTACCTCGAGATCGCGCAGCGCGTGCCAACCAGCACGGCGACCGTGACGCGGGTCGCACAATGGCTGCGGCACGGGACGGGGGGCTACCGGATCGCGCTCGACCGTGCCAAGCGGCGGCGGAGTTCGTGAATCGGCTTCCAGTCACGAACGGCTCTGACCGCGCCGGCGCCGATGGCCGATTGACGCTCGCCGTGCCGTCGAAGGGACGGATGGCCGAGCCTGCCCTGAAGCTGTGCGCGGACGCGGGCCTCGCCTTCGAGGCGACGGAGCGGGCGCTCGTCGTACCGTGCGCGAATGCTCCTGTCGACCTGCTGCTCGTCCGCGCACACGACATTCCGGAGTACGTCGGGGACGGGGTCGTCCACCTGGGCATCACGGGCGCGAACCTCGTCGTGGAGGCGGCGGCCGAGGTGCAGATCCTCGCCGAGCTCGGCTTCGCGCGCTGCAGCTTGCAAGCGGCGGTGCCCGAGGACGCAACGCAGGCGGAGATCGCCGACCTCGACGGGCTGCGCGTCGCGACCGCGTACCCGGTTTCGACGAAGTCCTACCTGGAGCGTCTCGGCGTGAAGGTGGAGCTCGTCCCTGTCTCAGGCTCCGTCGAGGCCGCGCCGCGGCTCGGTCTCTCGGACGCGATCGTCGACCTGGTCTCGACCGGATCGACGGCCAGTGCCAACGGGCTCCGCCTGATCGGGACACTACTCGTTTCCCAGGCCGTCCTGATCGGGAGCGACGCAGCCTTGGCGGAGCAGTCCGATGCGATCGGCAGGCTCGAGCTGATGCTCTCGGCCGTCGTCGCCGCACGGCGTCGGCGCTACCTGATGATGAACGCTCCGGTCTCGGCGCTGACAGCGATCAGGAACGTGCTGCCGAGCATGGGCGCACCCTCGGTGCTGAATCTGGCCGACGAAGGCGAGATCGCCGTTCACGCCGCAGTCGACGCCGATGACGTCTGGAACCTGCTGCCGTCGCTCAAGGCCGCCGGCGCCTCGTCCATCCTCGTGCTTCCGGTCGAGCGGCTCGTCCCATGAGAGCGCAGGGGCTGGACGACGTGCTGCCGGAGGTGGCGGCGATCCTTGCGGACATACGCGCCAGCGGCGACGCCGCTCTCCTCGACTGGACGGAGCGGCTCGACGGCGAGCGGCCCGAGTTGCGCGTCCCGGCCGAGGCGCTCGCGGTCGCACGCCTCGAGGACGATGTGCTCGTGGCCGTGCGGGAGATGATCGCCGCCGTGGCGGCCTTCTGCGCCTCGCAACGCCCCCCGGACACGAAGGTCGAGGCGGTGCCGGGCATCCTCGCAGAGCGCCGCTGGCTGCCGCTCTCCTCGGTCGGCATCTACGTCCCTGGCGGACGGGCCGCGTATCCGTCATCGCTCGTCATGGCGGCCGTGCCCGCGCTGGCGGCCGGGGTGGAGCGGATCGCCGTGGTCACGCCGCGGCCTGCCGAGGCGACGCTCGCCACCGCGCGCGAGCTTGGGCTGACGGAGGTCTACGCGGTCGGCGGCGCCCAGGCGGTCGCCGCGCTCGCCTTCGGCACTGAGACGATCGCGCCGGTCGACAAGATCGTCGGTCCCGGCAATCGCTGGGTGACCGCCGCGAAGCTCCTCGTGTCGAGCCGCGTCGCGATTGATCTACCCGCCGGACCGAGCGAGGTGATGATCGTCGCCGATTCGGTCGCCGACGCCGCGCAGTGTGCTGCAGATCTGCTGGCGCAGGCCGAGCACGGTCCCGACAGCGAGGCGATCCTGCTCAGTCTCGACCACTCGCTGTCCGAGGCCGTCGGGACGCTTGTTGCCAAATATGACAACGTAACCGTCGAGGACATATCCACGCTCGACGAGGCTCTCGCCCGCTCGGAGGCGTACGCGCCGGAGCATCTCGAGCTCTGGTTGTCCGATGCGGAGACGGTCGCGCAGCGGGTGCGCAACGCCGGCACGGTCTTCGTGCGCACGTCCGCGGTCGTCGGGGACTACGCCGCGGGAGCCACGCACGTCCTCCCGACCGGAGGCCTCGCACGCGGGGCCGGCGGGCTCGGGCTCGAGAGCTTCCTCAAGCCGGTGCAGATCGTCCGTGCGACCCAGGAGGGGCTCCGCCGCGCGCGGCGCATCGTCGGGCCGCTGGCACGTGCCGAGGGCCTTCCACTGCATGCGGCTGCGGTGGAGGCGCGATGAACCCCCGCGCCCTCCCCGAGGGCTTCGCGCCCTACGCGTGGTCGCCGAGCTCCCGCGAGGTGGCGGAGCGGCACGGCCTCCGCCCCGAGCAGGTGCTCCGCTACGACCAGAACACGCCGCCGGTGCCCGGCGTGCCGCAGGTACCGCTCGCGGAGAGCCTGGCGCGGCTCAACGAGTACCCGGACGGAACCTATCGCGAACTGCGGGAGGCGGCCGCCTCCTACTGCGGCGTGAAGGCCGAGCAGGTCGTCGTCGGCGCGGGTGCCGACGATCTGATCGCGCTCTGCGCGCGGACCTACCTCGGGCCCGGCCGTGCAGCCTGCCTCTCGCCGCCGACCTACGCGCTCTACGGCCTCGTGACCCAGCTCGAGGGAGCAGAGGTGACGACCGAGCCGGAGGGGGCAGCGCTCATCTGGATCTGCAACCCGAACAACCCGACCGGCGAGCTGCTCGATCCGGCCGACATCGCCGAACTAGGGCGCGCTCACCCGGACGCGGCGGTCGTGGTCGACGAGGCGTACTTCGAATACTGCGGCCGGACCTGCGTCCCGCTGGTGGCCGACCAGCCGAACCTGATCGTGCTCCGGACGCTGTCGAAGGCGTTCGGGCTCGCGTCGCTCAGGATCGGCTACGCGGTTGCGTCTCTCGAGGTCGCGGGCGAGCTGGAGAGACGGCGCGCGCCGGCAAACGTCACCGGTCCCTCCGCGAGGATAGCCGCGGCCGCGCTCAGAGAGCCTCGGCTCGACGTCGAGGAGACGGTCGCGGAGCGCGTGCGTGTGCGGGCGGCGCTCGTCTCGGCCGGCTACGACTGCCCGGAGACGGCGACGAACTTCGTCTACGTTCGGACGGATAAGCCTCTGGGCGCGGGGCTGGAGGAGCTCGGACTCGTCGTACGCATTTTTTCGGACGGCATCCGGATCACCCTCCGCCGCCCGCACGAGAACGACGTGCTGCTCGCGGCGATCGGCGCTACTTCCGCGCCCGCGACGCCTCGGTCGGGCTTCGTCTCTCGCACCACGTCCGAGACTGCCGTCCGCGTGTCTCTCGACCTCGACGGCCGTGGCCGGGTGCGCGTGCAGACCGGAATCGGGTTCCTCGACCACCTCCTGACGCTGTGCGCGTTCCACGCCGACGTCGATCTCGAGCTCCTCGCCGGAGGCGACCTGGAAGTCGACGAGCATCACACTGTCGAGGACGTCCTGTCGGCGTTCGGCGATGCCCTCTCGCAGGCTCTCGGCACGCGAGAGGGGCTCGCACGCTACGGGTCTGCGACGGTCCCGATGGACGAGGCGCGCGCGATGGCGGACGTCGACCTCGTCCGGCGGCCGCACGCCGAGGTCGATCTGCGTTTCGGCGGCGATCGGGTCGGTGGGCTCGCTCTCACCCTGCTCCCACACGCGCTCGAACGTCTAGCGATGCAGGGCGGCTTCACCCTGCACGTCGAGTCCTCGGGCGCCGACGATCACCACGTCGCGGAAGCGGCCTTCAAGGCGCTCGGGCAAGCGCTGCGCCAAGCGTGCGCAGCGGGAACCGCAGGCGTCCGCTCGACGAAAGGCCTCTCGTGAAGCGTCCTGCGTCAAAGCCCTACGCCCGCGCGTTCCTCGGCGAGGGGCGCGCGTGAATCGCCCAGACGTGGTGCTGTGCGACTACGGGGCGGGAAACCTGCGCAGCGTGTCGGCCGCCTTCGCTCGGGCGGGTGCGACCACCGTCGTCTCGACGGATCCGGCCGAGGTGCTCGAGGCGCCGCTTGCCGTGATCGCCGGAGTCGGTCACGTCGAGAGCGCCGCCCGCGGCCTTCAGCAGGTGGCCGCAGCGCTCCGCGAGCGCGCCGCCAGGGAGCGCCCGACGCTCGGCATCTGTGTCGGCATGCAGCTCCTGTTCGACGAGAGCGAGGAGGGCGGCCGCGGCCTAGGCCTGCTACGCGGCCCGGTTCGCCGGCTGCGCGCCCGTCGCGTGCCGCACATGGGGTGGAACTCGCTGGAGCTCCGGCGCGAGTCGGTTCTCCTCGAGGGGCTCGACGAAGCAGACGTCTACTTCGCCCATAGCTACGCAGCGGAGCCGACGAACGGCCTCGCCGTCGCCGAGGTCGAGCACGACGGCAGGATCGTCGCTGCCGTCGAGCAGCATGCGCTAGCAGGCGTGCAGTTCCACCCCGAACGGAGCGGCTCCGCCGGCGCCCGTGTGCTCGAGAACGTGCTGCGGTGGTCAAGAAACGCCTGATTCCATGTCTCGACGTCGCCGGTGGCCGCGTCGTCAAGGGCGTGCGGTTCGAGTCCTTGCGTGACGTCGGCGACCCGGTCGAGCTCGCGCAGCGCTACTCGGAGCTCGGCGCCGACGAGATCGTCTTCCTCGACATCGTCGCGACGGTCGAGGGCCGCGGCCCGACACTCGAGCTCGTGGAGCGCGCGGCCGAGTCCCTGACCGTTCCGCTGACGGTGGGCGGCGGCATCGCCGGTCTCGAAGACGCGAGGTCACTGCTCCGCGCCGGAGCCGACAAGGTCGCGGTCAACCGGGCGGCGGTCGAGGAGCCGTCGCTGCTCGGCGAGCTCGCGGCCGAGTTCGGCGCGCAGGCCGTCGTGTGCGCGGTCGACAGCCGGGGAGGCGAGCTCGTGACCCACGGCGGCCGCCGCTCGCGCGGAATCGACTCAACCGTGTGGGCCTGCCGCGCCGCCGAGCTGGGTGCCGGCGAGCTGCTCGTCACCTCGATCGACGCCGACGGCACGCGAAGTGGTTACGACCTCGAGCTGACGAGCCGGATCGCGGCGGCCGTCGAGGTGCCGGTGATCGCCTCCGGTGGTGCAGGCGAGGCGCGACACCTCGCCGAGGCGTTCGAGGCCGGAGCGGAAGCCGCGCTCGTGGCGTCGATCGTGCACGAGCGCCCCGAGCGCCTCGGGGAGCTGAAGGTCGAGCTGAGGGCGGCAGGGTGGAACGTCCGGATCTGACTCCCGCGATCGTGCAGGACGCGGCGACAGGACGCGTGCTGATGCTCGCCTGGATGGACGACGAGGCGCTCCGCTGCACGCGCGAAAGCGGGGAGGCGTGGTTCTGGAGCCGGTCGCGCGCGCGCCTCTGGCACAAGGGCGAGACGTCCGGCAACACGCTCGCCGTCGAGGAGCTGCGCGAGGACTGCGACGGCGATGCGATCCTGCTGCGCGTGCGCCCGGCAGGTCCGACCTGCCACACGGGCACGAGCTCTTGCTTCGCGCCGTGGCTCTGGCGGCGGATCAAGGAGCGCGAGCAGGAGCGTCCCGAAGGGTCGTACGTCGTCTCGCTGCTCGACGACCCGAGCCGGGCGGCGCGCAAGGTGGGGGAGGAGGGCGTCGAGGTCGCGCTGGCCGGCGCCTCGGAGTCGGACGAGCGCCTCGTCGAGGAGGCCGCCGACCTCTGGTTTCACCTGTACGCGCTACTCGCCGCCCGCGGGCTCGATCCGGCGCAGGTCGAAGACGAGCTGCGCCGACGCGCCAGCGCCGACGAGCGCCCGTAGCGAGACCGTCCTGCGCGAGTTTCAGCGTTCAGACTCGCGCGCGAGTAGGTCGGCCACGGTCTCGCGTCGCAAGATCAACCGCGCGTTGCCGTCACGGACGAAGACGGCCGCCGGCCGCGGCACGCTGTTGTAATTCGAGCTCATCGCGAGCGTGTACGCGCCCGTCGCGGGTACGGCCAAGATGTCACCCCGCCTCGGCTGGGGCAGTCGTGCTCGCTCGATCAGGACATCGCCGGACTCGCAGTGCTTGCCGGCGATTGCGAAGTCGTCCACGGCCGCTTCGTCCGCGCGGTTCGCCAGTAGGGCCGAGTAGCGTGCCCCGTAGAGCTGCGGGCGCGGGTTGTCCGACATGCCGCCGTCGATCGCGACCCAGCTCCGAATGCCTGCCTCTTTGACCGTGCCGACGCGATAGAGGGTGAACGCTGCAGGCCCCACGAGTGCCCGGCCGGGCTCGACGATCAGCCGGGGAGTGGGGAGGTCGCGCGCCGCCCACTCTCGTCCGACCGCCCCGAGGACGTCGCGGACGAGCGCCTCAACGGGCAGCTCCGGTTCGTCGGGCACGTGACGGACGCCGAAGCCACCGCCGACATCGACCACGCGCGGCGTCCAGCCGAGCTCGTCCCGGCACGCGACGGCCAGATCGGCGAGTCGCTCGACCGCCAGCAGGTGCGCCGCGACATCGACCAGTTGAGAACCGACGTGGACGTGGAGACCTTCTACGTCGAGGCCGACTGCGAGCGCGGCGCGGACTGCCTCCAACGCCATCGTCGCGTCGAGGCCGAACTTCGAGCCGAGGTGGCCGGTGCGGATGGCTGCATGGGTCGCCGCGTCGACGCCGGGGGTCACACGGACGAGCACGCGCCGCACGCCCACGGCAGCCGCGCGCTCGGGCTCGTCGGGCGCGTCGAGCACGACGAGCGCACCGAGCTCCGCCGCCGCCCGTAACTCCTCGTCCGACTTGTTGTTCCCATGCACGACGAGTGACTCGCCCGGCAGGCCGGCCGCACGAGCGAACCCGAGCTCGCCGAGCGTGGACACGTCCGCTCCGAGCCCCTCTGCTGCCAGCAAACGCAGCAGCGCGACGCTCGCGAACGCCTTCGTTCCGTAGACGACGAGAGCGTCGCCCGCCGCTCGCCGAAAGAGCTGCGCCCGCTGGCGCAACGTCTGCTCGCAGTACACGACGAGCGGTGTGTCGAACCGCTCGGCGAGCTCCGTCGCGCGCACGCCGCCGACGACGAGCTCCCCTACTTCGATCCGGGCGGTGGATGGGAAGAGTGCTAGCATTGAGGGAGTGAAGCAGCTTCTTCTGTAGCGCAGGAAGCACCGCGGCGGAGGCCGCGGCGGCTTCCCACGAGCCTCTCCAAGCGAGAGGCTTTTTTGTACCCGGAAACGGGTGGAGATGGAGACGGTATGGATCCCGAGACGATGATGGAGCGGTACGAACCCCGGCTGATCGAGCCGAAGTGGCAGCGTGTCTGGGAGGACGAGCGGGCCTTCTCCGCCGCGAGTCCCTCGCCGGGCTCGCCCCGCTCGGAGACGACGACATACGTCCTCGAGATGTGGCCGTACCCCTCGGGGACGCTCCACATGGGCCATGTGCTCGTGTACACGCTGGGCGACGTGATCAGCCACTTCCGCCGTCGCAACGGAATGCGGGTGCTCCGCCCGATGGGCTGGGACTCCTTCGGGCTGCCGGCGGAGAACGCCGCGATCTCCGAGGGCGGTCACCCACGCGAGATCACCGAGCGGAACATCGTCTCGATCAAGTCGTCGATGAAGAAGATCGGCTGGGCAATCGACTGGGAGCGCGAGATCGCAGCGCACCTCCCCGAGTACTACCGCTGGACGCAGTGGCTCTTCCTCCGCTTCCTGGAGGCCGACCTGGCCTACCGCAAGGAGTCGCCGGTCAACTGGTGCCCCCGCGACCAGACGGTTCTGGCGAACGAGCAGGTGAAGGACGGTCGGTGCGAGCGCTGCGGCAGCGAGGTCGAGTCGCGGAAGCTCGAGCAGTGGTTCTTCCGTACCACGAAGTACGCGGACGAGCTCCTGGAGTCGATGAAGGAGCTCGAGTGGCCCGCCCGCGTGCTTGCGATGCAACGGCATTGGATCGGCCGTTCGGAGGGGGCCGAGGTCAAGTTCCGGATCGAGCAGCTGGGAGAGGACGTGCCGGTCTTCACGACGCGCCCGGACACGCTGTTCGGCGCGACCTTCTTCGTCCTGGCGCCGGAGCATCCGCTCGTCGAGCGGCTCGACTCGGACGAGGTGCGCGACTACGTGCGTCGAGCGGTGGCGAAGCGCGCCGCGGAGCGTGCGGCCGCGGCCGAGAAGACAGGCGTCTTCACGGGCCTCTACGCCACCAACCCGGTCAACGACGAGCAACTGCCCGTTTGGGTCGCCGACTATGTCCTGCTGGACTACGGCTCCGGCGCGGTCATGGCCGTGCCTGCCCACGACGAGCGCGACCACGAGTTCGCCCGCCGCTACGACCTGCCCGTACGGACGGTCGTCGCACCCGTCGGCGGGGACGTGCCCGTGTCAGGCGCCTTCTCCGCCCACTCCGAGAGCGAGGTGCTGGTCGACTCCGGTGCGTTCACCGGGTTGAGCGCCCCCGAGGGAAAAGAGGCGATCGTGGCGTGGCTGGCCGAGCGCGGACTCGGCGAGGCAACGACGAACCTTCGGCTGCGCGACTGGGGGTTCTCGCGCCAGCGCTACTGGGGGTGCCCGATCCCCGTCGTCTATTGCGACACGGACGGCATTGTCCCGGTGCCCGACGCGGAGCTCCCGGTCGTACTGCCCGACGTCGACGACTACCTGCCCCGCGGCCAGGCGCCGCTCGCGAGTGCGGAGGAGTGGGTGCAGACGTCCTGCCCCGCCTGCGGCGGCCCGGCACGGCGCGAGGTCGACACGATGGACACCTTCGTCGACTCCTCCTGGTACTTCATCCGCTTCTGCGACCCCGGTAACGACGGAGCCCCCTGGGATCGAGCGCCGGTCGATTTCTGGTGTCCGGTCGACCAGTACACGGGCGGCGTCGACCACGCCACGATGCACCTGATCTACGCGCGCTTCTTCGCCAAGGCGCTCAACGATCTCGGCCTCGTCGGCTTCCGCGAGCCGTTCCGCCGCTTCTTCGGCAACGGCTGGGTGCAGATGGACGGCACCAAGATGTCAAAGTCGAAGGGCAACGTGATCGGACCCGACGAGCTTGTCGAGCTGTACGGAGCCGATCCGGTGCGCCTCTACATCCTCTTCATCGGCCCCGCCGAGCAGGACATGGACTGGACGGAGGGTGGGATCGAGGGGATGACGCGCTTCGTCCGCCGGCTGTGGCGGGTCGTTCACGAGGTGGTGGCGCTCGAGCCCGTCGGCTCCGGTGACGGAGAGCTCGCCCGGAAGGCGCACCGGACGATCGCGAAGGTGACCGACGACATCGGCCGTCGCTACTCGTTCAACACCGCGATCGCCGCCGTCATGGAGCTCGTGAACGAGATCGGGCGTGCTCCCGACGCTCCTGGCGCTCGCTTCGCGGCCGAGACGGCCGTCTCGCTGATCCAGCCGTACGCGCCGCACGTCGCGGAGGAGCTGTGGACCGTGCTGGGGCACGAGCGGCTCTGGGAGCAGGCATGGCCGGTCGTCGACGAGACGATGCTGGAGCACGAGACGCTCGAGCTCGTCGTGCAGGTGAACGGGAAGCTCCGCGACCGCCTGCGGATCCCGGCAGCGACACCCGATGACGAGTTGGTCTCACTCGCCCTCGCGTCCGCGAAGGTGCGTGCCTACCTGAACGGGGCGGAGCCCCGAAAGACGATCGTCGTGCCGGGCAAGCTCGTCAACTTCGTGCTCTAAGACCGGACGAACCGGCACGCTTCTGGAACAGAGTCGTCACACAGCTGTGACAACTGCCTGGGCATCGTGGGCCTATGTCCTCCTTGCCCGTCTCGCGCCGCCAGGCTCTGGTGGCGG
This sequence comes from Gaiellaceae bacterium, assembly GCA_037721555.1. Lineage (GTDB taxonomy): Bacteria > Actinomycetota > Thermoleophilia > Gaiellales > Gaiellaceae > Gaiellasilicea. Next base: position 31,253 of record JBBJOI010000013.1, on the reverse strand, counting down.
CGGTCGCATTGCTTGCGCTGCTCGCCGTCGCCGGGCGCACTCTGGCTGGTGCCGGAGCATCTGCACCGGTCGCCCAGACCGGCCTCGTCCCTGAGCCGGCGGAGGCAGCGCCCAGGATCGTCGTGCACGTGACAGGCGCGGTCGCGCGGCCCGGCCTCTACCGGTTGAAGGAGGGCAGCAGGGTCGCCGATGCCGTCGCTCGCGCGGGCGGTGCGACGGGGAAGGCCGACACGGCCGCGGTCAATCTCGCCGCGCCGCTCGCCGACGGGATTCAGGTACTGATGCCGAGTCGGGTCGCCGGCGGGGCGGGGGCGGCCGCGGCCGCAGGTGGCAGTGGCGCCGGGGGCGCCGGTTCGGGCGTCCCCATCAGTCTCAGCAGCGCGACGATCGCTGAGCTCGACACCCTTCCGGGCGTCGGCCCGGTCACTGCCCAGAAGATCGTGGACCACCGCGCGGCCCACGGCGCGTTCAGCTCGGTCGACGATCTCGATTCGATTCCGGGCATCGGTCCTGCGCGCCTCGGGCAGTTGCGGGGTCTCGTGACGCCGTGATCGAGCGCGTCTGGCCCACGCTGCTGATCACGGCCGGTTGTGCGGGGATGGCATTCGCGAACGCGGTACGTGCGCCCGCTCCATTCCTGCTCGCCGTCGCAGGCGTTGCAGCCTGCGCAGTCGTCGCCCGCCCGTCGTCGCGGCCCGTGCTTTGCGCCGTCGCGATCCTCCTCGCGGGGTGGTGGTGGGGGTCGCTCCGCCTCGATGCATTCGACCGCAGCCTGCTTCAGCCCCAGCTCGGACGGAGCGCGATTGCAGAGGTGGTCGTCACCGGCCCCGCGCGTCACGGCGAGTTTTCCCTCCGCGTGCCCGCCGAAGCGCGTCGCTTCGGTGACCTCTGGGTGCGCGAGCGCATCCTGCTGGAGCTCCCGGTCGGACGATCGCCGCCGCAGGGTGCGATCCTCGCCCTGCGTGGGACACTCGTGTCTCCGCGCGTGCCCGACGGCAGCGGCGACTTCGACGAGAGGGGTTGGCTCGCCCGAAGGGGCGTTCACGTCGTCCTCCGCGGGGGTGACTGGAGCATCGTCGGCAGGCGTGGCGGTATCGGTGGCCTATCCGACCGGCTCCGGGAGCACCTCTCGGTCGCGATCGGAACCGGGCTTGCCGGAGAGCGGCGGGCAGTCTTGGCAGGGATCGTGCTGGGCGAGGACGAGGGGCTGACCGAGGAGCTTCGAGACAGCTTCAAGACCTCGGGGCTCTTTCACCTCCTGGCGGTGTCGGGACAGAACGTTGCCTTCGTTGCCGGAGCAGTTCTCGGCCTCGCGTGGCTGCTGGCAGTCCCGAAGCTCATCGGGCAGGTCGCGGCGCTCGCCGCCATCGTCGCCTACGTGTTGGCGGTGGGCTGGCAGCCGTCCGTAGTCCGCGCGGGCGTCGCTGGCGCGCTCGCCTCCCTTGCGTGGCTGCTCTCGCGGCCGGCAGACCGCTGGCACTTCATGTCCCTCGGAGCGGCAGTGCTGCTCGCCTGGACGCCCGCCTCGCTGCTCGAGCCGGGTTTTCAGCTCTCGTTCGCCGCCGTTGCCTCGATCTTCCTGCTGGTGCCGCGCATCGACCGGGCGCTCGAGGGCTATCCGCTCCCGCGCGTGCTCAGGGTCGGACTCGGGATCTCGATCGCCTGCGGCGCGGCGACGGCGCCGATTCTCTGGCTTCAGTTCGGTGAGGTCCCGCTCTACTCCCTGCTCGCGAACGTTCTGGCGAGCGCCGCGGTCGCGCCGCTGCTCGGCCTCGCTCTCGTGGGGGCACTGGTCGAGCCGGTCGTGCCGTCCGCGGCGGGCGCGCTCGCGTGGATGAACGGCTGGATCGCCGCCTACCTCGCCGGGTGCGCGCGGCTCGTCGCACAGCTGCCTCATGCTCGCGTCGGATCGGGTGTGGCGGTCGCCATCCTGGTGGCCGCTCCTGTGGCAGTCGTCCTCCTGCGCCGCCTCCCGCCCTGGCGCAGGCCGCTCGCCACTGCGGGCGCAGCTCTCTCCTTGCTCCTCCTCGTCGTCTGGCAGCTCTGGCCCGGACGGACGCTTCCGCCACCGGCCGGCCTGAGAATCACGTTCCTCGATGTCGGCCAGGGCGACGCCATCCTGCTCCAGGTTCCGGAGGGAGCCGTGCTCGTCGACGGAGGGCCGCCGGAGGCAGACGTCGCCCGCCAGCTGCGCGAGCTCGGCGTCCGCCGGCTCAGTGCCGTCGTGCTCACCCACCCCCAGCGCGACCACATTGGCGGCGCCGCCGAGGTGCTGCGCCGTCTCACGGTCGAGCGCGTGCTCGACCCGCGGCTCGAACGCTCGAGCTCCTACGAGGACGAGGCGCTGGCGGCGGCGTTGGAGCGCGACGTCCCGGTGGTGCTCGCCCGGGCCGGCTCCATCTGGCGTCTCGGCGGGTTGCGGCTGCAGGCGCTCTGGCCGGACCGGCCCGGCCTCGAGAGCGAGGACCCCAATCGCCTGCCGATCGTGCTCCTCGCCACCTACGGCCAGACGGACGCGCTGCTGACGGCGGATGCCGAGACGGAGGTGACGGCGCGGCTCCTGTCCCGCCGCGTCGAGATCCTCAAGGTCGCTCACCACGGGTCGGAAGATCCGGGGCTCGCGGCTGAGCTCCGCGAACTTCGGCCCTCGATCGCCGTCATCTCGTGTGGTGACGACAACGACTACGGGCATCCCCGACCGGAGACACTGGCCGCACTGGGAACCGTCCCTGGTCTCCGGCTCCTCCGCACTGATCTTCACGGTCGCGTCGTCGTGGAGTCGGACGGGCGAGAGCTCTCGGTCCAGGCCGGAGGATAGGCTGGCAAGGTGGCGGACCCATCCGAGCTGAAGCCCGTCTACCTGCTCACCGGCACCGACCGACCGAAGATCGGGCGCGCCCTGCAGCGGTTGCGAACCCGGGTGGGGGAGAACGCGATCGAGCACCTCGACGCGCCCCCCGCGACCGGCGACGACGCTGTCGCCGCGTGCAACTCTCTCGGCTTCTTCTCCCTCGAGGCGCGTCTCGTCATCGTGGCGTCCGTCGACAAGTGGAAGGCGGCCGACGTGAAGGCGGTCGCCAGCTACCTCGATAGTCCTGCACCGGGCACGGTGCTCGCTCTCCTCGCCGACGACCTCAAGGCGGACTCGCCGCTGGCGAAAGCCGTCGCCAAGAACGGGCAAGTGCTCGCGTTCTCCGTCGCCAAGAAGCAGCTTGCGCAGTGGGTCGCGGAGCAGTTCAAGCTTGCGGGCGCCCGGGCCGAGCCCGACGCGTGCGCCGCCCTCGTTCAGCTGGTCGGCGAGGATCTCCGACAGCTTGCCTGCGAGGTGGACAAGCTCGCAACGTGGGCGGCGGGCGAGCCGATCGGCGAACACGAGGTGGAGGCGCTCGTCGCCGCGGTCGCCGAGACACCGACCTTTGCCCTGACCGACGCCTGGGGCAGACGTGACGCCGCGTGCGCGCTCGACGCGAGCGAGACGATCTTCGACCGAGAGGGCAGGCCGCGGCGAGACACCGCCCCCCGCCTCGCCGGAGCGCTCGGGAACCACGTCAGCCGCGTGCGCCAGTGCCAGCGGTTGGCGGCGGAGGGAGTGCGGCCGCGCGACGCCGCCGGCAAGCTCCGCATGCACCCTTTCTACGCGGAAAAGGTGTTCGCCCAGGCAGCCAACTTTTCCGAGGACGAGCTGCGGCAGGCTGTCGTCAGGCTCGCCGAGCTCGATCTCGCCCTGAAGGGCAAGAGCCGCGTGCAGCCGGACCTCGAACTTCAGCGCGCACTGGTCGACCTCAGCCGCACGAGGTAGAGCCTCGCGAGTTCAGCCGAACCGGAGTAGAACGGCGCGGTGTAGCCGCACTGGCTAGGTCGAGGAGAGCTAGCTCGAGGAGCCGACGAGGCGAGCGGCGCGAGCCTTCTTGCGTGCTGCGGTGTTCTTGTGCAGGGCGCCGCGGGCGGCGGCCTTGTCGATGAGGCGGACGAGCTCGCGGTGCTCGGCGGCGATCTTCTCGGCGTCGCCGTCGGTCGCGGCTGCCTCGAGCCGCTTCGTGAGCGTCTTCACCGTGGAGCGGTAGCGGAGGTTCTCGTCGCGCTGCCGGTCGGCGATGCGTACGCGCTTGATCTGTTGCTTGATATTCGGCATCTGCGAAAAGAGGCCCGCGAGTGTGCGGGCGGCGGCCATGCTAGCAAAGCGGCTCCAAACCCGTGCCCGGCGGCGGCTGACTCCGTTCCTATACTCGCCGCGTGGAGACGCGAGCCAACGCGCGCCGGCTCGCGTGGTCGACAGCGGTGTTTTCGGCCGCAACGGGCCTCTCACGCGTGCTCGGCTTGCTGCGTGAGGTCGTGGCGGCGAACTTCTTCGGCGCCCGCGGCCCCATCAACGCCTTCACGGTCGCGTTCCAGATCCCGAATCTGGTCCGCGCGCTCGTCGCGGACGCCGCGCTCTCCTCCGCCTTCGTGCCCGTCTTCAGCGAGCTGCTCGAGAAGGGTGAGCGGGCACGCGCCTGGCGCGTCGCCTCGACGGTCTTCTGGCTCTTCCTGCTGATCGTCGGCGGGTTGACCGCCCTCTTCGTGCTGGCCGCGCCCCTGCTGATGCCGCCGCTCACGGACGCCTACGACGGTCTGACGGTACGTCTGGCCCAGATTCTCTTCCCGATCGTTGTGCTGATCGGGCTCTTCGGAATCGTCACCGGGATTCTGAACAGCTACGACCAGTTCTCGATTCCGGCCCTGACGCCGGTCTTCTGGAACGTGGCCATCATCGTCGGCCTCGTGATTGGTGTCCCGCGCGCGGACACCGCGGATGGAAAGCTGTACGTCTACGCCGGCTCGATTGTCGTGGGCACGCTGATTCAGCTGCTGCTGCCGCTTCCCTGGCTACGTGGGCTCGATGGGCGGCTACGGCTCGCCCTCGATGTCCGCGATCCGGCCGTCAAGCAGGTCTTCAAGCTGATGGGCCCGGTGATGCTCGGGCTCGGCCTGATCAACGTCAACGCCGTCATCGGCACGATCGTCGCGGCCCGATTGATTGATCCCACGATCGCCCCCAACGCGATCGACAAGGCGTTTCGCATCTACATGCTCCCGCAGGGGATGTTCTCCGTCGCAGTCGCGACCGTGCTCTACCCGTCGCTCGCCCGCCTCGCCGCACGGCGCGACTTCGACGGGTTTCGCAGCACGGTCTCGTCGGGCCTGCGCCTGATCAACTTTCTGCTCGTTCCCGCCGCCGTCCTCTCGGTTGTCCTCGCGGAACCGGCGGTGCGTCTCCTCTATGAGCGCGGTGCCTTCAACCCGGACGAGACGACCGTCGTCGCCCAGGCGCTGGCGGCATTCTCGATCGGGCTCGCCTTCAACGGGATGATGTTGATGCTGAACCGCGGCTTCTTCAGCCTGCAGGCGCCCTGGGTGCCGACGGCGGTGGCGCTCGGTGTCGTCGTCCTGAACACGGCGCTCTACTTTGCGTTCTACCGCGTGGGCGCCTGGGGCGTCCCGCTCGCGATCTCGCTCGCGAACATCGCCGGCGTCACGCTCCTCGTCCTCGCGTTGCGCCGCCGCCTCGGTCGGCTCGACCTGACCGCCATCGCCCGTTCCTTCCTCCGCGTCGCGGCCGCCTCAGCCGTTCTTGCCGCCGTCGCGTTCGGCACGTGGTGGCTGCTCGACGACGCACTCGGCCGTTCCTTCGGAGCCCAGGCGCTCTCCCTCTCGGCGGCTCTGGTGGCCGGTGGCGCCGTCTACCTCGGGGTCTGTCGCGCTCTCGGGGCGCCGGAGGTGGCCTCGCTACTATCGCTGCGAGACCGCTTCCGACGGGGTTGATCACGCATGGACCAAGCACACATCCGCAACTTCTCGATCATCGCCCACATCGACCACGGTAAGTCCACGCTCGCCGACCGGATCCTGCAGCTCACCGATACGGTCGCCGAACGCGACATGAAGGAGCAGCTGCTCGACTCGATGGAACTCGAGCGCGAGCGCGGGATCACGATCAAGGCGCAGGCCGTGCGCGTGCTCTGGAAAGGGCACCAGCTGAACCTGATCGATACCCCAGGTCACGTCGATTTCACCTACGAGGTGTCGCGGTCGCTCCAGGCCTGCGAGGGAGCGTTGCTCGTCGTCGACGCGGCGCAGGGGATCGAGGCGCAGACCCTCGCAAACGCTTACCTCGCGATCGAGAACGATCTCGAAATCACGCCCGTCGTGAACAAGATCGACCTGCCGCAGGCGGACCCCGACGGCGCCTCGTCCGAGATCGCCGACCTGGTCGGCGTCGACGCCGGCGACGTACTGCGCATCTCGGCGAAGACCGGCGAGGGTGTGGAAGCCGTGCTCGATGCCATCGTGGAGCGGATCCCGCCGCCGCGAGGCGACCCGGAGGCCGCGGCACGCGCGCTCGTGTTCGACTCGTCGTACGACCAGTACCGCGGCGTCGTCGCCTTCGTCCGCGTCGTCGATGGACGCTTCGAGAGCAGGGATCCCCTGCGTGCGATGGCGCAGGGCACGAGATTCGAGGCCGAGGAGCTGGGCTTCCTCTCACCCGAGCGTCGCCCGGTCAAGATGCTCGAAGCCGGCGAGGTCGGTTACGTGATCACGGGGTTGAAGGATGTGTCGAAGCTCCGCGTCGGCGATACGTTGACGTGCGAGCGCCGTCCTGCCGCCGCGCCCCTGCCGGGTTACAAGGATGTGAAGCCGATGGTCTTCGCAGGCCTCTTCCCGACGGACTCCGACGACTACCCGGAGCTCCGCGATGCGCTCGAGCGGCTGAAGCTGAACGACGCCGCGCTCTTCTACGAGCCAGAGACCTCGCAGGCGCTCGGCTTCGGCTTTCGCTGCGGCTTCCTCGGTCTGCTGCACATGGAGATCATCCGGGAGCGGCTCGAGCGCGAGTTCGATCTCGACCTGCTCGTCACAGCCCCGAATGTGGCCTATCGGGTTCAGGAGCGGCCCGGGGGCGAATGGCTCGAGGTGCACAACCCGGCTGACATGCCGCGTGAGCTCGAGGCCGTGGAGGAGCCGTACATCAGGGCGTCGGTGATCGTGCCGAAGGAATACGTGGGGGCGGTGATGGAGCTCTGCAACGAGCGCCGCGGGCGCTTCGACCAGCTGGAGTACCTGTCGGAAGAGCGCGTGCACCTGACCTACGAACTCCCGCTCGGGGAGATCGTGCACGATTTCTACGACCAGCTGAAGTCGCGGACGCGAGGCTACGCCAGCTTCGACTACGACCTTTCGGGTTTCCGCGAAGGGACGTTGGTGCGGGTCGACGTGCTCGTCGCAGGGGAGCCGGTGGACGCGCTGTCGCTGATCATCCACCGCGAGTTCGCCTACGACCGCGGCAAGCTGCTGGTGGAGCGGCTGCGCAAGGAGATCCCGCGCCAGTTCTTCGACGTCCCGATCCAGGCGGCGATCGGGGCGCGCGTGATTGCGCGCGAGACGGTGAAGGCGAAGCGCAAGGATGTGCTCGCGAAGTGCTACGGCGGCGACATCTCGCGCAAGCGGAAGCTGCTCGAGAAGCAGAAGAAAGGCAAGAAGCGGATGAAGCAGGTCGGCGGCGTGGACGTGCCGCAGGAGGCCTTCCTCGCCGTACTCAACCTGGAGAGCGACCGGTGACCCTACCGCTGGAGCTCGATCGGAACGATGTCGGCACACAGCGGTTGCGGACACGTAACGGCTCCTCGCGTGGCGTTCCGGTAGGGGGGCTCGCAACGCCCTTGAGGGGGGCTGAACCGGAGCACGCGCTCGCGCGCCACCTGTACGTGCACCTGCCGTTCTGCGCCCACCGTTGCGGCTACTGCGATTTCGTCACTGTTCGCGGCGGCGGGGGGCAGGACGGCGCCTACGTCGACGGACTGCTGACGGAGCTCGCCCTCGAGAGCAAGTTCCTCTCGCGTGAGCCCGAGACGATCTTCCTCGGCGGCGGCACGCCGACGTTCACCGAGCCGGCCGTGCTCGCGCGCCTGCTGCAGGCCCTGCCTGCGACGCACGAGCTCACCGTCGAGGCGAACCCGGAGACGGTGACCCCTGCCCTCGCCAACCTGCTGCGCGAGCACGGCGTCAACCGCATCTCGCTCGGCGCCCAGTCGTTCCAGCCGCACCTCCTCGAGGTGCTGGAGCGGCGCGCCACGCCGGCCTCGGTCAGGCTCGCCTACCGGACGCTTCGCGATGCCGGCTTCGACAACGTCTCGCTGGATCTGATCTACGGCATTCCGGGTCAGAGCAGTGCGGATCTCGCGGCCGATCTCGCGGAGGCGCTGGAGCTCGGCCCGGAACATCTCTCCTGCTACGAGCTCGAAGCGAAGGTTGGGACGCGATTCACGCACGCCTACGGGGATGAGCTGGCACGGCAAGGGGAGGCGATGGAGGGGTACTTCGAGCTCGTCGTCGAGACCCTCGTCGGCGGTGGCTACCGCTGGTACGAGACCGCCAACTTCTGCCGCACAGGCGACGAGCGCGACCTACGAGCGCGCCACAACCTGGGCTACTGGCGCGGCCGCGACTATCTCGGCGTCGGCGTCGGAGCCGTCTCGACCGTCGGCGAGCGGCGCTGGCGGAACGCACCAAGCCTCCGGGGCTACCTCGGTGCCCTCGCCCAGGGCACGCGGCCCGCGCGCGAGCTCGAGATCCTGGACAACGACGTAAAGGCCCGCGAGCGCGTGCTCCTCGGCCTCCGGCTCGACGAGCCTCTGGCGATGGCCGGTCTTGGCGCGGCGCTCGACGGCGCGGCGGTGGCGCGGATGGAGCGGCTCGGTTTCCTGCAGTCCTCAACCACGACCGGCGAGCTCGCGCTGACAGTCCGCGGACGGTTTCTCGGTGGCGGCGTCACCGCCGAGATACTCACCTAAATCCCAGGGATGGTCGAGCTCACGAAACGGCAGCGCGACATCCTGCGCCGCGTCGTGGAGGAGTACGTTGCCACCCGCGAGCCGGTCGGCTCGAAGGCGCTCGTCGAGCGTTCGGGCCTCGCCGTCTCCGCCTCGACTGTTCGGAGCGAGCTCGCCGAGCTCGAGGCTCTCGGCCTGTTGACGCACCCACACACCTCCGCCGGTCGGATCCCGACGGAAGCCGGGTACCGGTTCTATGCCGAGGATGTGCTCGAGCGGATGGAGACGCGGCCGGCCAGGTTCCCGCTCGATCTCTCGTCGATGCGCAGCGAGATCGAGGACGCGCTCCAGTCGACGACCGAGATGCTCTCGCAGGTGACGCGCCTGCTGGCGCTCGTCTCCGCCCCCGGCTTCGGGACCGCCTCCGTCCGGCACATCGAGGTGCTCGTGCTCCAGCCGATGGTAGTCATGGTCGTCACGATCACGTCCTCCGGCGGGGTCGCCAAGAAGCTGTTCACGTTCGAGCAGCCGGTTGATCCGGGTCTTGCCGCCTGGGCGAACGAGTACCTGAACGAGCGGCTCGTCGGCGTCGGGCTCGGCAGCCACCTCCTGCGCCGCCGGATCGAGGAGGAGAGCCGCTCCTCCCGCGAGCAGGGCTTCCTCGACGCGCTGCGCCCGGCGTTCCTCGACCTCGCCACCCCGCCCGGCCGGGCTCGCTATATGGGCGGCGCCGCCTCCTTGCTCGACGACGTTCGCGCCGACGAGCTCGAGGCATGCCGTCGGCTGCTCTCAGTCCTCGAGCAGCGTGCAGCGGTACTCGAGCTCGTGAGCGAGTCCTTCGACGTCCGCAGGCCCTTCGTCAAGGTCGGACTCGACCACCCCGGGCTGCACGACGTCGCGCTCGTGGGCGCCACGTACGGCCTGCGGACGCGCACGCTCGGCACCGTCGGCCTGCTGGGGCCCGTTCGCATGGACTACGAGAAGGCGGTGCGGACTGTTCGTGCGGCCGCGTTCGAGCTCTCACGGCTCGTCGAGAGCGCCTACGACGGCTGAGCCGAGCGATGCCGCGATCGCGGCATCGCGCATCTGGGCGCAAGGCTACGCTTGACCCATGGCGACGACCGAGCGCGACCTCTACGAGCTTCTGGGCCTCGAGCGCGGTGCGTCCGAGGCGGAGGTCAAGAAGGCCTTCCGTGGGTTGGCGCGTGAGCTGCACCCCGACGTCTCGCAGGAGCCGGACGCGGAGGAGCGGTTCCGTGCGGTCGCGGAGGCGTACGAGGTGCTGTCGAACCCGGAGACGCGGCAGCTCTACGACCGGTACGGCCACGCCGGTCTCCGCCGCGGCGGGTTCACGCCAACCGCTTTCGACCTTGGCAACCTCGGCGACATCTTCTCCGCCTTCTTCGGCGACGACCTCTTCGGCCGCGGCGGGAGCAGAGGCGCGGCGCGCGGCGGCGACGTCGGCAACGTCGTGGAGATCGAGCTTTCGGAGGCGTTCGCCGGCGTGAGCCGGCGTGTGGACATCGAGGTGGCCACAACGTGTGCGAGGTGCTCGGGGGACGGCGCCGAACCCGGCACCGGTCGGCTCTCGTGCCCCACCTGCGCCGGCAGCGGCCGGCTGCAGCAGGTTTCGCGGAGCGTCTTCGGTGAGTTCGTCCGGACGCAGGCCTGCAGCACGTGTGCCGGGATGGGGACTGTGGTCGAGCGGGCGTGTAGCGAGTGCGCAGGCGCCGGACGCCTCCTCGAGACGAAGACGCTCAGCGTCGAGATCCCGCCCGGGATCCACGACGGACAGCAGATCCGCCTGCGGGGGGAGGGCCACGCAGGCGCGGGTGGCCCTGCGGGCGATGCCTATATCGAGGTTCGGGTGACCGCCGACGAGCGCTTCGAGCGGGACGGCAACCACATCCTCTCGACGGTCGACCTGACGGTCGTCCAGGCCGCTCTCGGCGCCACCGTCCCGGTTCCGACGCTCGAGGGTGATCTCGACCTCGAGTTCGAGCCTGGCACACAGCCCGGCGAGGTGCGCGTCCTCCGCGGCAAGGGGATGCCGGTGCTCCAGCGCTTCGGCCGCGGCGACCAGCGCGTGCTCGTCAACGTGACTGTCCCGCGCCGCCTGACCGACGAGCAGCGGAGCCTCCTGAAGCGGTTCGAGGCAGAGTCCGACGAGGACACCTATAAACGCGACGAGGGCTTTTTCGAGAAGCTCAAGAGTGCTCTCCGCTGAAGGCGGTTCCGAACCTGAACCTCCTGAAGCGCGTATCGGTCACCGTCCCGCCCGCACGGGCCGAGCAGGCGCGCGCCGTGATGCTCGAGCTCTTCCCGACCGGCTTCGAGGAGCTCGAGTCGAGCGGCGCGCTCGAGCTGGCGGCATACACGAACGCGGCCGGCGAGGAACGGATTTGGCAGGCCTTCGGCGGTGCGGCGACGAGCCCTGTCGAGGAGGGCTGGGAGGAGCGGTGGCGACAGTTCCACCGGCCCGTGCGGGTGGGCCGTCTCTGGATCGGCCCGCCCTGGGAGGAGCCAGAGCCGGACGCGCTGGCGGTCGTGATCGATCCTGGTCGCGCATTCGGCACCGGGGGTCATCCGACCACCCGTCTCTGCCTGGAGCTGCTCGATCGTGAGGAGCGCGTCAGCCTGCTCGACGTCGGCTGCGGCTCCGGCGTGCTGGCGATCGCGGCGAAGAAGCTCGGCTTCGATCCCGTCATCGCCTTCGACTTCGATCCCGAGGCCGTCGAGGCGACCGAGCGAAACGCAGCCGTGAATGGCGTCCGGCTCGACGTCCGGCTCGCAGACCTGCGCGACGCGCTGCCCCGAACCGAGTTGGCGGTCGCGAACATCGCCGAGGAGGCGGTGCTCGCGCTGGGCGAGCGCTTGGGCGCCAGCCGCGTCATCACGTCGGGCTACCTCGTCTCCGACGAGCCGGCGCTCCCTTTCTTCCGGCGTGAGCACCGGGTCGAAGCTGCGGGTTGGGCAGCCGACCTCCACGTACGCGTTTAGGTTTCCGGGATGGCGCAGTTCTCGGTCGGCTTCCTCGGCTGCAAGGTCTCCCACACCGACATGCAGGCGGTGCGCGAGCGGCTGCTGCGGGACGGCCATACCGAAGGCGCCGGCGATGTCGCGGTCGTCAACACCTGCTGCGTGACGAACGAAGCGCTCGCGAAGTCGCGACAAGCAATCTCGCGTTTCGCTCGGACGCACGTGCGCGTGTACGTCAGCGGCTGCGGCGCCCGCTTGTCTGCAGACGCGTTCGCGGGACTGCCGCAGAACGTCTCCGTCGTCTCTGGTCAGATCGAGGCTGCGGTGGAGTGGATCGCCGGTGATGTCGGCGCCATCGGATGCGTGCAGGCCGACGCGCGGCTCGACCGCGTGCGTGCGTTCGTGAAGATCCAGGACGGCTGCTCCTTCTCCTGCGCGTTCTGCGTCATTCCGCAGGTGCGTGGTGCGACCCGCAGCCGCTCGGCGGCGGCCGTCCTCGACGAGGTGCGTCGCCGGGCCGCACAGGGTCACCGGGAGATCGTCCTGACGGGCGTCAACCTCGGCTGCTTCCGTGATCGCGAGGCGGGCTACACGCTCGCGAGGCTGATCCGGGAGGCCGGCGCGGTCGACGGCGTGAGCCGCCTGCGACTCTCCTCGATCGAGATCAACCACGTTGACGAGGAGCTCGTCGCATCCTTGCTGGAGACGCCCACAGTCGGGCACCACCTGCACGTCCCGCTCCAGTCCGGCGACGACGGCGTGCTACGGGCGATGGGCCGCCGCTACTCCGTCGCGACGTATCTGCGCAAGCTCGAGCCGCTCGCCGACTTCAACCTGACCGCGGACGTGATCGTAGGCTTCCCGGGCGAAGACGACGCCGCTTTCGAGCGGACGCTCGAGCTTGCGCGCGCCGCGCGGCTGACGAAGCTCCACGTCTTCCCGTACTCGCCCCGTCCCGGCACGAGGACCGCCGGCGAGGACACCGTCGCGCCCCGGGTGAAGAAGGAGCGGAGCGCGCGGTTGCGGGCACTCTCCGACGAGGCCTGCCGTGCGCGTTGGCGCGCGAAGATCGGCCGCTGCGACGAGGTGCTCGTGGACCGGCCCGGCCGGGGGTACGGCGGCGACTACACACCGTGGCTTCTCGAGGCACCCGTCGGGGAGCTTATCCGCGTCCGTGCCCGCGCGGTCACGGAGGAGGGGATCGTCGCTGCCTGACGACTGCCTCTTCTGTGCACTCGCGCGTGAGGGTGACCACGTCGCCCGCACCGAGGGCTTCGTCGCGATCCGCGACATCAATCCGCAGGCGGAGACCCACCTGCTGGTGCTGCCGGTGCGGCACGTCGACACGTTCCGCGACGTGAGCGCTTTCTCCCCCCAGGAGGCAAAGCAGATGCTCGACTTCGTCGCCGAGACGGCGAGAGGAGCCGGGCTCGCGGACTACCGGGTCGTTGTCAACGTGGGCGCGGACGGCGGTCAGACCGTCTTCCATCTGCACTGGCACGTCCTGGGTGGGAAGATCAGCGGGATGCCCCAATGAGAGCGCCCCAGATACGAGAGCAGTTGTGACGCTGCTCACTGAGATCAAGTCTCAGCTAACGGACGCCATGCGCGAGCGCGACGACGTGCGCCGCGACACGCTCCGACTGATCCTCTCGAGCCTGCAGGGGGCCGAGAAGGAGCTGCAGCGGCAGCTCTCGGAGGACGAGGAGCTGCAGGTACTCCAGCGCGAGCGGAAGAAGCGGGTGGAGGCCCACCATGCCTTCCGCTCGGCCGGGAGGGAGGAGCAGGCCGACCAGGAGCAGGCCGAGCTCGAGATCCTTGAGGAGTTCATGCCCGAGCCGCTCTCGGAGGACGAGATCGAGGACATCGTCGACCACGTGATCGCCGAGGTCGGCGCGACGAGCATGCGCGACATCGGCCGCGTGATGGCGGACGTGATGCCGCAGGTCGCGGGGCGAGCGGACGGCTCGTCCGTCAGCCAGCTCGTGCGCGAGAAGCTCGCCTGACGAACGATCGCTGAGGCGATCCTTCGTCTAGGAGCGGTCGCCAGCGTGGACGCGGCCACGACGCTCGTGCGCGAGCTCGTTGCGGCGTGGTCTGGGAGGTCTCCGCTCAGCGTGGAGCATCTGCCGTACGGTCACAACAGCACCAGCTTTGACGTCGGGCTACGTGGCGGCGCCCACGTGATCGTGCGGACGCACCCCGATCCGGACGTCTTCCGTTGGACGCTGCACAACCTCGAGATCCTCAAGAGTCTCGGTCTGCCCGTCCCGCATGTGCTCTTTCACGACCTCGAAGCAAGTCGCTATCCGTTCGCGTACCTCGTCCTCGAGCGGTTCCCGGGTCGCGATCTGGGTTACGAGCTGCCCTCGATGACGCCCGCGCAGATGGAGGCGGTGGCCGAGGCGGTGATGGACGCGCAGGCGCGCGTACGCGAGCTGCCCTCCGCGGGCGGCTACGGCTACGTCGGCATCGGTGAGCCCGGTAACTGCGGGAGGTGGGGCAACGTGCTCGACGACATCATGGCGCTCACCGAGCGCACGCTTGCGCCGCACTTCGCGCCCTCGGCGACCGACGTGCGAGAGGCGCTCGAGCGCGAGCAGCACTACTTCGCGTCTGTCTCCCCGACGTGCTTCCTGGACGATCTGACGACGAAGAACGTGATCGTGGACGAGGGCGAGCTCAGCGGCTTCGTCGACTTCGACTGTGTCTGCTATGGCGATCCGCTGCTCCATCTAGGGCTTACGCAGACGGCCGTCACGAGTGACGCGGACGAGCGCTCCCTGCACTACGTCCACGCACTCTTCGAGCTCGCCTCGCTGACCGCGGGTGAACGGCGGATCGTCGATCTCTATTCGGCCCTGTTCGGCGTCGAGTTCCTGCGCGACCGGCCGGAGCGCAACGAGTGGTCGGCGCGGCTGGTCGGCGCGATCGGCGGCTGGCTGAAAGCATGATGCCTCTGTGCTACACTAAGTGCTACATGGCCGAGCGCGTGGGAGTCCGGGAGCTGCGGCAGAACCTCTCACGCTGGTTACGGCGTGTCGAGGACGGCGAAACGTTCGAGGTGACCGAGCGGGGCACGCCCGTAGCACTTCTGAGTCCTCTGCCGCCCCAGGATGACACGCTTGCGCGTCTCGTCGCGCAAGGCCGCATCGCGCGCGTGGGGAGAGGGAACCTGGCCGATCTCGGTCCGCCTCCCCCGGCGCCGGCGGGGGCGAAACCGCTCTCGGAAGTGCTCGACGAGTTGCGCGAGGACCGTTTCTAGGGGGTGGCGGACGGCTCGCTCTACTGCGACGCCTCGGCGCTCGTGAAGCTGGTGCGCGAGGAGCGTGAGACTGCTGCGCTCCTCGTCGAGCTGGAGCGATGGCCGACGCAGGTGACGAGCGTCGTCGGAGAGGTGGAGGTTCGCAGGGTGGCTGAAAGGGCGGGCGTCGCTGAGCGCGCGGGGATGGTTCTCGCAGAGCTGTCTCTGATCGAGCTCGACGACGCCATTCGTCGGCTCGCAGGTCGAGTGGGCCCACGCGTTCTCCGTAGCCTCGATGCCATCCACCTCGCCTCGGCGGTCTCCCTCGGTGACGATCTCGGCGCCTTCTGCTGCTACGACCGCCGGCTCATCGCCGACGCCGAGGCCGCCGGGCTCACTGTCCTCAGCCCCGGCCTACACTGAGTCGCATGCAGGACGTCCTCTCGGTCCCGAACGAAGTCGCCGCCGAGCTTGCCGGCGTGGGCGACGGCGTGCTCGACACGCTGCGCTCGCGGCTGCACTGCACGCTGCGCCTGCGCGGGAACCAGTTGACGATCGAGGGCGACGACGGCCGCGTGGCCGCGGCACGGGCGGTGGTGGACGAGCTCGTCGAGCTCGTCGAGGCGGGGCACGAGATCGGGCCCGAGACGGTTGGCGTCGTGGTGGCCGCCCTCGACCAAGCCGAGAACATTCGCCAGGTCTTCGACGACGTGGTCTGGCGGCATCGCGGCAAGAAGATCGCGCCGAAGACGGTGACGCAGAAGCGCTACGTCGATGCCATCCGCGACTGTACGGTCACCTTCGGGATCGGTCCGGCCGGCACCGGCAAGACCTATCTCGCGATGGCGCTCGCCGTCGCCGCGCTCGCGGACAAGCAGGTGGCGCGGATCATCCTGACGCGTCCGGCCGTCGAGGCCGGTGAGCGCCTGGGCTTCCTGCCGGGGGACATGCTCGCGAAGGTCGACCCGTACCTCCGCCCGCTCTTCGACGCGCTTTACGACATGCTCGACGCCGACAAGCTGACCGCGTACATGGAGCGCGGCGTGATCGAAGTTGCGCCGCTCGCCTTCATGCGCGGGCGCACGCTCAACGACTCGTTCATCATCCTCGACGAGGCCCAGAACACGAGTCCCGAGCAGATGCAGATGTTCCTGACGCGCCTTGGCTTCGGCTCGAGGGTGGTGGTCACCGGCGACGTGACGCAGATCGACCTCCCACGGGATCAGGCCTCGGGACTGATCCAGGTACGCAACATCCTCGGCTCGATCGACGGGATCGCCTTCGTCGAGTTCACGCACGAGGACGTCGTGCGGCACAAGCTCGTGCAGCGGATCGTCGAGGCGTACACCCAGCATGCCGAGGAGACAGGCACCGCACGTCGCCGATGACCGTTCTCGTCGAGCTCGAGAACCGAAGCGGCGTAGAGTTCGACGAGGAGGCGGCGGTGAAGCTGGCGCAGCTGGTGCTCGCCGCGGAGGGCGTCGACTCGGGCGAACTGGGGCTCGCGTTCGTGACGCCCGAGGAGATGCGGAGCCTCAAGCGTGAGCACCTCGGGGTCGACGAGGCGACAGACGTCCTCTCATTCCCGATCGACGGTCGCTACGACGTGCCCGAGGGGCTCCCGCGCATGCTCGGCGACGTCCTCCTCTGCCCCCAGGTCGTGGGGGAGGCGTGGCGCGGGCCGCTCGTGCACGGCTTGCTGCACCTGCTCGGCTACGACCACGGTGACGACATGCAGTCGCGGGAGGCGGCACACCTGTGAGCTCGCCGGCGTGTCTGGGGGCAGGCCCGTGAGCGCTCCGCGCCGGCGGCCCTCGGTCCTCGAAAGCTTCAACTTCGCGTTCGACGGGATCATCCACGTGCTCCGGACGCAGCGGAACATGCGGATCCACTTTCTCGTGGCGGCGCTCGTCCTGGTGGCGGCGCTCGCCTCGGGCGTCGAGAAGCTCGAGCTGATCGTGCTGATGCTCGCGATCGCGTTCGTGCTGATCGCGGAGATGGTGAATACCGCGATCGAAGCCGCCATCGACGTGGCCACGACCTCCTTCGATCCGATGGCGAAGCTGGCGAAGGACATCGCGGCAGGCGCGGTGCTGATCGCGACCGCCGTGGCCGTGGCGATCGGCTACCTCGTCTTCTCGGGGCAGGTCGCTGATCGTAGTTCCCGCATCCTCGACCGGATCTCGGACGCCCCTGCGCAGCTGACGCTGATCGCGCTCGTCCTGACCACCATCCTCGTGATCGGGACAAAGGCGCTCACCGGGCGCGGGACGCCACTTCGTGGCGGGCTTCCGTCCGGCCATGCCGCGGTCGCCTTCGCCGGCTGGATGGCGATGACGCTGATCCTCGACGGCTCCGACCACCGCTTCCTGATCTCGTCGCTCGCGTTCATCATGGCTTTGCTGGTGGCCCAGACCCGCGTCGAATCCGGTGTCCATTCCTCCGTGGAAGTCCTCTACGGCGGACTTCTCGGTGCCCTCGTCACCCTCGCCGTCTTCCAGTTGACGCCGTGAGCTCCGATCTGGTTGCACGGGCGGAGAAGGTTGCAGAGCGCGCGTACGCGCCCTACTCGCACTACCACGTCGGCGCAATCGTCCGCACGGACGACGGGCGGGAGTTCGAGGGCGTCAACGTCGAGAACGCGGCCTACCCGCTCGGCGTCTGCGCCGAGAGGAGCGCGCTCGTCGCGGCCGTCGCAGGCGGCTACGGCCCGGGGCAGATCGCGGCGATCGGGATCAACGCCTCGCCTTGCGGCGGCTGTCGCCAGTGGCTGCACGAGTTCCGGATCCCGGAGGTCAGCTTCCGGCGCGACGACGGGTCGATCGCGACCTATAGCGCGAAGGACCTCCTGCCGGACACCTGGGAGTTGCCGGCGGACGGCTCGTGAAGACCGGCTTCGTGGCCGTGGCCGGCCGGCCGAACGTCGGCAAGTCGACGCTCGTGAACGCCCTCGTTCGCGAGAAGGTGGTGATCACGTCTCGTGTGCCGAACACGACGCGACGTCGGATCTTCGGCGTCGCGAACGGCGACGACCACCAGTTGGTGCTCGTCGACCTCCCCGGGTTCCAGCGCCCGATGGACAAGCTGACGGAGCGGATGCAGCGCACCGTCGACTCGTCCTTCGAGGACATCGACCTCGTGCTCTTCGTTCTCTCGGCACGCGATCGAATCGGCGGCGGCGACCGGTTCATCGCCCGGCGGGTGTACGCGCTCGGGCTGCCGGTGATCATCGCGCTCAACAAGGTCGACAACCTGAAGCCGAGCCACATCGTCACGCAGATGAAGGCGGCGGCGGCCCTCGGCGACTTCCACGCGCTGCATCCGGTCTCCGCGAAGACGAAGGACGGCGTGGAGGAGCTGCGCGGTGACCTCGTGCAGCTCCTGCCCGAGGGACAGCTCTACTTCCCGCAGGAGACGGCGACAGATCAGACCGACGACGAGCGCATCTCCGAGCTGATTCGCGAGAAGGCACTCCAGTTGACCCGCGACGAGGTGCCGCACTCGATCTCGGTCGAGCTCGACGAGGTCGACGACAAGCTGCTGCGCGCGTTCGTGCTCGTGGAGACCGAGTCGCAGAAGCAAATCCTCGTCGGCAAGCGCGGGTCCATGATCCGCGAGATCGGGGTGCGCGCGCGGCCCGAGATCGAGCGGCTGCTCGGGCGCAAGATCTTTCTCGAGCTCGTCGTCAAGGTACGGCCGCGCTGGCGTCGCGACGACGCCATGCTAGAGCGGCTCGGGCTGTAACGGTGGACGCGACGGATCCGAGCGGCGTCGAGTGGTCTGTGAGCCGGCGCTGGCTCGAGCTGCCGCGGTGTCGGCGCTGGCGGCCCGAGCTCGAACGGCTGGACGGTCTCCAGCTCGGTGGCGACTGGCTCGACGCGGGCGCGATCGGAGTGCTCGTGATCGCCCTCCTCCTCTTCATTCTCTTGCTCGGTGGCCTGCCGCTTCTCTTGGGCCTCGCTGCAATCCTCGTCGCACTGGGAGGTCTCGTCATCCGAATCGCCTTCGGGCGGCCCTGACTCGTGGATGCGCGGAGCGCCCGCAGCGAGCTCGCATGGCGGGTGCGTGGAACGTTCAGGAGCAGGCGAGCGATCACGCTCGTCGCTCAGGCGCTCGAGCGAGGGGAGCTCGATTACAATCCGCCGGGGTCGTCGCGCGTGCCGCCCGCCCAGTCCTGACGTGCCAGAACGATGAGCTCAGCCGCTGACGAGGGTCACCCGCCGCGCGTGAAGCTGACGAGCTCCGACCGCCCGCCGGCGCCGTCGGTGTGCACGCTCAGCAATGGGCCGACACCCGGAGCGTAGAACTTCAGCTCCTGCACCTTCGGCTCCGTCGGCACGAGGTCGCGGGTCATCAGGATGTTCTTCTTGAAGTACCCGAGCGGCACTTCCACCTGCTCCTCGCCAACGGTGATGACACCGGCCCTGTCCTCGGCCTCGCCCTTGTAGTACTCCTGGCGATAGGTCATGCCCGGCTCGGGATCTGCAGGCATCGCGATCCCGGCCTGGGCGCCGTCGACGCCGGCTTCGAAGGAGCCCGCGTGGTCGACGACCTTGCCGTCCTCGTAGTTTGTGACGTACTCGCCGAGGTACCAGATGTTGCCCTGGGAGTCCTGCGCGTACCAGTCGTCGGTGATCTCCACCGGCACACCCTTTTCGCTGACCGTGTCCCGGATCACCCGGGCCTCGACGCCGTTGGCGATCATCTTCGTCTTAGCTGTGACCTCGACGACCACTTTCTCGGCCGTGCCCCGCGTGTCCGTCTCGCGGTAGACCCACCTGTTGCCGGGCCGCATCGGCCAGTAGGGATTGTCGATCTCGATCGAGAAGTCGGCCGCGTCGAGGTCGACACGCTCGCTCCCCTGCGGGAGAGTGGTCGCGGCCGCGGCCGGGTCGACGGCCTCGGTGCCGTTGCTGCTCTTGCCGTCGCCCCCGCAGGCCGCAACGGAGAGGGCAGCCCCGAGGACGCAGAGGGCGGCGGAGATGTCTCTCTTCCTGATTGTCATGTGAGTCTCCTTCTCGGAGGCCCGGTCGACGGGCTTGTCTGCCGGTAGTTCGCGTTCTACGTCCGGTAGATGAGAGTCCGATGAGCCGTCAGACGTCGCCGGCGACGGTCTCGCAGACGCGGGTTTCTGCCGCCGTTCAGCGCCTATTCGAGAAAGAAGGCGACCGCGAACCTGTAGTCGTCGCCCTCAGAGGCCTGAACCGTCAGTCGCGGCCGCGGCTTCAGGTCCGCGTCCGTCCGGAAATAGAGGAGTGCATGCGGGAGACTGCCTGACGACGTCCAGCGAAAGCTCGAGCGGCTGACCCGTGGGGCGCGCGAGAGCGCGAGAGCTAGAGGTCGCCGGCGAAGGTGTCGCAGGCGCGCGGATCGCCGCCGTCGAAGCCCTTCTGGAACCACCGTTGGCGCTGCTCGGACGAGCCGTGCGTCCACGTCTCGCGGTCGATCTGCCGTCCCGACTGTTGCTGGATCCGGTCGTCACCGACCGCCGCCGCGGCTCCGAGCCCTTCCTCGAGGTCGCCCGGCTCGAGCAATTTCTGCTCGTAGGCGGAGTGCGCCCACACGCCCGCAAGGCAGTCGGCCTGCAGCTCGAGCCGCACGGAGAGCTCGTTGGCGCTCCCAGGATCCTCCTGCCGTTGCCTGTTCACGTCGTCGCTGACGCCGAGGAGGTTCTGCACGTGGTGGCCGACCTCATGGGCGATCACGTACGCGCGTGCGAAGTCTCCCGGGGCGCCGAAGCGCTCCGACAGCTCGCGGAAGAACGAGAGATCGATGTAGATCTTCTGGTCGGCGGGGCAGTAGAACGGGCCCACCGCGGAAGCCGCGCTACCGCAGCCGTTCGTCTGGACACCGCGCTGGTACAGAACGGTCGTCGGCGGCTCGTAGGTCTGGCCGCCCTCGGAGAAGACCTTCCGCCACGTGCCGTCGATGTTGCCCGTGACGAAGCGGACGAACGCCTGCTGCTCGTCGTCGTCCTGCGGTGCCTCGTCGAGCGCGCCGCTCCCGGCGGGCGCCGCCCCCAGACCGCCCGTGCCGGGGTCGATCCCGAAGCCGCCACCGCCGCCCCCGCCCGGAAGCCCTCCGATCAGCAGGTAGATGACGACCATCACGATCAACCCGAGCCCGCCTCCGCCTGCCTTTCCCATCGGAATCGGGAAGCCGCCGCCCAGGCCACCGCCGCCGAAGCCGCCGCCCGCGCCGCGGCGATCCTCGATCCGTCCTCCGGCTCCTTTTCGCCACTTCACGAGGCCCTTCATTCCCACTCGACCTGGATCTAGTCCCCCGGCGCACGCTCGACATACACTGGAGACATGGCCCAGGCTCCTGCCCTGCCACGTGGGTTCGAGCTCCCGCTCGAGCCGAGGCTGCCGAGGATCGGCGCCGTCGATGCCGTTGCGCTGGAGGAGCGCGCGGCGACGCTCGCGAAACGCTCGATCAAGAGAGAGTCGAAGCTCCAGGCGTACGAGCTCGCCGTCCGGATGATGGACCTGACGACGCTCGAGGGTGCCGACACGCCGGGAAAGGTCGCCGCGCTCTGCGCCAAGGCGCTCCGGCCGGACCCGAGTGACCCCAGCGTTCCACCGGTCGCCGCCGTCTGCGTCTACCCGAATCTCGTGCCCACCGCGGTCGCGCGGCTACGCGGGACGAGCGTGCGCGTCGCCTCCGTCGCGACCGCGTTCCCCTCGGGGCAGTCGCCGCTAGAGATCAAGCTGGCCGAGGTGCGCGAGGTCGTGGAGCTTGGCGCCGACGAGGTCGACATGGTGATCGACCGCGGCGCCTTCCTGTCCGGGCGCTACGCGAAGGTGTACGACGAGATCGTCCAGGTGAAGGAGGCGTGCGGGGCCGCTCACCTCAAGGTGATCCTCGAGACGGGGGAGCTCGGCACCTACGACAACGTGCGGCGGGCGTCGCTGCTCGCGATGGCCGCCGGCGCCGACTTCATCAAGACCTCGACGGGCAAGATCAGCCCGGCGGCGACGTTGCCCGTGATGCTCTGCATGCTCGAGGCGATCCGCGACGTCTACGAGGAGACGGGCCGCGTGGTCGGGATGAAACCCGCCGGCGGGATCAGGAACGCCAAGCAGGCGATCCAGCACCTCGTCGCCCTCCACGAGACCCTTGGCCTTACGTGGATGACCCCCGACCTCTACCGCTTCGGCGCCTCCTCGCTCCTGAACGACGTGCTGATGCAGATCCGCAAGCAGAAGACTGGGCGGTACCAGTCTCCCGACTACTTCACGATCGACTGATGGAACGAGACTCGAAGACGCAGAGGCCAGTCGGCGGAGCCGGGCTCTGCCCGGCGGAAGCCGTAACCGACGTTGGTGGTGTCGCCCGGGCGAAGGAGGGGGCTCATGGAGGAACCATGGGTTCCCCCATGCCATACCAGTCCCCCGACTACTTCACGATCGACTGACGTGGCAATCGAGCACAGGAAGCCGACCACTCCCGCGCTGACGGAGTGGGACTACGCTCCCGCCCCCGAGGCGCGGGACATCGTCTCGTTGGAGGAGCGCTACGGGCTCTTCGTCGGCGGCGAGTTCGTCGAGCCGCAGTCGGGGCAGTGGTTCCCGACAGTCTCGCCGTCGACAGAGGAGACGCTCACCGAGGTCGCGCAGGCGGGCGAAGAGGACGTCGACGCCGCCGTCGGTGCCGCCCGCTCGGCCTTCGAGAACGGCTGGTCGTCGCTCGCGCCGCCGGAGCGTGCGAAGTACCTGTTCCGCATCGCGCGGCTGATCCAGGAGCGCTCGCGCGAACTCGCCGTGCTCGAGAGCCTCGACGGCGGCAAGCCGATCCGCGAGAGTCGCGACGTCGACCTGCCGCTCGCGGCGGCTCACTTCTTCTACTACGCAGGCTGGGCGGACAAGCTCGAGTACGCGTTCCCGAACCGGACGCCGCGGCCGCTCGGGGTCGCCGGTCAGATCATCCCGTGGAACTTCCCGCTGCTGATGCTCGCCTGGAAGATCGCGCCTGCTCTCGCGTCCGGGAACACGGTGGTGCTGAAACCGGCCGAGACGACGCCCCTCACGGCGCTGTTCTTCGCCGACATCTGCCGCCAGGCAGAGCTGCCGGCGGGCGTCGTCAACATCGTCACCGGAGACGGGCGCGCCGGCGCTGCCCTGGTCAAGCACCCCGGCGTCGACAAGATCGCGTTCACGGGCTCGACCGAGGTCGGCAAGGCGATCCAGCGTGAGCTGGCGGGAACGGGCACCAAGCTGACGCTCGAGCTCGGCGGCAAGGCTGCGAACATCGTCTTCGACGACGCGGCGCTCGATGGGGCGATCGAGGGAATCGTGAACGGGATCTACTTCAACCAGGGCCATGTCTGCTGCGCCGGCTCGCGCCTCCTCGTCCAGGAGTCGATCTACGAGCAGACGGTCGCGAAGCTGAAGCGCCGCCTGGAGACGCTGCGGCTCGGCGACCCGCTCGACAAGAACACCGACGTCGGCGCCATCAACTCGAAGCAGCAGCTCGACCGGATCACCGAGCTCGTCGAGTCGGGTACGCAAGAGGGAGCCGAGATCTACCAGCCGCCGTGCCGGCTGCCCGAGAAGGGCTACTGGTTCGCGCCAACCGTCTTCACGAACGTCGCGCAGAGCTACCGGATCGCGCAGGAGGAGATCTTCGGCCCCGTCCTGAGCGTGCTGACGTTCCGTACACCCGAGGAGGCCGTCGAGAAGGCGAACAACACGCCCTACGGCCTCTCGGCCGGGGTCTGGACGGAGAAGGGCTCGCGGATCCTCTGGATGGCCCAGCAGCTGCGTGCCGGCGTGGTGTGGGCGAACACCTTCAACCGGTTCGATCCCTCCTCGCCGTTCGGCGGGTACAAGGAGTCGGGCTTCGGGCGCGAGGGCGGCCGGCACGGCCTCGAGCCGTACCTGCGCTTCGACGACGTCTCGGAGCCATGGGGTGGATGAGTACGGGATGACGAGGGGCGGCGGATGACGGTTTCAGGAACGCCGGCGTTCGCGATCACTAACGTCCTGCCGCGCGCGATGACCGGTACTCGAGGGTCCCGGAAGACTGGCAGGCGGCGGTGATGCTCGGGCTCGTTACTGGAACGCCTCTGGCCGCGTGCGCGGTCGCCGTTCGCCGTGCGGAGGGGAGGAGGCAGCACGGATCAGATGCCTAACGAGCGCCTACCCATCAGGAAGACGTACAAGCTCTTCATCGGCGGGGCGTTTCCGCGTTCGGAGTCGGGCCGCACGTACGAGGCCGAGGGGCAGAACGTCGCTCGCGCCTCGCGCAAGGATGCCCGCGACGCGGTCAAGGCGGCGCGCGGAGCCCAGCCGGGGTGGGCGGCCGCGACGGCGTACAACCGCGGCCAGGTGCTCTACCGGCTTGCAGAGATGATGGAGACGCGCGCCGTCGACCTTGCCGCGGTCTGCACCGGGACGGACGAGGTCGAGGCGGCAATCGACCGCGTCGTCTGGTACGCCGGCTGGGCGGACAAGATCGCGCAGGTGGTCGGTTCCTCGAATCCAGTGTCGGGGCCGTACTTCAACTTCACGGTGCCTGAGCCGACTGGAGTCGTCGCCGTCCTCGCGCCCGACGAGCCGTCGCTCGGCGGCCTGGTCTCGCGGCTCGTGCCGGTGCTCGTAGGCGGGAACGCCGCCGTTGTCGTGGCGTCGGAGACACGGCCACTAGCGGCGATCGAGCTCGCGGAGGCGATCGCCACCTCGGATCTTCCGGGCGGCGTCGTCAACATCCTCACCGGCCGGCGCGGCGAGCTGGCTCCGACCCTTGCCGAGCACATGGACGTGAACGCGCTCGACCTCACGGGCGCGGACGGTCAGACCGCGGAGCTGGAGCGCCTCGCGGCCGACAACGTGAAGCGGATCGTGCGCGGCGAGCCCGACGAGCAGAGCCCGTGGGCGATCACGAGCTTCCTCGAGGTCAAGACGGTCTGGCACCCGGTCGGCCAGTAAGGGCGTCCATCGCTTATCGAGAGTGGGGCGATCCCGCCGCGCCCGCTCTCCTCTTCTGGCCGGGGCTGCAATTGCCGGCGCCCGTGATGCTGAACGAGCACGGGCCGATGCTTGCGACGGCAACCGGTCGGCGGGTGATCGCGGTCTCGCCTCCTGGCTGGGAGACGCCAGAGCTCGAGCCGGTCGAGTATCTCCCGAGCGCGCTCGTGCGACGGCTCCTCGGCCTCTTCGACGAGCTCAATCTCGAGCCGATCAGTTTCGTCGGCTTCTCGTGGGGTGCGACGATCGGTTGCCACCTTGCGGCCCACGCCCCGGAGCGGCTCGACGCGCTCGTCCTGCTCGACGCCGGCTACACCGACTTCCAGGATCGTCCTGGGTACGAAGAGCTGGATCTGGAGGGGGTGACCGCGAGTTCGCGGGAACAGGCGCGAGAAGCTCGCTGGACGACCTGGGAGGAGTGCTTCGCGTTCTTCAGGCCGTTCGTGCGGAAATGGCGGCCGGCGGTGGAGGAGCGGCTCCGCGGAGCGATGCGTGAGGAAAACGGTGTGATCGTGCCGATCGTGCGGCCCGAGGTGTTCGCCGCGGCCGCCTACGGCGTCATGGCCGAGCCGCCGAGCAAGACGCTAGAGGAGTTGGGCCGGCTTGTTCTCCCGATCCTGCTCGCCGTCGCATCGGACACGATTGGCACCAACCACGGATGGAAGGCACTCGAGCGCTTCCGCCGCGCCGTGCCTCGGGCGCGGGTGGAGGAGGTCGACTCGGGTCACGACCTGCTGTCGGATGCCCCGGAGGAGACCATCTCGATAATCGGCCGATTCCTCGCCGGAATGGCTCCGAGGGCAATTCCTGAGGCTTAGAGCCACAGCCACGGCTCTTGGGAACGTCACCGGGAATCCGTTTCCTCCCTCGTCGGGTCGCACTGCCTCCTTGGGTTCCGCCCAGTCGTCGACGACCACGGCTCGACACCGGGTCCGAGGCTTAAAGCCACGGCCAGGGCCCCTCGAGGACGTTCCGTCCTTTCCGACCCGCTAATCAGGGGCGGGCGGGAATGTTCGTCTTGAGGCGCCGCGCGAGACGGTTCTGCAGTCAGCGGTGGTGTCGCGGGTGTCGTTGTCGCCAAGTAACAGACTGTTACTTGGCGAGGTCGAACCGAGGACGGCACCGAAGCGCTCGCGGAGAAGCGTCAGGTCGCGCGGGTCGGTATCGCTCAGCTCGTAGCCGGTGTGTCCGAGCACCTGAGCCCGAGGTGAGAGGCAGCGGGCCCGCCGGCCGGCGATGGAACCGACGCCCGAGAAGGAACTCGAGGGCCAGACCCAGGTTGACCCGTCTGCGAGCTCGTAGTCGCCGCCACCGGTCGCGTCGATGGTCATCGTGTGGATGTCGACGCGGCGGTCAGCTACGTCTCGAAGAACGTAGTTCGCCTCCCGTCCGCCATCCATACGCGCAAAGCCGGCGGCCAAGAGTAACGCCTCCGCACGCGGGGGTCCTCCAGCGAAAGGTGCACGTCGAGGTCGTCGTGCTCCCGGGTCTGCGCGCCGATGAGTGCGTCGACGCCCCATCCGCCGTCCAGGAAAACGGCGACGTCGGCGGCTTCGAGCACGTCGAGCACCTCGACGACGTCGGCCGCGCTCATCATCGGAGTCAACGGTCGGTGGCGTAGATCGCCTGACGCAGCTTTCCGTTCCGGGGCGGGGAGGCATGTGCATAGATCGCGAGAGGCCGGCCGCGCGACCACGTGACGGCGATGTAGTCGGCGAGCATGCGACCCAGTGTCGTCTGCGGCATCCAGCCGAGCGACATCCGTCTGGCGTTCAGCAGCTGTGGCGCCGACCACCGAACCCCGTCGGCCGAGGTGACGAGCTCGGCGTCGACGCCGTTCGGGTAGAGCGCGTAGTAGAGAACGGCGATCCGCCCGTTGCTCGGGTCGATGCCGAGCGTCGGCATGACGGCGTTCCTGCCGGAGGTGACGCGACGAACCGGCGACCAGGTCACACCGTCGTCCGAGCGGGTCAAGACGACGTCGTTCTCGGTACAGCCGGGACGGAAGCGGCAGTCCTGCCACGTGACGAGGACGCCTCCCTGCGCGTCGAGCTCCGCTGCGACCAGCGGGGGGGCTCGGAACGGCTTCGGGTCCCGCGTCTGGAGATCCGAGATCGTCACGGGTGAGCTCAAAGTCAGCCCGCCGTCGGTCGAGACGAGGGCGGCGATCCCGGGAACCCGAGGCGCCCATGAGCTCAGGACGAGCTTGCCGT
Source organism: Gaiellaceae bacterium (assembly GCA_037721555.1). GTDB lineage: Bacteria > Actinomycetota > Thermoleophilia > Gaiellales > Gaiellaceae > Gaiellasilicea. The sequence continues at coordinate 4,042 of JBBJOI010000013.1, read as the reverse complement.
CCCGCTGCACGACGGGAATCACGCCGACGAAGTGAATCGGGTAGGTGAGGGGCGCCGACCACGTCAGCCCACCGTCGTCCGAGCGCTGCAGCGCGAAGATCTCCTCGCTGCCGCGCAGGTCGGTGTAGCCCAGGTAGCAGCGACCGCGGTAGGGGCTCGCGGACTCGTTGTCGCAGGTGAGCCACTGCTTGTCGTAGGCGAGGCCGGCGGCCGGCGCGAGAGCGGCGTCGACGGGCGCGCTCCAGGAGAGCGCATCCCGGGAGCGCTGGATCGTGAGTCGGGTCGCGACGCCGTTCTGGATCGCCAGACCGCTGATCAGCCACATGCCGTGCTTGACGCTGTAGGCCACCACGGGGTCGCTCGCGCGGTCGGACGGGCCCGGCGGGACGGACGCCTTCGTCAGGCTCGGCAGGAATCCCTTCCGCCACGTCCGCCCGCCGTCCTTCGAGGTCGCGAACCCAAGGTTCGTGGACGCCCCAGCGTTCATCCGACCGACCTGGAATGTCGTCACGGTGCTAGCACCCACGGTGTAGCTGTCCGGCTCGGCTTCGGACTCGTGCTGGCTCTCCGGGTTCGTGTAGAGGTCGCGCGAGATCCGGCGGCTCACCACCTCGCAGTCCGACGCGACGCGATCCTGTGGGTCGGCAACCACGACATCGCGCCCCGGGCCGCACGAGATCCGGTCGCTCCCGCTGTCGTACTCCGCGGCAATGCGGTCGTTTCCTCGTCCGCCAGTGAACGTGTCCGGGCCGAACCGGCCGACGAGCGTGTCGCCGCGGGCGGTGCCGATGATGGGCGCGGAGGGCGCTGCACCCGCGACGGCGCTCAGCGCGACGGCGGCGAGCAGCAGGGGACCGACCAGGCGGGTGCGCATCGCGCAAACGCTAGCGGCCTGGAATTAAGCCCGTGTTAGCCTGCGGGCGCGTGGCCGCCCCCAGACGTCTGAGCCAAGCCATCTCCGAGGGTGACGGTATCTCGCTGATCATCGAGGTTGACGGACCGGAGGCTGCACGGGCTGCCGAGACCGGCGGAGCGGAGGCCCTGCTCGTCCTCAGCGGTCACGAACGGATCCTGAGTGAGGTCGCCGGGGCCTCGTCGCTGCCGATCCTCTTCAGCTTCGACGGTCAGCGGGCGGAGGCGATCGAGGGGGCGGATGCCTGCGTCGTCGAGGGAGACGAGGAATGGCTCGAGTACGTCCATCTAAATCTCCGGGACGGCTTCGAGCTGGCGATCCGGATCGAGCGGGACGAGCAGATCGGTCGCGTGCTCGAGCGGTTCGAGCCGGAGATCTTCGTGCTCGGCGCTCCCGACCCGGAAGGCCGGCTCGACCATGTTCTCCGCCTGCTCACCGACGTTCCCGCCGGCAAGCTTGCGATCGCCGACCTCGGCCGAGCGAACGAGTCGGAGATCGCCGAGCTCGAGCGCGCCGGCTGCGACGCCGTTCTCGTCGGTGCGCACGACCCGACGGCCTAACCCGAGCTTTCTCGCGCTCGTCGCCCTGCTCGCGCTCGCGGCGGCCCTACGCGTTCCCGGGCTGCGCTACGGGTTGCCGTTCCCGCTCCTGAACCCGGACGAGGAGTCGATCGTCCCGCGCGCGTGGGCGATGGCGCACGACCGCACGCTCGATCCGGGCTGGTACGACTACCCGGGGCTGCTCTTCGATCTGCTGGCGCCTTTCCAGGCTGCGGTCGGAGGCCCGTCGTACGGGCTGGCACGCGCCGTGGCGGCGGCGATCGGGATCGCGGGAGTGGCAGCCGCCTGGTGGCTCGGGCGCGCGGCGTACGGGACGGCAGCAGGGCTCGTCGGGGGGGCCGCCTGCGCGGTCGCCACCGTTCACGTCGTCTACTCGCACGCAGCCGTGACCGACGTCCTGCTCACGACGGTCGCCACCGTCGCGCTGGCCCTCGTCGTGACGGGCCGACTGGAGTGGGCAGGCGCTGCGGTCGGTTTGGCCGCGTCGGCGAAGTACCCCGGGATCTTCCTCGCGGTGCCTCTCGTGCTCTGCGGCTGGAGGCAGTGGCGGCGTCTCGCTCTCGCCGCCGCGCTTGCGGTCGGCGCCTTCGCGCTCACGAGCCCGTTCGTCCTCCTGCACGCCGGCGCAGCCTGGGCGGACGTCTCGCGGGTTCAGCGTCTCGCGCGGGCGGGCTGGCTCGGGTTCGAGGCAGACCACGTCGCACCGGTCGCTTTCCTCGACCGCCTCTGGGAGAGCCTGGGCCCGTTCCTGCTCGTCGGTCTCGTGGGGCTGGGGTTCGCGCTCGCTGGGCTGATGTCACAGCGGCACAAGCTCGGTCGTATCGGCCCGAGCGGCCGCGCTGACCTCGTGCTCGCCTCGTTCGCGCTCGTTTTCTTCGGCCAGCTGCTTACACTCGGTGCGCATTTCGACCGCTACGTGCTGCCGCTCATCCCCGTGCTCGGCGTGCTTGCCGGTCGCACCCGGGGTCTCGCTCCCGCCGCCCTCGTCCTGCTGCTAGTGCCGCTCGCGTGGTCGCTGGGTGAGGTTCGCGGCCTCACCCGTACCGATACCCGTGTCGTCGCCCACCGCTGGATCGAGGCGCACGTTCCTCTTGGTGCCAGAATCGCTGTCGAACCGTCGACCCCGCCTGTCGACCCCCGCCCGACGGTTGAGTTGACGTTGCCCGGCCCTGGCCGCCCGGCGGATCCGAACCGCGACCTCCGTGCGCTGCGTGAGCAGGGCGTCGAGTACGTGCTCGTGACGGGCGCAGTCGCCGACCGCGTGCTCGCGGCGGCGTCGAGCTACCCGGCGGAGACGCGCTTCTACCGGGCGCTGGAGAAACGCGGAGCCCGGGTGCTGCGTGTGGACGGCGGAGGCGGGCTCCGCGGCCCGTGGGTCGCGCTCTACCGGATCGGCGCGAGCGCCTCCTAGCCGAAGAACGCGCGTGCGGTCTCGTACCAGTGCGCCGGCACGGTCTTGAGTGTGGCCGTCGCCTCCGCGAGCGGCACCGAGACAACAGCGTCCCCTCTGAGCGCCGCCATCTGGCCGAACCTGCCCTCGTGCACGAGGTCGGCGGCCTTGAGCCCGTAGCGCGTGGCGAGCACGCGGTCACGCGGGGTGGGTGTGCCGCCTCGCTGGACGTGCCCCAAGACGGTCACCCGCGTCTCGAAGCCAGTCCGTTGCTCGATCTCATGACCGAGTGCATCGCCGACCCCGCCGAGGACGACGTGGCCGAACTGGTCGGTGGGGCGCGCCTTACCGGCCACGAGTCGCCGCTCGCCCGACTCGTAGGTCAGCTCGTAGCCCTCACTGACGACCACGATCGAAAAGTCCTTGCCGGTCTCGTGCCTCTTCTCGAGCTGGCGGCACGCCTCCTCGACCGTGACGGGCTGCTCGGGGATCAGGATCACGTCGGCACCGCCGGCTATGCCGCTGTGCACGGCAATCCAGCCCGTGTGTCGACCCATCACCTCCACGACCATGACGCGGTTGTGCGACTCGGCCGTCGTGTGCAGCCGGTCGATCGCCTCGGTCGCGATCGTGACCGCGGTGTCAAAGCCGAACGTGTAGTCGGTTCCGTTCAGGTCGTTGTCGATCGTCTTCGGGACTCCGACAACCGGAAAGTTCTGCTCCGCGTGGAGGCGCGCCGCGACGCCCAGCGTGTCCTCCCCGCCGATCGCGACGAGGGCGTGCAACCGCTCCCGCATCATGCTCTCGAGCACCCGCTCGACGCCGCCGGCCACCGTGTACGGATTCGTGCGCGTGGTACCGAGGATCGTCCCGCCGCGCGGCAGGATGCCGGAGATCTCGCGCGGCCCGAGCGGCTCCACGATCCCCTCGACGAGGCCGCGCCAGCCCTCGCGGACACCGGCAACCGCCCAGCCGCGATTCAGCGAGCGGCGTGTCACAGCCCTGATCACCGCGTTCAGGCCCGGACAGTCGCCGCCGCCGGTGAGGATGCCGACCCGCTGGGTCACCGCCTGAGTGTACGAGCCTTCGGTGGGGACGGCAGTTGGTGGCATGCGCGTTACCATCGAGACAGAGCCGAAGTGGCGGAACTGGCAGACGCGCCGGACTCAAAATCCGGTT
>JBBJOI010000047.1:0-19829 GCA_037721555.1 Gaiellaceae bacterium | reverse complement strand
CACTGGCCCCCACGGAGACACTGGGCCGGTCACTGCCGTCGATGCGCACGACGAGTGAGTCCGGATCGACCCCGGAGCCGCCGTCGGCGACGCGAACGACGAGGGGCGTGCCGCGGTTGACCGCGCGCGAGCGCAGCGCGATCGTCGGTGGTGCCGTGTCGCCGATCCAGAAGCGGAACGTGAACGGGCCCGGCTTGCCGTCGGCCGGGGTGTCAAAGACGACGTCGTAGCTGCCGCGGCCGGGCAGGATTGCACCCGAGACGGGGACGTGCTGGCGGAAGATGCGGAGGTATGGGTTCAGGTTGAAGGGAAGCGCGGGGTAGCCGGTGAGCCGGTTCTCGTCGCCGGCGAGAACGGTGCGCGGCTCGACCGCGACACCGGGAGCCGTGTCGAGCACCACGACGCCGAAGTTCGCCGCGGGTCGCAAGAGGCGCACGCGGTACACTCGCTCGGGCCCGGCCAGGTCGGTGGCGAAGCCGAGACCGACCGGGCTCTCGGGATAGCGGTAGCGGGCGACGAGCGACGTGCCGCCGCGCGTCGTGCCGCGATGGACGCCCTGACGCGTCAACGGCAACGTCTTCGCTCGAGCGAGTGCCGGGCTCGAGACACGGAGCCAGTACGGAATCCGCCGCCGCTCGGCACCTCGGGTGAGGACGACGAAGCCTGAGAGCTCTCCCTCCGGTGCGCCGGCAGTCGCCACGGTCACGGGCAGCGAGCCCGGAACGGAGACCGTCGGGGGAACGCCGATGGTCGCCCCGGTCGCGCCGGTCTGCTGCTCGACCGTCACCGCCCATTCGCCCAGGCCGCCGCCCGCGTCACTGAGAGTCACCGATCGTGCGACGGAGGCGGTAGGGAGGACGTGTCCGAACGAGAGAGCGACCGGCGCCGCAAACAGGAGCGGATCGTTGGCGCGCGGCAGGTTCACGACACCGCCACCCTCGCGCACCGTCGAAGCCTCGATCGTGCGCCCGTCGCCTGCGAAGACCCGATCTCCTGTCAGAGCCAGGGCGGACTTGATCTGCGCCGGCGTCCAGGTGGGATGTCGCTGGCGCAGGAGTGCGACGCCGCCGGCGACGTGGGGCGCGGCCATACTCGTCCCCGACAAGGTCGTGTACGCGCCCTGCGGTGCGGCGGAGAGAACATTGGCACCCGGTGCGCTGACCTCCGGCTTCAACTGGAGCGAGAGCGGGGTCGGGCCGCTCGACGAGAAGCCGGCGATCACGTTGGGGGGGCCCGAGCGAGTGGTGGTGACGGCACCCACGGTGATCGCTTCGGGAGTCGATCCCGGAGAGGAGAGGGAGCCGCGACCGAACTCCCCAAAATCGTTGCCTGCAGCGACAACAGAAACGACACCGGCGCGGGCGGCGGCCGCGAGGGCGCGGGAGACGATGTCGCGGCCCGGTTCGATCTCGGGCTCGCCGAGGGAGAGATTGATCACGTCCATCCCGTCTTTCACTGCAGCCTCGATTGCCGCGACGAGCTCGGGCGAGTTGCCGTCGAGTCCGACGTCTGCGTCGGTAGGGATCGTCAAGGCCTTGTAGTTGCCGAGGAAGGCGCGAGGGGCGACCCCGGAGATGCGCGTGCCGTTGGCGGGTGTGTCCGCGTTCCCGGCCGCGATCCCGGCCACGTGCGTGCCGTGCGAGGAAAGCTCAGGGTCGAAGGGCTTCGACGCGTGCTTCCACGTGGGCCGGGCGGGTGGAAAGGCGCGGGCGACGATCACTTTCGCCGTCGTGTACGCCGTCTGGCCCTTCGGGTAGCCCGGGGGCATCGCATAACCCTGGGGTCTGAAGAACGGATGCGTCTGGTCGATTCCCTCGTCGATGATCCCGATCTTGATCCCTTCCCCCGCATTCGAGAGGCCCGGTTGCCAGAGTGCCGGCGCGCCGATCTGCTGCGGCCCCCGGTCGAGGCGGCGCACGTAGCGCACGCTCGGATAGATCTGCTCGACTCCGGCAATGGAGTCGAGGCGTCGGATCTGGCTCCTCGGGACGACCACGGCGAAGCCGTTCGCGACGACCTGGTAGCGCCAGCGGATCTCCGCCCTGGGCAACGCGGATGCGATCCGCCGTTCCACCCGTCGTTGTGCGGAGGCCATCGTCCTGGCCTGCACGTCGCGGCCTGCCAGCCAGCGGGTCGAGCCGAGCGGGCGCTGCTCGAGCTCGACCACGACCTCCACGAGCGGCTCCGTGTGGAGCCGGGAGAGAGGATTGGGGCGCGCCTCGGCCGCCGCCGCGAGGAGCGCGAGCGAGCCCAGAAGGAGAAGCGTCAACCCACGGAACACGGGTTGAGACTAGCCCCGGCGCGTGAAGATGCCGTTAACGCGCGCAGCCGTCACCCGGTCAACGGGAATTTCCGATCAAGCCTCTAGCCTTTACACTCTGTGCCGCGCGGATGTGGCGGAATTGGTAGACGCGCACGGTTCAGGTCCGTGTGCCCTTTGGGGCGTGGAGGTTCAAGTCCTCTCATCCGCATCGCTCGGCTAAAGCCTCCCGCCTGTCAAGGCAGAGCGGCGAGCACCTCGTCGGCGTGGGTGTCCGGCTTCACGCTCCGCATCACCTTCGCGACCTTGCCGTCGGCATCGATCACGAAGGTCGAGCGTTCGATCCCCATGTACGTCTTCCCCGCCCAATTCCTCTCGCCCCAGACGCCGTAGTCCTCCGCCGCCGCGTGGTCGGGGTCGGCGAGGAGCGTGAAGGGCAGACGGTGCTTCTCCTTGAATCTGACGTGGGAGGCCTCGTCGTCGGGACTGACACCGATGACGTGCGCACCGGCGCGCTCGAACTCGCCCCACGAGTCGCGGATCGCACACGCCTGCGCCGTACAGCCGGGCGTGTCGTCCTTCGGATAGAAGAAGAGGACGACCGGCTTGCCGCGCAGTGACGACAGGCTGACGGACTCGCCCGCGTCGCTCTGGAGTTGGAATTCCGGGGCAGGCTTGCCTTCCTCAACCACGTCATTTCTCCTCTCGCTAGGGTGCCCGCGATGCTATCCGTGCATGCGACTCTCGCTTACGTCGTGGTCGCGGTGGCGGCGGCGGCGGCTCTCGTCGGCGGCTTCGTTATCTGGCGCAGGCGTGGCGCGGGACGGATCGTCGCGAACCTGCTCGCGCTCGCACAGACGTTGTTGGTGGCGCAGGTGGGACTCGGACTGCTGCTCCTATCCGACGATCGCCGCAGCGCTGACGACCTCCACTATGTGTACGGCTCGCTCTCGCTTGGGGCTCTGCTCGTTCCCTGGCTCTACGCTCCCGCCACGGGCGCCAGGCGGCTGGCCTGGTTCGCCGGCATGTCGGCGCTCGCTGCCGCGCTCGCCGTGCGAGCATTCATGACGGGAGGGTGACGGCATGAGCTCGATCAGGCGCTTCTTCGGGGAGATGAACGCGACCGTGCGCGGGTTCTTGATCATCGCGCTGATCGCGGTGGTGGTGGTCGTGCTCTCGCTCGAGGAGGTGCTCGCGACGGTCGGAGGGCTGCTCCGGATCGCGTTCTTCCTCGCCGTCGCGTTCTTCCTCTTCCTGCTCTGGCGGGAGCGGCGCAGCGACATCGAGACCTGGGGCGAGCGCAGCCGCAAGGTGTTCTACGCGGCGATCGTCCTCGCCGTCGTCGACGTCGGTGCGTTCGTCGGCCTGCGTCCGAACGGGCGCGACGCGCTCGCGTTCTTCCTCGTCCTCGGCGCCTGCGCCTACGCCGCCGTGCGCATCTGGCGCGAGGAGCACCGCTACAGCTGAGCGCGGATCCGCGTCAGCAGCTCCTCGACGTCCGAGACCACCGGAACCCCGGCCCCGGCGAGGGGCGCCGGGGCGTCCTGCCACCTCGCAGACGCGCCAAAGACGTAGAAGACGTCGTAGACGAAGCCCGGGTATCCGAGACCGCCGAGATCCGCCTCGGCGAAGTACGTCCCCGTGATGCCCTCGCCGTCCCAGTACTGGGTTACGCGAGGATCGGCCACGATCGACTCGTCGATCTCGCCGCGCTCGTCGGTCACACGCTGCTTGAGCCAAACGACATAGAGGCGGAGATCCCGTGACGGCTCCTGATCGAGGATCCTTTCGCGCACCGCACGGGCGCCGGCGAGGCAGGTGCCTCAGGTAGGCGAGAGGAGGAGGATCACCCGCGGCCTGCCCGCGTCCGCCTCGAAGTCCGAGCGTAGGTCGAGCACGTTCGTGAGCTCCTTGACACCGTCCTTCGGCGCCGCGCCGGACTCCGGTGCCGGTGGCGTCTCGTCTCCGCCGCAACCGGCCAGCGTGAGCGCAGCAGCCACGACGACCAGGAACCCGCGCATTAGGCTCCTTAGACGTGGACCTTCGCCGCGGTACCGTCGAGCGCGTCGAGCGCGGCGCGGATCTCCATCGCCTGACCGACGAAGATCGGCGTGTCGCGCTCGGTGTAGCGGGAGGCCTCGCTCTCGCGCAGCGTCAGCATCAGGTGCATGAAATCGGACGGCTCCTCGCACTCGAACGCGGTCATGAACTCTTGGTCGTCGATCCCGAACGAGTACGTCGTGTGGTTCTGGATCGACGCGAAGCGCGCGCCGATCGCGATGTGCTCGTCCATTGCCCGCTGCCGATCCTCCTCGGAGAGCGCGTACCAGGGCCGTGTCTTCACGAACGGGTAGACCACGAGGTACGGGTGGCCGCGCGGAACGATCTTGCGAGCGCGCCGGGCCTGGCTGTACTGGGAGGCCTTCGTGGTCGCGAGGTAGGAGTACGGCGTCGCCAGCCAGCCGGCCAGGGGTGTCCCGTTCAGCGCGGCGCCGAGCTCACCGAGGTCGGCGTAGCGCTCCGTGATCTTCCAGACGAAGAAGTCGCAGTCCGGTCGCACGCCGGCGGTGGAGTAGGCGCGGACGTCGAGCCGCTCGGACCATGCCTCGATCACCTCGGCGAAGGCATCCTTCGACGCAACCCGCTCTTCGATGGGCAGGCGCCGCCACGCGGGATCGACCCGGTAGAAGGTGTAGGCGACGTACTGACCACTGCCCCCGCTGCTCACCGTCTCTACTCTACGCACCCGGCGCGAGCGGCCTCGATCGCGGCGCGAACCGCGGGGAGGCTCGCCTTCGGTGTCCCGTCCACGTAGAGGACGCCGGACTGGAAACCGACGAAGAAGGGCTCGTCGTGGGAGTGGAAGAGGAGCAGGCCGACGACTCCCTTCTGGCACGCCGCCAGCTCGAGAGCGCGGCGATAGAACTCGGCCTGCGTCGCTTCGTCGACCGGCCGTGCGAGCTCTGTTCCCTCGTACAGACCCCTCTTCTCCCTCGGGATGGCTGACTCGACGCCGAATTCGCTGTAGAGGATCGGCAGCTCGCGTCCCAGTGCCTCCCGCAAGAGGGCCTGAAGCCGGCCGACGTCGGCGAGGCCGATCACCCGCGAGCGCGGGTTCGGATGCGGCAGGTCGGGCGGCGTCCTCGCGCTTTCCGGATAGGGGTGGAACGCGAAGCCGTCCATGACCGGCTCACTGCGGCCGCTCTCCCTGAGGGCCACGCCGAGCTCGCGGATGAACTTGCCGGGGGAGTGGGTCGGGCGCTTCCCCCCGGGACGGTCGCTGCCGCGCGGCGCCAGCGCGCCGCCCCAGACGAAGACGTCTTCGTCGGCTGCCTTCGCGGCGTCGTAGACCTCTGCCAGCAGAGCGAGGTACGCCGCCGGTGCGACGCTCTCGCGCGCGGCGCCGAACTGGGGGAGCCAGAAGCGGTTGATGTTGGGCTCGTTGCCGACGATGACGTCGCGGATCGACGGGATCTCGCGAACGATGGCAGCGACGTAGGCCGCGAACTGCGATCGGGCTTCGGCTGTCAGCGGCGTCGTCGAGGAGCCGCGGTGGAAGACGGCAAGGAAGACTCGGAGGTCGCGGCCGCTCGCCCGCCGGGTGACATCGCGCAGGATCGCGAGCTCCTCGCGCGCCGGCCGCGCTCGTCCGGGATCCCAGTAGCTCGTGATCGCGAGCGCGCCGAAGCCGACGTTGGCGAGCTGACCGAGCACCGGCCCGGGATGGCGAGCCGCGTCGTCGACTGCACCGACGACGAAGGGCGCAGCCGGCGGCGGGGTGGCCTCCTTGGGTGCTCGAGCCGGGTCTGATGTTGTCGTTGCGGCGGGTGCCTCGACTGTCGCCCGAGGCACCGTCAGGGGCGCCGTCGTCCGCGGCGGGACAGGCGGGCGCGTCGGCGGGGGCGTTGACGCCTCGCTCGTGGTCGGCTCGACATCGGCTTTCGGCGCGGCCCGCGTCGTTGTCGCCGTTGTCGTCGCCGGCGCCGTCCTGGGGACGGTCGGAACAGTGCCTGCCGGCGCGCTCGTGCGAAGGCCCTCGTCGTCCCTGTCACCGCCGCAACCCGCGAGGAGCAGTGCGGTCGCGAGGAGCGCGCTGCGCCTCGAAAGAGCCGTGACCACCTGGGTAGGCTAGCCGCGTGGCCGACGTGCGGGAGAAGCTCCAGCGCCTGCCGGCCAAACCAGGCGTCTACCTTTTCCGTGACGAGGGCGGCGGCGTGCTGTACGTCGGCAAGGCGAAGTCGCTGCGCCCGCGCGTGCGCTCGTACTTCCAGGCGGGACGTAGCGACACGCGCAGCTCGATACCGCGGCTCGTGGAGCGGATCGCCGACCTGGAGGTGATCGTCACGGGGACGGAGGTCGAGGCTCTCCACCTCGAGCAGAACCTGGTCAAGCGCCACCGGCCGCCCTTCAACGTGCGCCTGCGCGATGACAAGTCGTTCCCCTACATCGCCGTGACGGTCGAGGACGAGTACCCCCGCGTCATGTTCACCCGCGAGCGCCACCGGCGCGGCGTCGTCTACTTCGGCCCGTACGCGAACGCAAAGAAGGTGCGCGAGACGCTCGACGTCCTCAACCGCGTCTTCCAGTTCCGGCCCTGCGAAGGCCCGAAGCCCGGTCGCCACTCGGGTATCCCGTGCCTCGACTACCACATCGAGCGCTGCCACGCGCCCTGCGTCGGCTACATCACGCCCGAGCTCTACGGGGAGCTGGTCGAGGAGGTGATCGAGTTCCTCTCCGGCGACACCCGTCCGATTGTCCGCGCGCTCGAGCAGCGGATGCGCGAGGCGGCCGAAGACGAGCGCTTCGAGGATGCGGCCCGCTACCGCAACCGGCTGTTCGCGATCCAGAACCTCGCCGAGCGACAGGGGGCGGACCGGCACGAGACAGGGTCGATCGACGTGATCGGTGTCGCTGCCGCAGGCGACCGCGCCGCCGTGCAGGTCTTTCCCCTCCGCGGCGGCAAGATGATCGACCGTCACGGCTTTCACCTCGAGAACGTAGAGGGCCAGGACCTGACGACGATCGTGGAGACGTTCTGCCTCGAGTACTACGGGAACGCGCCGTCGCTGCCGCCCCAGATCGTCGTTCCGAAGGGCGTCGGCGATCTCGCCGCGCTCGGTGAGTTCCTGACGGCGCGCCGTGGGGCGCGCGTCGACGTGCGCGTGCCGGAGCGGGGCGAGAAGAGGAGGCTGGCGGAGCTCGCGGAGCAGAATGCGCGGGTAGCGCTCGAGTCGGAGGGCGTCGTCGCCGAGCAGAAGCGGCTGCGGCGCGTCGAGGCGCTCGAGGAGCTGCGCGAGGCGCTGAACCTCGAGAGCCTCCCGATCCGGATCGAGTGCTACGACATCTCGAACATCCAAGGCCAGGAGATCGTTGGCTCGATGGTCGTCTTTCAGGACGGTATGCCCAAGAAGGCGCACTACCGCAAGTTCGCGGTCCGCGGACTCGACGGCCAGGACGACTTCGCCGCCATGGCCGAGGTGATCTCGCGTCGGTTCGCGCGGCTCGCCTCCGGCTCGCGGGCCGTGGACGAATACGACGAGGGGTTCGCGTCGCCGCCGAACCTCGTCGTCATCGACGGTGGCAAGGGCCAACTCTCGGCCGCACTGACGGCGATGCAGGCGTACGACCTGCCCCGCGTCGCGGTGATCGCGCTCGCGAAGCGGATCGAGGAGGTCTACGTGCCCGGGTCGCCCGACCCGATCTCCCTCGACCGCCACGATCCGGGTCTGCAGTTACTGCAGCGGATCCGCGACGAGGCACACCGCTTCGCGCTCGGCTTCCACCGCCAGCGGCGAGCTGCGCGCGCCCGAGAATCGATCTTCGACACCCTCGAGGGGGTCGGCCCGGCAAGGCGCCGCGCGCTCCTGCAGCACTTCGGCTCGGCCGAGAGCGTGCTCGCCGCGAGCCAGGAGGAGCTCGAGGGGGTGCCCGGCGTGCCTGCGAAAACCGCCCGCCAGATCTACGCGCAGCTGCACAGAACCGGCTCTCCATGAGTGGCACACTGAGCACGGACTGAATCGCGCAAGCGTCGTCAACTGCGACAACCTTTTCACCGTGCCCAAACGGGCGCTCGGGATCAGGCGGGGAGCTCGACGTGGCGGCCCTCGAGCAGCTGCGAAAGGCGATCCGACTGGCGCTCGACGTCAACTGACGAGGAAGCTCAACTCTCGGGTGCGGGGCGCTCCGACCCGACGACGTCGCGCCACCGAACGTGTCCGAGCATCAGGAAGAGTGCGGTGAAGCCGGCGGTCGCGTTCACCACGACGAGCGTCAGCTTCATCCCGACCGAGAAGGCGAGCAGCTTCGTCTTGGCGACGGCTCCCCCGAAGACGAAGACGATAAAGGCCTGCTCGGTGCCGATGCCCCCGGGCGAGATCGGGACGAGGGTGGCGAGGCTCTGGGTGACCTGGACGAGTAGGACGTTGCGGACGGTCTGCTCGACGCCGAAGGCACCGAGGAAGAACCAGATCGTGACGAACCGGAGCAGCCAGTCGCCGGCCTGCCACGCTGCGACCGACCGGAGGTAGCGGCGGCGGTCACGGAGGACGACGAGACCCTGGCCCACTCGGTGCTTGAACTCGGCCCAGCGAAATCGAAGCCGGATTACGCCGACGACGCCGAGGATCGCGAGGACGAGGAGCAGGACGAGCGAGAGCTCGGGATTGCTGGCGACGAAGCCGAAGTCGAACCCGGGCAGGCTCGGCAGGAGGCCGAGTCCCGGCAGCGCGCCCTGCGTGAGCGCCCAGAGAAACAGGAGCAGAGCGATCCCTGAGTCGAACAGGGAGAGGACGAGCAGCGTCGCCGCGAGGGTCGTGTACGTGGCTCCGCGGACGGCCCGGTGCGCGAGAAAGAGCCGGACGGCGTCTCCGCCGCGCGCCGGCACGAGCGCGTTGACGCCGACGCCGGCGATGTACGAGCCGTAGATCGTGCGCCAGGGCACGGGCTCGTCCGGGTAGGCGGCCCTGACGGTGTTCTGCCAAGCCCGGCTCGTGCAGACCGTCTTCAGCAGGTGACAGGCGACCGCGAGCAGGAGCGGCCCGAACTCGACCGAGGCCAGCTGGCCGAAGAAGACGGCGATCGCGTGGAAGACCTCGCCCACGCGATCAGGCTAGCGTCGCCGTCAGCGTGGACGTGATGCGGTGCGCAAGGCCGCGAGCGAGGCGATCCCTTCAAGGGTCCTCGCGCGCCGACAAAGCTAGACGTCGGGGTCCATGAACGGGTAGCGGTAGTCGGTGGCTGGGAGGAAGGTCTCTTTGATCGTCCGCGGGCTGACCCAGCGAATCAGGTTCCACATCGACCCGGCCTTGTCGTTCGTCCCCGACGCGCGTGCCCCGCCGAACGGCTGCTGCCCGACGACTGCTCCGGTCGGCTTGTCGTTGACGTAGAAGTTGCCGGCGGCGTAGCGCAGGGCCCGCTGCGCCTGCTCGATGGCCGCACGATCGTCCGCGAAGACGGCGCCGGTGAGACCGTACGGCGCGGTCTCGTCGACGAGCTTCAAAGTCTCGTCCCAGCGCTTCTCGTCGTAGACGTACGTCGTGACGATGGGCCCGAACAGCTCCTCGCGCATTGTCCGGAAGCTGGGATCGTCCGTCGCAATCACGGTCGGCTCCACGAAGTAGCCTTCGCTGTCGTCGTAGCCGCCGCCGGCAACGATCTCGGCTCCAGCCGCGCGGGCCTCCTCGATTGCTTCTTTCTGGGTCCTGAACGAGCCGCTGTCGATGACGGCGCCCATGAAGTTCGAGAAGTCGCTCACGTCGCCCATCGCCAGGCTTGAGACCTGCTCCTTGAGGCGCGCGCGCAGCTCGGGCCACAGGTTCGACGGCGCGTAGACCCGCGAGGACGCAGAGCACTTTTGCCCCTGGTACTCGAAGGAGCCGCGGACGATGGCGGTCGCGAGCTCGTCCACGTCGGCCGAGGGGTGGGCGACGATGAAGTCCTTGCCGCCCGTCTCGCCGACGATCCGTGGGTAGTTGCGGTACGAGGCGATGTTCTCGCCCACGGTCTTCCACATGCCGTGGAAGACCGGTGTCGAGCCCGTGAAGTGGATTCCCGCGAGCTCCGGGCTCGCGAGGGCGGCGGCCCCGATCTCGGCGCCGGAGCCGTAGACCAGGTTGATCACGCCGTCGGGGAGGCCGGCCTCCTGCAGAACGCGGAGGACGTAGTGGGCGGAGAGCGCGGCCGTCGACGCCGGCTTCCAGACGACCGTGTTCCCCATCAGGGCGGGTGACCCGGACAAGTTGCCGCCGATGGCGGTGAAGTTGAAGGGGCTGACTGCGAAGACGAAGCCCTCGAGGGGCCGGTACTCCATCCGGTTCCACACACCGGGGGAGGACACCGGCTGCTCCTCGAGCACGCGCACCATGAACTCGACGTTGAAGCGCCAGAAGTCGACCAGCTCGGCGGCGGCGTCGATCTCGGCCTGATGCGCCGTCTTCGACTGGTTCAGCATCGTGGCCGCGACGATCGTTGAGCGCCAGGGGCCGGCGAGCAGCTCCGCCGCGCGGAGGAAGACGGCCGCGCGCTCCTCCCACGGCAGCCGCGACCAGTCGGCGTGTGCGATACGTGCCGCATCGATCGCCTGCGCGACGTGGGCCGCGCCCCCCTTCGCGACGTCCGCGAGCACATGCGCCTTGCGGTGCGGCAGAACCGCCTCGAAGGTCTCGCTCGACTCGACCTCGCGACCTCCGATCACCATCGGCACGGAGATGCGCTCGCGCTCCATCCGGCGGAGGCGGTCTTGGAGCTCCGCTCGTTCGGGAGAACCCGGTGCGTAGGAGCGAACCGGCTCGTTGCGGGGCGCGGGCGGCCGGAAGATGCCGGGAGACGACACGGCGCGATTGTAGAGTCGCGCTCGATGCGCGTGACGCGTCATGTATACGAAGTCGACAGCTGGGGGCTGGGAGAGCTGTGGGAGGCAGACGGCCGGGTGGTCGTCGCGCACGAGGCACCGACGAGACGGCGAGTGGGCGTCGCTCCAACCCGCCCCGAGGGCACCGCGGGTGCGTCTACAGAAACGCCAGCGGAGAATTCGTCACGAAACGGTGACGGCTCCGTGACCGAACTGCTCCAGAGGATCCAAGGATTCTTCGCCGGGAGCCGCGATGACTTCGCGGACGTCACGCTCGACCTGGAGGGTTGCACGGCGTTCCAGCTCGCAGTCGCCACGACGCTGCGGCAAGTCCGGTGGGGCGAACTCGTGGCCTACGGCGAGCTGGCGGCGCTCGCCGGCTATCCGCGCGCCGGCCGGGCGGCCGGCACCTTCTGTGCCAACAACCGCCACTTTCTGCTCGTGCCGTGCCACCGCGTCGTCGCGGGGGACGGGGTCGGCTCGTACGGCTCGCTCGGCACCTCGTACAAGCGGCGCCTGCTCCGGCTCGAGGGACATGCCACTCTCTGAGGACCTCCGCCGCGAGCTGGCCTCGATCGCACCCGACAGAGGCTGCTGCCGGCTCGCCGAGATCTCGGCGCTGTTTCACTCCGCGGGCAGCGTCCACCTGCGGGGGCGCCGGGAGGTCGCGCTCCATCTCGACCTCTCGAGTCCCGCGGCCGCGCGCTGCGCCTTCTCGCTCCTGCGCGACGTCGGCATTCATTCCGAGATCCGCACCTACCGCCAGCGGTCGTTCGACCTGTTGACGCGCTACCAGCTGCACGTCTCCGGCGACGAGGGCGCCCTCGGGAGCCTCGTGCAGGCCGGTGTCCTCGATTCTCGCCATGCCCCGGTCGAGCGGCCACCTCGACGGATCGTCGGACGTGCATGCTGCCGCGGCGCCTATTTCCGAGGTGCGTTCCTCGGCGGTGGTTCGCTCTCCGGCCCGCGGGGGCTGCACCTCGAGCTCCGGACGAGCTCGGTCGGCGGCGCGCGGTTTCTGTGTGAAGTCGCCGCGGCGGACAGGATCCAGCTCGGACTGCTCGATCGAGGACGACACGTGATCGCCTACGCGAAGGGAATCGAGCCGATCGAGGCTCTGCTGGCGGGCGCCGGCGCCACGGACACGGTGCTTGCCTTCGAGGAGCGCGCCGTTCTCGCGGCGACACGCGCAACCGCCAACCGGCTTGCGAACGCCGACCACGCGAACCTCGTCCGCACTTCGCGCGCCGCCCAGGAGCAGCTCGAGGCTGTGCGGGCGCTCCGGGCTGCCGGCATGCTCGAGAAGTTGCCGCTCCGGCTGCACGAGGTCGCGCGCCTGCGCCAACGCCACCCAACCCTCTCCCTGCGCGAGCTCGCTGCGAAGTGCGACCCGCCCGCGACCAAGGTCTCGGTTCACCGGCGACTGCGGAAGCTCCGGGAACTCGCGGACGCCCTTCCCGGGTAGAGACCGCGTCGCTCTCGCTCTCGCTCGTCGCGTGGAGCTGAGCGTGCGGAGGGCGGCTCGGCCGCCCGGGAGGCGGCGATGGCCAGGGGCGAGAGGGCGGGCCGGAGGGGGAGTTCCGAGGACGACCTCCCCCTCCGCAATACCGCGCTCCCAAACCGGCGGCGGATGGGGTCTGAATCCGCCGCCGGCCGAGCACGGACCCGCTGCTTCGAATCCTACGACAATCTGACCTTTTCGTCACCTGCGCTGCGCGGCCAGAGGGTACTGAGGCGCCGGGGCGGCACGTCGGAAGCGCCGGCGCGATAGGTTGCGCGGCGTGCACGAGGCCTACGGAGAGCTGAAGGAGCGCCTGGCGGAGATCCACGATCTGCAGAAGGCGGGTGGGCTCCTCGCCTGGGATCAGCAGGTGAAGATGCCTGCCGGCGGCGGCCGCGTCCGGGCGGAGCAGCTCGCGACGCTCGGCCGGATCGCGCACGAGGCCTTCACCTCCGACGAGATCGGGCGCCTGCTCGAGCGGCTCGGCCCTTGGGGGGAGTCGCAGCCGTACGACTCCGACGAGGCGAGCCTCGTCCGGGTCGCGCGCCATGACTGGGAGAAGGCGCGCCAAGTCCCGTCGGAGCTGCGGGCGGCGATGTCGCGTGCGTCGTCGCTCGCGCTGCCGGTCTGGGCCGAGGCACGCAGGACGTCCGACTATGGGCTCTTCCGGCCACACCTCGAGACGAACCTCGCGCTCCGGCGTCGCTATGTCGAGTGCTTCGACGACTACGACGAGCCGTACGACGTCCTGTTGGACGACTTCGAGCGCGGAATGACGGCCGCCGAGGTGCGGGTCGTCTTCGAGCGGTTGAAGCAGGAGCAGATCCCGCTCGTGGCGGACGCGGCTCGCAACGGCGACCGGCCGGCCCGTGATCGGCACTTCCCGATCGACCGGCAGCACGACTTCGAGTTGCGCGTGCTGGAGCGCTTCGGGTTCGAAGCGGGCTCGTGGCGGCTCGACCCGACGGTGCATCCGTTCGCGAGCTCGATCGGGATCAACGACATCAGGCTCACGACCCGCTACCACGAGACGAACCTGGATGGTCTCTTCGCCTCGATGCACGAATGTGGTCACGGGCTGTACGAGCACGGCGTCTCGCCTGACCTCGAGCGCACGCTCCTCGCCCGCGGCACCTCTCTCGGCCTGCACGAGTCGCAGAGTCGCCTGTGGGAGAACCTCGTCGGCCGCAGCCTTCCGTTCTGGCGCTTCTTCTATCCGCAGCTGCAGGAGCACTTCCCCGAAGCGCTCGGGGACGTCGACCTGGACGAGTGGTTCGCGTCCGTCAACTGGGTGCACCCGTCCTTCATCCGGGTGGAGGCGGACGAGGCCACCTACAACCTCCACGTGATCCTGCGCTTCGAGCTCGAGCAGGAGCTCCTGAGCGGCGACGTGGGGCTCGATGAGCTGCCCGAGGTCTGGAACGACCGCATGCAGCGCTACCTCGGCGTCGAGCCGCCGGAGTTGCGGCTCGGCGTGCTGCAGGACATGCACTGGGCCGCGGGACACATCGGCTACTTCGCGACCTACGCCCTCGGGAACGTCATCTCCGCGCAGATCTGGGAGCGGGTGACGCAGGAGCTGCCCAACGTCGAGGACGGTTTCGCCGACGGCGAGTTCGGCCCGTTGCGCGAGTGGCTGACCGAGAACCTCTACCGGCACGGGCGGAAGTTCACGCCGAAGGAGACGCTCGAGCGGCTCGTCGGCGGCCCCATCGACCCGGATCCATACCTGCGCTACCTGAGCGGCAAGCTCGCGTCCCTACCGCGTTAGACTCCGCCGCTCGGACGCGCGACAGGAGGGCGAGGGACGGCGATGGCGACTCGTGTTGGGATCAACGGCTTCGGCCGGATCGGACGAAACTTCTTCCGCGCGTCGCTCGAGCGGGACAGCGACTTCGAGATCGTGGCGGCGAACGATCTCGGCGATGCCCGGACAATGGCGCACCTGCTGAAGTACGACTCGAACTTGGGGCCGCTCTCGGGCGACGTCGAGCTGAGCGACGGCGCCATCCGCGCGGCCGGAAAGGAGTTCGAGCTGCTGAGCGAGCGCGACCCGGCTGCGCTCGCCTGGGGCGACCTGGGTGTCGACGTCGTCCTCGAGTCGACCGGCTTCTTCACGAAGCGCGACGCGGCCCAGAAGCACCTCGACGCGGGAGCGAAGAAGGTCGTCATCTCGGCGCCCGCAACCGAGCCGGATCTCACGCTCGTGCTCGGCGTCAACGACGACCAGTACGACCGTGACGCGCACCACATCATCTCGAACGCTTCGTGTACCACGAACTGCGTGGCACCTCTGGCCAAGGTGCTCCACGACGCGTTCACGGTCGAGCAGGGCTTCATGACGACGATCCACGCGTATACGAACGACCAGCGGATCCTCGACCTGCCGCACGAGGACATCCGCCGCGCACGCGCTGCCGCGATCAACCTGATCCCGACCTCCACCGGGGCAGCGCGCGCGATCGGGCTCGTCCTGCCCGACTTGAAGGGCAAGGTGGACGGGATGTCGATGCGGGCGCCGGTGCCCACCGGCTCCGTCACCGATCTCGTCTGCCGGGTCGGCCGCGACACGAGCGTGGACGAGGTGAAGGAGGCATTCCGCGCTGCCGCCTCCTCCGGGTCGCTGCAGCCGTACCTCCAGTACATGGAGGATCCGATCGTCTCGACCGACGTCCAGCGCTCCCCGTATTCCTGTGTCTTCGATGCGGAGCTGACAATGGCAAGCGGCTCGCTGGTGAAGGTCTTCGGCTGGTACGACAACGAGTGGGGCTACAGCTGCCGCCTCGTCGATCTGATCGGGAAGTTGCTGTGACGGCTGAGGAAGGTCCACCTGCGTCTCTCGGGCGGAGCCGACCTCGGCCCGAGCGCTGGGGAGGGCGCGTGGCGTACGTGCGCGACCCCGCCGGCAACCTGCTCGAGCTCTTCGAGTCCATTTCCATGACCCAGTCCGCGTGACCCAGTCCGCATGACCTAGTGACGAAGCGGCGCTCCGTCCGCGAGGCGGAGGTGAGCGGAAAGGCGATCCTCGTCCGCGCCGACCTGAACGTCCCGCTCGAGAACGGGCGGGTCGCGGACGACACCCGGATCCGCGCGGCGGTGCCGACGCTCGAGCTCCTGCTCGAGCGCGGAGCGGCCGCCGTGCGCGTCTGCTCGCACCTCGGGAGACCGGAGGGCGCCGATCCAGCGTTCGGCATGGCGCCCGTCCGCGAGCACCTTCGCTCGCTGCTGCCTGACGATCGGCTCCAGGTGCTCGAGAACACGCGCTTCGATCCGCGCGAGACCGAGAATGACGAAGGGTTCGCGCGGGAGCTGGCGGAGGGGTGCGAGCTCTACGTCAACGACGCATTCGGCTCGGTGCACCGCGCGCACAGCTCGACCGAGGCCGTCGCCCGCATCCTGCCGGCGTACGCGGGCCTCCTGCTCGAGCGCGAGCTGGAGATGCTCGGCAGGCTGCTCGGCGATGTCGAGCGGCCGTACATCGCGGTCGTCGGCGGTCTGAAGGTGGACGACAAGCTCGGCGTGCTCCAGAACCTGGCGGGATACGTCGACACGATGCTGATCGGCGGCAAGATGGCCGAGCAGCTCCGCGAGGACAACCCACTCCAGGCGCAGGTGCAGCTGCCTGTCGATGTGATCGCCGCGGCCGAGTTCGCCGAGGGAGCGGAGAGCGGCGTCTTCCGCCCA
The DNA here is from genome assembly GCA_037721555.1 of Gaiellaceae bacterium. Taxonomy (GTDB): domain Bacteria; phylum Actinomycetota; class Thermoleophilia; order Gaiellales; family Gaiellaceae; genus Gaiellasilicea. The sequence goes on along the minus strand of JBBJOI010000047.1, from coordinate 3,536 downwards.
GACGAGCTGCCGGAGGGGTGGCTCGGGCTCGACATCGGCCCCGAGTCGCAGACCCTCTTCGCCGAGAAGATCCGGGCCGCGAGGACGGTCTTCTGGAACGGGCCGATGGGAGTCTTCGAGTGGGAGCGCTTCGCAGGTGGCACGAGGTCCGTGGCAGAAGCCGTCGCCGATTGCGGCGGCTTCACGGTCGTCGGGGGCGGCGATTCGGTGCGGGCGGTGAACGAGCTGTCGCTGGCGGAGCGCCTCTCCTGGGTCTCGACGGGCGGCGGCGCCTCGCTGGAACTGCTCGAGGGCAAGGAGCTGCCGGGCGTTGCCGCCATCCCGCGTGCGGCAGCGTAGGCTCCGGCGGTGCTGATCGCGGGAAACTGGAAGATGTTCAAGGGGCCGGCCGAGACGGAGGCGTTCCTGGCCGCGTTCGACCCGCCCGCAGGAGTCGAGGTGGTTCTCTGCCCGCCGTTCGTCTCCCTTGGCGCCGCCGTAGGAAGCGGCTGCACCGTCTACGCTCAGAACGTCCACTGGGAGCCTGCGGGCGCCTTCACCGGTGAGGTGTCGCCAACGATGCTGCGCGAGCTCGGCGTAGACGGGGCTCTCGTCGGTCATTCGGAGCGGCGGCAGCACTTCGGCGAGACCGACGAGACGGTGGCCCGGCGGACGCGCGCGGCGCTCGAGGAAGGGCTCGGCGTGATCGCGTGCGTGGGGGAGACGCTCGAGCAGCGCGAGTCGGGGGACACCGAGCTCGTGCTGACGATCCAGGTCGAGGCGATCGCGTTCGCCGTCGGCGCGCATGAGCGGCTCGTTCTCGCCTACGAGCCCGTCTGGGCTATTGGCACCGGCAAGACGGCGAGCCCCGAGCAGGCGCAGGACGCGCACGCCTTTATCAAGGGGCTGCTCGACCGCCCCGTGCTCTACGGCGGCTCCGTCAAGCCCGAGAACGCGGTCGAGCTTCTCGCGCAGACGTCCGTCGACGGAGCCCTCGTCGGCGGAGCTTCGCTCCAGGCGGACTCCTTCAGCGCGATATGCAGAGCGGCCGCGTCGAGCTCGTAACACTCGTCGTCCTTGACGGCTGGGGTTGCGCGGCCTCTGGCCCGGGGAACGCGATCGAGGCCGCCCGGACGCCCGTCTTCGACCGGCTCTGGCACGCGTTTCCTCACGCGACGCTCGCCGCCTCGGGCGGGGCCGTCGGCCTGCCTGCCGGGCAGATGGGAAACTCGGAGGTCGGGCACCTCACGATCGGCTCGGGGCGCATCCTCTTCCAGGACCTCCAGCGCGTGCATGCTGCCGTCGCCGACGGCTCCTTCTCTACGAACGCGGTGCTGCTCGGCGCGTTCGAGCGGGCCAGGGAGCGCGGGGGAGACGTGCACCTGCTCGGGCTCGTCTCGCGCGGCGGCGTCCACTCACACATCTCGCACCTCCAGGCGCTGCTCGAGCTGTCGCGCAGGCTCGGGCTCCAGGAGCGCACCTGGATCCACGCCTTCACCGACGGCCGCGACGTCTCACCGACATCCGCAGTCCGCGATCTCGCAGAGCTGCCGGCGGATCGAATAGCGACGGTCGTCGGGCGCTACTTCGCGATGGATCGGGACGGCCGGTCGGAGCGCACTGAGCGTGCCTTCGCGGCGGTGGTGGGTGCGGAGGGGAGGCGAGCGACCGATCCGGTCGTGGCAGTGCGGGCGGGCTACGACGCCGGCATCACCGACGAGTTCGTTGAGCCGATCGTCCTCGAGGGGCGCCCACGGTTGACGCAGAGGGACACAGCGATCTTCTTCAACTTCAGGTCGGACCGAGCGCGTCAGCTCTCGCAGCGGCTGCAGGAGTCGGGGATCGACCTCACGACGATGACGCGCTACAGCGACGGCCTCGACGCTCCGGCCGTCTTCGGCGAGCAGATCGTGCGCAACACGCTCGCAGAGACGCTGTCGCGCGCCGGCGCGCGACAGTTGCACGCAGCCGAGACCGAGAAGTACGCGCACGTGACCTACTTCTTGAACGGAGGCGTGGAGGAGGCATGGGAGGGAGAAGAGCGCATCCTGGTGCCGTCGCCGCGCGAGGTGCCGAGCTACGACCTGAAGCCGGAGATGTCAGCACGCGAGCTGACGACTCGCGTTGTTGCCAGAATAGACAACAGACTACGCTTCGTCGTGATCAATCTCGCCAACCCGGACATGGTGGGTCACACGGGCTCGATCCCGGCGGTGATCGAGGCGGTGGAGGTGGTGGACGGCTGTCTCGCGCAGATCGTCGAGGCCACCCATCACGCCGGCGGGGTCTGCCTCGTCACCGCGGATCACGGCAACGCCGAGCAGATGCTCGAGGCGGACGGTGTCAGCCCGCACACCGCGCACACCACGAACCCGGTACCGCTCATCCTCACCGACACGACGCGCCGGCTCAGGGACGCGGGCGGACTCTCCGATCTCGCGCCCACGATCCTGCATCTGCTCGGCCTCGACCAGCCGCCTGACATGACCGGTTCCGCGTTATCCAGCGAGACGAAGAATCTTTACCAAAACGCGTGATTGCACGGATATACTGGCGCCCACTTGGCGCTGCCACAGCCTGATCTCGGGGTCCTGCGGAAGGCTCAGCGCGGAGATGAGCGTGCATTCACGCTCATCGTGCGCGCGTACGAGCTGCCCGTGTTCAACTACGTTCTGCGGCTCGTCGGCGATCGCTCCCTGGCCGAAGATCTGACGCAGGAAGTCTTCCTCCGCGTCTACCAGGGACTCCCGGGCTTCTCGCTCAGGTGTCGCTTCACGACCTGGCTCTTCCAGGTGACGAAGAACCGCGTACTGGACGAGCTGCGCGCCCTCGAGCGCCGGCCGCGCGCCATCGTCAACCTCGACGACATTCCGCCGCTCGAGGCCGTCGACGCACCGTTCGAGCGAGTGGAGGCGATCGACGCTGTATGGCGGGCGGTCGAGGACCTCAGCGTCGACCTGAAGATGGCACTGTTGCTCCGTGACGTCGTGGGCCTCTCCTATACGGAGATCGCAGACTCGCTGGAGGTGACGCTCGCCACCGTCAAGTGGCGCATCTACAAGGCCCGCGAGGAGGTCCAGCTCGCGCTCGGCCGCGAGGGAATCACCTTTGGCTCCAGCTCGGGCGTCATCGAGGAGCCCGTCGCGACCGCAGTAGTACCCATCTAACCGCTCCGCCGCGCCGCCTCTCCTACGAGTTGTCGCGCAGCCAGTCCTTGAGCCGGCGGGCTGCGCCGAGGGAGCGCGTTTCGGACGCGGAGCCGGACCTGCAGCGAACCGACACGACGAGCGCGTTCGCCAACCCGGTCAGCTCCTCCTGAAACACTGCCGGCACACGCCGCGCGTTGATCGCCGCAATCGCTCGCCGCTGGAGCGTCTCGGCCTCGGTGCGCGCGGAGCACACGTCTTGTACGTCCAGCAGCTCGGAGATGCTGTCGCTCCGGTCGGCGAGGTCGGCTGCTAGCCCTGCCGGAAGTTTCGGTGTGGCCGGAGGTGTCGGTGCGGCCGGAGGTGTCGGTGCGGCCGGAGGTGTCGGTGCGGCCGGAGGTGTCGGTGCGG
>JBBJOI010000046.1:0-19839 GCA_037721555.1 Gaiellaceae bacterium | reverse complement strand
TCGCCCTCGGTTGTCAACGCCGACGGCAGCAGCACCGCGATCAGCCCGACCGAGAGGCCGCCGGGCCGCCGCCATCGCAAGCGACTCGATCCATCCTCCCACGCCTGCAGCTTGGCGTGCAGCGGACGGTGGCGCAAGGATCGCCAGGTCTCGATCTGGTAAACTCATAACCACACTAATGGTTAACGATGTTATTGCTGATCCTCTCGTACTCGCGAACCAGCTCCGGCCGGTGCTGCTGCGGCTCAGCCGAGAGCTGCGCAAGGAGACGGAGAGCCTCGGCGTCACCGCGCGCCAGGTGACGCTCCTGTGGCTGATCAAGACGAACCGTGGCCTGAGCCTGCGCGAGCTGGCGGCAGAAGAGAGGATCTCCGCGCCCGCCCTCTCCGGCCACGTCGACCGGCTCGAGCGAGCCGGCCTGATCGAGCGGGTGCGGGACGAGACCGATCGCCGCCGGGTGGGTCTGACGCTGACCGAGGAAGGGGCGCGGCTCCTGCGCCGCGTCCGCGCGCGCCGCACGACCTGGCTCGCAGAGCGGCTGCGTGAGCTGACGCCGGACGAGATCGCGGCGATCGAGGCTGCGATCGAACCGCTGGGGCGGCTCCTGTGAGAGCGAAGCCTCCGTGACCGCGCTCCTCCTGGCGCTGAACGACCGCACCTTTGCGAGCCTGAGGCGCCACCGGAACTACCGCCTCTTCTTCACGGGTCAGCTCGTCTCGGTGAGCGGCACCTGGATGCAGAACATCGCGCTCGCGTGGCTCGTGATCGAGCTCACGCACTCGCCTCTCGCGGTCGGCGCCCTCGCGTTCTGCCGCTTCATCCCGTTCACGGTCTTCGGTCTCTTCGCGGGCGTGCTCGCCGACCGGATCGACAACCGCCGCCTCGTCATCGTGACCCAGACGGTGTCGATGGTGTTCTCAGCAGTTCTCGCGGTCCTGGTGCTGACTGGGGGCGCCACGCTCTGGCTTGTCTACCTGCTCGCGATCCTCTCCAGCACCGCGATCGTCTTCGACGCGCCCGGGCGCCACGCGCTCACGTTCCAGATGGTCGGGCGCGACGAGCTGCCGAACGCGGTCGCGCTGAACGCGAGCCTCTTCAACGGCTCGCGCGTCGTCGGCCCGGCGATCGCCGGCGTGATCATCGCCGCGTGGGGCGTCGGCGCCTGCTTCGTGGTCAACACGGTCAGCTTTCTCGCCGTGCTGGCGAGCCTGCTGATGATGCGCGAGAGCGAGCTCGTCAAGGTGATCCGGGAGGCGGAGCCGCCGAAGGTGCTGCAGAGCATTCGAGAGGGCCTCTCATACGCGCGCCATTCACCACAGCTGCGGCTGGTGCTCGCGATCGTGACGGTCATCAGCACCGTCGGCTTCAACTTTCACGTGATCCTGCCGCTGCTCGCCTCGGACACGCTCAGGGCAGGACCGGAGGTGTTCGGGATTCTCTCCGCCTGCTTCGGCGCCGGCGCGCTCCTCGGGGCGCTCCTCTCGGCCGCCCTCGGCCGGGCCAGCTGGAAGGTGCTCGTGCTCGGGACCGGCGGCTTCAGCGTCTCCCTGCTCGCGCTCGCGGCGATCGAGTCGATCCTGCCGGCAGCCGCGCTCCTCTTCGTCACCGGAACCTGCTTCACCCTCTGGACGTCGAACGCGAACTCGATCCTGCAGCTCGGTGCGCCCGACCGCCTGCGCGGCCGCATCGTCAGCCTTTACCTCTGGGCGTTCGCAGGCCTGGCGCCGGTGGGCGGTCTGCTCGCCGGCTGGCTGACGGAGGTTGGCGGCACGCCGCTCGCGTTCGTGGTCGCCGGGTCCACCGGGCTCGGGATGACGGTGCTGGCGGCGGGCGAGCTGCGCAAACGGCGGGACGCAGCGCGGGAGGCTGGCGTCAGGTCTCGCAACGCTAGAAATCTCACTGTCACCGCCGACCGTGAGTAGGTCTGCGCCGATGCAAGACCTGACCTCAGGTTCGACCGCCGCAGGCTGACCATCACGCGCCGTCCGTCCGTACGAGCACAGTGTTTGGTGCGGTGGACGGTGCGCGTTTTACATCCCGCTTACATTGCGAGCATGGGCCGCTGATGTTGCCTGCCGACAATCGGGACATGGAACGGAAGCTTTCGAAGGCGCTGTGGCTGTCCAAAGCACTGTGGACAGTGGCTGCCCTGCTCGTCGTGAACGTCGTGCTCCTCCTTGCCGCTCCCGCCTCGGCACTGACGAACGGGCTCGAGGACCTGCTCTTCGGGCCGAAGCTCGTCCGTGCGGAGGTGATCCTCCAGGATGCCGCAGGCCTGCGCGACCTCCGCATCGACCGGGGCCGCATCCGCAATCTCGCCGACGGCTCGCTGACGCTCCTCGAGCGGGACGGCACCGTCGTCTCGATCCCCGTCTCGCCGACCGCCGAAGTTCTGTTCAAGGGCCGGCGGGTACCCCTCGGCTCGCTCAGGCGGGGGATGATCGCGACCACCGTCCGCGACGGCGACGCGGCGGCGCACATCGTCCACGTCACCCCGCGCCGGTGAGCTTCCCGGCGCCGGTCGAGCAAGCACGACCGCTCGAGCCGGCGTCGGGCCCGCTCGTCCTCGTCGTCGAGGACGAGCTAGCGATCGGCCAGCTCGTCCGCAGCTACCTGAGTGGCAGCGGCTACCGGGTTCTCTGGGTGCGCTCGGGCGAGGATGCGCTCGCGGAGCTCGGTCGGCACGAGATCCGCATCGTCGTGCTCGACATCAATCTGCCGGGCATGGACGGGTTCGACGTCTGCCGAGAGATCCGCACCCGCTCCGAGGTTCCGATCGTGATGCTCACCGCCCGCGACGAGGAGATCGACCGGGTGCTCGGGCTCGAGGTGGGAGCCGACGACTACGTCGCCAAACCGTTCTCGCCCCGCGAGCTCACCGCCCGTCTCAAGGCGGTCCTGCGACGCACGGACGGTCCTGCGCGGCGCGACGGAGTCACGCTTGGCGACCTCGAGTTGCGCCGTGACGAGCGCGAGGTCCACGTCGGTGGCGAGCGCGTCGAGCTGACGAGCAAGGAGTTCGAGCTGCTCGCCTGGCTCGTCGAGAACGCCGGGATCGTCTTCTCACGCGACCAGCTGCTCGACCGCGTGTGGGGCATGACGTTCGAGGGCGGGACCCGGACCGTCGACGTCCACGTCGCTCAGCTGCGGCGGAAGCTCGACCGGCCGCAGCTGATTCGCACGGTGCGCGGCTCGGGATACAAGGCCGTTCGCGAATGAGCCTGCGGGCGCGGCTGTTCGCTGCCATCGGCGCGGCCGCGATCCTCTCCGTCGCGCTCGCCCTCGCGATCGGCGCGACCCTGACTCGCAAGGCGGTCGAGCGCAATACGCTCCGCGACGTCAGCGCCCAGATGGATCTGCTCGCAGAGCGGGAGCGGGCGGCGCTCCTGCCGTTCTCGCGCCGCGCACAGGACCGGCTCCAACCCATCCTCGACCGGCAGGACGAGCGGATCGTCGAGGTGAAGCTCGACGGCTCGTCTCTGCTCCTCCCACCCGAGCAGACGAGCCTGCTGCGGCGCGGACAGCCCCTCGATGGAACGATCACGATCGACGGCGAACGCTCGTTCTACGCCGCCCGCCTCGTGGGCGGCAAGGGCTTCGTCCTGCTCCGTCCCACGGACGTCGTCGCCTCGTCCTGGCAGCCGCATGCGCGCGGCCTCGCGATCGGCGCGCTGGCGGCCGCAGCGCTTGCAGCTGCGATCGCGTTCCTCCTCGCACGCGCGATCGCCCGGCCGGTGCGGCGCGTCGCCGAAGCCGCACGGCACCTTGCCGAACACGAGACGCTGGAGCCGATCCCGGCGAAGGGCGCACGCGAGCTCGTCGTGCTCGCGCAGTCATTCAACGAGGCGGCCGCCCAGCTCGCACGGGCGCGCGCGGCGGAACGACAATTCCTGCTGTCCGTCAGCCACGAGCTGAAGACACCGCTGACGGCGATCCGCGGCTACGCGGAGGGCCTCGGCGAGGGAGTCCTCGACCCGACCGAGGCCGCGGAGACGATCCGGCGCGAGGCGGTGCGACTCGAGCGGCTCGTGCGCGACCTGCTCGACCTCGCCCGGATGAACAAGAGCGAGTTCAGTGTGCAGCGAGTGCCCATCGAGCTCAGCGAGATCGCGCGAGAGGTCGCTCGGCGCTACGAGTCGAATGCGTACGGCTTCGGCGTCGAGCTGCAGGTCTCGGCAACCGAAGCCTCGCCCGCTGTCGGCGACGCCGACCGGATGATGCAGGTGGTGTCGAATCTCGTGGAGAACGCCTTGCGCGTAACTCCCTCCGGTGGCTTGGTACGAATCGTCGCGCGGCCGGGAGCGATAGCGGTCGAGGACACCGGGCCAGGTCTCCAGACGGAGGATCTGCCGCGGGCGTTCGAGCGCTTCTACCTCTACGCCCGCTACGGCCGCGAGCGCCCCGTCGGTACCGGCCTCGGGCTCGCGATCGTGAAGCAGCTCGCGGAGGGAATGGGCGGAAACGTCGACGCCTCGTCCGATCCCGGCCGCCTGACGCGGTTCGTGGTGCGGCTGCGCGTCCCCGGCGCTGATGCGTCCCTGCCCGAACAGCCCGAGCTCGCCCGGGCCTGAGAAGAGTTCCGAGCCCTCACGCTTTACGCGGGTCTTACACGCGGCGAACGGAGGGATGACCGGGCGAGCCGAGGATGGAGCCACCGAATCTCTTCCAAGGAGGCACCAGGTGAACCGCAAGTTGATCGTCACGCTCGTCTCGCTCTTCGCGCTGGTGGTGGTCGGCGCGGCGGCGGCACACGAGTTCAATCGCATCAAGGGCACCTCCGGTGACGACGCACTCACCGGCACCGAGAGCACCGACCGGATCGCCGGCTTCGCCGGCAACGACACGATCAATGCGCTCGGCGGCAACGACCGGATCTTCGCCGGCCAGGGCAATGACACCGTCGATGCCGGAGCGGGTCGCGATCGCGTTCGCGGCGGCTCGGGCGACGACGTGCTGAACGGCGGCGATGACAACGATCTGATCCGCGGCCGGCACGGCAACGACACGGAGAACGGCGGCAACGGCAACGACTCGATGTTCGGTGGCCGGGGCGCAGACGTTCTGAGCGGCGGCGAGGGCGACGACCGCTTGCACGCGATCGCCAACGACAACCAGGTCGACAAGCTCGACTGCGGCCCGGGCAACGATCGCGTCTGGCTCAACTCGAAGGAGTCGGACGAGCACGTGAACTGCGAGCGCGTCTTCACCGTCACCGTCACGCGCGCAGACGCCGAAGACGAGTAACCACCTCTCGATTCCCCGCGAGAGAGTGACGGAGCCCGCCACCGACGGGCTCCGTCACGTTTTCTCACGCGTATCGCTGTTGCCTACGGGAGCCAGTGGCCGTACGATCGTGACGACGGCAACGATCTCAGAGGCGGGACGTGAGCTTGCGTTTCTACCGTTGCTGCGGCGCAGTTGGCTCACCCATCGGGTGGGTACTGCCCAACATGTCCGCCAGGCGGGTACCGCCCAACATGTCCGCCGGGCGGGTACCGCCCAACATGTCCAACGGGCGGTTACCGCCCACACGTCCGACGACAGACAGGCGCGGGTCGCGCTCGTGCCACCGGGGTGTAGTCGTCGCCGGTGGGGCGGGCGGTGCGTCCACCGCCCGCCCCCTTTCAGCGCTGGCGTGGCGAGCAGGAGCCACACATCGAGATCGAGGTCCCCGGGCGGGGCGCAGGCGTTTCCGCGCCACGCTGGCGGGTACGCGCCATCAACACACCACCGTAGGAGGGGTTAATGCCAGACAGACTGACGACGCCGGAGGAGATCTTCAGCTTCAAGCTCGGTGCCGCCTTGACGATGGAGAAGACGATCCTCGGCATGCTCGACGACCTGGAGCAGAACGCCCAGCGCGAGGAGCTCAGGGAGCTCTTCAGCGAGCATGCCGCCGAGACGAAGCAGCACGTCGCGAACATCGAGAAGTCGTTCGAGTTGCTCGGCGAGAAGGTAGAGCCGTCACCGTGCCCGACGATCGAGGGGCTGAAGGAAGAAGGGACGACGACGATCGCGATGACGGACAACTCGATCGTCGACGCTGTGCTCCTGGCGGGCGCAGGCGAGACGGAGCACCACGAGATCGCGGTCTACGAGACGCTCGTGACGAACGCCGAGGCGCGGGGCGCCAGCGACGTGGCGGAGCTCCTGAAGCAGAACCTGCAGCAGGAGCAGGCAGCCCTCGAGAAGGTCAAGACGATGGGCACGAAGATCTCGACCGAAGGCATCGCGGTCGCGGTGTAGCCACTCGCGGCACGCGATCGAACGGGGCTCGCCGGCGGGCAAGGACCTGCCGGCGAGCTACCGCGGCCCGCGCGCTAGTTGTCGTCGATAACGGCGGGCTCGGCGGTGGCCGCTGCCTCGCCGGTAGGCCCCCCGGCGGCGAGTGCGGCAGCCGCCTGCTTCTTATCGTCCTTCTTCTCCTGCTTTCGCACGCGGCGCTCTCTCATCGCCTGCTCCCGCGCAAGCTTGGCGAAGGTCGTCTGTCTCTTGCTCGCAGCCATCCAGCTCCTCGTTGTCGTTGACACCCGGTCGTCGGGTGACGATCGTCCTCCCACACGTACGCCCTGCCGCTCAACCCCTGCCGCACAGCTCCTGCCGCGTGCCGGCGTGCAAGCATTGTGCCCGTTCAGATCGCCCACGTGTCAGCGCCGTGCAGCAGCTGCACCAGTTTCCCCTCGCCTTTCGCCCTCGCGACGTTGATCTGCTCCGCCATCAGCTCATCGTAGACCGGGCGCTCGACGGCTCGGAAGACGCCCATGGGGGTCGCTCCGATCGCGGTTTGCGTCATCCTGGAAAGCGCGAACGCGTGGGCAGGCTCATGCGCGTGGGCGTCGTGGATCAACAGGCCCTCGTCCGTCGCCGCCACCACCTCCGGCGAGCCGTCCGGCAGCAGGCGGACGGCTTTCAGTCCCGAGGCGGGATCGCCCCAGACGATCGGCTCTCCGTGCCGGAGATACAGCCGGTTCTCCTTCTGCTCGCGCACGAAGTCGAACGCGCCGTCGTTGTAGATGTTGCAGTTCTGGTAGATCTCGACGAAGGCGCTCCCCCTGTGCAGCGCGGCCGCGCGAAGCACCTCTGTCAGCTCCTTCTTGTCGGTGTCGATCGCGCGCGCGACAAACGTCGCCTCGGCGCCGATCGCCACGCTCAGCGGGTTGAACGGCTGGTCGAGCGATCCCATCGGCGTCGACTTCGTCACCTTCCCGAGCTCGGATGTCGGCGAGTACTGGCCCTTCGTCAGCCCGTAGATCTGGTTGTTGAAGAGCAGGATCTTCAGGTTGACGTTGCGGCGAAGCGCGTGGATGAGGTGGTTGCCGCCGATCGAGAGCGCGTCGCCGTCGCCCGTCACCACCCACACGGACAGATCCGGGCGCGACACCGAGAGCCCGGTCGCGATCGCTGGCGCACGGCCGTGGATCGAATGCATGCCGTATGTCTGCATGTAGTACGGGAAGCGCGCGGCACAGCCGATCCCGGACACGAAGACGATCCGCTCGCGCGCGAGGCCCAGCTCCGGCATGAAGGACTGAACCGCGTTCAGGATCGCGTAGTCGCCGCAGCCCGGGCACCAGCGCACCTCCTGGTCGGACTTGAAGTCTTTCGCCTTGAGCTGGATCAGGTCGCCGTTGCCCTCGCTCATCGAGCTGCCCCGAAGAACTCCGCCATCTGGCTGACCATTTCCCGTCCCTGCCTGTCATGAGCCGCGACCCGGAGCGTCCCAGCGGCGCCGTCGTACTCGATCTTGAGGACCGAGCAGCACTGCTGCTCGGTCGCAACAACTTCCTGCACGAGCGAGCGGTCGACACCGTCTCTGAACGAGATGAGCAGCTCGTCCTCCGATCGCTGGACGGTTACGACCGAGGGCAGGAGGCGCACCGCACGTCCGGCCTGATCGGCGAGCCCGCCCGACGAGAGCGTGCAGCCGTCCGGCACGATGGAGTGCAGGTTCGTCATCCCCGCCTCTCGTTCCCTCGCTTGAAGTTCCCCGTCGCCTTGGCCATCAGAAGTTGCAGCTCCGCCTCGTCCGCGGCGGGGGCGGCAGCCACGAAGCGATCGGCGAGCTTGCCCGTGAGCACCGTCGCCGGCCGGTTGTTCCAGAAGATCGCCACGGTGCCGTCATGCCTCGATCGGTACGAGAACGGCCGCTTCTCGGCAAGCCTGCTCACGCCTCGACCATCGTAACGATCGCTTCCGCCAGCTCCGACGCCTTGAACGGCAGCCCCCGGACGCGGTTGAAGCCGACGGCGTCGACCAGGAACTCGGCGCGCACGAGCTTCAGCAGCTGGCCGAGGTTCATCTCCGGCACGAGCACTTTCTCGTATCGGCGCAGGATCTCGCCCGTGTTGCTCGGGAACGGGTTCAGGTAGTGGAGGTGCGCCTGGGCGATCCGGTGGCCGTCGCGACGCACGCGCTTGACGGCCGCGCCGATCGGGCCGTAGGTCGACCCCCACCCGAGCACGAGCGTCCGTGCGCCGTCGGGATCGTCCACCTCGAGCAGGGGGATGTCCCTGGCGATCCCCGCGACCTTGGCAGCGCGCAGCCGGGTCATCAGATCGTGGTTGTCCGGGTCGTACGAGATCGAGCCGGTGACGTCAGCCTTCTCGAGCCCGCCGATCCGGTGCTCGAGCCCCGGCGTCCCCGGCAGCGCCCACGGTCGCGCCAGCGTCTCGGGGTCTCGGGCGTACGGCATGAAGTCCCCGTCCGCCTCGGTCGCGAAGGTCGTTCGGATGTCGGGCAAGGACGCGACGTCCGGGATCAACCACGGCTCCGAGCCGTTCGCCAGGTAGGCGTCGCTCAGCAGGTACACGGGCGTTCGATATTTGAGCGCGATCCGTGCCGCCTCGATCGCGGCGTGGAAGCATTGTGACGGCGTCGAGGCCGCGATCACTGGTACGGGACTCTCGCCGTTCCGCCCGAACATCACCATCAGCAGGTCGGCCTGCTCGGGCTTTGTCGGCATCCCGGTCGAGGGCCCCGCGCGCTGGATGTCGAGGATCACGAGCGGCAGCTCGAGCGTGACCCCGAGCCCGATCGTCTCCGCTTTCAGCACCACGCCGGGCCCGGCCGAGGTGGTGACGCTCAGCGAGCCGCCGAACGCCGCTCCCAGCGCCGCCCCGACGGCCGCGATCTCGTCCTCGGCCTGGAACGTCCGCACACCGAAGGACTTGTGGCGGGCGAGCTCCTCGAGGATCGAGGATGCTGGTGTGATCGGGTAGGCACCGAGGAAGAGTTCGAGCCCGGACAGCTTCGCGGCCGCGATCAGACCGTAGGCGAGCGCCGTGTTGCCCGTGATCTGCCGGTAGGTTCCCGGCGCCAGCTTCGCCGGCGCGATCTGGTAGGAGACGGCGAAGTCCTCGGAGGTCTCCCCGTAGGCGTAGCCAGCTCGGAGCGCGGTCGCATTGGCCTGGGCGATCTCGGGCCGTTTGCCGAACTTCTTCTGGATGAAGTCGAGCGTCCCGTCGGTTGGCCGGTTGTAGAGCCACGACATCAGCCCAAGCGCGAAGAAGTTCTTCGAGCGCTCGGCCTCTCGGGGAGTGACGCCCTCGATGCCCTTCAGCCCCTCCACGGTCATGGAGGTCAGCGCCACCGGGTGGAGGTGGAAGTCCTCGAGCGAGCCATCCTCGAGCGGGTTGGTCTCGTAGCCCGCCTTGGCGAGATTGCGCTCCTTGAACTGGTCGGTGTCGACGATCAGCGTCCCACCCTTGGGCAAGTCGCGCAGGTTCGTCTTCAGCGCCGCGGGATTCATCGCGACGAGGACGCTCGGCGCGTCGCCCGGCGTCAGGATGTCGTGGTCGGCGAAGTGGAGCTGAAAACCGGAGACGCCCGGCAGGGAACCTGCCGGAGCGCGGATCTCGGCCGGGAAGTCCGGGAGTGTCGAGAGGTCGTTCCCCATCACGGCCGTCTCGCTCGTGAAGCGGTCGCCCGTGAGCTGCATCCCGTCCCCCGAGTCGCCCGCGAAGCGGATGATCACCCGATCGAGCTGCTCGACGGCTTTCGCCACTCCCTAGGTATAGCGCGTCCTACTCACCGACGAGCGCGAGCGCGAAGCCGTCCCAGCCCTTGCTGCCCACGGTCTGGATCGCTGTCGCGGTGAGGCGAGGTTCCTCATTCAGCAGGTCGAAGAAGCGGCGAACGCCCTGGACGCGGCCATCGTCGCTGTCGACGTCGATGACGGCCCCGCCCCGCACCACGTTGTCGGCGACGATGAGCGTTCCAGGTCGGGAGAGCTCGAGCGCGTGCACGAGGTACTCGAGGTTCTCCGCCTTGTCGGCGTCCAGAAAGATCAGGTCGAAAGGGCCTCTCAGTCGCGGTAGAGACTCGAGCGCAGCACCGACGCGCAGCTCGACGATGTCGCTCAGTCCGGCCTCGGCGATGTTCGAGCGAGCAACCTCTGCAGAGCCCGGGTCGGCCTCGAGCGTCACAAGCCTGCCGCCCGGCGGCAGCGCCCGCGCGAGCCAGATCGTGCTGTAGCCGGCGAGCGTCCCGATCTCGAGCACGCAGCGGGCACCGATTGCCTGCGCCAGGAGCTGCAGCAGCTTCCCCTGGTTCGCCGATACGGCGGCACCGCCGGAGGCCGCGTCGAGGGCGCCGTCTGACGCGACGAGCCGGTCGACGAGGTAGCTGTCGACCTCCGTCCAGCGCTCGTCGTTCAACGGGCGGAGCTCACCGGGCAGAGTTCACTGGGCGCGAGCCCGGACGAGCGTGATCCCCCACGCCTCTCCGGACTCGAAGAGCGCATCGGGGTCGACCTCGTCGCGCCAGCCGAGAAAATGCGACTCGGGATCGTCTGCGGTGGCCCCCATCACCGCGAGCCGCTCCGCGGGCGCCGCGGCGGCGACACCCCGCTCGAGCTCGTCGAGCCGCCGCTCGGCCTCCTCTGCGGCAGGGCCCTCCATGTAGCCACGCGGCACTACTTCACCGAACCTGAACTCGCCGAACCTGAAGTGCCCCGGCCGCCCGACACGGTCACGCCTCCGCCAGGAGTGCCTGCAGGTCGAGCCGCTGCGTCGTCAACTGAACCCCGCCGTCGGCTGAGCGCGGCCACTCCTCGGCGGGGCGGTCGCGGTAGAGCTCGATCCCGTTGCCGTCCGGGTCGGCGAAGTAGATCGCCTCGCTGGCGCCGTGATCCGAAGCGCCGGCGACCGGCACCTTCGCCTCCACGAGGCGCCGAAGCGCGTCGGCGAGGGTGCGCCGGTCGGGATAGCGGATCGCCACATGGAAGAGCCCGGTGTGGCCGGGCGGCGGGGGCGAGCCGCCGCGGCTTTCCCACGTATTCAGGCCGATGTGGTGGTGGTAGCCACCCGCCGAGACGAACGCGGCCTGATCCCCCATGCGCTGCTGAAGCTCGAATCCGAGCACGCCGACGTAGAAGTCGAGCGCGCGCTGAAGATCCGCCACCTTGAGGTGGACGTGGCCGATGTCGACCCGAGGATCGATCGGGGGACTCACACCGCCATCGTGACAGCTCGGCTAGAGGCTTGATGTGAAACTCGGGTGCGTGCGGGGATGTGCCAGACGGAGCGGTTTTGCCGGGTCGGGCGCGGCGCGTAGTGGTGCTACGGGCAAGCCCGAGCCGGCGAAACCGCGCCGTGTCTGGCACACCAGCCGCGCGTGCGTGAGTTTCACATGGAGCCTCTACGCCTGCTCGCCTGCGAGCGTCCAAAGCACGAAGGCGAGCCAGTGCACGCCGATCACGTCGGTCTGGATCCCGAGCACGAGGACGGCTGCCAGCGAGGCGCCGAGCCACGGCGCGCGCGGAAGGACTCTGCGGAGGAGCGCCAAGTTCCACGCTACGAAGAGCAGCATTCCGAGCACACCCAGCTCGACGCCGAGTTCGGTATAGGTCGATTCGCCCGCCTTGATCTTGACTCCCGTGCGCTTGGCGGTCACGCCTGCGTTCCCGAGGCCGTAGCCCTGCGGGTGGTCGAGCATCGTCTCGATGCCCGCGCGCAGGCTGTCGAGATGGCTGTCGACGGAGGCCTCGCTGGGGCTGAACGGATCGTCGCTCGTCCCTTCCCGCTGCCCCCCAGCACGCTGGATCTCCAACTCCCCCGGTGTGAAACGGGTTTCGGGGCCGAAATCGGCGTAGCCGCGGACGAAGAGGAACGAGGCAGCAACAAGGACGACGGCCGCCGCAACGGGCCACCACTGCCTGAGCCCGTAGGCGAGCACGAGCAGCCCGAAGCCGAGGGCGGCGATCGACGTGCGAGAGTAGGTGAAGAGGAGGCCGACGAGGAGCAGCCCGCTCAGCGCCGGGAGCCAGCGGGCTCGCTGGAGCGTCGTCGCGAGAAGGATCGCGACGAGCAGCAGGTACGCGGTCGCGAGCGGACTGAGGAACGTCGAGACGAGCCGGCGGAGTGGCCGCTCGTCGCCCGGGTTGTAGACGAAGTTCTCCGGTAACCCGGACAGGCCGCCGTAGGTCAGGCCGAGCTGCTCCCCGAACCAGTCGGGGGCGCCCGAGTCGCGCCAGAACTGCAGCGGTACGGCGTAGACGTCGATGAGCCCCCACGCTGCGACCGCGCCCGCCGTTCCCACGAGCAGGAGCGCGAGTTGCCGCAGCTCCGCGCGACCGAGCTGAAGGCTGCGGCCGAGGAAGAAGGCGGCCACGGGGGTGAGGTCGTGGCGAGCGCCGAAGAGGATCCCGCGCGCAGAAGCTTCTCCTCCCAGCCAGTCCTGTGGGATCAAGGCATAGAGAACGACGGCCGCCGCGAAGGCAAGCGCGAGCCAGTCGGTCAGGGTGGACTTGAACGGGAGGCCCCGCTGTCGCCAGACGACGAACCCGAGCGCGAGCGCAAGCAGCAACTCTTTCCAGGCCGAGACCACATCGAGCGCCGCGTCGCGCACCCCGAGCTCCCAGAGCTCGGCCATCGCCACGTTGTGGAGCGGGAGCCCCACGACGAACACGAGGAGGGCGTACCGGGGAAACCGCTCAGCCAACGATCGCCGCCAGCGTCATCCCGAGATTCACGATCTCCGTGCCGGGCGGGAAGAGCGCGCGGAGATCGCTCGGGCGCAGCAGGTGGTTCTCCTTCGCCCACGGCTTGCGGAGCAGGTCGTAGGCGCGATGAGCCGCTCGCTCCGGCAGCCAGTGCACGAGCGGTGCCCGAGTGTGTACCTCGAGCGGGAACCAGCGATTGGGCGTCGTGACGAAAGCACGGTTCGCGACGCGGAGCAGCTCGTCGACGAAGCGCTGCTGCGCCGGCCGCGGCCCGACGTGCTCGATCACGGCGTTCGAGAAGACGATGTCGAACGCGCGGTCTCCGAACGGAAGTTCCAGCGCGTCGCCCTGCACGTAGCGCGCGCTCGGGTACCGCTCGGCGAAGGTGCGCCCCTCGTGCTGCCCGAGCGCCGTGATGCGCTCCGGCCAGGGGTAGAGCTCCTCGAAGAAGTTGAGCGTCCCGCAGCCGTTGCGCTGGCCGAACCCGAGCTCGTCGGCGCCCACGTCCAGGATCGTCGTCTCCGAGTCCGGCCGCATCGACTCGAGGAACAGGGCGAGCTTACGTCGGCGCGAGCGGAGGGAGATCGCGTCGGTCAGGCGCATCAGGTGACAACAGTAAGAGCCTCTAACACGCTGAGGCCTCGTCGGCGGGATGCGATGGGTGGTGCGAGGCAAGGACGCAGGGTCGCGCTCATACTCGAGAGTATGGGCGCGACCGAGGACGCTGCATCGCGCCGCCCAGCGTGTCCCGACGGCTCAGGCTTCGGCGTGTTAGAAGCTCTATGGTGCGGCTCGTGCTGCAGGACGTCGTCAAGCCACGGGGTCTCTACTCACTTCGCCTGAGCGCGCGGACGGACGCCTACCGGACGCCGTTGCCCGGCGGAGACGTGGGAGAGGCCTGGCAGCGCCATGACGGCGCGCTCGTACTGCGAGCCCGCGACGAAGCCGGCCTGCTGCTTCTGCGCTTCATGCTCGCCCTCGAGGACGACCACACCGAGTTCGTGCGCCGCTTCCGCTCGGACCCGCTGCTCGGGCGTTCGATCCGCGAGCTGCACGGGCTCCGGCCGCTCCGCCTCGCGACTGTCACCCAGTCGGTGGTTCGGGCGATCTGCGGCCAGCTGATCGACTCGCGCCGGTCCCGGGCGATCGAACGCGCCATCCTGCGCGCGTGCGGCGAGCCGGGGCTGACGCGCGAGGCCGTCGGCGGTCTCTCTCCGGCGCAGCTGCGGCGGTTCGGCCTCGCAACCGCGCGTGCGTCTACGCTCGTCCGACTCTGCCGCTCGCTCGAGCTCGAGCGACTGCGGAGCCTGCCGGTCGAAGCCGTCGAGGCGCGGCTGCTGCGCGAGCGGGGGATCGGCCCGTGGTCGGTTGGCGTGATCGGGCTGGAAGGGCTCGGGAGCTACCGCTACGGGCTCGTCGGCGACCTCGCCCTCGTGAAGCTCTGCTCGTCTTTCTGGGGCCGCTGGGTCGAGACCTGGGAGACGGCCGCGGTGCTGGAGCCGTACGGAGAGTGGGCCGGCCTCGCCTGCGTCTACCTCATGCGCGGCTCCATGGCCGGGCTCGTCCCCGGGGCGAGCGCGGATCGGGCGCGGCTCGTCCGCGTCGCGTCTCGTCGCGCGGCCTAGACTCCGCCGGTGGTCGACGAGCGGCGGATCGCAATTCTCGGCGCCGGCCGGATCGGCGAGGCGTTGATCCGCGGGCTGCTCTCGTCTGGTTGGCGCGACGCCGGCAATCTCAGCGCGTCGGCGCGGCGCCAGGAGCGCACCGAGGAGCTGCGCGAACGCTACGGGATCGAGGCCACGCAGTCGAACGCGGCGGCGGCCGCGGGGGCGGCCCTCGTGGTCGTCGCGGTCAAGCCGCAGGACATCGACGGGCTCCTGGGAGAGATCGGCCCGCTGATCCAGCCGGAGCAGACGGTGCTGACGATCGCCGCGGCGATCCCGACAGCGGCGATCGAGCGGCATCTCGCGGTGGGCGTGCCCGTCGTGCGGGCGATGCCGAATACGCCGTCGATCGTGCACGAAGGCATCGCGGGACTGTGCGCGGGTGCGCACGCGGACGAGCAGCACCTGACCTTGGCCGAGGAGGCCCTCCGGCATCTCGGCAGGGTGGTGCGGGTCTCGGAGCCGCACATGGACGCGGTGACAGCGGTCTCCGGTTCCGGGCCTGCCTACTTCGCCCTCCTTGCGGAAGCGATGATCGAGGCCGGGATCCTGCTCGGGCTCCCCCGCGAGGTGACGACCCAGCTCGTCGTCCAGACGATGCTCGGCACCGCGAAGCAGTTGCGCGACGAGAAGATGCATCCGGTCGAGCTCCGAGAGATGGTGACCTCGCCGGGCGGAACCACTATCGCTGCCATCCGGGAGCTCGAGCGAGCCGGCGTGCGGGCCGCCTTTCTGAACGCGATCCAGGCGGCGATGGATCGGTCTAAAGAGCTTGCGCGCGGCGACCCCCAATGAGCGCCCCTCCAGTGAGCGCGGGCGCTTGAGCGTCGACGTCCGGATCGTGGAGGATCCGGCGCGTGCGGCGGCGGAACTGCTCGCCGAGCACGCGCGAGCGGGCGCGAACCTCGCCCTGTCGGGCGGCGGCACGGTGGGACGGGCCTATGCGACGGCAGCCAGGCTCCAGCCTCGCTGGCGGGACGTCCACGCCTGGTTCGGCGACGAGCGCGCCGTGCGGCCATCAGACGAGCGGTCGAACTACCGGCTCGTACGGGAGAAGCTGGTCGACGCGCTCGCGGTTCCGCCCGAGGTGCATCGGGTGCGTGGGGAGCTACCGGCAGAGGAGGCGGCGGCCCTCTACAGCGAGGAGCTCGCCGGGATCACCCTGGATCTCGCGCTCAACGGGATCGGCCCCGACGGCCACACCGCCTCCCTGTTTCCCGGCTCCCCTGCGCTCGCGGAGACCGATCGTCGGGCCGTCGCGGCCGAGGCGGGCCTCGAGCCGCTCGTGCCGCGAGTGACGATGACGACGCCGATGTTCGGGAGCTGCGGACTCCTTGTCTACCTCGTCGACGGCGATGCGAAGGCCGACGCGGTGCGCCGCACCTTCGCCGCCGAACCGAGCGCCGAGACACCGGCGAGCCTCGTCCGCGGCCGCGCGACCGTGGCCCTGCTCGACAGAGCGGCCGCGTCTCTGCTCGACGGGTAGCCGCGAATCGCGCATCGGAGGCGCTGGACAAAAGACTAGGGACTGTCCCTAGACCTCCAGCGCGGACGGCTCAACCGCAACAAGGACGTCACAATCTCTCCCCAGGGGCCTTCGCTTCCAGACCGCTCGGCCACGCTACGGCAGGAGAGGCGAGTCGAGCACAGCCGCCATACCTCGGCGGCCCGCGAGCGCCTGGAGCACGAGAACCGTGTCCGCAACCGGGATCTCCTCGAGGTAGTCCGAGCGGGTCTCGAACGAGGAGAGCACGTCTTCGACCGCCTCTAGGTACCCGACCACATCCTCGGCGGCGATGGCGGCGAGGGCGTCGGCTACCTCGCCGGGAAAGTCGGTGCTCGCCCGAGCCTGATCGGCGTTGACGCGCGCCTCTCCCCAGTCCCCGAGGACGAGGAGCGCCAGCGCGGCGGCATAGCGGGCGATCGGCGAGTCGGCTTCCGCCGCGCCCGCCTCGAGCGTCCACCGCGCGTCGTCTGCAGCGGCCTCCCAGTCGCCGGCGAGAATTCGCGCCTTCACGGCCCCGATCGGGCGACCCCAACTGTTCGGCGGCGCGCCTTCCCAGCTCTCGCGGTAGCGCTCCGCGGCCCGCGTGAACCACCCGGCGTCGCTGCGGCCGGCCATCAGCGAGCTGAGCCCGGCGGCGGTCGCGGCGTTCCCCATCCGCGTCAGCTGGCGCTGACGCGCGTCCGGATCGTCGGGCAGCCTGCGCTCGCCGTCCTCATAGCGACCGCGCGCCCGCTCGACCAAGTCGGCCCAGTTCGGCACCGCGGCCGGGTCAGCGGGTGAGGTAGGGCAGAAGCGCCCCCCCGCACCCTCTGCCAATTCGGAGGGCACCGCGCCGCGTCCCCGAAAGCCGCGTCGGCGCCAGCCCGACCGCTTCGACGTGCGAGACGAGGTCGGCCTGCGTGTCCTCGAAGCCCACCAATGCAGCGATGCCCACCGTCAACTGACCTGCGAGATCGCAGCGCCAGTAGCCGGTCTAAAAAGAACCGGGCGAACTGCCGAAAGGCACCGGGGTGACGGCGGCGAGAGGCGAGAAACAGTCCGACTGGTGCCGCGATCACCACAGCACCCCCCGAGGACTGCCGCTAAGCCTTTTCGCCGCTCCATCGGTAGGAACTATACGACGGCGCGGGCCGCACCAAGAGCGAGATCCGGGGGGATGAGGTATGCTCCGGCCAAGCGCAGCTCGTCGCCCAAGCAGTTGCACGAGCGCGCGAACCCTCAAGGGAGCGGCACCAAACAAGGTGCTGCGCACATGTCAGAAGCGACACTGAACCCGACACTCACGTCGGACGCGGCGAACGGCTTGTCTGCCGACGCGCTCCGAGCGCAGGAGTGGGCCGGCGAGCCCTTCCTCCATTCCGGCGAGGATCCAGCCGAGGCCCTTGCCCCCGGAACCGCCCGTGCTGCAGCTCTCGAAGAGGCGCTCGCGGAGATCGCAGCTGCGGGCCGCATACCGTCAGCGCGCTGGAAGGTGCGCTTCGGCCTCATGCTCGGCCTCGAGCGCGTGCTCTCGCTGAAGCCCCCGACGACCGCCGGCGGCACCGAGCTGCGGAAGCACCAGATCGACGCGCTCGCCGGCATGCTCACAGAGCTCATCGCCGCGAAGCAGCGTGACGCGGCGGAGGAGGAGAACGGCAACGGCGACGTCGTCCAGCAGGAGCAGGACTCAGACCAGGAGGAGCTCGAGGAGGACGAGCTGGTGCCGGAGGATGGCGAGGAACTCGAGGAGGAGCCCGATCTCGCGGCCGAGGATCCCGGCGCCGTCCGCCGCTACCGGTTCCGGCACCCGACGGCATCCGGCAAGACCATCGCCGCAGCCGGCTTCGTCGAGTCGGCGCGCACCCTCGGCATCCTCATTCTCACGCACCGCCGGCTCCTCGTCTCGCAGTTCCAGCGCGACCTGACGACGGAGGGGTACGGCGACCGGTTCACGCCCGTGATCGAGCCGGGCCGGGAGCCGCTGCGGCCAGACCCGATCACGATCCAGACCTACGCGTGGTTCGCGCGGCATGTCGGATCGATCTCGCGAACCGCCTACCAGCTCGTGATCTGCGACGAGGCCCATACCGCGCTCGGCGAGAAGACGAGCGCGGCGATCCGTAGCTTCCCCGAGCCGATCTACATCGGCATGACGGCGACGGAGCAGCTGATCGCAAAGCAGGTCTCCGACGTCTTCCCCGCTTCGGTCGACGACCTGCCGCTCTCGGACGCAGCACGGCGCGGCCTGATTGCCCCGCTTCGATCCATGCGAGTACCGCCGGCCGCCGCGATCAACTCGGTGCCGATCATCGGAGGCGACTTCGAGGAGCGCGCCCTCGCTGCGGCGCTTGATCATCAGGCCCTCAATCAAGCGGCGGCGAGCCTCTACAGGCACCTCTTCGACTCGACCCCCGGGATCGTCTACGCCGCCGGCGTCGATCACGCCTACAACCTGGCGCAGGAGTTCCGCGCAGCCGGGATGAAGGCGGAGGCGGTCTCTGGCCGCACGCCGCCGGTGAAGCTAGCCGAGACGCTCGCGGCCTACGAGCGCGGCGAGATCAACGTCCTGATCAACGCCATGCTGCTGGCCGAGGGCTGGAACTCGCCGCGTGCGACCGTGTGCATGCACCTGGCGCCGACCGCCTCGAAGCGGGTCTACCAGCAACGCATCGGACGCATCATGCGGACGCACCCGCGCAAGGAAGCCGGGATAGTCGTTGACTTCGTGCCCAAGTCGTCGACGCACTCGGACCGCGTGATCTCGCTGCACTCGCTGCTCGACGCTGACTTCTACCGCGAAGGCGCACGCGTCACGCCAGCGCCACGCCGCCGTGTCCAGCGTCGCGCCCGCCGCAGACTGTCGCCTGCGCCATGGCTCGTTCCGGTCACCCCGGACGTCGCTCGCCGCCTCGCGGTGATCCAGCGCGAATGGCAGCGGATCGACCCGAAGTACCTTGACGAGGACGAGCAGCGTTACTGGGCCACGATCGCAGGCCGCCAGATCCGCTTCGACCAGCGCGCGGCCTTCGCGAAGAAGTTCGCGGAGGGACGTGCGTCGAAACCGGCCCTCGAGACGTTCCTCTCCATCTGCGCCGCCGAGAATCCGAACCGGCGGTTGCGGATGACGGCCCTGCAGGATCGGGTCGCGACCGCCGTGGAACGCGCCGACTTCGACGATCTCGTCACGCTCGTCTCGCAGGCGCCGCCGTGGGAGAAAGACCGCGCGGCGGGTGTCCGGATGCTCCTGCGGGCAATCGGTGAGGGGAAGGCCAACGCACCCGACCAGATCCTCCAGCGGTGGACGTGGCGGCTGGCGAAGGTGACGCGCAAGATTCAGGATCGGCGCGCGAGCGCCGAGTTCCCTGAGGCGAAGCGCCTGCTCGGTGCCGTCGCCAACTCGCGCGGTCACCGGCACGAGGAGAACGTCGGCAGGCTCGTGCAGGTCGCCAAGGCGCTGCCGCTCGACGTCGGTGCAGCGCTGCTCGCGTCGGCGGACGGGTACACCTCGCGCGCGAACGCGTCACTCGACCGGGCGCGCGAGGAGCTCGACGAGACCCAGGACATCGCCAACGCGCTCGCCGATAACCTCCCGGCGCCGAAGGCTACGGCCCGTAAGTCTCGCCGGCGTCGCCGGCGCAAGAAGGGAACGGGTGCGCCCCCGGAGCAGCAGCAGGTCCTCGACGCAGGGCAAGACGTCGGCGCCGGTGCAGAATCGGGCAACGGCGCCGCACCGCCAGAGCCTTCGCAGG